>CAYWIM010000029.1:0-42312 GCA_964458325.1 uncultured Verrucomicrobiota bacterium
GAGCGCTGCCCTGTCACGGCAGAGGTTACGGGTTCGAGCCCCGCCACTCCCGCCACCCCCACAGCCCCAACAAGGGAAAGATCCCCGCCGACGTCTACGACAACCTCTTCAGGGATTTCAATCCCAGCAGCTTCAACGCCGCGCAGTGGGTGGCCGCCGCCCGCGGCGGCGGCGCGAAATACATGGTCCTCACCGCCAAGCACTGCGACGGCTTCCTGCTCTGGGACTCGAAGACGGACCCCTACAACATCGCCGCCACGCCCTTCCAACGCGACGTTTGCGCCGAGCTCGCCGCTGCCGTGCACGCGGCCGGCATGAGGCTGGGCTGTAGATCTCTGTGCCGGAAGGCGACCGCGCCCCGCTTGACACGATCGTGGCGCTCGAACTCGACACCGACGCGCTGCGGCTCCCGGCGATCAGCGTGCCCGGCTCGGCTTCGCTCACGACAAAAGCCAAAGCCACGTCGTCCAACGTGTATCAGAACCAATCCACCTACGGCCCCGACGATTGGGGAATTCCACCACTCGAGATCGACCAGGTGACTCTTGCTCCCGCCCCAGTGGTGCGGAGCCCTATTTCGTCTGGATCCGGTAGAACACGGCGTCTGCGTTGATGGTCTCGTTGGTGAGGAGGTTCTCCGGGGGCGTTCCGGGTATATCTGTCATGAGGGGAACCATCGGCGATGCCAGATTCGTCGTGCCCCATAGCTCGTAAACCTTCCCAGTCGCGCTCTCCCACCCGATCACCGTCTGAAAGTCTGCTCCCAACACCTTCTGCATAAAAGTGATGCCGAATGCAGTATGGGTTATGGCGTCGAAGGTCGTCTTCGCCGTTTCGACATTGCCCGCATTGTCGCGAGCGATGCTGAAGAAGCTGTACTTCACGCCGGGCTCGCCAGCGACCGCGGCGTTATTGTTGGTAGTGGATGACACCCAGGGGGCGTGAGGATCATCTTCTCGTGCCGCATAGATCGTGAAGTCCTTTAGCCCGGAATCCAAATCGTACCCGGACCAACTCACCCCGAAGTTCTTCGGCGAGATCGCCGGCAGTGCGGCTACCGAACTCACCGGCCCGGCGGCATCCACCGCATTGGTAATGGTGGGGGTTGCGATGGCCTCGTTCGCGTCAAAGATGATCTTCGCCACGGCGACAATCTGAGCTCGTGAGCTGGTGTTGGTCTTGCACTGGATCCGGTAACTCACGAAGCCCTCGCCGCACGGGGCGTTCGTGTTAGGCGGCAGGAAGCCGGCGATCGGGTCTTCAGTGGCCAGACCAGTGACCGGGTCAATTGAATCGAAACGCCAGGTGGCCAGGCCGGTGTTGGCGTCCAAATTCGCCGAGAACTCCACGTACAGGCCGGTCGTCTGCCGCAGGTCGAGGCGCTTGGTGTAATGGTTCAGCCCCGCAGGAATATCGAAGACTTTCGTGCCGATTCCGAATTGGTCCAGTTGGAATGTCGCCAGATCGAGGTTCGCATCCATCTGGTTGGTGACCACGATGAACTGCGCCGCCGCAGTGGCGCTGCTTATGTTCTCGAATTGAATCTTGTAAGGCAGGACCTGCTGGGAGGCGATCCACCTTTGGTCACCAAACCCACCCGGGCCGACAATGTCGTTCGGGTCTTGAGAGCCGACGATAGAGCCGTTTGCACTCCCCAACTCGTCACCCAAAGCCGCCATCCAGAGAGCTTCATTCGCCCCAGGATTCCATGACCATGTGTGGCCCCATCGGAGGTCATGGCCATCTACGATATTCTTTTCTGTGTTGTACTTATCTGCGGTTTTCAACATGGGATCTACTACGTGCTTCACGGGGTCTATTCCCGTGAAGTTGCCACCAAAGTGTGGCGCCACATTCCACTTTTGGCCAGTCAATATAGATAGAATTCTGCCAATATTGCTAAGGTGGCCTTGCAGCTGTAGACCTCCACTGAGTAATCGAATGTCACCGACTAATCCGTTGATTGTGCGCCTGGATCTGACGTAGGTCGCTGCAGTTGGCCCGTCTTGCCCGGAATCCTGTCTCCCACCTGATCGGAAAATCAACCCATCTGGATCATAATATGCTGTCGGACTATTGTTGACATAAGAATACAAATTAACACCTCCACCTTCTAGTCCGATAGGATCTCGTGAGAAATACCTCCCAAAGGCAGCACAATAGAATCGCGCGCGCATATAGTCCAGACCATCTCCCACACTTAACACACCACACATCCCCACAAAAGCGTTCTGATTCGCCACCTCCTCTGAGGAACTCGACCTTTCGCCAAACGGCAAATACGCATAGTGATTCAGCGCCACCTCAAATTCGTTCACGACTTGCATGGTGTTGCCCATGCGGTCGTAGGAGAAATAGTCTCGTGATCCAGCAGGCCGCTGGACGGCTTCCAGTCCGAGCCCGTGAAAGTACATTGCCTGTATACCACCGCCGGCCGAGTACTCGCCCACCACGTCGCCCAAGCCAAAGGGATCGAGCAGGTACTCGGTCAGAACGCCATTTCGCGTGGTTCGGCGCAGGTTGCCCAGTTCATCGTATTCGTAAGTCAGCGTGCCGTCAGCGGTGACACTGGATACCATCCGGTTCTCGGCGTTGTACCCGAAGGTTTGGCTGCCAGCCGGCCCGGTCTGGCCGATCTGGTTGCCATCGCCGTCATAACTGAAGACATCGCCGCCGACCTGCGTGTACTGGTCGTCCTGATTCACAATGTAGTAGGTCGTCACGCCGTTGTCGGTGACGCTGGTCCGGTTCCCGGCGGCATCATAGGCGTACTCGATGATCCGCCCTGCCGGTGTAGTTACACGGGTCAACTGGCCGAGTTGGTCATATTTGTAGCTCCAAGTGCCTTCAAGTGTGGTCATTGTAATCGGGCGACCGGCTGTATCGTAGGCGTATGCGTAGCGACTTACCACCTGATTAACAACGCCGAAGTGGACGATATTGGTCATGCGCCCAGAGCGGTCATATGCATAAGTGCTGTGCGTGTTGTTGCCGCGGTCTCGGCGAATCAGTTGGCCGGCGTTATTGTAAGTGTATGCGACAATGGCCGTACCGGACCCGTCGCGAAGCGACGCGAGCCGCCCTTGGGCGTCGTAGGTGTATTGGACGGCGAAGCCAGTCTGGGCCACCATATTGGTTCTGCGGCCCTCGGCATCGTACTCGTAGCGCAGGTAGCGGCCGTTCGGGTAGCTGACGCGCGTTACCCTATCCGCCGCATCGTATTCCACGCTTATGACCCCGGTCTGGTTTGAAATATTTACGAGATTTCGATGGGCGTCGTAGTCATAGCTAACAACACTCCCATCGGGATAAACCTTTCGAGTCAGCAAATCCTTCTCGTTATAGGCATAGTCGATGGACTGGCCCCGCCCGTTGATCCAGTTGGTGAGGTTGCCGCGAGCGTCATACTGGTAATGCTCCGCGCCGCCGCCAGGATACCGGATGCTCGCGAGGTTTCCCACGCCGTCGTAGCCGTAGGATTTGGTGTTGCCACGGGCATCCCTCAAAGACGTGAGTTGGTTGAATGACCGGTCGTACGAAGCCGAGAACCGGTTGCCCTGTGGATCTTCCCATTGGCCCACGTTGCCGAGACCGTCATAGCTGAGACTGACCTTGGCCCCGCCAGGACCGACGACGGAAATCGGGTTGCCAGCCGCGTCGCGGCTGATCTGGAGATTCTCATGGGACGGCCCCACAACCTTGGCGACGTCGCCGTCCGCTCCGTAGTAGATCCAAGTCGTCCCCTCTCCAGATGGCTGAACGAACGTGGCCCCTCTGGTGCTATACCAACTGCTATAGCCATAGACCGTCGCCTCTTGACCGCCGTCCCGGTAAGCGCGGGCGATGCGGCCCTGGGAGTCATATTCATAGTACTGGTGTGTCCCATCGGCAAATATGACCGACGCAACCGCGTGTCGGGAGGCAGGTGAGCCGCCATCTGTGTAGGTAAATCGGGTTGTGCCCTGCGCACTGGAGATGGTTATAAGGAGTTCTCCTGATGCGTCGTACCCGAAACTGACGCTCCGGCCGACCGGATCGACAATATTCGCGACGCAACCGCCGGGATTCCACTGTATCGTCGTAACGTCGCCTTTGGTGTCGGTGATGGATATCAACCTGCTGCCGCTGTAATGGAACGTGGCGCGATTACCATTTCGGTCTTCCGTATAGTCCAATGCCCCGGCGTCCGTGAACTGCATGACTTGGCCATCCTTCTCTCGCAACCGGAATACCCCGTTGCTGAGGAAAAGAGAGGCGTGGTCTCCCGGTGAGCCCGCATAACTGCCGTCGGCCTGTTTGTCAAATCGTCGCCAGGGGATGGCGCCGTAATAAACCGTCACCTGGCCATCGGGCGTTGATTGCACGCTCACTTCCCAGAACGCCGGCCGGCCACGTCCAAAGGCACCCACCGCGTACCGCCGTGCAATCGTGAGCAGCCCGGCCCGGTTCAACTCGAACGAGAGGAGGCGGTTCAAGTCGTGAACCGGTTGCCCAAGGCGAGAAAGGTAATCCACGTCGTCGGCAATCGATTCATTCACCGCGCTATATGTCGTGCCGATATTGTTCTTGAAGTTGTTAAATATCGGGTTCCAAGCCTCGTCAGCGATAAAGCTGGGTTTCAATTCAGCTTTGTGGGAGTCCCAGTCCATAGGCAGGTTGTTCTCTGACGCTCCGTAAACATTCACCGAGTAAAAAGCGTTCCCAGCAATGGCGAAGACCTGCAATTCGATCGAACCACCTTCTCCATGCAGGACACGGCCAGGTGTCGCTCCGTTACCAGTGATCGGGACCACGGCTGAGGACAACCAGCCGTCACCATACCTCGCCTTGTCAACGAAACGAAAAGCAACGCCTGAAACCGAAATGCGAACAAGCGGGGCGAAGACATACCAGCTCGTGTAATTCTTGTACTGAATTGAAACGCGGGCGGTGCGGCCCCAGCGGATAGGGCCCGGGTAGACGACATGGAAACTGAGCCCGCGTGGTGGTATAAAGACACATGGAAGACTGCCTTGCGGATTCCCTGTCTGCGTGGGTTGCTCGGCTTGAACAATGAGATAATCCTGCGCCTCTGTGGTTTGTTCTCCGTTGTTCGCCACCAAGTCGTAACGTCCGGGGGGCAGGGTGGAGGCCTCGAAAGTCAATTCTGCGCGGCTGGAGTCGATGATCACTGCTTGAATCGGCTCGTGCACACTCCCGTGAGCGTTGCGCAGTGAAAAAGTCGTTCCCTCGGCAAATCGTGCGCCGTCAATGCGCAAGACACGCGTGCCGCCGCCCCAGGCGGACAGCACCACAGCCGAAGATGGACTTTGGATCTCGAAAGGCAGTATCTCGGCCTTGATCGTGAATCCAGCCCCCCCGGTCGGCAGACCTCCCGGCCAGGCCATGAGATAATAGGTCTTGTCCGCTGTTTCGGATGCGCGAATGACCACGTCGGGAACCATCCACATCTTGTCCTTGGAGAGGAAGTCTTGCTCCGTTGGCACATAGCCGTCGCCAAGATAAAGCTTGGTCCATCCTTCGCTGCCGTCGCGGTCAAGCGTCACGAGCACTTCCTGACCGCCACCGGGCTTGAACTTGAACCAGCGCGGTTCAGCAATCTGGTCAAAACGACTGGTAACAGACGTTCCATTTGTGGGGAGCTCCGGGATTTGGAGGTCGAGCGGACTATTGGCGTAACCGGTGTTGTTGGTCCACTTTGCCCCCTCGAACATCTCGCCGCGGCAGTTGGCCTGAACCGCCCAGCGCCAACGGCCTTCCGTGCCGCCGGAGACACGGACTTCGGTGGAGAATGCTTTGTCCTGACCGGGACCAAGCGTTCCAGTGGAGAACACCTCCGCTGCGGCGAGGGGCACGTCGTGCGGGCCCGGATTATCAGGGACCAGCATGATTCGGTCATGCCAGGCCCCGGGATCTGTTCCGGTGCCGAGATTGCGCACCTTCCAGCACACGGTGGCTTGCGTCCCTGCCTCCACTGCGGACGGGCCGACCACGTCAACCGCGATCAGGTCAATCTGTGAATCAGCCGTCTCCACAAACTCGAATGCCCCCATGTCGGCGAAAGCGCCCTGGATGCACGCGATGCCTGTGTTGGTCGTGCGCGGGTCGTCGTATCGCGGTGCGTCCATGCCGTCGGTGAGGGGTGAACTCGGGCCGTCCGCCGAGTCAATGCAAGGGGAGCGGTAGTTGAGCCGAAAGTCACCATGGGCTGCGTTCTTGAAACATGGATCGGTGGAAATGTTTCCGTTTTGGCCAGTCTGGTCCGGCATTTGCCACTGGGACGAGGCGTAGTTCTGCCCGGTGGCCGACCAGACATCGCAGTATCGGAATGAGGAAACAATGCTGCCGCAGCAATTGGCGATGCCGAACTGAACGCTGTGGGCGACGATTGTATTGGCGACGTTGACGGTTCCGCCATGGAAGAACATCCCGACATTATTGTCGTCCAAGGTGCAATTGACAACTGTTGCCGAGGCGCTGCCACTCAAACCGGCCTGGAAACCGCGGTCGCATCCCGTGATCACGCAATTTGTCACCAGCATGGTTCCCGCCGCATTTTGAATACCGACGTAAAGACCCTGGCGCAGAATCGAATTGGCAATGCTGACCACTGAGCTGCTGCCGCTGCTGGTGACCAAGCCAGCCACACTATCAGCATTCCCCGCCCCGTAGCGCATGATCACATGATCAAAGGTGGCTTGGCCGCTGACGTAAATTGAATCCCAATCGCCGGCGGCCGGTGTGGTGGTGTTCCCGTCTGCGTTTGTATCACCTCCCACCGAATCGTCACGTTCCGAGGTAAATGCAATCGGCATGGCCACGGTTCCTGCGGCGATGAGGCAGCCACCGCTGTTGACGGTAATCCCCTTACGTGGGGCAAACTTCACGACTGTTCCCGGGGCTATCGTCAACACCATACCAGCGGGAACGGTTACCTGGTCGGCGACGTAGTGAGTCTGACCCCCTAGCCACGTCTCGTTCCTCGCCAGAGTTCCACCTGGGTGCGCTACGCAGATGTACCGCAGCCTCGTGGTTTCATTGGCCAATAGACTTGCGGAGCCTTCCATTTCGATCCCATTCCAGTCGCCCGCCACTGGAATGGACTGATTTCCATCCAGGTTGCTGTCTCCACCCACTGAATCGTCTCTGAAACTGGTCATGAAAATGGGTAGTTCAGTGGTTCCCTGGGCTGCGAGCGTGGACCCGGTTTTCAATAAAATCCCCACATGGCCATCGAACTTGACAATGGCCCCCGGCTGTATCGTAAGAGTGACGCCAGGCGCGACCACCACGTTTTGATCCACAATATGGATTGTGTCCGGGGCCCAAGCTTCATTACTGGTAATTGTGCCGCCATGCCAGGCGACACCTTGATTCATTACAGTAAAGACGTGCCTCTGTTCTTTAAGAAGTCTGCCCGAGCCATCCTTCAAGAGTACGCGAATTTGACAAGGCCCATCGGATAGCGTAGTAGCATCCCAGACAAAGCCGGATTCCATGGGCTGATGAACAGCCAAGGTGGTGGCGTGACCGTCCCTGTCTGCGAAAACATCCACATAACCGGCGACTCCAAGACCGGCACACGCAAGCCAATCCAGCAAAACCATTCCGTGGACAAGGAATCGGTTGGTTTGGTTGAGGATCAAGATCGGCGGCATGCTGTTGAGGAAGTACATTGACCCGGGCTGACCATTGGTGGAATACCAGTGTCCCATCCCACCACCGCCAGCCACCGTGCAGTTGGTGCCATAAATGAAATCCGTTTGCTCAGAATATACCGTTATACGACCACCCCCGCCCCCTCCCGACTGCTGACAACCAACGGCGCCGGTTGCCGCCAGTCGTCCTGTCCCGGCCAACCGGCGTGTCTGCACAAGTACGGAGCCTCCAGCTCCACCTCCCCACCGAGAGTTAAACGTACCGGGTTGCACACCGTTGGCCGTGACAGCCCCGTCCAGCGTGAAGACTCCGGAGACCAACAAACAGACGGCCCCGCCGCCATTTACACCGTGTCCGCCACCACCAGAGCCGAGATCCAGCGGCGTCAATGCAGAACCATATGGGCTTGATTCTGTTGGCCAACTGCAACCATACCCGCCGTTGCCCCCATACGCGCCGCCGGCCCCGCCGTTTCCGCCATAGCCTCCGCCCCCAGGACCGCCGCCGGTCCCATTGGCCAGGGACGTATATCCCAGTCCATCCGCGCTGATCTTCGACGTTGCATCCACCACAAGGTTGCTCGCATCGATCGTCACCCCCACGCCCGCCCAAACCTCGTTCACCTTGTTCGATCGGTTCATCCCCTCACACCAAATCACCGAGTTGCTCAGAAGATTCAGCGCGCCAAACGCGTGCTCCCCCAATAGCCGCATCTCCGTTCGGCAAAGTGTCAGGGTTGCCGCGGTCTCCAAATCCGACAGAGCGTCCATTGTCACTTCGCAGCTTTCCAATCGCGTCGTTTCAGGCAACCGCAATCGTGCCCCACCTTGAAGGTCGATCTGTCCACCCAACATGGTTGGCAGGTTTGTCACGGTCAAATCGGCGCCGCCTTGAAGCGAAATTGAACCACCAACCGCAAATGCGCACCGACCTTGCGGTTCAAGTGTCCCGCCCTCTTCCACACGCACAACCGCGCCATCGGAAAGCAAGAAGTCCCCCAGCACATGCATCACGGCGTTGCTCTGAACGGTTAACACGGCTCCCGGTTCGACGATCACTGCGGCATAGCTTTGTGTCAAACCAGCCTCGACACGATAACTGTCCAGGACATGGAGATGCTGATTCGCCACCGAGGTGTCGAAGAAGCCGCAGGTCCCAGGTTGACCGTCAGACGAGGCAGGGTAATCGTCAGTGCCCAAATTCTCCAACCCGTTGGACACGCTGCAATTGCTCATGCCGGAAAAGGCGCTTTCCTCGTAATACACCGCAATCCGCCCCCCGCCGCCCCCGCCCGACTGCTGGCATCCATTGGCCCCATGGGCGGTCAACTGGCCACTTCCAGTCAGCCGGTAGGTCTGCACGAGGATGGACCCGCCTGAGCCGCCTCCCCACCGAGAGTTAAACGTGCCCGGTTGCACACCGTTGGCCGTGACAGCCCCGTCCAGCGTGAAGACTCCGGAGACCAACAAACAGACGGCCCCGCCGCCATTTACACCGTGTCCGCCACCACCAGAGCCGAGATCCAGCGGCGTCAATGCAGAACCATATGGGCTTGATTCTGTTGGCCAACTGCAACCATACCCGCCGTTGCCCCCATACGCGCCGCCGGCCCCGCCGTTTCCGCCATAGCCTCCGCCCCCAGGACCGCCGCCGGTCCCATTGGCCAGGGACGTATATCCCAGTCCATCCGCGCTGATCTTCGACGTTGCATCCACCACAAGGTTGCTCGCATCGATCGTCACCCCCACGCCCGCCCAAACCTCGTTCACCTTGTTCGATCGGTTCATCCCCTCACACCAAATCACCGAGTTGCTGAGAAGGCTGACATCTGAAGTTGCATTCAGGGATGCCCCGTTGTGCAGCCAACAAGTGGATTCGCCGGAGGCGAAACGGGAGCAGGAGAGACCGCCTCCTTGAACTGCCAGGACGCCTTGATTGGTCAATTGCAACAGACCGAATTGGTGACTGCCATGGACTGTCAGCGTCGCATTCGAAACGATCAAGTCGTGGTGCTCGTAGGACATATCCGACGTCGTGACGGCCACGTTGTTCGTGATCACGATAACGTCGGCAAGCGCCGACCTGACGCACAAGATGGTCAACAAAACGAAAGGAAGGCGGAGATGCATCAGCCACGGAGAAGAATGGTACGGCGTCATAGGGAGACTCTGGAAAATTCCGAGCGCAGATGATGTCTTGGCACCGGTACGTTTTTCAATGAAGAAGTGAGGTAGACCCATTGTCGAATTGGACCGCGGAACGGGAAAAAAGCTGTATCTTTAGGATTTTGCTTGAAATTATCACAACCGTTTTTTCCCTTCGCGGTTCCATGCAAGAGTGCATTCTTGCATCCCAGGCGATCAGTATCAAGCCAAAGACCAGAGCTGCAAGTTCGCGAATTGACGCTGGACTGCTGCCCAAGTCATTTGCCCGGAAAAAACGCGGGGCATTTATCCCATCCTCATCGTTGAACTTCGGTTTCGCGGGGTGCCAGACAAAGGGGCTCGGGGCGGTTATGTTTAAGGCATGTCCAGCGCAGGTAAACCATGGCCGACGATTTCCACATCGTGAATGCTTCCAAGCCTGGGTGCGGGTGCAATGGCGTGGGTGGCGGCGGGGCGGCGGCACGCTACGAAGGAAATCCATGATGCCTGCCTGCTGAGTGCAGCAAGCGCTGTCGATCCGTGGCCCCTCGAATCAACTTCACAGTTTTCCGGTGTTCAACAATCTCGCATGAGCACATCTCGCCACCCGTTTTCCTGCACCGGCAATGGTGAGCAGTGGAATCTCGCCCTTTTTCGCTGGATATTGCACAGAATCACAGTTACTGTGTCATTGTGAAGAACATCACCTTGAGCATCGATGACGAGCTGTATGACCGCTCGCGGATCCTGGCCGCCCAGCGCAGGACCACTCTGTCGGGCATGGTCCGCGAGTATTTGCGCGGCCTGTCGGACGCCGAAGAACGCCGGGCCCAGGCCCGCCGCGAGATCCAGGACATGATCGGCCGCTTCGGCGGCAAAATCGGCCGAATCCCTCCCCGGGAGGAGCGTCATGCCCGCCGCTGACGTGCTGCTGGACAGCAACGTCCTCCTCTATGCGCTGTCCGATGCGCCGGCCGAGCGAGCCCGGCGGGATCGGGCCGCGGACTTAATTGCCACCGAGGACTTCGGCACATCGTACCAAGTGCTGATGGAAACCTGGGTGGTCGCCACGCGCAAGATCGAGCGCCCCGTCCCTGCCATCAAGGTGTCGGCTTTTCTGGAACGGATTCTGATTTTCCCGTGCGTGCCCGGCACCGACGGCCTGTATCGGCAGGCCTTTCGGCTGGCTGACCGCTACCGAATTCACCCGTACGATGCCGCCATCCTGGCCGCCGCCCAGGAGCTGGGCGCTCGGCGCGTGCTCTCGCAGGATTTCAACGATGGGCAGGACTACGGCGGCGTGACGGTTGTGAATCCGTTCCGCGGATTGGATTGAACGGCGCGGCTTTTCAAACGACCGGCGCCTGCCACTCCATGCCGTGGGCCTCGGCCACGGCGCGGCAGGTGAGCTGGCCGTTCATGACATTGATGCTGCTGCGGACGGCGGGCTGGCGCTGGCAGGCTTCGGCCAGGCCATGATCGGCCAGCGTCTCGATATAGCGGCAGGTCGCGTGGGTCAGACCGAGCGTCGCCGTGCGCGCGTAGGCGGCCGGCCTGTTAGTCACGCAATAGTGGATCACGCCTTCCTCGACATAGACCGGCTGATCCAGGGTCGTCGGCCGGGATGTCTCGGCGCACCCGCCCTGGTCGATCGCGATGTCCACCAGCACGCTCCCCGGCCGCATCCGGCGCAGCATCTCGCGCCGGATGAGCGTGGGGGCCCGGGCGCCCGGCACGAGCACCGCCCCCACCAGCAGATCCACCTGGGGCAGGAGCTCGAGCAGGTGGATCTCGTCCGAGTAAAGCGTGTGCGCCGTGTGCAGGGTGATGTCCAGAAACCGCATCCGGTCCAGGTCGACCTCGAGGATGATCACGTCGGCGCCGAGGCCGGTCGCGGTCTGGGCGGCGTTCACACCCGAGACCCCGCCGCCGAGCACGACGACCCGGCCCGGCAGCACCCCGGGCACCCCTCCCAGCAGCACCCCGCTGCCCCCGAAATGCTTCGCCAGAAAATTGGCGCCCACCACGATCGACATCCGGCCGGCAATCTCGCTCATGGGCTCGAGCAGCGGAAGACGCCGGTTCACCTCGAGCGTCTCGTAGGCCAGCGCCGTCACGCCCGATCGCATCAGCCCCTCCGTCAGCTGCCGGTCCGCCGCCAGATGCAAATAGGCGAACAACAGTTGATCCCGATGCAGGAGCGCCTGCTCTTCCGGCAGCGGCTCCTTGACCTTGACCACTAGATCCGCCTCCTGAAACACCGCCTTGTGCTCCCCCACCAGACGCGCCCCGGCCTGCTCGTAGTCCGCGTCCGGATATCCCGCGCCGAGGCCGGCGCCCCGCTCGACCACCACGCAGTGGCCCCGCCGGACCAGTTGGTACACCGCCGATGGCACCAGGGCGACTCGGCTCTCCTGAGCCTTGATTTCCTTGGGAACGCCGATGATCATGCCCCCATCCTACCAAAACCTCCGCCCGTGGCAATCGCGCGACTGCGCTCGCCGGACGGAAATCCTTGAGCGGGCCCTGCGATTTCGCCAAGGTAATGGCCTGTGCAAGAACAAACCGCGAGTCATTTGGCATGAACCCTGAGCACGTCACAGGCATCCGCGCCATCGGGCCCTTCGCCCCGGAGCGCCGATGATCGGCACCGCGCTCAACGTCGCGGCCATTGTGGCGGGAGGCCTGCTCGGCCTTGGCGTGGCACGCCAGCTGTCTCATGCCCGGCAGGTGCTGCTCCAGCGCGCTCTGGGCGCCTTCACGGTCTATGTGGGCCTGAGCATGGTGTGGGCCGGCTTGAACGGCCGGCCGCTTCAGATCCTCCGCCAGGTCCTGATCCTGCTGGCGGCAATGATTCTCGGGCGCTGGATCGGGCGGGGGCTCGGCCTGCAAAAACGTCTAAACCGAGCCGGCGCTTGGGCCCGAAGCCGGTTCCAGCAGGCCCAGCACTCCCCCGGTCAGCCCGTCCCGGACGGGTTCCTCGCCTGCACTCTCCTGTTTTGCGTCGGGCCCCTGGCCATACTGGGATCGCTGCAGGAAGGGTTGCTCGGCTCGTATCGGACACTGGCCATCAAGGCGGCCATGGACGGTCTCGCCACCATCGTCTTCGCCCGGACATTCGGATGGACGGTGATCCTGTCGGCCGTCCCGGTGCTGGCGTATCAGGGAACCCTCACCTTGCTGGCGCGCTTTGTGGCCCCCGTCTTGTACGACTGGGCGCTGCTGGAATCGATCAGCGCCACGGGGGGCATCGTGATCTGCTGTGTCGGCCTGGTGGTGCTCGAATTGTTGCGCGTGGATCTGTCGGATTATCTGCCCAGCCTGGTGGTGGCGCCCTGCTTGACGTGGGTCTTTCGTTGATGGGCCGCTGGGTCGATCCAATCAGCGGGGCTTCGCGGCGCCGGCTTCGCGCAGCACTTGGTCCACGCCGCGCATCACGCGCTCCTCGACATCCGGCTGGAATGGCCCCGGCTGGCCGTAATAGATCATGCTTTCCACGGCTTCGTAGCCGCCTTCGCGCAAGATCCGTTGCGAGGGGATATAGCCCATGACATCGTGGGAGTAGCCAGCCACGACCATGTTTTCGCGCGGGTACGACCGCTTGATCCGCAACGCGTAATCGTGATCGAAGGGCCCGCTTGGATTGAGCCCGTTTCGGATGCCATTGGCGACGAACTGGCGGCGATTCATGGCGAATGTGGCCCGGCCGTGGCCGGTGTCCAGCTCGGCGGGCGCCAGATCGCGCAAAGCGTCGCCGACCACACGAACCAGCCGCTCCGTCAATTCATTCGCATACTCCTCGGCGCGGCGCTGGTCCTCGGGGCCCCAGTCAAACATGACGGACAAGTTGGGATGAACGGCCGGCCCGCTATGGGTATGGGTCGAGTTCAGAACCAGCCGGGCGCGTTCGATCCCGAACTCGCGATGGACGCGGGCGGCCACCGCGTCCGATAGCGCCCCGGGCAATCCGATCAAATCCGTGCTGACGAACACGGCCTGCCGGCCCTGGCGATCCTCGAGCGCCAGCGCCTTGGCCCACAGCGGCATCGCCACCTCGACCGCGGGATGGGTCCGCGCGGCGAACCCCGACAGCCAGCAAGGCAAGTCCGGCGTGATGGGCGCCCGGGCAACCCCGGCCTTGAATCCCGCAGCCGCCATGCCGATCGCCAGGCTGAGCATCCATCCAGCCGTGATGAACCCCGCCCATCGGGGCGGAAACATACGATGCAGTTTCATGATCGACTCATGTTTGCCGCTATTTCTCGTCCGGAACGGCGCAGACCTCGAGGTCATCGAACTGGATGGGAGTGCTGGCGAATGGAAAGCCCCAGATCGCCGCCCGGCCCGCGGGTGGCTGGGCCGACAGATCGTGCACGATCATCCATTCTCCGGGCTCGGGCTGGCCGGCCGTCCAGGCCTTGCCCTCGACGCGCCACAGCCCGTCGCGCGCACGGACCCGGAGCCGGAACTGCATCCACTGGCCCGACTGCCAGGTGAGTGGCGCTTGCGCCAGGAGCCGAGTGTCCCGGAACAGCTCGATCGCTCTTCGGGCGGGGCTGGCCTGCAGCCGGAACCCGCCCACCCCGTTGAGACCGACGCCGAAAGCCGGCATCCGACGCCCTTGGCGGGCGCCGCGGATCCGCGCCGAAACTTCGAGCCCGGCCGATTCCGCGGGCCCGAACAGCACGCCGTAGCTCTCGAGCGGGTCGCCGGGCAGCTCGAGCACCTTGTTCGCGCCGTCCCGCTGCACGGCAAAGGCGCCGTCGATCACCAGCATGCCCTCCGGAAGCTTACCCGGCTCGGCGGCCTCGAAATCGGCGGACCATCGAACGGCGCCGTCCGGGGCCGCTCCCGCAAGGGCGCCCGCCGCCGACAGCAGAAGCGCCAGCAGCAAGCCCGTCGCGCGGCCCGCTTCCCGCCGATCCTTTTCCCATTGCCTTCCGAACCGCCGAACTGATCGATCTGTTTTCATCGCGTGCTTTCATGGTTGCGCCTGGCGGGCCGTTTGGTCAAGATGACAGCGGTTACCAAGCCAACCCATCGACGATTATGAGCGAACTATGGTGCGATCAGGGACAGGGTTTTCATCCGGCCAGCGCGTCGGATTACCTGCCGGTCCCGCAGTTGCGCGATCTGCAGTTGCGGCGGCTCAAGAGCGTGGTGCGCCGGGCCTATGACCATGTGGCCCTGTTCCGGCAGCGAATGGATGAAAAGAACCTGACGCCGAACTCCTTGCGGTCCCTCGAGGACCTCGGGCGGCTGCCGTTCACCCAAAAGACCGATCTGCGCGACACCTACCCCTTCGGCATGTTTGCCAGCCCGATGCAGGAGGTGGTGCGGTTGCATGCTTCGAGCGGGACCACGGGCAAGCCGATCGTCGTGGCCTACACTCGAGAGGATGTGGCGGTCTGGACCGCCGTCATGGTCCGCAGCTTCGCCGCCTGCGGGCTGCATCAGGGCGATATCATTCAGAACGCCTACGGCTACGGGCTGTTCACCGGCGGGCTGGGCGCCCACTACGGCGCCGAGAGCCTCGGCGCCACCGTGATCCCCATCTCCGGCGGCAATACCCAGCGCCAGATCATGGTCTTGAAGGATTTCGGCGTCACCGCCATCTGCTGCACCCCGAGCTATTTTCTGCACTTGCTCGACCAGTGCCAGGCCCAGGGAGTCAACATCCGCGAGCTCCCGCTGCGGGCCGGCGTGTTCGGAGCCGAACCCTGGACCGAGGCGATGCGCCTGCGGATCGAGGCCGAGAGCAACATCGAGGCGTTCGACATCTACGGGCTGTCCGAGATCATCGGCCCCGGCGTGGCCATCGAGTGCGGCCACCACACCGGCCTCCACATGTTCGAGGATCATTTCTATCCGGAAATCATCGACCTCGAAACCGATCAGCCGGTGCCGGACGGCATGGAAGGCGAGCTGGTCATCACCACGCTCACCAAGCGCGCCATGCCCATGATCCGGTATCGCACGCACGATATCAGCGCCATCATCCCCGAAGAATGCCCGTGCGGCCGGACCATCCGCCGGATCGAGCGGATCGCCCGGCGCAGCGATGACATGCTCATCATCCGCGGCGTGAACATGTTCCCTTCCCAGATCGAGGCCGCCCTGCTGGCCATCGAGGGCACCTTGCCTCATTACCAGATCATCCTCGCCCGCGAACAAGGCCTCGATCAGGTCGAGGTCCAGGTCGAAGTCACCCCCGAGTTCTTCAGCGACCGCATCAGCGCGCTCGAGGATCTCCAGGCCCGCCTGGCCCGCGGCATCGAAAACTCGATCGGCCTCCGCGTCGCGGTCCGCCTCGTCGAGCCCCATACGATCCAGCGCAGCGAAGGCAAGGCCAAGCGCGTCATCGATCGGCGCACCTTGTAACTCCCCCACCCAGGTCCTCCCCATGAAAATTCATCAGCTCTCCTTGTTCCTCGAAAACAAGCCGGGCGCCCTGAGCACCCCCTGCCGCCTGCTCGCGCAGGCCGGCCTCAACATTATCACCCTCTCGCTGGCTGACACCGAGAAGTTTGGCATCCTGAGGCTGATCCTTCGGGATTGGGAGAAGGCTCGCCAGATCCTCGAAAAGGGTGGATGCGTCGTCAAGGTCACCGAGGTGGTTGCGATCGAAGTGCCCGACCGCGCCGGCGGCCTGCTCGAGATCCTCGACGGCATCGAGAAGGTCGGCGTCAACGTGGAATACATGTACGCCTTCTCCCTCCGCCAATCGCATAAAGCCCTGCTGGTGTTCCGGTTCGATCACCCGGACGCCGCGATCGATGCCCTCCTCCAAAACGGCGTCACGGTCCTCGATAGCCTGGCCGCCTTCGGCCGGTCCGAGGAATGATCCTGTGCCTGCAAAGGCACACTGTTCAAGCGCGCGATTCGAATGTTAGCTCACGATGGGCGGGCCAGATGGCGTCTTGCTTTGGTCGCGCGCCTCTCGAGCGGATGATTGACAGCGGGCGTGCGTTCCCGCTAATGTGCGGCAAGCCTGAAGATGTTACATTGCATATGAAGTCGTTATTCATGCGGAATCGTTGTCGGGCCGGACGCGGCTTTACGCTCATCGAGTTGCTAGTGGTCATCGCGATCATTGCGATCCTGGCGGGCATGCTCCTGCCGGCCCTGGCCAAGGCCAAGGAGAAAAGCCAGCGGACCTATTGCGTCAGCAACAACAAACAGCTGTCGTTGTCCATGATGATGTACGCCAACGATAATAACGACCAGATGGTGTATCCGAACTGGGGCAATACCTACCGCGGCTGGCTCTACAACCCCGTCGGCGGAGCGCCGCCGGATATCACCTCGATCCTGTACCGCAACAACCGCAACGCTGCTTATGAAGGCGGCCAGTACTGGACCTACATCAAGAACAGCAAGGTCTATCTCTGCCCGCTGGACAAGACTAATGCCTCCGTCAACAGGTACTGGGTCGGCCGCGCCAACAAGCTCTCGACCTACATCATGAACGGCGCCGTCTGCGGATATGGCAATATCCAGGATCAGCGGCCGAATAGCTACAAGGTCACGATGTTCAAGCCCACCGCCTATATGCAGTGGGAGCCCGACGAAAAGAAGGTCAATCCCAACACCGGAGCGATCATCGGTTCCTTTGCCTACAACGATGCCAGCAGCTTCCCCGACCGCGGCGAGGGTGTCGGCAAATGGCACGTCAAAGGCGCCGTCATCACCGCCTTCGGCGGCCATGTCGACTTCATCAAGTTCGAACGGTTCGAGGGGGAGCAGCTGGCGATGCCCGGACTGCTCTGGTGCAACCCCGGCAAAGCCAACGGCGGCCAGTAGGCGCCTCTCGATCGCGGATCGCGCCCCCCGTTTCCCGCGGCCCGCCAAGTATCTCGTCCAGGAAAATCATATGAGGAATTGGATGCAATGGCTGGGCATGGCCCTGGTCGCCCTGATCCCCCTGGTGGCCGGCTGCGGCAAGCAGCAGTCGAGCGCCACCATCGGCGGCAAGGAAGACCAGGCATTCGCAACTGCCCCCGCCGACATCAAGTCGGCCTGGGACAAAGGCCGCGCGGCCATGGGATCGAACGATTTCATCGGCGCCACGCTGATCATGCAGAAGCTCCGAACCCAAACCGGATTGAACAGCGATCAGCGCGCCGCAATCGACCAGGCCATGATCGCCGTCAGCGATGCCATGTACGACGCCGCCAACCGCGGCGATGCCAAGGCCCTCGATGCCATCAATAAGCTCCGGGATCTTTCTCGGCGCTGATCTCTGTCGAGCCGACGGCGCTGCAGGCCAGGAGACCCGGGTTCCGAAGCCTTCCGGAGCGCGGACGTCCTCGTTCGCAGCAGCCTCCAGCCATTTAGCCGGACGCGTCCATTCCGGCGGGAGGCGGATGCGCACCCGAAGATCGCCGGCATTCTTGCCGGCTGAACCCTGCCCTGCAAACCGATAGCCGTCAGATCACTTCTGCATCTCCTCGCTCGGCAGGTATTCCTTGAAGGTGAAGACGAGCGCGCCCAGGCCCGCGACAAACACCGGCGCCAGCGTCAGAACCAGCACCGCCAGCCATGCGTCCTCCGTCGTCCAATCGTGCAGCTCCGCCAGCGGCGGATGCCGGGCCAGCAGGGTCTGGAGGTGGTGCGAAAACGAAAAGGAATTGATGTTGGTCGGGATCCGCGCCACGCCCACCTCGACGATGAATCCGTACAGGAGACCCAGAACGAGGTAGCGGGAATGAAGCAGGCCGAACAGGGCGCTCAGGGTCCCGTAAGCCAGAACCGCCAGGATCTGCACCCCGAGCAGCAGGAGGCTCATGGCGGCCGCATCCGGCGCTCGATGCCAGATCCCAACCGCGAGCAGGAAAAGCCACTCGATCCCCAGCAGCAGCTGGATCCAGGCCAGCTGGCATGCCAGCTTGGCCAGGTAAAATCGGGCGCGGCCCACGGGCCGGGTCAGGAGAAACGGCAGCGTGTGGCCCTGGAGATCGTCGCGCACCAGCCCGCCGCATCCATACAGACAAAACAGCGGGACCAGCAGCAGCAGGTAGAAATCCGCCGTCCACCGATAATAGGGCTCGAGCTGGTCCGCCCGAAACGTCAGGTGCGCCAGGATCGGCACCACCAGCAGGAAGGCCGCCGTGCGGGCCATGGGCCGCAGCGTTAGCTGGCTTTTCCAGGTCAGACGCCAAAGCCCCCCCAACGCCCGCCGCCACGGCGTCGGGCGATCCCTGTCCGATGCTCGATCCGCCGCGGGATGGGAAAGGGATTCGCTCATGGATCGAGTGGCGCTCAGGCGGTGACCTTCTCGAAGATCTGGCGCAGGGACTGGGTCCGGCTCCGTATCTCATACACCGCCACGCCGCTGGACAGGAGCAGCCCCGTCCATTGCGCGTAAAAAACCTCCGGATCACGCAGGCGGATCTCGAGGGTCTTCTCCGCCGGATCGCAGTCGAATCCGCGAAGCAGATCCGCGTCGAACAGGCGGCGGGCCAGGCGGATCGGATCGTCGCACCGGATGCTGAGCTCCTCCGCCCAGTCTTTGAGTTCGGACCGGATATCGCGCCGGCCGCCTGACGCGAGCACGCGGCCCCAGTTCAGGATCAGGATGTGGGGGCAGAGCGGTTCGAGCTCGGCCAGGATATGGCTCGAGATCAGGATGCTGACGCCCTGGCTGGCCAGGTGCTGAAGGACCTGGGCCATCTCCTGTCGGCCCAGCGGATCCAGGCCGTTCATCGGCTCGTCCAGCACCAGCAGGCGCGGGTCGTGCAGCAGCGCCTGGGCGAGCTTGACGCGCTGCCGCATGCCTTTCGAGTACTGGCCCAGCCGCCGCTGCCAGTGCTCGCGGTCGAGCCGGACTCGATCCAGCGTGGCCTCCGCGCGGCTTCGGGCGGCGGCGGCATCCAGGCCGCTCAGGCATCCCAGCCCCGTGAGCCAGTCCAGCGGCATCAGCTCGCGCGGCACCGCCTCGCTTTCCGGACAATAGCCAAGCCGGCTCAGCACGCGGGGATTGTTCCAGGGCGGCTCCTGGAAAACCGTCAGAGTTCCGGAGCTGGGCTGGAGCTGGCCGGTGACGATCTGGAGAAGCGTGCTCTTGCCGGCGCCGTTGGGGCCAACCAGGCCCGTCAGACCCGGCGGCACGTCGAAGCTGACATTGTTCAGCCCCATGACAATGCCGTACCACCGGCTGAGCTCGCGGGCCTGGATGAGCGGCGTCATTCGGGTTTGATCCTCAGGTAGAGGATGAATAGCGCGGCAGCCAGCATGATCCCCAGGCCGATCAGAGCCCCGGTCAGCTCCGGATGCGCCCACACCGCCAGCTTCCGCGCCGGCAGGTCCTGCAGCAGCATCCCCACCAGCGGCACGTTCTCCTGCGCCACCCGGATGTGCGCCACCGGATCGAAGATCGCCAGCGAAATCTGGTCGAGGTCGAAGGTGAGGCTCGCATACTTGAGCCAGGCCCGCGTCTCGCGGGCAATCGGCACCAGCGAGTTCCCCAGGAGCCAAAGCCCGATCCAGATGCTCACCGTCGCCTTCTCCTGGGCCGAGATCGCGGAGATTCCCAGCGCCAGCAGCCCGAGGAACACCATGGATGGCCCCACGTAGAGCAGCACCGCGCCCAGCGCCGCGCGCGAGTGCCAGAAGAAGTGCCAGCTTGGCCCCAGCAGATTCCCCAGGAACCATGCGGCCAGCAGCGGTCCCAGCCACGTCAGCGCCATCAGCCCCAGCAGGCCGCCCAGCTTGCCCAGGATGTAGTCCATTCGCGTCAGCGCCTTGGCGGCATAGATCGTGATGGCCTGGCTCCCCAGATCGCGGGTGACCAGGTGGGGGATGGCCAGGGCGATGGCCACCAGCGTGAGGATCCGCAGCGGCCAGGCAAAGACCGAGAAAAGCAGGCTCTGGGTTACGCCGACGGAGATCTTTGGATTCACCTCGAGCCAGGCCACAAAGGAGCGCACCAGGGCCTGCATCTGCGGATGCAGCTGGTCCACCCAATCGTAGAGGCTGCTGTCCTTGACCAGCAGCTGCCCGATCAGGAACAGAACCATCGCCTGCGTCAGGCTCAGAGTCCAGCACACGCTCACCACATACCGGGTCCACTTGTTCTGCCAGCATCCCTTGAGCGCGTTCCGGGCGATGGTGGCGCGCCGGCTCCATATGCCCCGGTGGACCCCGTCCCAGTGCTGATATCGGGTGTCATGCAGGGGCATGGGCGGTCTCCAGGGCTTGCACGAACAGCTCCTCGAGCGCGTTCGGGCTCGGGATGATCTCGATCGGGGACAGGTCCATCTCGTGCAACAGCTGCAACAGCGGATTCAAGTCCGCGGCTCGATGTTCGACCCGGACATGGCCGTTGGGGAGAACCTCGGCGGGCCACTGGCGCCTCGAGCACGCCTGGACCAGATCGGCCTGCCGGCTGGCCAGTATCACTTCCGCCGATCCCGGCCGGCGCGCCTTCAGCGCCTCCAGCCGGTCATGAACCAGCACCCGGCCCCGGGCGATGATGACGATCTGCTCGCAGATGCGGTCTACGTCCTGGAGAAGATGCGAAGAGAGGACCACCGTCATCCCATGATCGTGCCACAGGCTCCGCACCAGCTCGAGCATCTGCACCTGCCCGCGCGGATCCAGCCCGTTGGTCGGCTCGTCCAGAAACACGATCGCCGGATCGTGCACGATCGCCTGCGCCAGCTTCAGCCGCTGCTTCATCCCGGTCGAATACGTCTCGATCTTTCGATACCGCTCCTGGCCCATGCCCACGAAATCGAGCATCTCATGCGCCCGCTGGCGAGCCGCCGAAAACGGCAGCCCGCAAAGCTGCGCGCAGTAGGTCACATATTCGCACCCCACCATGCCCGGGATGTGACCGTCCTGCTCGGGAGTGTATCCCACCCGCCGGCGGATCTCCCGCCCCTCGCGCCCCACGTCCCGACCCAGCAGCGTGGCCGATCCCCGGTTGAATGGGATCAGCTGCAGCAGGCATTTCATGAAGGTCGTCTTCCCCGCCCCGTTCGGGCCCAGCAAACCGATCGTCCCCGGCGACACTTCGAGCGTCACCCCATCCAGGGCCTTCACACTCCCATAATCCTTGCCCAGATCCCGGGCTTCGATCACCGCTCCCGACATGGCCGCGAACATACGGGTTCGGCCCGCCTCTAGCCAGCCGAATCGAGAGTTGCATCGCTGGGCAATTCCCAGCAATTTGACGGATATGAAACCCGCCAGCCTATCTCGACGCGGCTTCCTCAAGGGCATGAGCCTTGCGGCTCCAGCCGCCGCGGCTGCACCCGGGCTGGTGGCTCGAAGCCGGGCGGGAAGCTCTTCGGCCCTCGGTCTCGCGCGCGCGCCACGCAAGGAGATCGCCGCCGACCTCGTGATCATCGGAGGCGGCCTGGGCGGCTGCGCGGCAGCCCTCGCCGCGGCGCGCAATGGCGCCCGCGTGATCCTGACCGAGGAGACCGATTGGATTGGCGGCCAGCTCACGGCCCAAGCCGTGCCTCCGGACGAAAACCCATGGATCGAAACTCACGGAGGCACTCGCAGCTACCTCGATCTGCGGCGGCGGATCCGCGATTATTATCGCCGCAATTTCCCGCTCACCGCCGAGGCGCGAGCCAGGCAGCAGCTCAATCCCGGCAACGGCTCGGTGTCGCGGCTCTGCCACGAGCCCCGGATCGCCCTGGCGGCCCTCGAGGAGATGCTCGCGCCGTTCGTCGCCGGAATGCGAATCCGCCTCCTGCTTCGGCGCCGGCCCCTCTCGGCCGACACGGCCGGCGACAAGGTAACAGGCGTGCTTGTGCGCAGCCTCGAGTCGGGCAATGACCTGGTTCTGAGGGCCCCTTGGTTTGTCGACGCCACCGAGATGGGCGACCTCCTGCCGTTGACAGGAACTGAGCACGTGACAGGCGCCGAGCCGCGCAAGGAGACCGGGGAGCCCCATGCCCCCGAAGCCGCCGCCCCGCACAACATGCAGGCATTCACTTGGTGTTTCCCCCTCGAGTACATTCATGGAGCGGATCATACCATCGGGAAGCCCGATTCGTATGCGTTCTGGCGGGATTATGTCCCCTCGATCCAGCCCCCGTGGCCCGGCAAGCTGTTCAGCTTCGTCTATTCCCACCCCGCCACTCTGCAGCCGCGAGATTACGGCTTCAACGCGGAGAAAGCGGGCGGCTTCTTCGTCTATCGGCGAATCGTCGACCGGAGCAACTTCGCCCCGGGCGCCTACGACGGCGACGTCACGCTGGTGAACTGGCCGCAGAACGATTACCTCCTGGGCAATCCGTTCGAGGTGTCCGCCGAGGAAGCCATCCGGCATCTCCGCGGCGCCAAGGAATTGAGTTTCTCCCTGCTCTATTGGCTGCAGACGGAAGCTCCGCGGCCCGACGGCGGCGCCGGCTGGAAAGGCCTCCGCCTCCGCCCCGACATCGTCGGCACCGAGGATGGCATGGCGAAATATCCCTACATCCGCGAAAGCCGCCGCATCCGGGCCGAGTTCACCGTCGTCGAGCAGCATGTGGGCGCCGATGCCCGAATCCAGACGACAGGCGCCAGGCGCGAAGCCGTCCAGGCCGAGGTGTTTTCGGACTCGGTCGGCATCGGCAGCTACCGGATCGACCTGCATCCCAGCACCGGCGGCGACAACTACATCGACATCGCATCGCTGCCGTTCCAGATCCCGCTCGGGGCGCTCATCCCTCGACGCGTCGAGAATCTCCTCGCGGGCTGCAAGAACCTGGGCGTCACCCACATCACCAACGGATGCTATCGCTTGCACCCGGTGGAATGGAACATCGGCGAGGCGGCCGGGGCGCTGGCCGCCTTTTGCCTGGAAAAGAAACGCGCGCCGCGCGAGGTCAGGGCCAAGCCCGATCTGCTGCGCGAGTACCAGGGCCTCCTGGTCCGTGAGGGCGTTCCCTTGGCGTGGCCCAAAGGCAACGCCTAGCCTGGCGAAGCCTGAAGGCCAACTCGGATCTTCGCCCTCAGGCGCCACACGTTTGCGGTATGAATTCCGCGTTCCAGCAGGGATTGGAAGCGTCGCGCAGGAAGCCGGCGATTCACTGCCCGGCCCTTTGAGCTGCCCCTGACCGTGAACTGCCGATCCGCAACAAAAAGGCTGCCCGAGGGCAGCCTTCATGAAAGCAGCAATGTGAACGGTTACTTCCGAAAGCGGCGGGCCAGGAGCCCGAGGCCGCCGAGCAGCCCGAGCGCAATCGTCGAAGGCTCCGGAACTGCCAGGAAGATTCCATCGCAATAAGCGTCACCAACACCCGTTCCGATACCCCCCCCCATGATCACGGTATCCCAGTCTTGCGCGGCTGCCCCTGTGATCGTGCGGCTCAGGACATTGTCAACGTAGAAGTTAATGGTCGTGCCATCCGGCAACCGCTCGATGTCAAATTTATGCCAGCCTTCGGAACGATTCGGCGTCCCCTCACCGTTCAGGTTGAACCAACCCGCGTTGGATCCAAATGTGACACGCGCCTGATACTTGGTGCCATCATACACCTCGCCGGCAAGGGTCACTGAATTGTACTTGCCGATGGCAAACAACTGCGCCAGCGAGCCGTCAGCGGCGGTTCCGCCATTGGGCAATCCGTTCCCAACCGAATTGGTCGTGGGGGCATACCCTCGGACTTCGTTGTAGTATCGAGTGGGCGAGTTTGCAGCGTCATACCAGTAGGAACTGAAGAACGAGTAACCGCTGACCTCGGATCCACCATTGTCGGCGATGACGTTATGGTGCATGCGGTCTGCGGAGGTGTTCAGGTGGGCGCTGTAGACGCCGCCTTCCGGGACTTTGTTCGTGCTGATGATCGTCAGAGGATTGGGAGTGGCTGCGGACGTGGCGGTCCATTTATCCATCGTTCCGGACTCGAAATCGTCGTAGAATACGACCTGGGCATTGGCCGCGATCGCCAGTGCAACTGTTGACGCAAAAGCAAAAATCTTCTTCATTCTTTTCTCCTCCAGCTATTCAACCGAGATGACATAATCCCTTCGGCGGCAGAGCAGCCCCTGCCTCGATAATAGGCAGATGCTCTATGGTTTGACGGTCCGTGTCAAGCGCGGAAAGCCGGATTTTCGCACCTCGGGCGCAGGGCAAATCTGTTAAGCACTGAACGGTTTAAGGGGAGTCGACCGAGAGAATCGCAGGAATTTTTCACACACCCACTGCCAATGGCTCCGAATTGCCCGATCGCCATTTTGGCGCTTGAGCTTTTCTGGAACCAGTATAATTCAAACTGGGCTGATCGGGCAAACCGACGCCATGGTGTGGATCGCCAAATGCCCGGAGCGGATGGGCGGCGTCATTGATCGTCAAACTGGTGCGCGAATACGGCCGTTATCCCATTCAGCTCGGTGAATTCGATCTCAAGCCATGAAGACGATGAACGCTTTCGGGCTGGCGTGCGGTTTGGCTTTTGTGGTCTCGACGAACGGCGCCGCGCCGGTGGATCGATACAACGTGGTCTGGAACTCGCCCAGCGCCAATCACCACGGCTCGATGCCGCTCGGCAACGGCGACATCGCGCTCAACGCTTGGGCGACCCCCGAAGGCGACCTGCATTTCTACATCGGCAAGACCGACGCATGGGACGACAATGCCCGCCTGGTCAAGGTCGGCAAGGTGCGCGTTCATTTTGAGCCGAATCCATTCGGTGCCGGCAAGGCGTTCCGACAAGAACTCAAGCTGAACGCAGGATGCATCGAAATCTCCGCGGGCGATCCTCCGGAAACCCATCTCCGCCTCTGGGTGGACGCGAATCACCCGGTCATTCAGGTCGTGGCCAGGAGCACCGTTCCGCTCGAAGCCACGGCAGCCATCGAGCTTTGGCGTGCTCACCAACAGGCGTTGGCCGAATTGCAGGTCAGCGACGTGATGATGAACCGCAAGGAGTCCGGCCAACAAGCCGCGGCGGCGATCGTCGAACCCGACACCCTCCTTGTCCTCCCGGGCAATCGCATCGGCTGGTTCCATCACAACATCAAGTCGGTTGGACCCCAAATGATGGCGGAAATCCAAGGGCTGACCGGCTTCCCGCAACCGGATCCGTTGCTCCATCGGACGTTTGGCGCCGTCATCACGGCGGTCGGGGGCGAAGGACTCGATGGCCTGCGTCTGCGCTCGCCCCGGGGGACGTCGCATCGCTTCAGCATTTTCGTCCTCACCCGCCACCCCTCCACACCCGAACAGTGGCAAGCTGGCATGGACGACGCCATCCGCGGCGTCGAGGCGCAGGACTTCGCGGCGCGCCAGGCTTCGCATGAAACCTGGTGGAACGAGTTCTGGGAGCGCAGCTGGATCCGCGCGTCGATCCCCACCGGCGCCAGGGCATCTTTCACCTCGATTGTGCCCCGAAATCAGCATTCGGTCCGGATCGGTTTGGATCAAGCCGGCGGCAATCGGTTCGCGGGCCAGCTTGGCCGCGTGAGCCTTTTCGGGAAACCGCTTTCCGACGCCGAGATTGTCCAATGCGCCGGGCTCGATCGCGCCAAAGATGTGCCATCTGAATCCAGCCTGATCTTCTCGGGCTCGAACCTGGAACCGCGGGTTGTGGCCCGCTCCGCGGCGTGGGCATTCTCCGCGGGCCTCACCGTCGAGGCGTGGTTGAAACCAGGCAGGCTCGGGAGCGGCGGGGCGCGGATCGTCGATAAAATCACACCTGGCCAGCGGGACGGTTTCCTGTTCGACACCTATCCCGGCAACAGCCTGCGTTTCATTTGTGGGGAGACCGAATTGACGCTCCCGGATGCCGTGCCGGCAAATCGGTGGACGCATGTCGCCGCCGTGGCGGACGGCGCGGCGAACGGCTGCCGGCTGTATGTCAACGGCAGGCCCGTCGCGGACAACACCGCCCCCATCGTTCGCGACGAAGCGGCCTACGTCAGCCAGATGGTTCACCTCCAGCGATTCATCACCGCGTCCGCCGGGCGCGGCGCGTATCCGATCAAGTTCAACGGCTCGATCTTCACCGTCCCTCCCGGCGACACGGAAATGGATCCGGATTACCGCCGGTGGGGTCCGGGCTATTGGTGGCAGAACACCCGTCTGCCCTACATCAGCCTCTGCGCCTCGGGCGACTTCGATCTCCAGCGTCCCCTCTTCCGGATGTATGCCGGCGAGCTGCTCCCGCTCTGTAAATACCGCACGCGGCATTACCTCGGCCATGACGGCGCATTCTACCCCGAGTGCATCATGTTTTGGGGCGCGGTCTTCAGCGAAACCTACGGCTGGACGCCCTTCGAGCAGCGCGCCGACAAGCTCCAGGAGAGCGGCTGGCACAAGTGGGAGTGGGTCGGCGGCCTCGAGCTCGCCTGGATGATGCTCGACTTTTACGATCACACGCTCGATTCCCCATTCCTGCATCAGACCGCGCTCCCGTTTGTGCGCGAAATCCTGATCTTCTTCGACCAGCACTATCCCACGAACGCGCAGGGCAAACTCGTCATGCACCCCTCGCAAGCCCTGGAAACCTGGTGGCGCTGCACCAACGCCGCGCCCGAGCTCGCGGGCTGCATCGCTCTCACCGAACGCCTGCTGGCCATGCCCGCTGAACTCGCCTCCCCTGCTGAACGCGGACTCTGGCAACGCCTCCGCAACAAGCTTCCGCCGATCCCCGTGCGCCAGATCGATGGCAGGAAGGCGCTCGCGCCTGCCGAGTTCTTCGCTGACAAGCGCAATGTCGAGAACCCGGAGCTCTACGCGGTGTTTCCCTTCCGCCTCTTTGCCTTCAACCGGCCCAACGCCGATTGGGCCTTGACGGCACTCGAGCATCGCGGGGACCGGGGCCACTCGGGCTGGCGCCAGGACGACATCTTCATGGCCTGCCTCGGCCTCGCCGACGATGCCCGCCGAGCCGTCGTCAGCCGCGCCCGCAGCCATGATCGCAACGAACGTTTCCCCGCGTTCTGGGGGCCGAACTACGACTGGACACCCGACCAGGATCACGGCGGTGTGCTGATGAAGGCCTTTCAGTCCATGCTCATGCAAACCGACGGCCAGCGCGTCTTTCTGTTTCCCGCCTGGCCGAAAGAGTGGGACGTGGATTTCAAGCTGCACGCCCCGCGCCAGACCATTGTCGAGGGCAGCTACCAGAACGGCAGCATGGCGCGGCTCAAGGTCACGCCCGAGGCGCGCCGCGCCGATGTTCAACTGCTTCAACTCAAATAGCCTGCCCCATTTGAAAAGTTACGGAATGGTCATCGGCCTCAAAGCAGGCCAAAACCTGGGCCATGTCCGGATCGGGCATTCCAAGTTCACCAGATTGAATCCTCGGCAGGCCGTCGCTCTGTGAGATCCATGCAAGCCGCTTTCATCCGATTCTCCCAAAGCCGCCAGGATAGGCGGCCCATTGGTCCGGCCAACTATGGGCCAAGCGTCAGCGCCGAGGTCACCCTCACGGTGCTGGATCCCGTTCCCACCGTCACGAACGCGCCGGTCCGCGCGGTCGTGCATGTTGGCGAAACCGGGAATTTCCAGGTGGGAGCTGATGGCCATGTCGCGATCGGGTACCCGTTGAGCTACCAGTGGCGTTTCAATGGGCTGGACCTGGCGGGCCAGACGAGCGCGGCGCTTTCCGTGCCGAACGCGCAGATCGCCAACAGCGGCTTTTATGACGTGGTGGTGGCGAATATGTACGGATCGGTCACCAGCGTCGTGGCCGTGCTGGACGTGCTGGCCCCGGGCGTCGTGCCGGGCGCCGGCGCCGGCCTGAGCGGCAGCTACTACAACAATCCCACCTATACCGAGGACGCGCCTCCCAGCCCGTTTGACGGCGCGCCGGCCTTGATGGAGCGGCACGCTGGCGCTCCCGAATGCCAAGAGCGACCTCGTGCTCGAATACTATGAAAAGACCGGGGGCGCGGTGGCGAAGCTGAGCTGGTCCGCCACCGGCATCCCGAAGCAGCCCGTGCCCCAGTCCCAGTTATATCCGCTGATCAGCCGACCCGTTCTGGGAATCGAGCGCAGCGGCGCAGACGTGATCCTCCGTTGGGACACCCCCCATTTCACGCTGCAGACGGCGACCAACATCCTCGGAACCTATGCGCCGATCTCCGGCGCAACCAGCCCCTACACCAACGCGATTGGGCCCGAGCCGCAGCGTTTCTTCCGGCTATCGCTGTAATGGGCCGGACGAGCCCCTCGGTCGCTTTCACGAGGGCTTCGGAGCAGACCTCGCAAGAGGGGGCGCCTCGCGACGAGACCTATTCGGCCGGGGCATCGCCGGCCAGGCGCTCC
Source organism: uncultured Verrucomicrobiota bacterium (assembly GCA_964458325.1). Taxonomy (GTDB): domain Bacteria; phylum Verrucomicrobiota; class Verrucomicrobiia; order Limisphaerales; family UBA1319; genus JAGMXM01. The sequence continues at coordinate 29,017 of CAYWIM010000029.1, forward strand.
TGCGGATCCCATCGGGACCCTTTGTGGCGGCAGATCCCGCGGCGGGCCTGCGCGACGAAATCCAGCAGCGTGACGGCGGGCTCGCCTGGATACCGAGCGCGGGCGTCCTCGACGGCAGCCCGCAGGTTTCGCCCGCTCCGGAACAGCTCGCGATAGAGCTGCCGCAACTGGTTCCGTTGCGCGGCCGTGAATCCGGCCCGGCGCATTCCCACCACATTCAGCCCCGCGATCCGGTTCCTTTCACGGGCGATGCAAAACGGCGGCAGGTCCTGGCTGATCCCAGCGCCGCCTTGCATGATGGCCAGCGTGCCCACCCGGGCGAACTGGTGCACCAGGCAGTTGCCCGAGATGAACGCCCGATCCTGAATGACGGTGTGCCCGCCCAGGAGGGCGCCATTGGCCAGGATGACATGATGGCCCACCCGCGCGTTGTGCCCGACATGGCTGTGCGCCATCAGGAAGTTGTGGTCCCCAATCACGGTATCCTCCTCCTCCCGATTGGATCGGTGGACGGTGACGTGCTCGCGAAAGCAGTTCGAGTCGCCGATGATGACCCGCGTCGGCTGGCCATTGTATTTGAGGTCCTGCGGCGCATCCCCGATCACCGCACCCGCATGAAACACATTGCCCGTTCCGGCCAGGACAAGCCCGGTCAGATAGACGTAAGGGCCCACCCGGCAGTTGGGGCCGAGCCGAACGCGGCCCTGGATGAACGCGTACGGCCCCACCTCGACCGTCGAATCGAGCTCGGCCTCGGGATCCACGATCGCCGTCGGGTGTATGCGCGGGCCTGGAGATCCTCCGGGGAAATCCGGACCAGCCGACTCGCTCGTTTTCATGTGTAAAAATAGCCCAGCTCGCGCAGCGACACGTAATCCACCGGCCGATCTGGCGCGCGCCGGCCGAGTATGACGTGATCCAGCACCTCGATTTTTAGCAGCTGTCCGGCGCGGATCAAATCCCGAGTCACCTGGATATCTGCCTCGGAAGGGGCGGGGTCGCCGCTCGGGTGATTGTGGGCGAGGACGACGGCGGATGCGTTGGCATTGATGGCGGCCTTGAACACCTCGCGCGGATGGACCAGAAGGGTGTCGAGCGTTCCTTGCGAGATCGAGGCGACGCGGATCAGCTGGCGGCGGGTATTGAGCAGAACGACCTGGAAATGCTCGACATCGTATTGCCGGTTGGCCTCGCGGAGGAGATCGGCGACGCGGGCGGGAGTATCGAGCACGGGGGCCGTCTCGCGGGTCTCCTCGGCCAGGCGCAGCGCCAGCGTGAAGGCGCTTTTCAATGCGACCGCCTTGTCGCGCCCGACGCCGCGCACGGATTCGATCTCGATGAGCGGGGCCCGCGCAAGCCCATCGAGCGACTGGAACCGGCTAAGGAGGACCTGGGCGATCTCGAGGGCGGAGGCCCCGGCGGTGCCGGTTCGCAGGAGGATCGCCAGCAGCTCGGCGTTGCTCAGGCGATCGGCGCCGTGGCGGGCCAGCCGCTCGCGGGGCCGCTCGGCGACCGGCATGTCTTTCATCCGGGGCCCGCCCGGCTCGACCGGGGACGCCCACGGCCGATCCGCGGGGCGCGCAGCCGATGGGATCCCGGCCTGGCTCATGAGGCGCCCACGATGAACGGCTGGAACTGCCAGACCAGGTGGGGGGGAACGCGCGCCTGGAGCCGGGCCCGCGGGCCGGAGTAATCGGAGGCGATCACCTCGCCCGAGGCATGCAGCTGGGCGATCACACCCGAGGCCTCGTGCGGGATCTCCAGATCGATCCACTGCCGGATGGGCCGCAGCAGCCCGCCCACCTCGGCGCACAGGGCATCGAACCCCTCGCCCGTGCGCGCCGACACCGCCACCGCGCGCGGGCATCGATCCAGCATGTTCTCGATCGCGGCGCGGTCGCCGAACCGATCCACCTTGTTCAGCACAGTGAGGGTCGGCTTACCCCCCGCGCCGATCTCCTCGAGCACGTCGTTGACGGCGCGAACCTGGTCTTCGACGCGCGGGTTGCTGGCGTCGACCACGTGCAGCAGCAGATCCGCCTGGACCACCTCCTCGAGAGTGGCTTTGAACGCCTCGACCAGCCGGTGCGGGAGGTTGCGGATAAATCCAACAGTGTCGGACAGCAGGACGCTCTGGCGAGTCGGCAGAACCAGGCGGCGAATGGTGGGATCCAGCGTCGCGAAGAGCTTGTCCTCGACGAACACTCCGGCGCCGGTGAGCGCGTTGAAGAGGGTGGACTTGCCGGCATTGGTGTATCCCACGAGGGAGGCCAGGGGCCATTGATGCCGCCGCCGGCCCTGCCGCTGGGTCTGGCGCTGGCGCCGCACGGACTCGAGCTCCTTGCCGATGCGCACGATCCGCTCCTGCACCTTGCGGCGATCGGCCTCGAGCTGCGTCTCTCCCTCGCCGCCGCGCATGCCGATGCCGCCTTTTTGGCGGGAGAGATGCTCCCAGTACCGAGTCAGCCGCGGGAGCAGATGCTCGAGGATGGCCAGCTCGACCTGGAGCTTGCCTTCGCGCGTTCGCGCCCGCTGGGCGAATATGTCCAGGATCAGCGACGTCCGGTCCAGCACCTTGCGCTGGAGCACGCGTTCGAGGTTGCGGCTTTGCGCGGCGGTGAGATCGTCATCAACAATGATGGTGTCAGCGCCGAGCTCCTGGCAGCGCACCGCCCACTCGGCGGCTTTGCCGGACCCGAAGAAGGTTGCCGCCACCGGACGATCGAGCTTCTGAATCCCTTCGCCCACGACGCGGCCGCCCGCCGTCGCCGTGAGCTGCGCCAGCTCGTCCATCGAATCCCGAAGGTCCCAGCTCGAGCGCTCGCGCGTCTCCAGCCCCGCCAAAAAGACCTTCTCGATCTCCCGCTCAGGATGCAGTGCTAATGCTTTCACAAATGTTGGAACAACCCTGATCCAGCGATTTTCGTGCCATGAAATCGCGGTAATCGCGCGCCAGGTCCGCGGCCACCGCGGTGGCGGATTCGCCCGGCTCGACATGGCGCCACCGGGCAGCCGGGGCCTGCCGCCTGAACCACGTCAGCTGCCTCCGCGCATACTGCCAGGTGCGTATCTTGACCCGCCGAACCGTCTCGGCCAGGGACCACTGGCCGTCCAGGTATTCGACCACCTGGCGGTAGCCGATGGCCTGCATCGCGGTCGGATTGCCCCTCAATCCATCGGCCAGCCGCTTCTCTGTCTCTTCAACCAGACCCTGCCGAAACATCCGATCAACCCGATCGTCGATGCGCTTCTTCAGATCCTCGGGCTTCCGCGCGATCACACGGAACCAGCACGATTCGGATTTCCGGCCCGGCCCGCCGCGGACCCAGGCCGATTTCTGTGCGCTGAACGGGCGGCCCGTGATGCGGATCACCTCGACCGCTCGAATGATCCGGCGCGGGTTGCGGCGGTCGATCGTCGCAAAAGTCTCCGGGTCTCGAACTCGCAACTCCTCGAGCAATTGATGGATCGGTTGCCGCTCGAGGTCGCGGCGCAGCGCGGCGCACGCGCCTGGAGCGGCGCCCAAACCCTCGAGCAGTGCCTTGAAATAGAGCCCAGTCCCGCCAACCAAAAGAGGGATTCGACCGCGGCCGCGCATGGCCTGGATGGCCTCGAGGGCAAGCCTCCGGAAATCGTTGGCGCTAAACGCGGTCTGGAGATCGGCCACATCGATCAGGTGGTGCGCCACACGCGCGCGCATCTCGGCCGACGGTTTGTCCGTGCCGAGGTCGAGCCCTCGATAAACTTGCATGGAATCGACGGTTACGATCTCGGCGCCAGTCTGCTCAGCGAAGAGCAGGGCGATCTCGCTCTTGCCGGCCGCGGTCGGCCCGCCGAGAAAAGCACATCCGATGGGATCGAACTCGCTGTTGTAGGATTGGCTGCCCCGAGAATCGGTACCAGGGCGCGCAGCGAATGGCGCGCAGACGTCCGCCAGAGGACCAGTCACACTGGCTGCAGCCTCCATATCCATGCGAAGCGGTGTTCCGTCCTGGGATGAGGGGTTCATGGGCCTCTGAGCCGAGCCGCGCCCCCTGCCATCTGCGCATGAGATCGGGCAAGCAACAGCACGAGTCCGACGCCGCTGCATATGGCCATGTCGGCAACGTTGAACGCGGGGAATCCCAGCTCCGGCCCTCCGCGGCGCTCGAGGTAGAAGTAGAGGAAATCGACCACATGGCCCAACCGGACGCGGTCCAGGAGGTTCCCAGCGATCCCGCCCAGGATCAAGCCCAGGGAGACCTGTCCCATCAGGCGTTGCACCTCGAAATGCCGTCGAGCCAGGAACAGAAACAAACAGGCGCCCACCGACACGACCGCCAGGATCTGGTTGTTCCCGTAGAAGAGGCTCCATGCGGCGCCCGTGTTGCCGAGGTAAACCAGCTTGAAGAATCCGGGCACGACGACGTGGCTTTCCCCATAATACATCGACACCAGGATAATCCTCTTGGTCAACTGGTCCAGCAACAGAACCGAACCGGCGATGGCAAGAAGTCGTAAAATGCTTTTATCTGGCATTCGGCGCTGCCGCAAAGCCTCGAAGCGTTAAACGGTCCGCAGAGGCATCAGCACATAGAGGAAGGTCGGAGGACCGTTGATCTTGACCACGCCGGGGCTCAGCTCGTCCACCAACTCGAAAAAGACCTCGTCCTGCTCGAGGACTTTCAGCGGATCCATCAGGAAGACGGGATTGAACGCGATCGACAAGTCCGGCCCCGAGTAGTTGATCGCGATGCTCTCGCGACCCTCGCCGATTTCAGGGGAGTTGGCTGTGATCGACAGGTTGTTCCGGGTGAAATTGAGCTTCACCGAATTGGACTTGTCACTGGTCATGAGCTCGGCCCGGCGCAGTGCCTGGAGCAATTCCTCCCTGGCCATGGAGACGCGATCCTTGCACTCGGAAGGAATCACGAGCCTGTAATTGGGGTAGATGCCTTCGATCAGCTTGGAAATCAAGATCATCGGCATATTCTTCTCGTCCTGCATCTTGAACGAGGCCTGGTTGCCCGATGCCGTGATGACCAAAGAACCGCCTGGCTGCAGGAGCCGCGTCAGTTCACCGATTGCCTTGCTGGGCACAATGAACTCGTGGTGAACCTCGGCGGGCACCTCGATCTCCTCTTCGACAAGGGCCAGCCGCCGCCCGTCGGTGGCAACCATTAGCAGCTTGCTGTCATGCACGCAGAAGTAAATGCCGTTGAGGACATAACGCGACTCGTCGCTCGAAGTCGCGTAGCCCGTCTTGCGCAACATTCCAGCGACCTTCTCCTGGGGAAGCTCGACCCTTTTTTCCTCGGCAATGGTTGGGAACGGTGGAAACTCTTCGGCCGGCAGACCGTGGATCTTGTAGTAGGAAGAAGCCGCCTGAACGCTGAATATGTTGCGATCGTTTACATCGATATCTATCTCAGCCACAGGAAGTTCCTTGATGATACCGAAGAATTTCTTTACGGGCACGGTGCTTGCGCCTGCTCGTTCGATCCGGGCCTCGACGGTGCAGCTGATCGTCATGTCCAGGTCGGTGGCGACGAACTGCAGGCGATCTCCTTCGGCGCGGCAAAGCACATTGGACAACACCGGCAGCGTCGTCCGCGACCCGACAATATTCTGGACGGCCTGCAGGCCCCGCATAAGCTGGTCCTTGCTGACGGTAAATTTCATGGCACCTACTATTACTGAATTAAGATATAAAAGAAATACCCGTATTAAGCATTGTGGATAATTTAGTTTTTTCGCCCTGTCAAGACCGCCCCAAGGACTTGCGCGTATATTCTCCTGGTGAATAACCCTTGGGCTGCCGGCACGCTCGAAGTGAATAAGAGGATTTCACGGGTTATCCACCCCGTTTTTCACCGCCCATTCGCATTGACCTTTTGCGGTGGGTGCATTTATCATTGGCGCTCACTTCAAATATGAAAATCTTAGTTTGCGATCCGGTTTCAGCCAAAGGAATTGCCCTGCTGCAGCAGCAGCCGAGGTTCAAAGTGACCGTTTTGCCGCGAAAACATTCTGAGGAGGAGCTTCTCCCGCTGGTTCGCGACATGAGCGCGCTCGTGATTCGATCCGAAACGCAGGTGACCCGGCGAGTCATCGAGGCGTGCAAGAATCTGAAGGTGGTCGGACGCGCTGGTGTTGGGGTCGATAATGTCGACGTCGAAGCGGCCACACAAAACGGCGTCGTAGTGATGAACACGCCGGGTGGAAATACCATTTCCACCGCTGAACTCACATTCTCGATGTTGATGTCACTCGCGCGAAAAATTCCACAAGCCAACCAGTCAATTAAGAACGGGGAATGGAATCGCAAGGCGTTCCAAGGAACGGAGTTAAATGGCAAGACGCTCGGGATAATCGGATTGGGTCGAATCGGCACTGAAGTTGCCAAAAGGGCACAGGCATTTGGAATGATCGTTTTCGCCCACGATCCTTATTTGTCGTCCAGCCGCGCCAAATCGTCACAGGTCGAGATCGTCGATTTGAATCAGCTTTATGCTCAAAGCGATTTCATCACGGTTCATATGCCGCTGACAGACGAGACGCGGGGCATGATCGACAGCAAGGCGTTCGCGCTCATGAAGAAGGGCGTGCGGGTGCTGAATTGTGCTCGGGGCGGGATTGTGAACGAGGCGGATCTTCACGAGGCGATTCAGAGCGGGCAAGTGGCTGGGGCGGCGCTGGACGTTTACGAAAAGGAGCCGCCGGCGGCTGATTTTCCTCTCCGCGCCTTGCCGCAGGTGATCATGACGCCGCATCTGGGCGCAAGCACCAAGGAAGCGCAGGACAACGTCGGGATCGAGGTGGCGGAGGCCATCATCGATTATCTTTTGAACGGAACGGTCCGGAACGCGGTGAACATACCCAACATGGACGTGAAGACGTTCGAGTTGGTTCGTCCCTACCTTGGATTAGGGGAGAAGCTGGGGAGGCTTGTGTCGCAGCTGGGTCCGAAACGGAACGAGCGCCTGGTGATCACGTATGGCGGGAAAGCGGCCGAGATGCCCACGGATCCGATCACGCGTGCGGTGGCGAAGGCGTTCCTCGAGTCGGTCGGCGGCAGCGAGGTCAACCATGTCAACGCGTTCGTTCTGGCGCATTCGATGGGCCTGCAGATCGAGTCGGTCAAATCGAGCGAGGAAACCGACTACAACGAATGGCTCCATGTGGCCGCGTTCTCGAACGGGGAGCGGGTCTCAGCCGGAGGCACATTTTTCGGCAGACACCACGAGCCGCGGATCGTTCGCCTCTTCAATCAGACGGTCGAAATCGTGCCGAAGGGCGTGCTTCTTCTTTTCACGAACAAGGATCGTCCCGGCATCGTGGGCTACATCGGGACGCTTCTCAGCAAGCACGGAGTCAACATTGCGAACATGAGTCTGAACCGGGATGAGGTTGGCGGCCAGGCACTGACCGTGTTGAACCTGGACAGCCAGCCGCCCGCCGAGCTTCTGACGGAAATTCAAAAGGACCCCGATATCGCAAAAGTCCGCGTCGTCCGCCTCTAGGGACTTATGAGAAACAGATTCATGCTGCTCGATCCGGTGCTCGGAAGGCGGAATTCGTGCCGCCAACGTTTTGGTTCGGGATTCGTGTTGCTCGGATGGGTGCTGGCGTTGGGCTTCTCCGAAACCCAATGGACGTCCTTGGCACAGGTGGCGCCGATCGAACCTCTGCCTCTGCCGGCGACGAATTTGGCGCCTCGGTCAGTGGCACTGGGGCCGATTCTCGGGCAGGAGCTGATCGCGACCGGCAATGTCATCCGCATCTACCGATACCAGTTGGACGAGGCATACACGGCGCTGAAAGCCACGGCGGCCTCTCAAGGCCAGACCCTTCCCGAGGGACGCCGCTCGCAGATCGAACGGCAACTGGTCGAGGATCTCGTGAACACGGAGCTCCTCATGGCTCGCGCGACGGAAGCCGATCGGGCCAAGGGACGTGAAATGGCCGACAAGCGGCTCGTGGAAATCAAGGCTCGCTGGACATCCGAGGATGCCTTCCGCCGCCAGTTGATCGCCCTCGGCATGCCGTATGAACAGTTTGTCTCCCGGCTCGTCGAGCGCGCGACGTTCGCCGAGGTCGTCGGCCGCGAAGTCCGCAACAAAATCGAGATCTCCGACGAAGCCGCCCAAAAACATTACACCGACAACCGGTCCGGATTCTCTCTCCCGGAACGCGTTCGCCTGCGCCAGATCCTCTTTCTAACCCAGGATCCGCAAACCCGGAAGCGCTTCACACCGGAGGAAAAGAAGGAGAAACGAGCGCTGGCGGACGCGATCCTTGCTCGGGCTCGGGCAGGCGAGGACTTCTCCCGGCTTGCCCAGGACCACTCCGAAGACACGGGGACGCGCCAGAAAGGCGGCGAGGTGCCGCCGGTGGCCCGCGGCCAAATGCTCCCCGAAATCGAAGGCGTTGCCTTCCTCCTCGATCCCGGCGCTGTCAGCGACGTCATCGAAACCGAGTTCGGGTATCACATCCTCAAGCTGATCGAGAAGCTTCCCGCCCGCGAGATCTCATTCTCGGAGGCGCTCAAGGACATCAAAACGACGCTCCAGGAGCAGGAGTTGCGCCAGCAGCTGCCCGCGTATCTCAAGAAGCTTCAGGCCGAAGCTGGCATCCATTTCCTGGGGCTCGAACCGTGACCCGGGGAGCGCGCACCGCCGTGCGCTCCTCGTTGCCCGCCGCGCTCGTCCTGGATCGCAGACGCGCGTCCGAAAGGTCCAGGCGATACATGATCTGGTTGTAGTCGTAGCGCGGCGTCGCGTCGGGATTCCCCGAGAACGTGTTGGCGTAAGTGCCTTCGAAATAGATGATCCGGCCGCCATCCTGATCGAAGAAAGGGTGGTGAACGGGATTGTAGAATGTGTAGCGGTCGTGAGTGACGATTTTCCGGGCTCGGCGCCACGGGCCGGTTGGGTTGGGCGACTCGGCATACCAGACCTCGCCGAGCACCGAGCTGCCTCCCTGCTGAGTCGCGATCAGGATCCAGCATTTCCGGTAGTCGTTCCAGTTGACCGATCCCCGATGCATGCGAATGCGCTGCCCCGAATCGATATCGGCCGGATTCAGCCAGGTCTCCGAAGCGGCGATCTGGCCGGCATCGGCCAGCTGCTGTTCGCGGTCCGGATCGAGGGGGCCGCTGTCCCGTGTCCATCGCCATAACGGAGCGCCGTCGGCCCCGCGCCGGACTTTCGCGGACGCCGAAGCCGAGCCATCCTCCAGGCACGTCCAGGCCTCGTAGGCGGCCGGATTCGTCACGCTGGCGAAGTCGGCCCGCACGCGCACATCCAAAAAGACTTCGCCGCAGTAGAAATAGTCGGTGCCGCCTTCCCGATGGCGGATGACGTGCCCGCGCGGGAACCGCCAGCGGTTGGTGGTCTCGAGCGCATGCATCCGGGCGAACTCGGCCGTGTCATCCATGTAGATGGCCATGCCGTGGCCGAACGATTTGCCCAGGGACTCGACATGGTCGTAATGGGCCACGATCCGATCCCGTCCCGCCCCGTCCGGCGCCACCAGGAAACCGTCGAGCCACATCAGGCCTCGCTCGACGCCCATCCGCGCCAGGGGCCGGCTGAACCCGTCCGGGCTCACGAAATAGTCGAGATCGATCCCTACGGCTGGATCCAATCCGCCCTGGCCGGGCAGCTTCGATGTGGCGCCTGCCATCCAGAAATGACCCAGCGGGTAGCTCAACCGCGATGTGTCGCCCCAGTACCAGTGGATGCGGCCGCCGTAAAGCACCGCGAACGTCGAGTCCTGGCCCGCGACGCGCCCCGCGCCCAGCGGTCGAGCCAGCGGAACCGGCTCCCCCAGACGGACGCTGTCGCTGTAAATGCCCTCCCCGGTGATCCGATACAGCCGCTCGGCCACGTTCAGCCGACGCATCCGGATTTCGGCCCTGCCGCCCGGCCCCGTCTCGAGCACGACGCCCGCGAAGCCGAATCCGTCTTTGGGAGCTTCGTAGCCGTGGCTTCGAACGTGGAAGAAGATCTTCTGCCGCATCAGGCCGGGCTCGTGGAACGCCACCCACCCCGCGCTGTCGGTGACATACCGCAGGTGATGGACCGTCTCGAGCTCGACCAGCGGAATGCCCCGCCCCGTCTGGTCATCCACGGCCCGAATGCCGAAGCAGCGATCGTCGGGATCCGCCCACGCCGGCGTCTCGGACAGGATGCCCAGAGCCAACAGCGAGGCAGCCGCCGCCAGCCGCATGACAGCGCGCCCTGCCTTTGTGAGGTGGGGCGAGCGCTCCGCGCGCGCCGTGGCCAAAGGGCGGGCGCAGCAGGACGCAGAACCAAGTTTCGTGTTCAATGAGTTTATCGTCTCGCGGAACGCATCGAGAATACCAGTGTGGGATCCAACGGATACCGTCCGAACCGCTCGCCGTAAAGGGCCAGCCCGCCCGGCTGGGATGCATCCACCTCGAATCGCACTACAATCTCGCCGGATCGAGCGGCCCGCTCGATGGCTTCCTTCGGAATCGGCGCCTGGATCAGGTAGCCATAGGATCCGGCTTCGCGCAACTTGCGGTCCTGGGGTTGGGCGGACCACGACAGGATGCCGCGATGATCCGCCGGATCGTCCGGAAGATCGTAGAGTCCGGACGCCAGCCCGGAGACACGCACGCGCACGGCGCTCGGGCTGGGGATAGTGTCGGTCATGGGATACGCGTTGGGATTGCGGCTGGGATCCAGGGTGCCTTTGCCCCGCATGTAGTCGCCTTCGAGCGCAGCCGCATCCGCGCGGTCCTTGCCGAACAGGATCTTGGCCGAGGCCTCGAATCGCAAAGACGCGGCCTCGATCTGGCCGGGCTCGAGCCCCGCGGGCCAGGGCAGGCGATACTCGAAATGCCCGTGACCGGCCCCGTTAACCTTCAGTCCACCCAAGACGTCCCATTTTTTGCGCGACCATTCGGCGCTGGAAAACTTGGTTGGAGCGAACCGGAGGATCCGGAGGGAGCCGATCGTCTCGTCGCGGGGCGCGGCGCCGTCGCGGACCAGGAACGCGGTGAAGTTGCGGTGCAGCACGGCGCCGCTCTCATCCTCGAGAACGAGCTTCAGGACCGCCAGGACGGCATGATCCGGCATCGTCAGCTCGAGGGGGGTCAGCGCCTTGGACATCCACGGCTGGAACGGCACGGCGTGGACCTGCTCGCCGAACTGCTCCGGGGCGCCGAGGTTGTTCACACCCGTCAGAGCTGCCCGCAGCCTCAGCGTGGCCGACGGAGCGCGGTCGGTCAGGAACGATGCCCAGATCGGCAGGCGGACCTTCTGGCCGGGCTTGACCTCGCGGCAGAGGGGGCCTTCGGGCGCCAGGTAGAGCGGCGCGTGCAGATCCCCCAGCGTCATGCCCTCGACGATGGCGTCCAGGCCCGTGATCTTGTCGGTGCGGTCGTAACGATAATAGCCGTTCCACTCGTTGATGACGTCGTGGTGTTCAGTGTAAAGCCAGCCGCAGACCTTCGGGTGGCGGCGGAACTCGTTCATCATGAGATGATAGTCCCAGCTCCAGTCCACGTCGCCGGTGCTCCCTTCGTATCCCCAGACGTTGCCGCACTCGCTGTTGAGCAAGGGCTGGTTGGCCTGGGCGCGCCCGCCGATGAAGTTCCACCTGGATCCGGGGAACGTGTCGCGGCAGACCTGATCCAGATGCTGGCCCCATTCGTAGCCCGGCAGGTAGGCGTGCCACGAGTTCAGATCGGTCTCGACATGGTCGTGGTTGCACGGCGAGTTGTCCTCGACCAGCCGCGTCGGATCCAGCTCCCGGGCCAGGCGATAGATTGATGCCACCCATTCCTGCGTCTCCGGAAGATACCGCCGGTTCGGATTCTTGCCGGTGAACAAGCCCCACGTCTCGTTGAACGGCACCCAGGAGAAGATCGACGGGTGATTGAAGTCGCGGGCGATCATGCCGCGGAGCGCCGCGTCAATCTCCCGGCGCATGTCGGCGTCGGGCTCGCCCCAGCTGTTGGGGACGTCCGCCATGATCAGCAGCCCGAGCCGGTCGGCCCAGTAGAGCTTGCGCGGCACGTCGATCTTCACATGCAGCCGGTTGGCGTTCAGACCCAGCCGCCTCGAGCGCAGGATCTCGTCCCGCATGAAGGCGTCGCTCGGGAATGTGTAAAACCCCTCGGGATGATAGGATTGATCCAGGGTCATCTGCAGATACACCGGCCGGCCGTTCAGCGCCACGTAGGGATGGGTCGTGCCCGGCAGATTCATCACGCTGATCTTCCGCATGCCGAAGTAGGTCGACACCCGATCCTCGCCCGAGCCGGCGCGCAGCGCGGCCTCGACCTCATAGAGGAACGGATCCTCGAGCGACCACGCTCGAGGCCGGGGGATGGCCATCCGGAACCGGTGCTCGGTCTTCCCCTCCGCCACCGGGACGACCGCTTCGGGCACATCTCCCGTTCGGAACCGCAGGGCCAGGGTGGCGCCGCGGGGAGCCGGCCCCGAAAACCGTGCGCGGACGGCCACGCGGGCCGCGTCCAGGTCCGGCTCGAAATGGATGAGATCCAGATGCAGCGAAGGGCGGGCCTCGAGATAGACGGTCTGCCATATGCCTCGGGCATTGCCGTAGCCCTGTTTGCCCTCGAGCTTGAACGGGCGTGCGGCGTCGTCGACGCGCAGCACGAGCCGCTGGTCCTGGCCGGTCTTGAGGAGGCCGGTGATCTCGAACTCGAACGGCGTGTAGCCGCCCTGGTGGGTGCCCAGAGGCTGGCCGTCCAGCCAGGCGCGCGTCTCCCAATCGCAGGCCCCGACGACCAGGAACACGCGATGGCCCCGCCACGATTCCGGCGCCCGCACCGTTCGCGCATACCATGCGATCGGCGCATCGTCCTTGACCCCCGAAAGCGGCGATCCCCAAGGAAACGGCACGCGGATGGTCTCCGGAAACGCGATCTGGCCGCCGCTCCATTTCTCCGAAAGCCCGATGTTACCCTTGTCCGGCTGGAACTGCCAGGGGCCGTTCAGGTTCAGCCATTCGGCCCGCTGGAAATCCGGCCGGGGATGCTCCGGTAGCGGGATCGGTTCACCCGCCGCTCTCGCGGATCGGATCGATATACAGGCCATCCCCAGCAGAAGCGCTTGGCAGACGACACCCAACGGAACCAGGTATTTCGAGGCAATGCGCATATCGCGTCCGAATATATCGCACGCCTCCCTGGGTTGAAAAGCAGTTATCGCAAGGGCCGCGCTCCTCCGCGGGATCGATTCGGGATGAGACCGGCCAATAGGGTGACAGGTTCACTATACCAACGGCCGCTCCGGGTGGTGGCCAACCAGCGGAAGG
>CAYWIM010000029.1:42412-48423 GCA_964458325.1 uncultured Verrucomicrobiota bacterium
GTGACAGGTTCACTATACCAACGGCCGCTCCGGGTGGTGGCCAACCAGCGGAAGGTTGCTCCCACGGGCGCAGGCCGGGAGTTAGGCCAATAGGGTGACAGGTTCACTATACGAACGGCCGCTTCGGGTGCTGGCTAACCAGGGGAAAGTTGCTCCCACGGGCGCAGGCCCGGAGTTAGGCCAATAGGGTGACAGGTTCACTATACGAATGGCCGCTCCTGGTGGTGGCCAACCAGCGGAAGGTTGCTCCCACGGGCGCAGGCCCGGAGTTAGGCCAATAGGGTGACAGGTTCACTATACGAATGGCCGCTCCTGGTGGTGGCCAACCAGCGGAAGGGTGCTCCCATGGGCGCAGGCCAGGGAGTTAAGCCAATATCAGGGAAAGCCGCTATCGCACGGCCAGGAGGGCATCGCGGATCGTCTGCGCCATCCGTTTGGCCCCGGCCGCATCGGGATGGATCTTGTCGGGAAAGAGGTCGGGCCGTCCGCTGAGAGCGTCGTAGAGATCGATGACCGGGACGTGCTTCTTGTCGGCGACTTGGACGATCAACGGGATCACCTGGCGGCCAATGACATCGTCGTTGATCCCCCAGCGCTCCTCGTAGGCCGGGACGGGCAGACAGAGCCAGATCCTGGGGCGGCTGGGAAGGCGCTCGAAGTGGACGAGCATGTCTGTCAGGTCGCGGGCGAACTCGGCCGAGCGCTTCCAGTTCTGGGGTTTGGAGTCGTTGGTTCCCAACTTGATGATCACCACATCCGGGCCGAACCGGGTCGCGGCCTCGAACTCGGGCTGGGTCCAGTAAGGATGGTCGCCGTTCTTCAGAAGGGTCGCCCCGCTGACGCCGAAGTTGCGCACCTCGAATCGCTCTCCCAACAACTGTCCTAAAACCGCCGGGTAAGAATGGCTCTCACGATCCTCGATGCCAGCGCCATAGGTGATGCTGTCGCCGATGCAAGCCACCCGGATCTTGCCTTCGTAGCGGCTTGGATCCAGCCCGGCCGGCCGCTGCGAGCGGCAGCCCGCCGCCAGCAACAACGCCGCCATGGCCGCCATCGCCCAAGTCCCTGCCCCCATCCATCGAGTCGCGTTCATGTGATCCTTTTGCCAGGTACCGCTGCCTGCGATCAAGCCGGAACCGGCCCACCCGAGCAACGGCAAAACCACAGAGCTCTGTCGCGCCCGGGTCAGGAGCCGGCGTTTTTTCTCGTCGGCGGGCGCGTCCGTGTTTTAGGATGGCGGGGATTGCGGAACACTTCACGAACCAGGCGGTGATTATGGGCGAGCCAACGCGGCTGGAAGAAGCTGTTGAGTTTGCGGAAAACCCGGAGCCCCGGTGCCCGTGCGTTCTGTTGCTGGACACGTCGGGCTCGATGAAAGGCGAGCCGATCGAGGCCTTGAACCGCGGGCTGCAGACGTTTCGGGAGAATCTGGCCAAGGATCCGCTGGCCTCGAGGCGGGTCGAGGTGGCCGTCGTCTCCTTCGACAACGAAGTCAAGGTGATCCAGGACTTCGTGACGGCTGACCAGCTCGAGCCGCCGGCGCTGACGGCTCAAGGGCAGACGTTCATGGGCGGAGGGATCCAGAAGGCCCTGGACCTGCTCCAGGCGCGCAAGGCGCAATACCGCGCCAACGGTGTCGCTTACTACCGCCCATGGGTGTTCATGATCACCGACGGCGAGCCCCAGGGCGAGCCCGACCATATCGTGCGGCAGGCCGCCCAGCGTCTGCAAACCGACGAGGCCAACAAACGGGTTGCGTTCTTCGCCGTCGGCGTCGAAAACGCCAACATGGAACGTCTCCGCGAGATCGTCGTTCGAACCCCGGTCAAGCTGGTCGGCCTGAACTTTGTCGAGATGTTCGTCTGGCTCTCGCGCAGCATGGAGGCAGTGGCTCAATCTCGGCCGGATGAGCAGGTGGCTCTGCCCCCGCCAGGGTGGGGGACCATATGAGCGACTCCGAGCCGCCCGGCACCGCCTTCCAGCCGGGCTGGCGAGTCGCGGCGGCCTCCGTCCGGGGCCGGCATCACCGGCTCACCGGACAGCCTTGCCAGGACGCAGTCCTTTGGCAGATCCTCCCCGGGCACGCCCTCGCTGTGGCGCTGGCCGATGGCGCCGGATCCGCGCCGTTTGGCGAGGTCGGCGCCCACTTGGCGGTCCGCACGGCCATCGCCGAGCTGGCGGGTTCCGGGCCCGTGCCCGGCGATTGGCCGGGATTGGACGCCTGGGAATCGCGGCTTCGCTCCGCGCTGGCGGCTGCGCGCGCGGCGGTGTGCGAAGAGGCGGCCCGGCGCGGCGATCCGCCCCGCGATCTCGCCACCACTCTCATCGTCGCCGTCGTGTCCCACCAGGGAGCCATCGCCGCCCAGGTCGGGGACGGCGGCGTGGTGATCCTGGACGAAGACGGCCAGTGGGCGGCCCTGAGCCTGGCTCCGCCGGGCGAGTACCTCAATGAAACGGTCTTCCTGACCTCCGATTCCGCGCTGGATTCGATCCATGCCCAAAACCGGACCGGCCGGATCCGGCAGTTCGCGATGTTCAGCGACGGCCTCCAGATGGTAGCTCTGAGAATGCCCATGGGCACGCCCCACAAGCCGTTTTTCGATCCGTTGTTCCGATTTGCGCGCGAGACGCGCGATCCGGCGGCGCTGGTGGAGCAGCTGGCCGCCTTCCTCGAATCGCCGAGACTGTCTGAGCGCGCCGATGACGACCTGACCCTGGTCCTGGCCTTGCGAACGGATTGAACGCGCGGGAGATCCGCGGGCCCCCATGCACGTCCAACGCCAGTCCACCGGCGAGATCGTATCCCTGGACGAATCCGGCCGGCTGGGATCGGGGGGCGAAGCCCGCATCTATGCGGTCGCCGCCGATCCCGCCCTGGTGGCCAAGATCTGGCATCGGCCCACAGCCGAGCGCGCCCGCAAAGTGGAGGTGATGGTCGCCAATCCGCCGGCCGATCCCATGGCCGGCCACAGCCACATCTCGATCGCTTGGCCGCTCGATCCGCTCCTGAGCCGGGAGCGGTCCCCGCGCTGCGTCGGTTTCCTCATGGCCCGCGTCCAGGGCATGCGCCCGATCATCGACTTTTACAACCCCAAATCCCGCCGCCAGAAATGCCCGCTGTTCAACTTCTATTACCTGTTGCGAACCGGCCGGAACCTGGCGACGGCCATCCGGGCCCTCCATGAGCGGGGCTACGTGGTGGGCGACCTGAACGAATCCAACATCCTGGTGTCGGAGAAGGCCCTTGTCACGCTGGTCGACACCGATTCGTTCCAGGTCTGGGATGCCTCCGGCGGCACGCTCTATCGCTGCCGGGTGGGCAAGCCCGAGTTCACGCCTCCAGAGCTGCAGGGTCAGCGGTTCGCCCTGGTCAACCGCGAGCCGGTCCATGACCTGTTCGGGCTGGGCATTGTCCTGTTCCATCTGCTGATGGAAGGCACGCATCCGTTTGCGGGCGCTTACCGCGGGCGCGGCGAGCCGCCCACGATCGAGCAGCGGATCGCCGCCGGCCATTTCCCTTACGACGACCCGCCTCCGCCCCTCTTCGGGCCCAAGCCCGCCGCGCCGCCGTTCGAGGTCCTGCATCCGGCGCTTCAGGAGCACTTCCAGCGCTGCTTTCGAGACGGCCACCGCGATCCCCGGGGGCGGCCGGACGCCGCCACCTGGCAACGGGCGCTCGAGGAGGCCGAGAGCGCCCTGGTGGTCTGCTGGTTCAACAACCAGCACTTCTATGGGAACCACCTGAAAAGCTGCCCGTGGTGCGCGCGCGCCCAGCTCCTCGGCGGCCGGGATCCATTCCCCTCGCTTGAAGCGGTCCGCAAAGGGCACCACCTCCGGCGCCCCAAGCCCCGCGCCGGCGCGATTCAAATCCCGGGCGAATCGCGCGCCGGACTTCCCATGCCGCCGCCGGTTCCGAAGCTGGATCCATGGCATCGGAGCCATCGAGCGGCTGCGGTCCGGCTTCGAGGGGCGCGATGGGCTGCCTTCGCCGGTTCGGCGGCGGGCATCACGGCCCTCGGCCTGCTTCTCTCCCTGCAGTACCAACAGGAGCTCGCCGGCTTTCTGCTCGGATGCGTCGCGCTCGTCGGCGGTGTGCTGGGTGAAGTGGCTGCCGCCGGGCGGGAGGGGCTCGGGACCTCGATGTCGCGCGGCGCCAAGTACGCCGGCATCGCCTTGGTCGCTGCCACCCTCCTGCGCGGCGCATGGTAGCGGATGCATCCGCGGCGTTGATGGGATCCAAGCCCAGCCTGCTTCAGCTCCAAACACGCTCTCAACAACCTTGTCGCCCGCCATGCCCGATCCAATCGGGCGGCGGGAACGCGCTGGACGTCCCGGGCGAAGCGTGGTAGGTAAGTTCCACCAAAACGTAAAAACACTTTCCCTATGAAACGCCGAACCTTTCTCAAGACCGTTGGCGCTGCCACTGCGGGTGGATACGCCCTCACCCTCGAACGGATCCTGGCCGAAAGCCAGCCGCCTCCGACCGCCGACAAGGTGCAGGGATTGCCCCGGCGCACCCTCGGGCGCACGGGCCAGAAGCTCTCGATCGTCGGATTCCCCGGCCTTGCCCTGGCGAACTGCTCCCAGGAGGAAGGCACCGCCGGATTGCACCGGGCGTTCGATCGCGGCGTGAATTATTTCGACGTCGCGCCCGCCTATGGCAGGGGCACGTGTGAAACCCGGATGGGCATCGGCCTCCAGGGGATCGATCGCACCCAATATTTCCTCTCCTGCAAGACCAAGAAACGCGACAAGGACGGCGCCCGGGCCGAACTCGAGAACTCTCTCAAGGAGCTGAAGACGGATCATTTTGACCTCTATCAACTGCACCACCTGGTGACCGTGGCCGAGGTCAAAGAGGCTCTCGGTCCCGGGGGCGCCATGGAGGCGATCCTCGAGGCCCAAAAGGCCGGCAAGATTAAATACATCGGCTTCTCCGCTCACACCACCAAGGCCGCTCTCGAGGTGATGAAGGGGTTCCAATTCGACACCGTCATGTTCCCGATCAATTTCGTGGAATACATGAATTTCGGCTACGGGAAGGAAGTCCTCGATCTGGCTGGAGCCCAGGGCGTCGCCGTCCTTGCCATCAAACCGCTGTCGCGCGGCGCATGGCCCGCCGACGTCGAGCGGAAACGCAAGTGGTGGTACCGGACCACCGAAGGGCTCGATGAGGTGAGGCTCTCTCTCCGGTTTTCCTGGTCCCAGAAGAATGTTGTGGCCGGCATCCCTCCGTCGTTCCTGGACCTCGTGGATCTGGCCATCGAAGCCGCCAAGGACGATCGCTCCATCCGCAAGGCCGAACTGGCCAAGCTCGGCGAGATGGCGGCGGGCTGCGGCTCGATCTTCGCTCGCGAGGAGAAGATGGCCGCCACCGCCCAGCGCCTCATCCACTCCTCATACCCCGATCACCCGATCGATGGCTGCCCCGAGGAATGGGCGTAAGGGCCAGATCCGCCTCCTCACGTCGGCGGCTACGGCTCATGGGCTCTGGGCGCGAGCCTTGGCTCGGGGAATTCTCTCCCTGCTGCTAAGCTTGGCGGCCGCGCTGGAAACGGCCGTCGCGGCGACGCCGGAGATCCCGCTGGCGGATGGCGATCTTCTGGCTGCCGTCAGGCCTTTTCCGCAAGCGGCATTGTCCCCCCGCGATCCGTCCCTGCGCAATCAGCAACTCCTCGATGGCTATGGCGCCTCGATTCGGGCCTGGGGCGATGTCGTGGCGGCCCATTTTCGTCCGGTTCCCGCCCATCCCGCATGGGGCTACTACGGGCTCGGCGGCCACACCGAGGACGAGGTCCGGCCCATCACGTTCGTTCGAGACCGGATCGGAACGGGCGATCTGTCGGATCCCCGGCCTCGAGATTGTCGCGGACTTTGGCGCGCTGACTGTTGCATGGCGGGGGTTATCAATCGATCCGCCTCGAACCCAATCCCCTTGACCGGCTGATTCGATCCGGTTAGGGTCTGTGCAAAAATTACTTCCGATTTTGGCGGGAGCGCCGCCGGGCCAG
>CAYWIM010000030.1:0-48054 GCA_964458325.1 uncultured Verrucomicrobiota bacterium
TGACTTTCTCCAAACCCCGATACCGGGCCTGACGCAGCCCGTGTCCCCGGACCCGTTCGCTCTGCGTTCCTTCCATGGCGTTGCGGTGTTTCATCCGGCGCTGGAACGGCTCGCTCTGCTGCTGCCGACGCCGCCCCTGCAGCACCGTGTGATGCTCCCCCACCATGATCGTGCGGTGCCGCTGCTCCTTCCCCACCCATTGCCGCCTGAAGGCACAGCCCGGACAATGCGTGCTGAACTCAAACCGGTAGGTGACCCGCCCCGTGGCCTCCTCCTCCAAACGGCTGCATTGGGTGCTGAGCTTGCCCGCCGGACATACCCACCAACCCCTCCAGCTCCCGCAGCGCCAGCCGCAGGCTCTCCCGCACACAGTCCAGCCCATTGCGTTCCTCCTTTTTTGTGCTTGCGGAAGCTGGTGGAGTGAGAAACCAAGCGTTTCAGCAAACGCTGAAACTGGCCATATGGGTGAAACTCAGCGACCGCAGCCAAATGTCATCAAGTCCTACGATGGTTTCCACGGACCTCCCTTGGCCCAGGCTGCTTTCAGTCGCTTCCCCAGGCTGGCGGCGACCACCGGGGTTTCCAGGAAGATCTTGATTTCGGCTACTGCTTGCTCCATCCCCTCAGTCGCCAGCTTCAGCCTGCTGCGGCGCACGAACGCTTTCCACTGCGTCTGCTTCAAAGGGTCACTGCTGAACTCCGATGTCAGCGCCAGCGGCATGGTGGGCATCAGGGCCGTCTTCCTGCGCTTGAAAGTGGCCTGGATCGCGGCGGAAAGCACACCGCCATCGAAGTCGAACTCCCGCGACAACGCCCAAATGTCATAGAAGTCCTTCATCCGGCTATTGGCCAGGCCGAGCTTGACCATCGCCTCGAACTTCTCGGCGACGACCGTCTCCCTGGGATACATCGCCAGGCGCGGTGCCGGGAAATCCAGCAGGGTTGGGAAGTCCGCCTGGACAGGCTTGGGCGTCACGGCGTCACCGAAGCCGATGTCCACCTGGATCGGAACTCTAGCCTTGCCCAGTCGCGTCACGAGCGTCACGCGGACGCCTTGATACAGGTTGTCCTCCCGGATTTCCTCGGCCTTCACGCTGTCAGGCTCGAACGCCAGTCCATCCTGGGCGACAGGCAGCTCGCACAGCCCCCGGAAGATGTTCCGCAGCCGCTCCACCGAAGCGGACTTCAGGGCCAGCAGGTCCATGTCTTTAGTGTCTCGGTACTGTGCCCCGGTCCAAACCAGGAACATCATGGCTCCCTTGAGCACGAAGTTGGCAGCGTGCTCGGACTGACTGAGCCGATACATCAGCCGCTCCGCGCCGTAGCGCATCAGCACAAACTGAAATGGCTCGTCGCCAGATTCGGTGCGCTTCAGCAGCCGGGCGTAAACCGACGCAGCCAGGTTTTGGACAGGCTTGCCCTTCACGTCAGCATCTCCAGGTACGGGCGCATGACGTTCGTTGCCCGGTCGATTCTGGCGAACCGATCCAGGTCGGCGCTCGTGACTTTGCGCTTGCGCCAGGCGTCTCGCAGAGCCTCCAGGGCTACGTCCAGCCCGACCTTACTTCTGAATCGGAAGCAGTCGGCGATGGTCTTGGCGGGGCAATAGACCTTCACCCGAACGCCGTCGATCTCGTGCTCCTCAATACCGGACCCGTAGGACGGTTCGGAGACCGTTACGATCCGCAGCCGGGTATGCACCCCGCGTGGCAGTGCGGCGCGGCGTTTGACCGCGAGCCAGACCTCATTGGGCAGCTGCGTGCCGATCTCGTGGTAAAGCAGGGCGCTCAGCAGGCACACCACCGCGTTCGGGACGCGCTTGGCGACCTCGGCCAGGCTCAGCTTCTCTGAGAACTCACCCTTGGCCAACCGATACACTCCCCGGTCGCTTCGCACGAGCAGACCCTTCCGGTGAAGACGACGGAGATGTTCAGAGTGCAGCCCCTCTTCGGTGACATCCTTCAGGCGCAGAATCTTCTTCTTCTTCGCCAGGGCCAGCACCCGGTCTTGTTGTGTCATCGTTCGCCGCATGTGTAAAAAGATATACAGTTAAACGCAACTGACAATACAATTACACTCTGCAGTCCGGGGGCGCACCAGCGTCGGCCACGAATCCACGATTAGGTCGCCGTGAGATACCGGTAGAAGGTCGCCCTGGAAATCCGCAGGATCTGGCAGATGTCCCCGATGGAGAGCGACTTGTCGGCGTGCATTTTCTTGGCCGCCTGGACCCGTGGATCGTTCGGCGCGATGGGTTTCCGGCCTCCCTTTCCGCCACAGGCGTCGATGGTCGACGGGGTCAGTCGATGGGGTCAGACCGTAGAATACTCCACAATTGCCTGTTGACTTTTCAGCAATGGAAACACAAGACTGCGCTCATGCCCCGGAAGGTGCGAGTCGAATTTCCCGGTGCCATTCATCACGTAATGAGCCACGGTGATCAGCGGGATGACATCTGTTTCGACGACGTGGACCGGCCACGACTTTATCAAGACGCTGGCCGAAGCATGTCAAAAGACAGACTGGCAGGTGCATGCTTTCTGTCTGATGCGTAATCATTACCACTTGGTTGTCGAAGCTCCCAATGGCAACCTGGTGGCGGGGATGCAATGGCTTCAGAGCACTTACACCATTCGGTTCAACAACCGGCACGCAATGGCCGGCCACGTTCTGAGCGGCTGATGTAACTCCTAGCGTGGCCAAAAATGATTATTCAATCTCTTCTGGATCTTTACACATCCTGCACGCTCTGTCCGCGCGCCTGCCGGATTGACCGCACAAAAGGCGAACGGGGCTATTGCCATCTTCCCGCCGGAATCATCATGGAATGCGCGCTCGCCCACCATGGAGAGGAACCGCCTCTTTCGGGAACACGCGGGGCAGGAACCATTTTTCTTTCCTCATGCAATTTAGGGTGTATCTATTGCCAAAATTATCAGATTTCCCATAGCGCGCAGGGACGTGAGCTGACCGTTTTGCAACTGGCAAAAGTCATGCTCGATCTGCAGACAAGCGGCTGTCATAATATTGAACCGGTGACGCCGACGCCTCAGGCGCCTCTGGTGATGGAGGCCCTATGCATGGCGCGCTCGCAAGGGCTCACCGTCCCGTTTGTATACAATTGCGGCGGCTATGAAAATCCCCACGTCATCCGTCTTCTGGACGGCATGGTGGATATTTATCTGCCGGATTTTAAATATGGACTGGCAGAAGATGCCCTGTTGTTCTCCGACGCACCGAACTATCCGCGAATCGCCATGGAGTCCATCCGGGAAATGATCCAGCAGGTCAGCGGCAACCTGATTGTGGAAAATGGCATCGCCACACGCGGCATCATCATCCGCCATCTGGTTTTACCCGGAAGGCTGGAAAATTCCCGAGCAGCGCTGAGGATTCTGAAGAATGAGGTATCGACAAGCGTCCCGATCAGTCTCATGTCACAATATACGCCGACCCGGCGTGTAAAATCCCACCCGCAACTAGGGCGCAGAATCATCGGTGCTGAATACTCTCAAATCGTGGATTATGCTTTGAAACTGGGTTTTGAAAATCTTTTTGTGCAGGAAGTCAGTGATGATAGGCTGACACCAAATTTTGATCGTGAAAATCCTTTTGATTCATGACAAAGGAATTGCGGCTGGGGCATTTTAAAGACTGACATTTTGGCGATCATTGAGGGAGGGACGTGCCAGATCAGATATCGCGGACGAGGAGGTCGGGGATCTTGGCCTCATCGACTTGGACGCCGAGCCCGGGGCCCGTGGGGACGGGCAGGAATCCGTCTTGGACGGCGAAGGGCTGGGCGAGGATGCTTCCCTGGAGGAACTGGCAGCCGTTGAGGGCGGCGGGGTAAGCGAGGCCGTAGGCGCCATAGAGGATCAAGGAGCCCGCGAGGGCGAGGTCGGGATCGGAAAGGCCGCTGCCGAGGAACATCAGTCCTTCGCGGAGGACGATCTCGATCTGGCGGCGGCACTCGGCGAGGCCGCCGCAGCGGGCGGGTTTCATAGCGACGCCGTCGAGGAGCCGGAGCTTGATGAACTCCTCGAGCTCGACGGAGGAGACGATGCCCTCGTCCATGAGGATGGGGAGGGCGCCTTGTTGTTTGAGGCGGCGATAGCCTTCGAGGCGGTTGGCGGGCAGGGGCTGCTCGAGGACGGGGACGCCGATGTCGGCGAGTTTTGGGGCGGCTTCGAGGGCGGTGGCTTCGTCGTAGCCGCCGTTGGCATCGGCCCAGAGGAACCCGTCGGGGGCGATGGCTTTGACTTGGCGGCAGAGCTCGAGATCGAATGCGAGGTCGGGTGCGATCTTGACGTTGAAATGGCGGTAGCCTTTGGCGCGGCCGTCGGCGACCATGGGGCCGACATCATCGAGGTTTTTGGGATTGAGGGTGTAGCTGATGGGGATGCGGTCGATGCCTTGGCGCTGCCAGGCGCGGGCGGCGTTTTGTCCGAGGAGCCTGCCGGCGAGATCGAACAGGGCGAGGTCGATGCCGGCTTTGCAGACAGGCTGTCCGGTGGAGAACGAGGGAGCGATCTCGCGGTTCATCGCCTGGAAGATGGCGTCGGGATCGTGGGGGTTGGCGCCGATGAGCAACGGGGCGAGGTAACGGGTGATCGTGTAGTAGACCGATTCGAGCGTCTCGTAGCTCCATCGGGGGGAGGGGACGCACTGGCCCCAGCCGACGGCGCCATTGTCGGCGGTGAGCTTGACGAGGACGCAATATCGGCCGGCGCGGCCATGGGGCCCTTCGAAGAACTTGAAGCGTCCGGCAACGGGGTAGCGAACCGGGAAGGCATCGACTCTGGCGATCCGGGGATGCACGCGGTGCGGGTTTCAGCCTGGGACGATGGTGCGCTGGGCGGGGTTGTAGGTCTGGCGCTGGCCGGTCTCGAGGGCGCGGGCGCACATGACCGTGGCGACGACATGCTGGTGGCCGAACTGGATATCGGCATTGGGGCGCTGGCGGGTGCGGATGCAATCGAGCCACGCGCCCATGTGCGAGAGGCCGGGTTCGGGGGGCAAGGGAGCGGGCTGTGCCTTGGGGCTTTCGGGGGTGAAGGTGGCTTTTTCCATGTCAATGGTGCCCCGGGTGCCATGGAGAGACCAGTTGATTCCGGCGGCGTTGCCGAGGCCCATGCCCCAGTTGAAGAGGAAGCCCTCGGGATAATCGACCAAAGCGTAGAACGTGTCGGCGTGCTCGCGTCCGTCCTTCCAGACGTAGGTTCCGCCGTGGGCGACGGCGCTCGAGGGGTATCGCGCGCCGGTGAGCATGCAGGTGGCATCGGCGTAATGGGTCATCCAGAGGCCGGGCATGCCGTTGGAGGTTTCGCGATGGAGCTGCCATTCTCGGAGCAGGCTGGCGTTGAAGGGACGTTTGGGGAGGTGCAGCAGGTAAGCGTCCCAATCGACGTCGGCGGCGGTGCAGGGATCGTTCTGGCGTTTCCAGCGGGCCTGGTTGACGTAGTAGGCGGCGACGATGCGGTTGAGCGTTCCGAGGGCGCCTTGGGCGATCAGTTTGGCGGCGCTGATGAACTTGCCTTCGCTGCGGCGCTGGGTGCCGGCCTGGACAACGCATTGATTGGCGCGGGCGAGGTCGAAGGCCTGGTTGGCGTGATCGAGGTCGATGGTCATGGGTTTCTCGACATAGACATCCTTGCGGGCCTGGAGGGCGGCGACAAGCAATGTGCCGTGGCTGAAATCGGGGGTGGCGATCGTGACGGCGTCGAGATCCGGGAGGGCGAGCAGATCCTGGTAGCGAGAGAACTTGGCGGGCTCGGATCCGCCTTGGCTCTGCTGGACGCGGCGCGCGGCGGTCTCGAGGTTTTTGCGGTAAACGTCGCAGAGGGCGGCGATCTCAACGTTTTTTTTCTGGCGCTGGCCGAGGATGTCAGCGAGCAGCGCGGTGCCGCGTCCGCCGACGCCGATCATACCGATGCGGATGCGCTCATTGGCGCTGGCGGCGGCGCGGGCGAGCTGCCTGGGCGAAGCGAGGATGGCGGCGCCGACGGAGGCGCGGTGGACGAACTGGCGGCGGCTGATGGAGGCGATGGGGTGGGGATGGTTCATGGGGGTGGGTGGGTTTGGGTTGGGTTTTGGTCAATTGAGGGGGATCCCGCGTCGTTTGAACGTGGGGATATGGAGGTCTTCGCGGTGGCGGATGGTGGGATCGCTTTTTTCGAAGGGGCCTTTGGAGATGATCTCGGGGGGGGGCTGCTGCTGGCGGAATCGGGGGGGGATGACTTTGCGGAGCCGGGAGCCGGCATTTTGTTTTTGGTGGTAGAGCTGGCGGGTGGTTTCGGGTGCGAGGCTGGGCGGTGGGGGGAGGCATTCGGGGTGGGAGCGCCGGGGTTCGGGGGTATCGGAGAAGCCGGCCAGATCGAGGTGGAGGTGTTCCTGGCTGGGGGGCAGCGGGGAGCTGGGGGGGGCGGCGAGGCGGTTGGGATCGGTGCTGGCGGATTCGCGGCGGGAGGCGATGAGGTTGATCTCGATGCGGTCGCCGAGGGATTCATCGAGGACGGCTCCGAGGATGATGTGGGCGTTTTCGCACTGGCGGTTGACGGATTCGAGGACGCGGTCGATTTCGCCGCGGGTGAGGTTATGGGCAGCGATCGTGACGAGGGCGGTATCGGCGTGGGCGAGGAGGGCGGGGTCTTCGAGGAGCGGGCTGGCGAGGAGCAGATCGGTGGCTTCGCGAGCGCGGTTGGGGCCGGCGGCCTGGGCGGTGGCGAAGGCGCTTTCGGTGTGGCGGCCCTGGAGGGCGGCGCGGAGGTGGCTGAAGTCGGTATGGATGAGGCCGGGGCAATGGAGCATGCGCCAGATACCGCGGATGGTTTGGGCGAGGAATTCGTTGCTGATCCGGAAGGTGTCGGCCAGGTGGGTATGCTCGTCGGCGACGCGGTTGAGGCGCTGGTTGGGGAGGCAGATGACGCCGTCGGCAGCAGACTTGAGGGACTGGAGGCCGGCGAGGGCCTGGTTTTGGCGGCGTTTGCCTTCGCAGTCGAACGGGAGGATGGCGAAGGCCAGGACGAGCGCGCCGGATTCGCGGGCGATGCGTGCGAGGACGGGGGCGGCGCCGGTGCCGGTGCCGCCGCCGAGGCCGGCGGCGACGAACACGAGGTCGGCGCCGGCGCAGAGGCGGGCGAGGGCGGCGGCGTCTTTCTCGGCGGCCTGGCGGCCGAGGTCGGGGTCGCCGCCGGCGCCGAGGCCGCGGGTGAGGTCAGCGGCGAGGAGGTGCGTTTCGATTTGCTGGAGAGGGGCGAGGCTTTGGGCATCGGTGTTGACGGCGACGAATCGGACGCCGGGGAAGGCGTCGCGGGCGAGGAACTGGGCGATATTGACGCCGGCGCCGCCGAGGCCGATGAAGGCGAGGGCGGGGGGGCGGTGGGCGAGGGCGCTATCGGCGGCGGTCGGGCTGGCGGTGTCGGGGCAGGGGGGTGTTTCCATAGAGGATCAACTCCAGGGCAGGCGCCACCAGGGGCGGCGCTGGTCGCGCTGCTGTTTGAGGTTCATGGCGCCGAACTTGACGAGGCCAATCGGGACGGCGAACTCGGGCTGATCGAGCGTGGACTGGAGCCCGCTGGCGGCGTGGGCGTGGCCGAGAACGGCTGGGGACTGGAAGATCTGCTCGGCGAGCGTGGTGAGGCCGGGGGTGCGGCTGCCTCCGCCGCAGAGGAACACGCCGGCATGGAGGTGGTCGAGGAGGCCGGCGGCGCCGAGCTCGCGGGCGATGAGGGTGAACACCTCCTCGAGCCGGACGGACATGATGCGCTGGAGGTGTTCGAGGTTGACCGGTTTTTCGGGGGAGACGGCATCGGGGGCGCCGGGGATGGATTGGCCGCGGGCCTGGGGATCGGCGAGGGCGGAGCCGTGGTTGGTCTTGAGCCATTCGGCGCGGTGGAGGGGGATCTTGAGGCCGATGGCGAGGTCGTTGGTGACGTGGTCGCCGCCGACGGCGAGGACGCCGGAGTGCCGGATGACACCTTGCCGGCAGAGGACGAAATCGGTGGTGCCGGCGCCGAGGTCAACGACGAGCGCGCCGAGGTCTTTCTCCTCGGGGGCGAGGAGGGCGAGGTTGGCGGCGAGGCCGTTGAAGACGATATTATCGACCTCGAGCTGGAGGGTGTTGACGAGGTTGATGGAATTGCGGAGGCGATCGAGGTTGCCGTGGATGAGGTGGAGATCGACCTCGAGGCGGCGGCCGGCGAATCCGACGGGATCGACGATTCCCTCCTGGCCATCGACGACGAAGTATTGGCGGATGGCATGGACGATATGGTGGCCGGGAGGGAGGGTGGCGGCGCGGGCGTTCTGGGTGACCTTTTGGACGTCGTCGGCATTGATTTCACGGTCCTGGGAGAGGATGGTATGGACACCGCGGTTATTGGATCCGAGGATATGATCGCCGGTGATGCCGAGGAACACGCTGCGGATCTCGACGTCGGCCATCTCCTCGGCATCGGCGATCGCCTTGCGGACATCCTCCTCGACGGGGGTGGCATCGACGATCTCGCCTTTGCGGACGCCGCGGGATTTGGCCTGGCCGACCCCGATGAGGCGGAGGGCGCCGGACTTGTCGACTTCGCCGACCATGGCACAGATTTTCGAGGTGCCGATCTCGAGGCCGACGACGATGGTGGGGGAGTTAAACATGCCGGCGTCGGGAGGATGTGGTGCGGAGGGGCACGGGTGGTGGGGGCTGGGGATGGGACTCGGGGGCGATCCAGGTGACCGGGAGATTGTTGGTGACCGAGAGGTCGATCGAGGCGATGGATTTGCCGAGGCGCCGGCCCAGATCGTGGATGGATCGCCAGCGGCGGAGCTGGGTTTCGAGGCGGTCGAGGCTGAACGCGATGGATGTTCCCTGGCGAGTGGTGACGTGGAGCAGGCCGGGGCGAGAGAGGTCGATGGTCTCCAGCTCGACCAATCCGAACATGGGGGAGCGCTCGAAGGATTGGATCAACTGGAGGGCGGCGTAGACGGGGGGGGACACGGCGGGCCAGCCGGGTCGGAGGTCGCCGCGCTGGAGCCCGATGAGATTGGGGAGGGCGTCGGCAGCAGGGGGGTGGATCGCATGGGGTTCGCCGGGCTCCAGGGGGACCATCACGTACCCGTCGGAATCGAGCAGATAGACATCGGTGGAATAGGTATTGGGGGCGGATTGAGGGACGATGACGAGGGCGCGGGCGGAGGGCTGGCGTTCGGCGATGGTGATTCGGAGGGTGTTGGGGAGGACGCGTTCGATGCGGGCTTCGCGGACGAGCGGGACGAGCTCGAGGTTGCGTTTGATGCGGCTGAGGTCGACGACGAACAAGGGATCGCCGATCTGGACGCCGGACCAGGAGCGGATCTGGTCAGGCGAGAGGAGGCCGTCGGTGCGGGTTTGGATCTGGCGAATGCGGAAGGCGCGATGGTGGATGAAGCCGTTTTGAACGATCCATTCGCCGCCGCGCCAGAGGACGACCAAAGCGAGGAAGGTGAGGAAGCAGACGGTGAGGGCGGCGAGGAGAAAGCGGATGCGCTGCGTGTGGCGGGAGCGCTGGCGCGCTTTCACTTCGAGGGTTTGGTCGCGTCGCAGGCGTCGGTTTCGGAGTGTGAACCAGGGCATGGCGGAGGCGGATCAGGATTGGGGTCGAGGGATGGGAGGGCGGCTGGGCCGGTCGATGGCGAGCTGGATCATGGTTTGGCAGAGGGCCGGGTAGGAGAGGCCGGCGGCGGCGGCGGCCTTGGGCAGCAGGCTGGTTTCGGTCATGCCGGGCAGCGTGTTGACCTCGAGAACAACAGGCTGGCCGTCCGGGGTGAGGAGGACATCGACGCGGCTGTAATCGCGGGCGCCGACGGCGCGGTGAGCAGCGAGGCCGGCCTCCTGGATGCGGAGGGTGAGGTCCGGGTCCAGAGGGGCGGGGCAGAAGTATTCCGTGGCGCCGGGGGTGTATTTGTTTTGGAAATCGTAGTCGCCGCGGCGGGGGCGGACCTCGACGACGGGCAGGGGTCGATCCCCGAGGATGCCGACCGTGGTTTCGCGTCCGGCGACGAACTCCTCGACGAGGACTTTCGAATCGAACTCGAAGGCGCGGGAGAGGGCCTGGGGCCAATCGTCGAGGCGCCGCACGAACTGGAGTCCGACGCTGGATCCCTGGCGGGCGGGTTTGACGACGACGGGGGGGGACCAGCGGGGGGGCCAAGGGGCGCAGGGATCGCGGAGAAGGAGGTAGCGCGCGGTCGGGACGCCGGAGGCAAGGAACTTCTCTTTGGCAAGGGCCTTGTCGAATGCGATCCGGCTCGCGTCCGGTCCGGATCCGGTGTAAGGGACGCCGAGCTGCTCGAGCTCGTGCTGGATGGCGCCGTCTTCGCCATAGGCGCCATGCAAGGCGAGGAAGACGGCGTCGGTGGACGGGGGCAACGTCCAGGCGCCGGGCGCGGGATCGAGCTCGCCGACCGTGTGGCCGAGGGATCGCAAGGCGCGAGCCACCGCCTGGCCGGAGCGGCGGGACACATCGCGCTCGGCCGAAGGTCCGCCGTGCATTACGACAATGTGGAGCGGGGCGGTCATGGCATGGGGGCAGGGGCGGGATCGTCGCCGATGATCTGGACTTCGGGTTCGAGCTCGATGCCGCGGCGGGATCGGACCTCGCTGCGGATCCGATCGAGCAAAGCGAGGATGTCGCGGGCGGTGGCGCGGCCGTCGTTGAGGATGAAGTTGGCGTGGACGGTGGAGACGACCGCGTGGCCGACTCGGGCGCCTTTGAGCCCGAGCTCATCGATGAGCTGTCCGGCGGAGATGGCGCCGGGGTTTTTGAACGTGCAGCCTGCGCTCATGCCGGCGGGCTGGGCCCGGCGGTGGCGGCGGTATTGGGCGACGAGGCGG
The DNA here is from genome assembly GCA_964458325.1 of uncultured Verrucomicrobiota bacterium. Taxonomy (GTDB): domain Bacteria; phylum Verrucomicrobiota; class Verrucomicrobiia; order Limisphaerales; family UBA1319; genus JAGMXM01. The sequence goes on from CAYWIM010000030.1 coordinate 10,865, forward strand.
CGGATGGTTTCGGGCGGGGAAAAGGTTGCCTGGAGGGTAGCGGAGAGGGCGATGTGCGTCTCGAAGAATGGGCAGGAGCGATAGCCGGCCTGGAGTTCGGCGGCGGGGATCTCGGACACGGTTCCATCGAGGCTCATGAATCGGATTCGAAGGAGGACATCGAAGAAGGATTGGTTCATGGCGCCGGCGTTCATGCGGAGGGCGCCGCCGACGGTGCCGGGGATGCCTTCGAGGAATTCGAGCCCGCCCAGCTGCGCCCGGGCGGCCTCGCGGACGATGGCGGCAAGGGGGGCGCCAGCCCCGCAGTGCAGCTGGCCGTGGGCAGGCTCGATGGAGCGGAAGCAGGGATGGCGGAGGCGGACGATGGCCCCGCGGAATCCGTGGTCGAGGACGAGCAGGTTCGATCCGTTGCCGATGACGCGCAGGGGGATCTGGTGGAGGCGAGCGAAGCGGACGACGGCCAGGAGATCGGATTCGGAGCCGGGCTCGACGTAGAGGTCGGCCGGGCCGCCGACGCCCCAAGTGGTGTGGCGCGACAAGGGTTCATCGAGCCGTGCGTTGGCGGCGGGGGAAAGGAGCGCGATGAGCCGGCGGTGGAGATCGGCACGGGCGGCCAGTGAGGGGACCGGGGATGCTGGGGGGGATGGTGCGCCTGGAGATGTCATTGGGGCAGGGACACCTCCTTTTGGGCGCGCAGGGTGGCGGAGAGACGGGACGGATCGAGCGGGGATGGGAAGGGGACATTCGAGTCGGCGTCGAGGGGGGTCGTGGCGCGAGGGATCTCGATGTGGAATCGGTCGCGGATGAGCTGGGCGATGCCGGCGGCGATATCGAGCGCGGCCTGAGGTCGATGCCAGCGGCCGAGGGCGCTTTGGATCGTGCGGCGAGCGGGCGAATCGACGGCCAGCTCGAGGACCCAATGGGCGAGCTGCTCGGGGGCAGCGGAGGATTGGCTGAGAAGGCGGGCGGCGCCGTGGTCGGCGAACGCCAGCGCGTTGTAGTGCTGGTGGTTATCCACGGCGTGAGGATAGGGGATCAGGATGGCGGGCAGGCGGAGGGCGGCGAATTCGGCGAGCGCGGAGGCGCCGGCGCGGCTGATGGCGACGGACGCGGCGTTAAGAGCCAGCTCGATTTCGGTCAGGAAAGGGCGGACGATGGCGCGGCGTCCGTGGGCGGCGTAGGCGGAGCGGACGGCGTCGGCATCGGCAGGGCCGGTAAGATGAAGAAACTGGAGGCGGGGCAGATGGCGGGCGAGCAGCGGGACGGAGCGGATGAGGAGCTGGTTGATGGGCGTGGCGCCCTGGCTGCCGCCGACGACGAGGAGGGTGGGATGATCAGGGTGCAGGCCGAGCATGAGGCGGCAGGCGGATGGATCCTGGGGCTGCAGGCGGGATCGGAGGGGCATGCCGGCGCAGGTGACTTGGCGGCAGCGGAGGCGTCGTCCGGCGGATGGGAAATGGACGTAGGCATGGTCGGACCAGCGGGCGATCCAGCGGTTGGCGCGGCCGGGGATGGCATTCGCTTCGTGGAGAGCGAGGGCGGCACGGAGGGTGCGGCCGGCGGCCATGGGTGCGAAGCTGGAGAAGCCGCCCATTCCGAGGACGGCGTGGGGTGGTTCGGCGAGGAATGAGCGGCGGGCGAGAGAGAAGCTGCGAGCCAATTGGGCGACGAAACCAAGGGATCCCAGGGACGCATGGGCGCGGGCCGGGAGCGTGAGGATCTGCCATGGGGACTGGCCGCGGAGAGGGGCCTGATCGATTTCCTTGGGCGAGACCAGGAGGCGGATATGGCAGCCGATGGAATCGAGGGCCTCGGCGACAGCGATGCCGGGGAACAGGTGTCCTCCGGTGCCGCCGCAGGCGATGGCGACGTTGGGATGGGGAGGGGTGTCGACCATCAGGCGGGCTGGGGGTTGGGGAGGTGCTCCTCCTGCTCGACCAGGACGCGGGTGGTTTCGGGGATGGGCAGCGGCTGGCTGGTGCCGCGGCGGGCGATGCTGAGGAGGAGACCGAGGCTGGCGAGGACCATGACGAGGTTGGAGCCGCCGTAGCTCAAGAGGGGGAGGGGGATGCCCTTATTGGGGAGGACGGCGGTGACGACGGCCATGTTGAGCAGGGCCTGGATACCGATCAACAAGGTCAGGCCGCTGCCGAGATAAAAGCCGAACCAGTCGCTCGCGCGGCGGGAGATGAGGAAGCCGCTGGTGATGAGAGTCAGCTGGAGGCCTAAGACTGCGAGGGATCCGATCAGCCCAAGCTCTTCGCCCACGATGGGGTAGAGGAAGTCGGTTTGGTGCTCCGGCAAGAAGCCAAGCTTTTGGCGGCTATGGCCCAAGCCCAGGCCGTAGGCTCCGCCGGAACCGAAGGCGAGGATGCCCCGCCATTGCTGGTGGCCGGCGGTTTGCTGATGGGCTTCGGGGTCGAGCCACGCCTCGACTCGTTCCCGCCGGACCGGATCTTTTTGGAGGAGGAACGCCAGGACGACGAGCCCGATGAGAGAAGGGACGAGGATATAGGAGACGCGGGCGCCCGCGAAATAGAGCAGCCCGGCGGCAGCGGCGGCCAAGTGAAGGGTTGCGCCCCAGTCCGGCTCGCGGAAAATGAGAAACAGGAGGATGGAGACGGCGAGGCCGGGGTAGAGGAGGCCGCGCCGCCAGTTGCGCATCCGGCGCCGATTGTGTTCGGCGTAAGCGGCGAGGCCCACGATGGCGACGACCTTGGCCAGCTCGGAAGGCTGGAACATGGCGAAGCCGACGCGGAGCCATCGGGTGGCACCGAGCTTCGAGACCCCGAGCGGAGACCAGAGGACCAGGGCGAGGGCGAGGGCGGCGAGGAGGAAGCCGGCGCCGCAGATCACGGGGTGTTTGAGCCAGCGATAATCGATGATGGCCGCCGCAACGACGGCAGTGACAAGACCGATGCTGCACCACATGAGCTGCTGGCGGAAGAGGGGCTGGCCGGCCTGGGCCATTTCGGCGCTATAGAGCATGACCAGCCCCAAGGCCAGGAGAGCGCCGGCGCTCACGATCAACAGCCAGATGGAGGTTTTCATGGAGCAGCCGGGGTTGCCGGGCAGGCGGGCGGATCACCGGAGGGCGGCGCCGGACGGCGGGGCAGCGGAGGGGGTCGGGGCTGGGATCGAGAGCTTCTGGCCGACCTGGATGCGATCGGTGCGCAGGTTATTGGCGGCTTTCAAGGCAGGGACAGTGACGCCGTGGTTTTTGGCGATGCGGGTGAGGTTATCGCCGGCTTTGACGGTGTATGAAATGGAGCCGTCGGCGGCGGGGACGCCCTCGAGGGTTGCGGGAGCGGCCGTCGATTCGGGCGGAGGGATCTGGATGACCTGCCCGGGCTGCAGGCGGCGGGGATCGAGATCGGGATTGGCCTTTTGGAGGGCGGGGAGGGTGATGCCATGGTCTTTGGCGATCTTGTAGAGCGAGTCGCCGCGAACCACCTTGTATTCGGTGAAAGCGGGTTCAGTCGTGGGCGGCGGCGTGGAAGTTGTGGCGACCTCATTGGAGGCGACGGGCGGAAGGGCGGCGGGCGTGTAGGTGGCGGGTGTGGACGGAGGGGGGCTGGTGGGGGTGTAGTAGGAGGCGCTGATCGGGGGTGGATTCGTCGGGGTGCGGGCGATGGAGGTGTCGCTCTTCTCGCGTTTGCAGCCTTGCATGAGGAGGCCGGCGAAAAGGACGACGTGGATCGCCAGGATTGTGAACACGGCGACGAAGAGGTTGGATTTTCCCTTGGACATATGCTGTTCCAGAAGCGAGCCCTGGGGGACCAGTGGATTGGAAGTGTTCATGGTTTGGTGTGGGGGTGTGAGGATTCGAGTTGGGATTGGCGTATCGGATCCGAAAGACGGGCGCGAAGGGGTCGGGACCGACCGGCCCATGGTTGGCACGTCGGCTGTCGAACGATATTCCGCGAACGAGCGATCACAGCAACTGGTGCGGTGGACGGGATTCGCCGCGTCGGCCCGAGATGAATTACCGCGGAGGGGCTGCTCCCAAGAGGAGGCCCATCCCGCAGGGGTTCAAAAGGAATCCGATCCGGGCGGAAACGCATGTGCGAAAGCACCACCACCGCTGCCGGCGCCTTCATGGCTGCCTTGGCTCCTGCTTCTAACAACGAACCGGTCACGGTGCAAGGAGTAAAGTGCGGCTCCGCAAAATCGGATCCAGGGCCCGCGAGCCGGCGGGGGCGATGCTGGGGGGAGGGGAGGATGCGCGCGGGCTGATTCATCGCAGTTTGAGGGTGCTGAGCGCGACGACGGCGCAGAGGATGCCGAGGATGTAGAACCGGGTGACGACCTGGGAGTTCGTCCAGCCCAGCGCCTGGAAATGGTGGTGGAGCGGCGCGCGGCGGAAGACGCGGACGCCCTGGCCGAAGCGAATCCGCGTGTATTTGAACCAGGTGCGCTGGACGAGGACGGAGGCGCCTTCGGCCACAAAGACGCCGCCGGCGATGACGAGGATGAAAGGCTGGTGGATGAGGACGGCGATGATGCCGAGGGCGCCGCCCAGGGCCAGGCTGCCGGTGTCGCCCATGAAGACGCTGGCGGGCTGGCAATTGAACCAGAGGAAGCCGAGGCCCGCGCCGATGAGGGCGGCGCAGACGACGGTCAGCTCTCCGGCGCCGGGGACATAGGGGACCCAGAGGTATTCGGCGAAGCGGGCATGGCCGGCGATATAGGTGAGGATGACGAAGACGAAGGCGACGATGAGCGTGCAGCCGATGGCGAGGCCGTCGATCCCGTCGGTCAAGTTGACGGCGTTGGAGCTGCCGACGATGCTGAAGATGGTGATGAGAAGGCCGAGGAACAGGGCGCCACCGAGGATGGGGTGTTTATAGAAGGGGATGATGATATCGGTGACGAGCATCGAGGTGGTGGGGCGGAGCCAGAGGTAGACGGCGATGAAGGCGGCCAGGGAGAACTGGACCCAGAGCTTCAGGCGCGGGGATACGCCCTCGGGATTCTGGCGGGTGATCTTGAGGAAATCGTCGTAGAATCCGAGGCCGGCGAGCACGACGATCGAGAGGAGGGTGAGGATGACGAGGGCGTTCCACTGGGCCCAGAGAAGGCAGGCGGCATCGAGAGCGGTGATGATGAGGACGCCGCCCATGGTGGGGACGCCGCGGCGGGCGGGGGGGGCGGTTTGGCCGGCCTGGGTGGCTGCGAGATGGGCGCGATCGGTGTAATTTTGGACGGCGCCCAACCGGGTCAGCGCGCGCAGGAACCGGGGTCCCCACCACCAGCTGAGGGCCAGGGCGGTGAGGGCGGCGCCGGCGCTGCGGAACGTGATGTAGCGAAAGACGCGGAGCCCTGAGAGGCGCTCGCCCCAGGCCGAATCGCCGAGTTGCTCGAGCCAGTATTGGGTGAGGTAGAACAGCATGGGGGATCAGGGCTGGGAGCGGGGCGTTGGCGGCGAGTGAGCCGGGAGCGGGCCGGCCGAATCGAGCAATCGTTCCAGGCCGGCGGAGCGGGAGGCCTTGAGGAGGACGATGTCGCCGGCTCGGAGCAGGCCGGCCAGGCACAAGCGGGCGGCCTCGAGGGTGGCGCACTCGAGGACGTTGTCCAGGCCGTGCTGGCGGGCGGACAGGGCGGTGGCGGGGGCATGGACGCCGACGGCGACGAGGAGATCGATTGGGAGGTCGGCGGCGAGGCGGCCGGTCTCGCGGTGGGCGGATTCGGCGGCGTCCCCCAGCTCGGCGAAATCGCCGAGAACGGCGATGCGCCGGCCGGAGGCGGGCAAGCAGCCGAGTGTTTCGAGAGCGGCGCGGGTGGAATCCGGGTTGGCATTATAGGCGTCATTGAGGAACCGGACGCCGCGGCACTCATGGACCTGGAGACGCATGGGAGGGGGGGTGAAGGCAGCCAGGCCGGCGCGGGCATCCTCGGGAGAGAGGCCCAGCTCGGCGGCCAGCGCGATGGCGAGGAGCGCGTTGATGACCTGGTGGCGTCCGGGGATGGGGACGAGATAGGATCCCGCCCACGGGCCTTCGGGTCGCAGGATGCGGAAGCGGGTGCCGGTCCAATCGATCGAGACATCGGCGGCCTGCCAGTCGGCGGGTGGATCCCAGCCGACGCGGGTCAGGGGGGCGGCAGAGCGCGAGGCGATGAAGTCGAGCCCGGCGAGGTCGGCGGGGAGGAAGAGGCGGCCATGATGGGGGAGCGCACTGGCCAGGGCGGCTTCTTCGGCGATCACGCCATCGAGGCTGCCGAAGAACTCGAGGTGTTCGCGGCCGATGCTGGTGAGGATGCCGAAGCGCGGACGGATCATGGACAACAGGGGCAGGAGCTCGCCGGGGTGGTTGGTGCCGGCCTCGAGGACGGCAGCCTGGTGACGGGCGTGAAGGTCGAGGAGGGTGATGGGGACGCCGATATCGTTGTTGAAGCTGGCGGGGCTGCGGAGGGTGAGGAAGCGCTGGGACAGGATGGAGGCGATGATATCCTTGGTCGTGGTCTTGCCGTTGGATCCGCAGACGGCGATGACGGGCGGCTGGAAATCCTGGCGGTAGCGGGAGGCCAGGCGCCCGAGGGCCAGGCGCGTGTCGTCGACGGAGACGATGGCGGGCAGGGGGGGGCGGGGCTCGGGAGGGGTGCGATGGATGAGGGCGGCAGCCGCGTGGCGGCGGCCGGCTTCGCTGACGAAAGCGTGGCCATCGAAGCGCGGGCCTTGGATGGCGACGAAGAGATCGCCGGGCTGGACCTGTCGGGAATCGAGGCAGACGCGGCAGATCATCTGGGTGGAGTCACCATCGAGGAGCCGGCCCCGGCTGCCCTCAACGATGTAAGATAGCGGGCGGTTTTCCATCATGGCAACCGGTGGCGGCGGGCAGGGACCGCATAGCCCGATTCCTCGAGTATCTCCCGGGCGAAGACACGGTCGTCGAAGGGCAGGAGCGTGTCGGGATCGATCTGGATGGTTTCGTTGCCTTTGCCGGCGAGGAGGACGGTATCGCCGGGGCGCGCCTGGCGGATGAGCTGGCGGATGGCCTGCTCTCGGTCGTGTTCGATCGCGACGTCGTTCGAGCGGATCCGGTGGTAACCGGCGAGGATCTGGCGGGCGATGAGATCGGGGGATTCCTTGAACGGATTATCGCAGGTCAGGACGGTGAGGTCGGCGATCCGCGCGGCGATTTCGCCCAGGGCGATTCGTTCTTCGGGAGGGGAACCGCCGGGGCTTCCGGTCGCCAGCAGCAGGCGACCGGCGGTGAAGGCGCGGGCGGACTGGAGGGCGTCGCGGAGGTCATCGGGCCGTCGCGCCCGATCGACGAGGACGGAGAACGGCTGGCCGGCATCGACCGGTTCGAGCCGTCCTGGCACGGGAGGCAGGTTGAGCAGGGCGCGGCGGACGACGAGGGGATCGACGCCGAGGGCGAGGGCGATGCCGGCGGCGGCGAGGGCGTATTGGACGTGAGACTGGCCGGGCGATGGGAGCCGGCATGCCACGCGGCCGGCGGGGGTATGGAGGTGGAATCGGGCGCCGCTGGGGGAGAGCGCGACGGAGGCAGCCTCGAGGCGGAGCCAAGGACGTGCGCCGTAGCTGACGAGAGTCTCGATGGGGCCGATGCGGGCTCCGGGCAGGGCGGGGGCAGGGGGGACTTGGTGGACAATCAACGAGGCCTGCCGCGTCCGGTAGCGGTCGAGCGAGGGGCAGAGCTGCGAAGGGGAGATGGGAGGCATGGCGTCGGGAACGAACCATCCCGGCTTCTGGTGCTCGAGAAGGATGTCGATGCCGCCGGGGTGGGGAGCGGCGGCGGACTGTTCGAGGACGCAGAACCGGCAACCGATCCGGACCATTTGGGCCAGGAGCGCCTGGGTTTCGAGCGGGGTGGGCGGGGTGAACCAGGCGGGGAGGATGCGATCGCCCAGCTGGTGGTGGATGCTGCTGATAAGGCCGGTGCGATCTCCGGCGGTTTCGAGGATTTCGCGGAGGATGAAAGCGACGGGAGCGGCTGCGGAGGCGCCGGCCACATGAATGGTCTGGAGTTTGGCGCCGGGGTGCTGGAAGAAGGCTTCGGCCAGGCGCAGGAGCGCCTCGCGGGCATCGGGGACCTGGATGACCGTGGCACGGGGCGCGAACACGCCGCGGCATTGGCACACGACGGCGACCGCGCCGCGGTCCACGGCCTCCTGGATGGATTCACCGGAATGGGGGCTGGGGTTGGGGAGGGCGACGAAGACGGATCCGGATGCGGTGCGCTGGGAGTCGAGCGCGAGGCTGCGGACCTCGCGATCGAGCGAGCCCTGGGTGCGGACAATGTTGAGGCTGGCGGCGAGATGGCGGAGGAGCATAGGCGTCAGTGGCGAGAGGAGGTGGGAGCTGGGCGGGCGGCGGCGGCGATCTCGGGGGGCGGCTCGAGGTCGGGGGCCAGGCTCAGGTAATGGGCGGCCCGCTCGGCGATATTGTGGAACACAGGTCCAGCGGTCTGGCCGCCGTAGTAATCCTTTTTCCGGGGCTCATCCAGAGCGACAAGGATGCAGAGCTCAGGCCGGTCGGCCGGGAAGAACCCGACAAATGAGGCAAAGTATTTTCCCTCCTGGTAACCGCCGCGCCCCGCCTTTTCGGCGGTGCCGGTTTTGCCCGCAATTTTGTAATAGGAGAGCTGCGCCTTGGCGCCGGTGCCCTCGGGGGAGACGACGGCTTTGAGGGCTTGAACGACGAGATGCGCGGTTTCGGGGGAAACGACTTGGCGGACGATTTCGGGGCTGGTTTTCATGATGACATCGCCCTGAGCGTCCTCGACGCGATCCAGGAGGCGCGGTTTCATGAGCTGTCCGTCGGTGCCGATGGCGCTCATGGCCATGACGAGCTGGAGGGGGGAGACGGCGATGCCCTGGCCGATGGGGATGCGGGAGAGGGAGAGCCGGGACCACTTGTCGGCGGGGTGGACGATGCCTCGGACTTCGCCGGGGAGCTCGATGCCGGTGCGGTCGCCGAAGCCGAAACGGCAGATGAACTGATGGAGGAGGAAAGGGCCGAGACGAATGCCGATCTTGGCGACACCGATATTGGAGGATTTGGCGATGATGCGCTCGACGGTGAGGATGCCGTAGGACTCGTGGTCGCGGAGGGTTTTGCCGGCGAACCACCAGCTGCCGTTTTCGCAGAAGATGCGCTCGTTGAGGTAGGCGAGGCGGGATTCGATGGCGGCAGCGATGGCGAACGGTTTGAAGGTGCTTCCGGGCTCGGCGATTTCGGTCACGGCGCGGTTGCGGCGGTGGCCGGGCGGGGAGGCGCCGGGCTGGTTGGGATCGAAGCTGGGAAGGGTAGCCATGGCAAGGATTTCGCCGGTCCAGGGCCGGACGATGATGCCGCAGACGCTGGTGGGCGCGTAGGCGGTCATGGCCTGGCGGAGCTCGGATTCGAGGATGTTCTGGAGTCCGAGGTCGATGGTGAGGACGACGTTGTGGCCGGGTTGGGGTGCGACATCGACCTTGCGGTGGACGACGACCTCGCGGCCGCGGACGTCGCGTTCGGTGATGATCCAGCCGGGGAAACCTCGGAGGAGATGATCGAGGGTGAGCTCGATGCCTTCCTTGCCGAGGATGGTTTCGACGCGGCGGGTGGGATCGAGGTCGAGGCCGGCGTATCCGAGGATCTGGCTGGCGAGGGTGCGGTGGGGGTATTCGCGGAGCTGATCGTCCTCGCTGAAGATGGCGAACCGGCGGAGGTTATAGAAGTGGCGGCGCTGGCGGCGGGGCAGCTCCTGGATGCTGAAGCCGAAATCCAGGTGCTGCATGGCGTTGGTCAGGGCAGGCCAGAGGTCCGGATCGAGGTTGCGTTTGAGGACGACATATTGGCAGAGGACGATCTGGCCCTGGTCATTGGTGCGGAGGGGATAGGCGGGCCGGACTTCGAGCTGGTGATAGAGCTCCGCCGGATCGACTTGAAGGAGGGGGCTGAGGACGCGGCACACTTCGGGGCGTCGATCCTGGACGTTGGTATTGGAGAGGAGCGTGGGATCGGCGCAGATTTTCAGGGTGCGGCGGCTGATGGCGAGGAGGTTGCCTTTGATGTCGCGGATTTCGCCGCGGATGGGTTCGCGGAGGAACTGGCGCTGGGTGCTTTGGGCGGCCTTGATGGTGAGCTCCTCGTGGCGGATGACGTGGAGGTGGACCAGGCGGAAGGCCAGGCCCATGCCGGCCAGCAATATCAGGGCCAGCACGTGCAACTGCCGACGATGTTGGAAGCGTTTCATGGCGGTGCGACCTGGGGGTGCGGAGGTGAGTCACCTGCCGGGCCGGGTGGCGGGCGGTTAGTGGGGGTCGGAAGGATCGCCGGCGTATTGACGGGTGGATGGTTTGGCGGCGGGCTGTTCGGGCGGTTCCGGCAGGCGGACGACTTGCGCGGGCTGCGCGGGGACCAGATCCAGATGGAGATCGCGGATGCGAGCTTCGAGGGTGGGATCGGCGGTCAGCTCGCGGTAGGCGGCGGCCAGCCGGCGATTCTGCTCGCGGAGCTGATCGAGCTGCTGTTCGCGGTTCATTTTGGTCTGGGCGAGCTGATAGACCTGCTGCTGGAGGGAGATATAGCCGACACCGCTGCCGCCGATGAGGGCGCAGACCAGAAGGGCTTTGAGGGCGGGCCCGAAGCGGAGGGCGGCGGATTGGTTTTTGCGGTTACGAGGCATGGCATTTTTCCATGACGCGGAGTTGAGCGCTGCGGGAGCGCGGGTTGGCGGCGATTTCTTCGGGAGAAGGGCGGATCGGGCGGCGGCTGATCCAGCGGAGGTCGGGGGATCTGGGCTGGCGCAGCTCGGGGATATCCAGGGTTCCCGGGCATGTGTAGCTGCGGGCGCGGGCGTTGCCGAACTCCTTGACTTGGCGGTCTTCGAGGGAATGGAAAGTGATGACAGCGAGCCGGCCGCCGGGGGCGACGCATCTCCAGAGGGCGGGCAGGCCCCGCTCGAGCTGGGCGAGCTCGTCGTTGACATGGAGTCGAAGGCCGAGAAACACGCGGGTGGCCGGGTGGGTGCGGTTTCCGCGGCGGGGCTGGAGGCGTTCGATGAGGCGGGCGAGCTGCCCGGTGGTATCGAGGGGATTGCGGCGGCGCTCGGAGTCGATGGCGCGGGCGATCGTTCGGGCTCGAGGTTCGCCGCCGAGGCGGCCGAAGATGCGGATCAATTCGCCGAGAGGCGCATCGCGGATGACGGCGGCGGCGGTGAGGGTCTGGTGGCGATCCATGCGCATGTCCAGGGGGCCATCGTGCAGGAAGCTGAAACCGCGCTCGGGGTGATCGACCATGGGGGAGCTGAGGCCGAGGTCGGCGAGGACGCCATCGCAAGACTCTGGTTCAATCCACTGGTCCACTTGATCAAAGGCCACGTGGCGCAATTCGAAGCGGCCCGCGAATGGGGCGAGCCGCTGCGCGGCGGCGTCAATCGCCGCGCCATCGCGATCGCATCCAAACAGCCAGCCCGTCGGTGCGCTGGCTTCCAAAATGGCAGCCGCGTGTCCAGCCCCACCGACGGTGGCGTCGAGATAGCGTTTCTCCGGCTTCGGGGCCAGGTACTGCATCGCCTCGCTGAGGAGCACTGACTGGTGGGCGAACGGATTCACGAGGCATGCGAGGAATGGGTGAAGGGGTTGAATTTCCGCGATCGTCTGGCCCACGACCAGAGGGAGCCCAGCGCGGCGGAGATGGACAGGGCGGGCGCGGGCAAGACTCCGGGTTTTCGGGCTGCGGCGGCCGAGGGGCGGACAACCACGTCGACATCGGATTCGATCAAGTCATTTCGCACGACCCGGACGGTGCCGAGGGACAGCTCGGTCTGGCGAAGGACCGAGGCGGCGCTGGCGGATCTGCGGGGACGGCAGCGGCTGAACAGGCCATGGAAGGGGGACCAGGCGGCTCGGGCAGCCGAGGAGAGGAACTTTGCCGATCTTCCCCCAGCAACGGCAGGGCGGGCACTGGATCGATCCGGGGCGTCGGTGTCAATCAGTGCGGGGGCGGTAGAGTGTGGCGATGGGGGGCACGGCGGGATGGAGGCGGCCGGTTCGGGGCGTGCCGGGGCGGCTGGTTTGGGAGGGGCGGCTGGTTTGGGAGGGGCGGCTGGTTTGGGAGGGGCGGCTGGTTTGGGAGGGGCGGCTTGGGGGGACGGCGAAGCGACCTGGGTGGAGCACGTGGGACCGAACTTGGGCAGGTGGAGGCGGCCAGCCAGGCGATACGGGCTGGGAGAGGTGCGCACGCTGGTAAGCGTGTGGCTGACGGCGAGGAGGCGGCCCAGGCTCATGGTGGTGAAATGGGATTCAATTTGAGTTGGGGGGTGGGTTGGTTTCGATGCTCAGGGCGTCCTTGGCCTTTTGCTTTGCGAAACGCTCCGGGCTCCAGATCTGGAAGCCCCAGTCCATCATTCCGATGAGGATGACATCTTTTTGGATTCCGGTTTCGAGGGTCATCCATTCTGGCAAGCAGATGCGGCCGGCTCCGTCAACGCAGACCTGGGTCGTGAATTCGGAGTAGAAGCGGCGACGGGCAGCGCCGGCGTCATTGAAGACAGGTTCGTGCTTCCATTCGCCGAGCAGCCGGTTTAGAGTTTCCGGAGTGATCACGCCGATGCACCGGCATTCTTCCTTGGGGGAGAGGGGCCAGATGACGGCGGTGAACTCGACATTATCGCCTGGGAGACGCCATTTTGCAGGTACCTGGATTCTGCGTTTGGAATCAACTTTTTGTGAATAGCGACCGCTGCAATAGAAAGGAGGTTTATCCGCCGACTCGATGATCGACTCTTTAATCAGCTCACGAAGCAACTCTTTGGCTGTGGAGTCAGACATTCAGCAATTTCCCATAGTGCGACACAACGCTGCAAATCGGCACATATTAAGACACTAATCCTTTTTCCGGTCAATCCCTTTCTCTGGGGTCTTGGCTCTCGATTTGTGCCCGGTTTGTTCACCGGCTATTCACAGGTTGCTCGCTGGTTTTTTCAGGGATGATCCAGTTGATACTCAGATTGCGGATGAGGCACTTGCGCTGGCACGGGGGCTGCGATTCGGATCGGTTTTCACCCGATAGGCTTCGATGACGCGGACGTTGGATTTTCATTACGAGTTGCCCGCTGAACTGATTGCGCAGCATCCGAGTTGCGAGCGGGACGGATCGCGGCTCATGGTGTTGGATCGGGGTGGGCGGCAATGGACGCATGGCCGGTTCCGGGATCTGCTGCGGTATTTGGAGCCGGGGGACTTGCTGGTATTGAACGATTCGCGGGTGATTCCGGCGCGGCTGCGTGGAATGAAGGCAGGGACCGGGGGGGCGGTCGAGGTTCTCATTCTTGACGAGAACCGACGGAACGACTGGTGGGCGATGGTGCGTCCGGGCAAGCGGGTGAAGGTGGGAACACGGCTTCGGCTGGGCGGCCGGCTACCGGGGGAGAGCTTCGTGGATGCCGTTGTGCGGGAGAAGAGCGCTGAGGGGCGATATCGTCTGGAGTTTCTGGGGGAAGCGGACGTGTTGGACCGCCTTTCCGAGGTGGGGGAAGTGCCGCTGCCACCGTATATCGAGCGATGCGGCGGGGTATTGGACCGGGAGGACGGGGAGCGGTATCAGACCGTGTATGCGCGGGTGCCGGGGTCGGTGGCGGCGCCGACGGCGGGCCTGCATTTTACGCGGGCGCTGCTGGAGGAGGTGCGCGCTCGAGGGGTGGGGATCGAGCATGTCACCCTGCACGTGGGGTGGGGCACCTTTGCGCCGGTCAAGACGGACACCTTGGAGGAGCATCCGATGCATGCGGAGCGGTATGAGCTAAGCGAAGCGGCGGCGGATGCGGTGCGGCGCACGCGGGAGGGGGGCGGGCGGGTGGTGGCGGTGGGCACGACGACGTTACGGGTTCTGGAGAGCGCGGCGATGCAGCACGGGGGCGAGCCGAGAGGGGGATCGGGGCAGACCTCGTTGTTCGTGTATCCGCCATTTCGGTTCCGGGCGGTGGATGCGCTGGTGACGAACTTCCATCTGCCGGAATCAACGTTGCTGATGCTGGTGAGCGCGTTTGCGTCTCCAGGCGGGACGGCGGGGCGGGAGTGGATGTTAGCCGCGTATGGCGAAGCGGTGCGAGAGCGGTATCGGTTTTTCAGCTACGGCGACGCGATGCTGATCGTGTAGAGGATCCATCACGGCCGTTGGCGAGGCAGCCAGACGGTCATCTGGGAAGCGCCGCGGTTGGCCCAGGCGAAGTAAGGAACGAGCCGGATCCGCATGATCGCGGTTCGGGCGGGTGCGATCTCGCGGTAGAGCTGGCCTGTCCAGGCGGGGGTGGACACGGCCACGAGTCCGGCTTCGATCGCCACCACGCCGCCCAGCAACCGGCGGTCGAACACTGGCGCCAGCTCGGCGTTGTCGGGCATCAGGACATCCATGATGCCCATGCGATCCGGAAGATCGGCCGATTCGAGGCAGTAAACGAGGGGCCCGCGCTGGACGGCGACCTGGTTGATCGTCTCCTCGACCAGAGGATGCGCTTCGATCCTGACAGGGGGCATGTCGATCTCGAGTTCGACGACGTCTCTGGGACGCCACGGGCGACGGATTTCGGCGTAGGTGCCCGGCTCGAGCGCGTGGTTTGGCGGCCCGGCGTTGATCCGCAGAGCAGCCCGCCGGGCCCAGCCGGGAATCCGCAGGCGCAATCCCCAGGATTCGCTGTCGCATTGCTCGATCCGCAGGCGGATCCGGCCGTTCCAGGGATATTCCGTTTCCTGAGTGAGCCGGATGCGTCCGCCGGCGGGAAGCGGAGTATCGAGAAGGCTGCCGCCATACAGGTTCACCCAGATGTCGCGGTCGGACTTGGCATAGGCGAACCCGATGGATCGAGCGAGGGTGCGGGCGATGTTGGGGGGACAACAAAACGCGCTGAGATACGGGACACGGGCGCGCGGCCACCGAAGATCGACCGGCAATGGATCGGTCTGCCGCAAGGGATTCACGTAGAAGAAGCGGGCGCCGTCGAGGCTGATGCCGGAGAGGATGCCATTGTAGAGCGCGCGTTCGACCTCATCGACGTATCGAGCCTCGCCTGTGACGAGGAACATGCGCCAGTTCCAGAGCGCGCTGCCGATGGCGGCGCAGGTTTCGTTGTGGGCAGTGGTATGGGGCAGCTGGTAATTGCGGCCGTAGGCCTGGTGAACCCGCGTGATCGTATTTTGATCTCGCGCGCCGTCGGGCGACGCGCCATCGTGCAGGGCGCCGCATCCGCCTGTGATGGAGAGCTTGCGCTGGACGACATTGGTCCAAAGGGCCAGGAGAGGCACGAGGAGCGCCGGATCGCCGGTTTCGGCGAGGAGGTCGGCGGCGCCGGCATAGAGGTAATTGGCGCGCACGGCATGGCCCACGGCCTCGGTCTGCCGCTCGAAGGGCAGGCGATCCTGGTTGTCGTCGCCGCCGTCGGTCACGAGGCTGCGCAGATGGAAGAGCTTTTGGGCCAGGGCGAGATGCCGCGGCTCTCCCGTTGCCCGATACAGATCGATCAGCCCCATGTAATGCGAGGGGCAGACGGCATGGCTGGCCAGCGCGGGTGTGGGATTGCGAAAGGCCTGATCCAGAAAACCGGATGCCTTGCGCGCCACGGCCAGCAGGCTGGTTTTGCCCGTGGCATGGAAATGAACCGCGGCCGCCGTGAACAGGTGGCCCATGTTGTACATCTCGAACTGGGCACGGTCTTGAAAGGGGCGGGCCTCGGGATCGCCATTCCGCTGGCGGATGAGCACGGGCGTATGGAGATAGCCGTCGGAGCGCTGCGCGCGCGCGATCACCGAGATGACCTGATCGAGCGTCGGCGCCCACGCATCCTCTTGTGTGAGGGCCTCGAGAGCGCAGACCGCCTCGATCCATTTGTAGAAATCGCCATCGTTGAAAGGAGCCCCTCGAGACCGGCCTTCGGCCAGGCCGGCGGCGATCCGGAAGTTCTCGAAATAGTGGGTGTGGTTGGTGCCTTCCATGATGCGCCACAGGGACGGGATGGTATGCTGGCGGCACGTCTCGAAACGGTCGGCCCAAAACCCGCAGGTCCACCGCGCCTCGCCCAGGTCCACCGCCTGCACCCGCGCGTGCGGGCTGACATGTGTTTCGGCGGGCTGGAGCGATGCCGTGGCCCCGATCAGCAGCAGGAGGCAAGCCCCGATTCGAAGCGAATGGGCGGCTGCTTCAGGACGATTCATGGGGAGTGATTTGTGCACAGACCCTTAGCCAGAGCACGGCAGGCTGGAATGGCATGGCGAGCTGGAGATGCTGGCCGCCGGTCACCTCATGGCTTTGCGCGATTCGTCCGGTTCCCGGGTCGATCCAGAGCGCGGCATATCGCCGGCCGGGCTCGAGGTCGAGCTGGATCGGCTCTTGCGAAGGCGCCCAGATGAGGAACGCCCGATTGCCGTCGGCGAGCGCATGTTGGCCCCGCGGCGTTTCGGGTCGGATCCAGGGGCGCATTCGAGGGATGGCCTCGAGCACGGAAGGATCCGTTGCGGCGGGCAGCCGGGGCATCGAGCCGCCGGCGCATGCAAACGCCCAGCCGGCCGAATCGAAATCGCAGATGATTGCCTTGTCGGGGAATCGCTGGCGATACTCGCCGGCCATGGCGGCTAAGTGGACGTCGTTGGGGCGCCCGCCTTTCCACTGGCGTTCGAATTGCCGGAGAGCGAGGTTCTGGCCGCCTCGAGGCTCGAAGACGCCCCGATCCGTGACCCACCAATAGCGGAAATCCACCACATCGACCAGGCGGCTGCGCTCGGGATCGGCCAGGATCGCGTCCTGCACATCCTTGGTGCAGCTCAGCGCGACCAGCGAATCGGATCCGGTCTCGCGCTGCCACTCGGCGATGGTGTCGAGCCAGAACTCGACGAAATGGAGGGGGCCGGTGAACTCGGCGCTGGTGAACTGGATGACATTCGAGTTGGCAGCGAAGCTGTCGAGGCATTTTCGGATATAGGATCGGTGGAGCTGGCGGCGCGCCGGGTGGGTGACATCGTAGAACGATTCGGCCATGAAAATGCGTTTGTCTCCGGCATACGGCGGCGGCTCGGGAAAGCCGGTGTCGTTGACGTTGTTGGCGGTGCGCCAGGGGAAGTCGGCCCAATGGGCGCCGGCTTCGAGGATGTGGTGCTGGAAATAATTCTGGTGGAACAGCACCAGCCCGCGGCGATCGCAGATGCCGGCGAACTCCGTCAAGCGGTCCCAGTACCAGGGATTGTACCGCGCGAGGTCGTATCGGCTGAGGCCGTCCCACGCCGTGCCGCGGCCGCTTCGGGCGAAGGGCATCTCGTAAAATGGCGGCCATGCGTCGCCGTTGGGACGCCGCACGCGCTGGTGATCGTCGCGGCGCCGTTCGTACCAGAGACCGTAATGGTGATCGAGCGCGGCGCACCGGCTGGCGATCAAGGTGTCCGCCAACTGCTCGAGGTCGTCGGTGAAGCCGGCCCCGGCGCGTCCCGGCACGAACCGGGTGATGCCCACTCCCGCCGCCGAAGCTTCTCCGGGGCGGATATTGCCGCGCCACCAGGCGACCTCCATCTTCCCGCCGGCCAGCAATCGCCCATTGCAGGCCAGCCACCCGTTGGTGACGTGAACGGCCGTCTCGCCGCGTGAGGGCACGCGGCCTACATCGCGAGCATCCTTCTGCGTGTAGGCCCGGTCCCCCGACCGGGCGGCGTTTGGCGCAATCTCTTCAGTCTCGCCGCGTGTGGGCCCTCGGCCTGCACGATTCTGGAAGCCGGGTCCTCCGACCTGGCGTTGCGGACTGATGCCGCTCTGTTGGGGCGCCGGCAGACGGTCGATGTCGGGCGCGTTGTTGGGATCGGCGGGGATGGGATCGCGTTCCGGCGCGGCGGCGATGAACTCGGAGAGCCGGGGCGCGGGCCGCCGTGCGGCCGCGGTCCATTGCGCCGCCGCATCGACGCTTGGATTGGTTGCCTCGCCTCTCGACCGCTGGAGGAGATGAATCCGCGAAGCGGCGGCGCTTCCCAGGCGATCGGCGACCTGGGCGCGGTAGAGACTCTCGGGTTGGACGAACTCGTTCGAGTTCCGCCAGACGCCGTTCCCTTCGAACTCGCCCCAGCAGCCCAGCGCCCAATTCTGTGCGCCGGGCGGGCTGGCGCAGCGCACGAAAGCGGCGGAGCACTGCCAGAGGATCGAGTTGGCGGCCGCCCAGCCGGCGCCGTGGGGGCTGGCGCCGCGGTGGGCCAGGCTGAGGCCGCTGCCGTCGATGGCCACGCCATCGTAGAGCACGCCCGAAGCCCAGCTTTCGATCGGGCCGCTGTCGCCCAGGGCCTCGATGGCCTCACAGCACACAAACGCGTTCGGACCGGCTGCGCAGTGGCCTGCGGCAAAATCGTGGCGCCCGCGCTCCGCGTAGCATCGCAGGAACAGCGTCAACTGTCCCATCGTGAAAAACGTGTGGCGCCGGTAGCCGCCTTCCTCGGAGACAGGTTCGAGCGAGCGGCAATCCTGGACCGTGACGCGCTGGGAGCTTTCATCAACGGCCACCAGCGACCCGGCAAAATGCGCCCCGTCGACTTGGCGGACCCATGCGTCGCGGGCGTTCTCGATCGTGACGGCGCACCAGGAGTGGTTTTCGTCGCGGGGATTCTCCGGATGAACGGCCGATTCGCACCGGAGATTCTCGATGCCGACCTGACGGATCCGGCCGGGCCACTCGTACGGCTCGATCCAGCCGCCGCCATAGTCGAGGTCGAGCGCGGTCGTGATCGGCGCGTCCACCGTAGCCGCATCGCCCTGGACCTCGGCCACCACGCGGTCCCAGACCAGGTCGCGGCTGCCGGGTTTCCAGACCAGCCGCCAGTCGCCTTGCCCGCCGCCGAACTCGGTCATCCCGAGGCGATCGATCCAGGCCTGCGTGCTGGGGCGAACGATCCGGATCGTGTCGCCCGCCTTCAACAGGCCGGCTTGGCGAACGTGAAATGTCTGTGTGCCAACCGGCACGTAAGCATCCTGGATCGGCAGTGTTCTGCCCCAACGATTCGTGCGATTGTCGACGCCGGCAATCTGGATCAGGGTGCGCCGGTCGTGCCCCGCCGCCACCAGGAGCGTGCCGTTCTCGGCCGCTCCCTGGCCGCGCAACACCACGCCCGACCGGTGCAGTCGCAGGCTGCCCGCGACCTCGTGACGCCCTCGAGCCAGCAGAACCGCCCCGCGCAATCCGTCCCTGTCTTCCGGCAAGCCCGAGACATGATCGATCGCTCGCTGGATCCGTTGAGTGCTGTCGCCCGGTGCGGCGGGAACCACGATGCGCACCAGGGCATTCGGAATCGGGCGATCTCCGCCCGCGTAACCGCAATGCGAAAAGTCGGGCACGCGATCGCCGCGTTCTTCGAGTTGATACACGAGCCGGCCATCGGGGCCCATCGAGACGGCGGGCGGCTCGATCCGCGGCGCGGCGCGAAGGATCGAGATGCAGGAGGACAGGCACGCCGCCATCGCCAGCCAGTTCCAAACATCCACGCGCCCCAGCAGCCCGCGTCGCGGCCGAGCACGGCGGGCGGTGGGGCCTTCGGATTTGCGAGTGTGGGTCAAGGAATGGATCCCTCCGTTTTGCGCAGGCGGCCGGACGTGGCGATGGGCTGTCCGTTGGCGAGCACGCTCAGCCCGCGGCCGCGTCCATACCGCTGGCCATTCCGGTCCCAAAAAATGGTCAGCCGCCGGCCATGGTAGCGGATGCCATCGAGGGCGAACCAGTCCCACGCGCCCTCCGGCAACAAGGGATCGACTTCGACCCGATTGTCCGCGCGCGGGCGCAATCCGATCACGCCTGCGATCAGGAGGTCGGCGAACGTCGAGTGGTTGTAATGCCGGCTGCGCTCGAGGCGTCCTTTCAGCCACTGCCCCGTGGTCTCGTCCAGGTACTCGCCGATATACGGCTGGCCTTCGTAGCGGTGGCAACGGACGTAGGTCAGGAAGGCATCGAAAAAATCCTGCTGGGTCACCCCGGCAGGCGGGTAATCCCGCAGCACATTGGCCAGGGCAGTCAGCGTTTGGGAGGTTGCGAACGGCCAGACCGCGCCGTCCCACTCGCATTGGCAGCAGCCATGCGAGCGAAACGCCGGATGCCGCCGCTCGGCCGTGGTCACCCCGTAGGGCGCCTGGAACCCGAGCGGATCGGTGAGCTGGGCCCACGCCGATTCATACCCAGCCTCCGGAAGCCCAAAACACCATGGGATAAAGCCGATCGCCTCGCGGACATCCGCCAGCGTGTCCCGCGCAGATCGGACTTTGAAGAATCGCGCGTCGGGATCCCACAGATGGCGCTGCACCAATGCCCTGAGCCGGGCGGCTTTCCGCTCGAATTCGCCGGCCACGGCGCTGGCGCCGGCGAGCCTGCTCATCCGAGCGATGGCCTGTGCGTTGGCGAACATGTAGCTGTTGATGGTCGGCCGCGCGCAGCGCTCGCGGCGCGAACCGCTGATCGATTCCTCCATCCCGTCCGAGACGTCATACTGCCAGAACAGGCCGTTGGGGAGCAGCCGTTCCCGTTCCCATACGCCGTAATCTCCGACCATGTCCTCGAGAAGCTGCCCGATCAAACCGGGATTTGGATGCACGAGGTGCCGGTCGTAAACAGCGGCCGGCAGCCACTGGCTGTATTGGTGCAAATGCCGGGCCGGCTGGCCGGACTCGCTCCGGTACCAAAACCGGACATAATCGTCGAGAAACCGCTGATCGCGCAGCCATCGTCCTTCGGCCAAATGATGGCCGGCGGCGCAACTGATCGTGTTGTGCGGGCCCGCATGGCTGACCGGAGTGAGGAACTCGGTGACCACAAATCCAAGCGGCGTTTCCCGGATGTGCTTTCGAAACGTCCACCACCGGTAATAGTAGATCTCTTCCACCTCGGGATCGGGGCACTCGAACAGGGGGATCTGTTCCCGAAGCCAGCTCCAGGACTGTGCGTTCGAGATGAACTGGATCACCGTCTCTTGATCCGTGGCGTTGAACCGCTCGATGTGCCGGGCAAACGGCTCCGGCCGCAGCACATCATGTCCGGCCTCTCCTGTTGCGCCGGCCAAGCCATCCGCCCGCCCCATGACGCAGCACGCAATGAGCAGGAATCCGCGGCCCGGCGAAAATATATGCAATGCCCACCGGGAAGCGGATGAGAACATTCGAGTCACCGAGGGGTGTTGGGATCCGCGCTCGAGGCAGCGGCTCGGGCCGGGCTGTAGGGATCGGCGAACTCGCCTGCGAGCCAGCCCAGGTATTCCTCGAGGTTTGTGTAGCCGTCCCGGTCGCGATCGAGCGCGCCGTCGGCAGCATTGGCGGGATCGAGGCCCGCGCGCTTCTCCCAGTCATCGGCCATTCCGTCCCGGTCCGCGTCCCAATCCGGCCCACGCCGGATCTCGGGATAGTGCTCCCACCCGCCGACGTCCTCCTGCGAATCGGGCAGGCCGGGCAGACCTGTCCGGCTGCCCGTGTAGCGCGATGTGCCATCGCGCGTTTCCTGGATCACCCGCCGGTCGTGGTCATCGAGGATCGGGCGGTTGCATCCGACGTTGGCCAGGACATCCGCGCAGGCCTCCTTCGCGGTCTGAGCCCGCACGTGCGGCTCGAAGAAAGGCTCGCGAACGATGAATCGTTCGTAGGGCTCGGGCTGGGTGACTCCTTCGAGCGGATTCTCGGGGCCATAGCGGCCCTCCATGACGTTCCCTGCGACGAAATACATCTGCGGCCCGAATCCCTCGATATTGTTGCGCTCCGGATTAAGGACATAGAAGTATTTCGAGGCGGGGCCGGGCTTGTAGTAATTATTGACGAACTGGACCTGAGCGGCCCCGCCATCGGTGGTCCGGTGTTTCCAGTTGTAGACGACATTGTTGCGGATATCGAGGCGGCCGGTGTGGCGTCCGCCCTGGTTGAGCCCGCCGGCCAGGCTCCAGTTGCGGCCGGCGCAGTGGGCCAGAAGATTGTGGTGAAAGCTGCCGATCATCCCGCTGATGCTCGCCGCATAGCCGTGCTGAGCGCCCGCCGGATAATTCTTGTGGCCCGCGGCGTTGAGCGCCTCCGACAGGAGCGAGCGCTGCAGCGTGATGTTCTTGGCGCCGCGCGAGCTGAAGGCCTCGTCCTGCGACCAGCTGATCGAGCAGTGGTCGATGATGCAATGATCGCATCCCGCCATGCCCATCCCGTCGAGCGTCACCCCCGCAACGTCCCCAGGCCGGACTCGAAGATGCCGAATGATCACGTCATGAGCGCCGAGCATGCCCAGGTTGAATTTTCGAATGCAGATGCCTTTGCCCGGCGCCGTCTGGCCCGCGATGGTCAGATGCGGATTTCGGATGATCAAGCGCGACTCGAGCGTGATGAGCCCTGACACATTGAAAACGACCGTGCGCGGTCCCTCGGCCTCGACGGCGGCTCGCAAGCTGCCCGGCCCGCTGTCGTTCAGGCTGCTCACATCGAGCACGCGGCCCCCCCGGCCGCCGATCGCGAACCGGCCGTATCCCTCCGCCGACGGGAATGCGAGGTGGCGAATCCGGAACCGCCAAACCTCGCCGCGGACGAGCATTCCGGAGGCATGCCGTTCGTCCACGCGCCAGTAGTAGGTCGACAGGTGATCCAGCCGATCCACCGTGTGCGCCGGGATTTGGAGACTCCCCTGGTAAACGGGCGAGTGGGGGAATGCCGCGGCTGCTTGAGCTGCCGCGGAGCTGTTTGTGCCAAAATAGCGATCGAATGTCCTCTTCGACGGCACTCTGGTGTTGGCTGTCGCCACCTCCGATTCGTTCGTGCCGAAGCAGAGCTCGTGCGCCACAACGCCCTTGGGGCTCGACCACCCCAGCGTCACCGCGCCTTGCTCGGCAGCCACGTGCTCATCCCCGTCCGCGGGCACCGGACGCGATGCGCGCGCGGACGGATCGCTGGCGTCCAGCTCGAATCCGTTCAGGATGACGCCTTGGTGTTCCGAAGCGGCCGCCGGCTGGAACCCGATGACGGTTTCCCGGCCCGCCGCCGCCTCGAAGCGGATGTATGCGCAAGCCATGTCCGCATCGTTGGTCGCCCGGCAGCTCGGCTGCACACGACCCAAAACGCGCTTGCTGTTCAGGTAGATCTCGAGGGCCGGCAGCGGTTGGGACGGCGGCTGGATCGAGTTGTGGAACGTCGCCAGTGTGTGGGCGCCGGGAGGGAGATTGGAGAAGACCAGCTCGATACCGCCCTGGCTGGCCCACACGCCATCGGATGCCACGCGGGCGTCGCCATCGAGGCCGGCTTTCCACAAGACGCCGGTTAACGCGCCTCCGGCCCAACTCGGCCGCAAAGCGACATGGAAATCTCCGAAGCTGGTATGCGGTGCGGCGGCGTCGAATCGCCACTCGACGAAGTGACCAGCCCCGGTGTCGGGGCGGCCGGGGATGCCCAGGTCGACCTTGAGGGATGCGGCATGGGCGGCCAGGGCCAGGAGAACCAGACCGGCAGCCATCAGCGCCAGGAATGGACGAGCGAAGCGCGTCTCAGACCGTAACCACCCTGCGCCTTGCATCTGGCCCGGCGGCGCACCCGCCAAAATCGGAAGCAATTCTTGCACAAACCCTAAGGATACGCGAGGCGGAAGAATCCCGCGTTGCCGTTGGTGCTGATCGCATTGGTGATCGTCACCGTGTTGGTCCAGACCGATTCGAACACCGTGGTCCAATTGGTGCTCAGCCCGATGTTCAGCGGATTCTGCTGCTGCTCGAGCCGCCAGCCGGTGTATTCATCCGGCCAGGAGATCTGGGTCAGCGTGAAATAGTTGGTCGCGGGCGGCACATTCGTGCTGATCGTGGTCAGGAAAGAGACCGCGCAGCCAAGATCGGTTCCCGTCGAGGGCACGGCGATGATGCCGACGATGCCCTGAGGCCGGAGGTGGCGGAGGTCCCACGCCAGCCCTGGGCCCGGCGCAGCGGGATCCATCACCGGATACGAATTGGTGGCTGCGCCGGTGGGGAACAGGTCGCCATCGTTGAGATCGTTGCCGAACAGCTTAAATAACTGTCCAGCGCTGAAGGGAGTGGCGCCGATATTGAGGATACGGAGCGTGCCGCCGTTGAAGGCCGGAGCGCTCTGGCTCGGCCCGAAATCCTGGTAGCCCGACCGCAGGAACGTGCAGGCGGGAGCCGCCGCCAGGTCCACGCGGAAGACATTGGTCGATCCGGTGGCGAACACCACCCGGCCCGGGAAACAGCTCGATCCGCTGCAACTGCCGTCCGAGGTCACCGTCGTCGTGCCAATCGCGTCTCCGCCGGGGATGAACGTTCCACCGGTGCCGATGGTCAGGGTTCCCAGAGCGGGGGCGTGCAGCACGATGTTGCCCACGCCCATGTCCTTCAACGTCCCCATCACGGTCAACCGGTCGGCGCTGAGTGTGGCGGCGTTGATCAGAGTCGCATTCGAGCTGACCAATCCCGAGCCAAGGATGTCGAAGGATCCGGCATTGTAGAGCAGCGTTCCCTCCTCGAATGTGAGGGTGGCAGAGCCAATGCCCAGGTTGGTCAACGTTCCGGAGGGAGACTCGAGTGCCACCGTGCCGCCGATAGCGCCGGAGCAGGTGGCAATGCCGGCCACGGTCATGCCGCTGGCGATATTTCCCGCGAAGCTCATCGTGGCGCCCTTCGCGACCGCTGCCGATCCCAGGGCGCCCGCGGTGCTGCCGATCAGCGAACCCTCGTTGACCTGGACGGAAAGGGTGGTGACGGTCTCGATGGCAAGGGTGTTCGTGCCCCACTTGGCGAACGTGGCGCTGCCCTGGAGCGTGCCGGCTCCGCCGATGGTGTAGGCGAACGCCGTATTGGTCATGGTGACTTTGCCGGGGATCAGCGTCGCGGCCGGCGACAGGTGGATGGTCGTCGGCACTCCGGCCGTGTCGTCCAGGATCACGTGATCGCCCGTGCTGAACGTCGCGGGCTGCATCGTGTCCAGATCCAGCCAGTTGGCGGTGGTCAGGTCCCAATCGCTGTTGACAGAGCCCCGCCAGGCGAGGTGCTTGGGCGCATTGGTGTTAATGGACAGGTAAATGACATTGTTGCTGGTCAGGAGAGCTCCATTGAGGCCCGGCGGCATGACGGGCGGGCCGAAAATCGGGCTGCCGGTGTCAAAGACGATCAGGGGGACATCGATGGACGACAGGTTGGCGATCGAGGCGATCCGGAGAGTATTGAGGGCTCCGCCGGTCACCAGGTTGGTCGTATACACATACGGCTCGGCTCGGAGGCAATCGACGTGGAGCGCCAGCGTCGATCCCTGGTAGATCGAAAGCGTCCGGAGCTTGGCATCGGCGCCGGCCAGCGTGTTCGACAGGACCAAGGTCGATCCGTTGGTGATGGTGATCGTGTTGTCGGCCGAGGCCTTCGTGATGCCGCCCACGCGGATCGTGTGGGCCAGGACCGTTCCGCCGTCCACCACGCGGAGCGTGCCCCGATTGTTCTGTGGCTGGGCGACGGTGTTGGCCGGATCTTCGGTCGTATAGCCCAGCTCGATCGAGTCATTAACCCGGAAGATGGCGGCATTGCTGACCACGATCAGGCCTCGAGTGTATGCGCGGTTGGTCTGGCTGGGATTCTCCTGGTAGCCGACGATGGCGGTGTTGACATCGAACACGCCCCGGCCGATGACCAGGGTGCAATCGGTGTTGTAATCCGTTCCGAGGGCGCGGTCGCGCGAAATGTAGAGCCGATCGACCTGGGCGTCGATCTCGCCGTTGTTGCCGCCGAAATCGGCCGTCATTTTGGTGTTGCTCCCCGCATACCCGGGCCCGCCGGCATCGCCGATGCAGAACACCGACATCCGGCTGCCGCCAGCGCCGCGGAAATACGCGATCGGATTGGTGGCGGCGAAGGCGGGATTGAAGCTGACCCTTCCCTGCGAACCGAAGTGGGCGAAACAGAGGCTGTCGAGATAGAACTCGTTGCGGATGCCGAGCTCGAGCGTGCAGGCCTGGCTGGTGCCTAGGACCTCGTTGTTGCCCAGCTCGAGGCCGTATCGGCGAGCCGCGTTATCGCAATAATCCGTCGGATCCACATACGCGGCCCGGATCACATTGGTGCGGGCCAGGCGCACCGTGGGGGTGAATCGGCGCGGGCGGAGGAACGGCATGCCGCCGCCAAATCCGTTGGCGACCAGGTTCGAGTATTGCGGGAAGAGCGTGTAATCGCCCAGCCCGATCCGCTGGACGTCCGCTTCGAATGTGCCCAGGCCGGACAGATCGAACCGGTGACGTATCTGGTTGTCGATCGCCAGGGCGATATTGGCCTCGGCGTTGCTGACGACCAGCCTGCCCTGCTCGCCGCGGAAGTAGACGTCGAGCTCGGCTCCGACTCCCGTCTCGTCGCGCAGCAGGCTCAGTCCTTTGCTGCCAGTGATCGAGAGGGTGCGGCCCGGGCCGATCGCCAGCGTATGATACCGGGCGGTGCCGTTGCTTTGCGAGAATCGCAGCGACGCGATTTCGAAGTCCGCATCCACGATGCTGTTCGTGAAACCGTCGGCATTGTTGGTCTGCGCCCCGAGGTGCGTGAAGAGAACGTCATCGGATGGGCCCGGCGCCTGGCCGCCCACCCAGTTCCCGGGCGCTGACCATTGGCCCACGATGTTGGTGTGGCCCGTCCACATGCGGCCCGACTGCAAGGTGAGGAGGAAGACGTTGCTCGCGCCGCCCGTGGCGTTGAGCTCGATCCGGTGTTCGCCTTGGGCAATGTTCGTGGTGGCCAGGGTGAAGTTCGCGCCGCCATCGTCGGTGAATGTGGTCACATCGAGCGATCCGCCCGCCCCGGCCGGGAGGCCGGAGAAGCTCAAATAGACGGGATTGGCATAGTTCCCGATGTCGACGTAGTTCGTGATCGTGTGCGAGTTGGTCGAGACATCTGCTACGGTGACTCGGACGGGCTGGGCGCGGACCGCGACGGTTTGCTGGGCCTGGGCCCGTGGCCCGGCCAGGAGCAGCGCGCCGGCCACGCCGCCTGTCCATGCGCTGGCGGCCGCCCTCGCCATGCCGCTCATCATCCAGTTTGGTTTCATCATGCTCTCCAATCAAGGTTCCGGTGAATTTCAGGCATTCTAGTCGTAAGGCATCCGATCGCAGAGCCATTCGTAGTCGGCGCTCAGGCGGACTCGAGTGTCGGTCCAGTCCGTGTATCGGACGGGGGCGACCGTGCTGGGCGTGAGCCATTTTTTGATTTCGGAATGGCCGTCGGCGTACGAAAGGCCGCCGGCTCCGTTGTGGTGGCTGGCGGGAAGGTCCCGCCATTCGTGGTTGCCAGGTGCGAACCCTGGCCGGTGGAGAAAGATGCTGTCGTTGATGCTGTCCGGGTGCTCGTCGATCATGGCGAACGTCATGGCCGGGGGCGGAGTGGTCAGCTCGGACAATTTTTTCACGGCAAAATACTTCCGGCTGGTCTCGCTCCGGGCATCGATGCTGCCGCCCAGCGCGCCATTGAGGGTGATGCTGCGGACGCGCGGGCCGGGGTTGGCGGGCGACTTGAACTTGTCGCCGGGGCACTTGTAAACCCCCACGTTCCTGACGTAATTGGCGAGGGCGGACTGGGTGGGATCCATCATTTTAGCGGTGTTGGTGTTATCGGGCGAAGCGAGCCAGTCCATGTTGCCCGACACCCAGCGCAGAGAACCCGGATTGCCGACCATGACGTCCCCGTTGTCCGTGGCGTACATGTACCAGGCAAGGGTGAGCTGCCGGGTGTTGTTGAGGCAGCCGATACCCTGGGCTTTGAGCTTGGCCTTCGACAGGGCCGGCAAGAGCATCCCGGCAAGAATGGCGATGATCGCGATCACGACCAGGAGCTCGATCAGCGTGAATCCGCCGCCAGTGATCCGTGCTTGGTCGCGCGGCGGGCATCCGATCGGGTGTGCCCGGCGGGCAGAACGAGCGGACGCGCTGCACGAATAAAGAACGCGAGTGTTCATTCGGAAAGAATCGCACGACCAGTCATACGAATCCGGATCGGCCGCGTCATCGTTGACGCCTTGAAGGTCATTTCTTCGCCAAATCCATGGAAAGATAACCCTTCCTCTCCTATCTCTGCAATCCGGGAATTCCTCGCTTACTGGGCGCAATCCAACTGATCGGTCGGTCCGCCACCACACCGCTTTACATCCTGTCCGCCGACACCATTTCCCTCACCCCGCGCAAGCGGGGAGAGGGCAGGGAGAGGGGTTCCAAAAAATGCTCGTCCTCCTCTCCCCATCCCTCTCCTCCATTGCCATGGAGGCGAGGGAGAAGACAATCGGCGACCGGGTGAACGAGTTCGCCAACACGACACCTTTGCCCTTGCAAGCCGGCTTCGATTTCCCTCCCCTCGCGAGGCATGAGCGGGGGGAGGGGGACAGGAGGGCGAAGGGAGGATGCCAGCACGGCCGCCGCGCCCGAGCCTCACCCATTCCGGATTCTCAGTGCCAAGCCCGCGATGCCCAGTCCGAACAACCACAACACCGACGGTTCCGGCACCACCGAGACATCCGCGAAGGTGTAGCCCAGCCGGATTTCGTCGGCTTCGAACACCGCATTCGTGCCGCTGGAATTGAGGTTGCCCGCCTGAAGCCGCAGGGCGTTGACAGCCGACAGATCGGCGCTGGTGAACGAAATCGCGGCGCCGACCGCCGGCTCGATCCCGAGGCTCGGATTGAACCACGCATACGCGGTGTCCGTCTCGGTGGTATTATCGACATCGAACCGGACGACCACGAACACCGTGTTGTCGGGATCGGCCCCGCGGGGCGTCGCCAAGCTCGAAGCCACATAGGCGCCGCCTCCATACAGCGACAAGGCATCGCTTGCTCCGGCGGTATACGTGTTCGGCGTTCCGATGTTCAGTTTCTCGGACCCATTGACATTGGCGTTCCCGCTTGCGTTGGTGGTGGCCCCGGAGAAGAGCGACATCTTGGCCTCGCGGAACCCGGGCAGCCCGCCCGTTTCCGTGCGCCAGTTCTGGGACAGGAAGCTGAGCCAGAGCGTTCCGGAATCCGCCGCTGCCAGGCTGCCCATCGTGTCCGGGAGGAGCCGTTGCGAGGAAGCGGTGGTCGATGTGGACCCCTCCGGATTGCCCATGACCACTCCGCCCCCGGTCACGGCCAGCGCGCCATACGACAAGCCGCCGCTCACGTTGGTGGCCAGAGCGGCCGAGGTGGCCGACCACGGCGTCGCCCACCCTGTCCCGCCATTCAGACCGAAAAGCTGCGATCCTGCGCCATAGTCGAAACCCTCGTAAACGATCGGAGCGGAGGATGCGGATGGCGCCGCCGCCAGTCCGAGCGCCAGCGCCAGAGCCGCCAGAAGGGAGCCAAGGGAACAACAATGAACGCGCCTGGGGAAATTCGGGGTAGTCATGATGATGCTATTTTCCCTCCATCCCAATCCCGGCGGCCATACCGAATTGCCCAGCAAACTTGCACAAAAAAATCACTTTGGGGGCGCCGCCCGGATCTGATCCCGGTACCCCCGGGGGCTCAGCCCGGTCTTTTTCCTGACAAACCGGCTGAAGTAAAACTCGCTCGAAAAATTCAGCCGGGTGGAGACCTCCTTGATGGCCAGGCGTTCGTCGCAAAGCAGCTGGCGCGCTTGATCGATCCGGGCGCGCTGGAGGAACTCGCGGATGCTCTCGTGCTGGCATCGTTTGAACATCAGCTGCAGGCTGGACCGGCTGGCTCCCGCCGCCGCCGCCAGCTCCGAAACGCGCCACTGCCGGCACGGATCCGCCGCGACCAGGGCGATCGCCCGCGACACCGGCGGGGGCATCTCGAGCCCCGGCGAGCGGAACACACGCCGCGCATGCAACAGCCTTCCCAGCACCTGCGTGATGCCGACGTGGATGTCCCATTCGCAGCCGGCCGGGCGATGTTTCGCCAGACGAAGCAGCGTCCGCGCCGTTTGCCGCACGAGCGCGAAATCCTCCGATTCGAGCTCGAACTCGATGTTGTCGCCCAGCTCCTCGATCCAGGCATCGAGTTCCGGCCCGCCGAACCGGAACCCGGAACCGACCACGCGTTTCCCGGCCTGCAAGCCGTCGATCTGCGGGCTGCTCCTGCCGACCAGCCAGCAGCGGGGGCCGGGCGCCAGCGCGTACGACCGGCCGGCCAACTCGACCGTGCCCCTGCCCGATTGCACAAAGAACCACAGTGCGCCCGGGAGGGGCATTGCATCGCGCCCACGGGATTTCTCGAAGGTGACAGCGCCAATGGACAGCAGATGCCAAAGCAACCGTCGCGCCCGGGGCGAAGGATCCAGGGTTAGCATTCTGGCGGAGGGGTGCGGCATCGCTGGCAGCGGCGAATGCAGGATCATCTGGAGGCGCGCAGATCCTTGAACCGCCGCGGATCCACGCTGTTGGTTGGGTGGCTCCAATCGACCTTCGGACCTCGGGGATCGAGGCCGTGGATGAAATCTTCGATGTGGGTGTAGCCGTCGCCGTTGGCGTCGCCAGCCGCATCAGCGGGATTGTTCGGATCCAGGCCGTGCCGGGCCTCCCAGGCATCCGGCATTCCGTCGTGATCGGCGTCGGCGGAGGGCTGGCCGGCATAGACCGGATAGCCGCCCACCTGCCGGATGTCCGTGATGATCCCTTGGCCTTCGGTCGTTGTGACTTGCCCGGTGCGGACCATGTGGATCACGCGTTGGTCGATGGCGTCCCGCCGGGGCAGCGTGGCGCCGGCGTCCTCGAGCACCCGCTCGAACGCCGCCGCGGCAGGCTCGATGTCCAAATACGCATGCGCAAACGGCTGGTCGGTCCGGATCCGTTCGAGCACCTGGACGGGATCGCCGAGGGGCTCGACCTGGACGCCTCCGGCCCAGTTGTCGGCCGTCACCCGAGGGTTGCCCTCGACGATGTTGCCCTTCACACAGGCCTTGCCGTATTCGTCGACGGGCGGCCGGGCGCGCCGCGCCTCGGGCTTGAGAATGCGGTGGCGGATCGGCTGGTCGCGGGGCGTTGCCGGGCCCGGTTTCAGGTAGTTGTTGATGATCGTGTAATAGCTTTGGTCATCGCCTCCATCGACCGTTCGATGACGCCAGTTGAACAGCACGTTGTTGACGAAGGTGAAATCCCCATACATCCCGACGCTGGGATTGCGTCCGGCATTGCAGGCGAACAGATTGTGATGAAACGTGCTGTTCAGCCCCCCGATCGTGCTCCCGAACGCGTGGTTGTAAGTGTCCAGCGCCTCGCTGACGATCGAGTTCTGGATCGTGATGTTCACCGTCGGCAGCTTGCGCTCCTTGCTCCCGTCGGGCGGCCGATACATGTGGCGGTACATCGACATGTTCTCGTCCAGCCCCCAGCTCGCCGACACATGGTCGATCATCACGTTCCCGATCGGGTTGCCGCCGATCGAGTCGTTCCGATCCCCCACCCAGGTCGCCCCCCGCCGAAATCGCATGTGCCGAATCACGATGTCGTGCGTCTCGAGCTCGACGGTGTCGCCCGCGATGCACACCCCATCGCCCGGCGCCGTGTTGCCCGCAATGGTGATGTACGGGGCGCGGACTCGGATGCGCTCCTGCAGTTGAATGATGCCCGCCACGTTGAAAACCACGATGCGCGGACCGCCGGTCTCGAGCGCCTCTCGAAGGCTTCCGGGCCCGCGGTCGTTCAGGTTCGTCACCACGAGCACTCGACCGCCGCGCCCGCCAAAGCTGTGCATCCCGCCGCCTTGGGCGCCCGGGAATGCGGGAATGGGCGCCTGCGGCAAGTCGCCCGGCTTTGCCGCCCAGGGGATGTAGGGCTTGCCCTTGGCCTCCATCTCCCGGATCAGGGGCAGCGCCCGTGCCCAGGCCTCGTCGGACCGCCGGTCCGCTGCCGCCATTTTCGCTTGAGCCTCCGCCGCCACCGAGGACGGAACGGACGGATACTGCGCCTGGGAGGAGCCCGATCCCCCCCCACAAACCGCCCACGCCAATGCCAGCGCACACCGCCCAAACGGGAGAGAGGGGAGATTCATACGGAACCGGATCCAACTGATTTTGCCAGCCATAAGAACAGCTTCAGGGATTCGATATGGCAGAAGCGATCGCAACGCTCGCGAGGACCATGACGCCGCCTATGGTGAGGATTCATGCGCTGGCATACTGAACCGAATGGCATGCCAAGTCAAAGGGATCGAAAGGGCTCGGCCCACCACCCCCCACCACGCCCGGAGGCGCGATAATAACCTTGATTGAAGCGCGCAGTTTTCTAAGCTGGCAGCTTACGAGTGCGCCGCCGAGGCCGTGGAAGGCGGAAGGCGGAGTCGAGAACAGAGCAAGACCAGAAAGGACGATGATCTATGTCGAAGCGACCATTGAATGTGGGGCTGGTGGGCGGTGGGCGGGGAGCGTTCATCGCGCACCCGCATCAGCGGGCCATTCATTTTGACGGGACGCGCCGGGTGGTGGCGGGGGCGCTGTTTCCGGATCCCAAGATTGCGCTCGAGGAGGCGGCCCAGTGGCCGTATCCGATCAAGGGGTATGGATCCTACGATGAAATGATCGGCGCGCAGGCTCAACTGCCTGCCGAGCAGCGGCTGGATTACATCCTGATCGTGACGCCGAATTTCGTCCATTTCGATCCGGCGATGAAGGCCCTGAACGCGGGGATCCCGGTCTTCTGCGAGAAGCCGCTGACGGTCAGCCTTGCCGAGGCCAACACGCTGGTGAATACGGTCCGCGAGAAGAAGATCCCCTTTGGGGTGGCGCACACCTATCTGGGGCATTGGATGACTCGATTTTCGCGGTATCTGGTCCGGAGCGGTCTGCTGGGCGAGGTGCGATGGGTGGATGCGTATTATCTGCAGGGCTGGCTGGCGACGAAGACCGAAGACACGGGCAACCAGCAGGCGGTGTGGCGGGTGGATCCGAAGAAGGCGGGCGGCTCGGGCTGCGGGGGTGATATCGGCACGCACGCGCTGATGCAGCTTCGGTATGTGACCGGGCTCGAAGTGACGGAGTTGTCGGCGAACCTCGAGATCTACGTCAAAGGCCGTCCGATTGACGATCATTTCACCGCCTACTGCCATCTGAACAACGGCGCGCGGGCGCTGGTGCGGGCTTCTCAGGTATCGATCGGCCATTTGAACGACCTGGGCCTCGAGGTGTGCGGCACCAAGGGAACCCTGCGGTGGCGGCAGGAGGATCCGGAGGTCATCACCATCTCCCTGCTGGGCCAGCCGGACCGGGTTTACTACCGGGGTGCGGTCACCCCAGGCGACGGGTTCCTGCCCAAAGACATCCCTGCGGCGCTGATGGCTGAGCCGACGGTTCCATCCGGCCATGGGGAAGCATTCCACGACGCGTTTGCGCGGCTGCATCGTTGTTTCGAGGATGACGTTCGGAAGTACCAGGCGGGCCAGCCGTTTGCATGCGATGGCAGCCGGTACGCCTCGGTGGTGGACGGACAGGTCGGCATGGCCTTTCTGGACACCTGCATCCAAAGCAGCAAGGAAAAGGGGGCATGGAAATCCATGCCGCCGCTGCCGTGAGGCTGCCGCCGCGAGAACGGGCCTGCGCGGCCGCGAGGCCGGTCGAGCGGCACACGGGGGATTGAAGTGGCCGCGGTCCGCCCAGCAAGGGCGGGCCGCGGTTCTGTAGGTTGCAGCCCAGACATTATGCGGATCAGCCTGTTGAAATCGAAGATACACCGAGCCCAGGTGACGGGCTCGAGCCTGCATTACGAGGGGAGCCTGACGATCGCGATCGACCTGATGGAGAAAGTGGGGCTGCGGCCTTACGAGCGGGTGCTGTGCAGCAATCTGGCCAACGGCGCGCGGTTTGAGACCTACGCCATCGCCGGGCCGGCGGGCAGCGGCGCCATTGTTTTGAACGGCGCCACGGCGCACCTGGGCAAGGAGGGGGATCGTCTGACCATCATGAGCTACGCGTGGGTGGACGTTGCCGAGGCGGACGATTGGCGGCCCCGGGTGGTCGTTCTGGGGGAGAACAACCGGGTGATTGCCGTTCGAAACGGGCTGGCGGAGGAAGAGTGAAATCAAGGCGGCCGCAGGCAGCGGTTGCGCCAGGAGGCGCTCGGGGTGCGGAGGCAGGAGAATTGGCTTATGACATGGACAGCCCAGGAGATCGCCGCGAAGTTGGGCGGTGCGGTGGACGGCGATGGCTCCGTGATCATCACCGGTGTAGCGCCCGCCCATGTGGCCCGGGAGGGAGACCTGACCTTTGCCGAAAACGAAGCCTATTTCGGCCGGGCGGACCAAAGCGAGGCGGCAGCGATCCTCGCCGATGGCCGCTGGGTTTCGGGGCAGAAGCCGGTGATCCGAGTGGCCAACGCTCGTCTGGCCTTTGCCCAGGTGCTCGGGCTGTTTCATCCCGAACCGCCCACGGCGCCGGGGCGCCATCCGACGGCGTGGGTGGATGAGTCGGCGCGGATCGATTCGTCAGCGTGGATTGGGCCGTATTGCGTGGTGGGGCGCGAGGTGACGATCGGGCCTCGATCGATCTTGCACGGCGCCAACCACGTGGCCGATCAATGCCAGATTGGTGAGGATGTCCATCTCTATCCTCACGTGGTGTTGTATAGCCGGACGCAGATTGGCCACCGGGTTCGAGTGCATGGCGGCACGGTGCTTGGCGCCGACGGGTTCGGGTACGTGACGGACCAGGGAATCCATCACAAGGTGCCCCAGGTGGGCATGGTCATGATCCAGGACGATGTCGAGATTGGCGCCAATGTCACGATCGACCGAGGCACATTGGGGCCCACGGTCATCGGCAAAGGGACCAAGATCGACAACCTGGTCCAGATCGGACACAACGTGGTGATTGGCGAGCATTGTCTGGTGGTGGCCCAGGTGGGGATCGCGGGCAGCACGCGTTTGGGGAACTCGGTCACTCTGGCCGGCCAGGTCGGTGTTGCCGGCCATCTCAAGATCGGGGACCGCGTGGTCGTGGCGGCCCAGTCTGGCGTGATGAACCACATCCCCGATGGCGAGAAATGGCTGGGCGCGCCGGCCTGCCCCGATCGCAAAATGAAGCGCCAGCTCATCGCCATCCAGCAGTTGCCCGATTTCCTGCGCCGATTTCGCGAGCTGGAGCGCCGGCTGGAGTCCATCGAGCGTGATCGGCCGCCCATCGAGTCAAAATGAGGGTTGACTTGAAACTCGGTTTTGCTAACTTTCCCGGTCTTTGGTTTTGTCTGGATGAAAACACACATTCCGAAAGTGGATCTGGAAAAGCGTCCTTGGCACGTGATCGACGCCAATGGCGCGGTCCTGGGGCGATTGGCGGTGCAGATTGCCAACCTGCTGCGAGGGCGGAACCGGCCGGTCTACACCCCCCATCTTGACACGGGCGATTTCGTCGTG
This sequence comes from uncultured Verrucomicrobiota bacterium, assembly GCA_964458325.1. Taxonomy (GTDB): domain Bacteria; phylum Verrucomicrobiota; class Verrucomicrobiia; order Limisphaerales; family UBA1319; genus JAGMXM01. Next base: position 46,131 of record CAYWIM010000030.1, read on the forward strand.
GTGGTCAACGCGGAGAAGGTTCGCCTGACGGGCAAGAAAGAAGAGGGAAAGACCTACATGAGCTACTCCGGATGGAGAGGCGGAGAGCGGCGCGCCACGGTCGCGCAGTGGCGGAAGAGCCACCCGGAGCGGCTGATCAAGCACGCGGTGGCGGGGATGATTCCCAAGAACCGGCTGGGGCGGCAGATGCTCACGAAGCTGAAGGTGTACCGGGGCACCGAACATCCCCATGCGGCGCAGAAGCCCGCCATTCTGGCCCCCGCGCAGTGAAGGGCCCCACTCTCGCAGAACTGGATTGACTTATGGCAGAAACCACTCCAACGGAAGTCCTCGGCACCGGCCGGCGCAAGACCGCCGTGGCCCGCGTTCGCCTGCTGGCGGGGACCGGGAAGATCGTGATCAACGGACGGTCGCTCGAGAGCTATTTCCCGATCGAAGAGCTGCGCAGCATCGTGATGCAGCCGCTGGTCCGGACCGAATCGGCATCCCGGTTCGACGTGCGCGTGCGCGTGAGCGGCGGGGGGCCCACTGGCCAGGCCGGCGCCGTGCGGCATGGGATCTCGCGGGCATTGCAGACGGCCGAACCGGCTCTGCGGCCGGCCCTCAAGTCCGAGGGATTCCTCACCCGTGATCCCCGGATGAAAGAGCGGAAGAAGTACGGGCAGCCGGGCGCCCGCAAGCGCTTCCAGTTCAGCAAGCGTTAACATTTCACTCCTGCGCAAGGCGGCCCGGTTCTCGGGCTCATCCGAGCGGAAAGCGGTTTCCGGGTTGGCCAAAGCCAACCCGTTTTCCTTTGGCTCGGGCCGCAGCGGAGGGGATTGTTTTGGACAGAGGACGCTGCGCCGGGCAGTCTCAGAGCTGTGGAAGAGCGAACCACGCAGAGCGGCTTGGTTTTCAACATTCAGAAATACTCGATCCACGATGGACCTGGCATTCGCACGACGGTATTTCTGAAGGGATGTCCGCTGTGCTGCGCCTGGTGCCACAATCCGGAGGGCATCGCTCCGCGGCCCGAGATCGTCGTGCTGGACCATCGCTGCGCCGGGTGTGGCGAGTGCAGAACCGCATGTCCGTTCGGTGAATCGATGAGCGGCGAAGGCAGGCTGCCGGCTCGCCATGATCAATGCATTGTGTGCGGCGCATGCGTGGATGCTTGCCCCACTGGCGCGCGGCAGGTGATCGGGCGCGTCATGACGGTCTCGGAGGTGATGGACGAGATCCTCCAGGACCGGATCTTTTACGAAGAGTCCGGAGGCGGTGCGACGATATCCGGCGGGGAGCCGCTGATGCAGCCGGATTTTCTCGAAGCGCTGCTGGCGGCCTGCCGGGCGCAGGGGATTCGCACGGCGCTGGACACGACCGGTCACGGCAGCCCGGAGCGACTGCTGGCTGCCGCCGAGCTGGCGGACTTGGTGCTCTATGATCTGAAGGCTTTGGATGAAGAGCGGCACTGCCAGATCACCGGAGTTTCGAATCGATCCATCCTGGGAAACCTGCGGGAGCTCGATCGGGCCCATGGCAACGTCTGGATTCGGGTGCCGGTGGTGCCCGGTTTCAACGCGGATCTGGATCTGTGGAGGGGGCTTGCCGCTTTCGTGTCGACTTTGCGGCATGTAACGCGGGTCGATCTGCTGCCCTTTCACCCCGCCGGCGCCCACAAGTATGCCCGGCTTGGGAGGGCGAACCCGGCCGGCGCGGTCGAGCCGCCCACGACGGAAACCATGGCGGCCGCGGCCCGGGTGTTTGCGGAAATGGGCCTGCCGGTGAAGACTTCCGGCAAAGACCGCGAGCTCGTCGAGAGCCGCAAGCCTGGCGCCCAAGAAGGCTTAGGGCTTGCAAGGTAGGGCGCGCGCTCCGCTGCGCGCCGCGCCGAACGCTTGCCGTCAACACGGGGCCGGCCACTAAGTAGCGGCCCTGCCAATCC
>CAYWIM010000031.1:0-47583 GCA_964458325.1 uncultured Verrucomicrobiota bacterium
AATCCGGCGCCCCGAGAAATACGCCAAAAGCCTAACCTGCCTTGCGGAATTGCTGACCGGCAACCCCTGTCCTTGACGCGCAACCCGGCAGTGGCTAAGAAGACGGATCGGTTGGAGAGCCGTCTTGCGCCCGTCGCGGTGGGGCGGCCTGCGCCAGCCGGTTCTTGCTGGCGAATGGATCTATGCCGACATACGAATACGAGTGTCAGAAATGCGGTCATCGGTTCGAAATCTTTCAGCCGATCACCGCTGCGCCGCTGCAATCCTGCCCGCAGGATCTTTGCAGCCGCAAGAAATGGGGCAAAGGGAAGGTCAAACGCCTGGTCGGGGCCGGCGCGGGGCTGTTGTTCAAGGGCAGCGGCTTTTACATCACCGATTACCGAAGCGACAGCTATAAGTCGGCCGCCAAGAAGGAATCCGAAGCCGCGCGGGCTCCCGGGCCGGCGGCGGCCGAATCCAAGTCCGGCGAGTCCAAGATCTCCTCGACCGGCTCCGCCGGAACCGCTGCCAAAGGCGCGGCAGGGGCAGCCAAATCCGCTTGTCAACCGGCTCGAGGGCACTAATGTTCGGATGTGAAGCCGATGCGGAACGCACCGGCGCGAGTGGATGCCATGATCGAACTGATTCAATTCCCCTGGAGCCCGTTTTGTCTGGTCATACGACGCATCCTCGAGTACTCGGGGGGGCCCTTTCGACGGGTGAGCATCCCGCCGGGCGATCGCTCGCTGGTCTGGCGGCTGACTCGCCATCGCTATTACGAGGTCCCGGTTCTGCGGGAGGGCCGGACGGTCGTGTTCGAGACCGACGAGGAGTCGCAGGTCATCGCCAAATACATCGAGAGCCGGCTGGGCCTGGGTTTGTTCCCGCGCGAATGGGAAGGGGTTCAATCCCTGCTGTGGCGGTATTTCGAAAGCGATATCGAGGCGGCCGCCTTCAAGCTCAACGACGCGTATTACGAGGAGTTCGTCCCGCGCGCCGAGCGTCTGGCCTATCTGCGCCACAAGGAGCGGAAGTTCGGCCGGGGCTGCATCGCGCAATGGCGCCAGCAGAAGGATGTCCTCCTGGCGGAGCTGACGCGGCGGCTGGCGCCCTGCGAGCAGATGCTGGCGCATCGGCCCTTCCTGCTGGCGGATCGGCCGTTGTTCGCCGACTTCGACCTGTATGGCATGCTTGCCAACTTTCTTTACTCGGGGCATTACCGATTGCCCGCCGCTCATGCGCGCCTTCAGATCTGGTATGCGCTGATGGCGTCCATCCGGCATCCCGGCGCCGCGGCGAGCCGCCGCCGGAGATCGGGCCGCGTCTGAAACAATCGATCGCGATCCCTGCCGTATGGGCGCCGATGACGGGTGGTTTGCTGCATCGCAGCCATGAGCGCAAAGAATTACATCCTGGACACCAACGTCCTGCTGCATGATCCCAATTCGCTCCTGAGTTTCCAGGAGCACAACGTGCTGATTCCGATCGAGGTGATCGAGGAGGTCGACCGATTCAAGCGCCAGGGGACCGATCTGGGCCAGAATGCGCGGAGCGTGTCTCGCACCCTGGACGGCCTGCGGCACCAAGGGCGCTTGAGCGAGGGGGTGGCGCTGCCCCAGCAAGGCCGGCTGCGCGTCGTCTGCCGCCAGGCCCCCAACGGCAACGGCCCGCTCTCCGATGCCCATCAGACGGTCGACAGCCGGATTATCGCCCTGGCTCTCGGCATTCAGAAGGACGATCCGTCGATCCCCACCATCCTGGTGACCAAGGACATCAACCTGCGGATCAAGGCGGATGCGGTGGGGTTGCCTGCCGAGGATTACGAGACCGACCGCGTCCTGCTCCAGGATTTGTATACGGGGATGTTCGAGCGGAGCCTGAGCGCCGAGGAGATCGCCCAATTCCGTCAGGATGGCTTCTGGCTCCTGCCGGAGGACGGCGTGCACTATCCGAACGCCTATTGCACGATCACCGAGGCGGGCCATCCCAAGCGCACCCTACTATCGAAAATCGACGCCACCGGGACGCGGCTGACGCCGATCCTCGAGTGCCGGGAGGGGATCTGGGGGATCAAGCCGCGGAATCGGGAGCAGCATTTCGCGTTCGACGCCCTGCTGGATGAGAAGGTACGGCTGGTCACCTTGATGGGCAAGGCCGGCACGGGCAAGACCCTGCTGGCGCTGGCCGCCGCCTTGAAACGAACCGTCCAGGACCGCGAGTATCGCCGCGTGGTGGTCGCGCGGCCCACGGTCTCGATGGGCCGCGAAATCGGTTTCCTGCCCGGCACGCTCGAGGAAAAGCTCCAGCCATGGATGCAGCCCATCCACGACGCCCTCGAGCTGCTCGGCGACCTGAACATGGGCCATGAGCACCGGCGGACCGGCGAGCTGATGCGCGCCGGGAGCATCGTGGTCGAAGCGCTCAGCTACATCCGCGGACGCAGCATCGCCAACCAGTTCATCATCATCGACGAGGCCCAGAACCTGACCCCCCTCGAAGTCAAGACCATCATCACCCGCGTCGGCCACGGCTCGAAGATTGTGTTTACGGGGGATCCTTACCAGATCGACAATCCCTACGTCGATTCGAGCTCGAATGGATTCAACTACCTGGTCAACCGCTTCCGCGCCGAGCCGCTGGCGGCCCACATCGAGCTCCAGAAAGGCGAGCGCTCCGAGCTGGCCGAGCTGGCGGCGAACCTGCTGTAGTCAGGGCTTCGCCAGGAACCGGTCCTGATCGATGCGGTAGCGCTCGAGGACGCGGCGGGTGGCTGCCGGGGCGGCGTCGGCATCGAGGATCATTCTCTGGAGCGCCTCGCCGGGGCAGAACTCGATCCGATGGAAGCCGTTCACCGGATGATCGAAGGCATCGACCAGGTCGGCCAGGCGCGTGATGAGCCGGCCGTTGACGCGATCGACGGTCAGGAACCGATAGTCCTGGTAGCCGAGGTTGTACGGGTCGGGGAGGATGATCGACAGCACCACCAGGCTGGGCCGCTCCGGCGTCGGCTTCTGGTAGCCATAATAGACCATGCGGAAGGGCGCCTTGCGGCGCCAGTTCGATCCCCAAGAGTGCAAATAGGGTTCGCTCAGGGGCACGAACACCAGGCCGCCCACCAGGAGGTACTCCGGCGGCTGGTCGAAGATCTGCTCCGGCAACAGCTCGATCCGGTAATCCGCGCGGGGGAGGCGATACTGGATCTCCCGCTCCTGGCCATCCCGCAGCACGGTCAGGTCCAGCGTGTCGCCGGCCCAGCGGCCCCGGCATGCCAGGTTCTCGAGAGACAGGCTCCCATAGTCGGGATCGCTGTAATCCCCTTCGGTGTCGATGTCGAAGCCGTCGATCCGGAGGATGACGTCGCGCGGCCGCAATGGGCGCTCGATGCCGGTGGATCCGATGGAATCGATCACGACAACCCCGCGAGGCGGCCCCTCCAGCCGCAGATGCTTGAGGATCTGGGGATTTTCGGGCTTGGTCCAGACGAAATCGAAGAAGCCCAGGCCCGGGAACCGGCCCTGGGCGCGCGCCTCGAGGATCGGCCGCACGAACGGAGCGGGCAGCACCGAGATATGGTTCCCATTTTGGGAGACCGTCAGGCCCAGCAGGCGATCCTCGCGGACGACCGCCTCCGCCCAGCCCGCCCCCGTGATCTCCGAGTTCACATCGAGATGCAGATGCTCGATGAGCCCCAGCTTGCTCTTCCGGACAACCAGGCGATCGATCTCCCCCGGCCGGGATTCGATCCGTCCGTTGCGCCAGCGGACAATCTGGACGGCGCCTTCGGAAGGGATGCGTTCGGACCAGACGATGGGCTCGAGCCCGTCCCAGAAGTCGGGATCGGCCACGCTCACCAGGGCGAGATTGGCGTAATAGTCGATCCACTCGAGCCGCCCGGCGTGCCAGGCGCCGCGCCCGCCTCGCTGCAGGCGGAGCACCGTGTGGTCGTTGAGGAACTCGGCGGTGGTGAGCGCCTGCCGCCCCGGGGCGACCACGGCGGTCTTCTGGAACATCTCGGTCCGCTGGTTCCAGGGCTGGAGGTAATCGTATTGTTTGCGGGTGACCTCGATGGTGATCATCGATGGAGACCACCGGTCGGCGGCCGTCGCCCCCATCGCGCCCCCCGCCGCTCCCACCGCGCCGGCCAGTGCCAAACCGCCGATCAGTTGCGTCCAATTCATAAGCGTCGATCCTGCGAAATGCTGTAGGTCCGGAGGATTTCCGCCTGGGCCCTCCGCGCCTCCGCCCGGTCCAGGCACTCGAATAGATTGCCCGTGATGAAATCGATGACGTCCGACTCCTCGCGGTTCTCGTCAAACGCGCGCACGGCATCCGCCATGGATTCGATCCGGACGCCGTTGATTCGGTCGACGAGGGCGCGCGCGCGCACGCTGAGATTGGCATTGACCGGATGGGCCAGCGTGGTTGCGAGAACGACCGGCTCCGGCCGCCACTGGTCCGGCTTCTCCTGCCGGCGATAGCGCAGCTCGTAAATCAGCTCGGCGCTGGCCTCGTCCGCCCAGTTCGGGCCGAAGGTCTCGAGGTAGTCGCGGCTGAGCGGGGTGAACACCAGCCCGCCGTGGATTAAATACTTGGGCGGGACAAACTGGTTTCCCTCGTTGCGGTCATCGAGGAAGTTGTGCAGCGGCAGCGACAGCTTCACCTCCCGGCCCTGGCGCCAGATGGTCACCGGGATGCTCTCGCCGTGCTGCGCCTCGCTGAAAACCACCGCGGCCGAAAGCCGGTTGCCTTGATACAAAATGGCGCTGTCGCTCCCGACCCAGTAGCTGCCCGCCTGGAGCAGCACGTCGTCCTCATGCAGCACCGGCTCCGTCGATCGGCTTGGCCGGATGAAGTCGATCCGGGCGCCCAGGTCGTTGTCCGGCAGCTCGAGATACCGGCGATAGGCCGGATTTTGCAATGGCACCGCCCGGATGCCCGCCAGCGGAAATCCATCGTAGAGCCCGTCTTCGAGGTCCTTCAACACATGGCGCGCCAGCATGGGCGGAATGAAAAACCCGGTGTTCTCGAGGCCCGGGATCCCCATGAAGGCCACTCCCACAACCTTGTCATCCTGGATCACCGGCCCGCCGCTGTTGCCGGGATTGATGGCCGCATCCGTCTGCACCGCCAGAAAGGCCCGGTTGCCAATGTGGACATACGGCTGGAGCTCGATCCGCGACACCACCCCGCGGGTGTAGGAGATCTGTTCGCCTCCCGCCGGATATCCGTAGGTGACCACGGTCGACCGCACCTTCGGCAGATCGCCGAACTCGAGCGGCTCGAGCCCCTCGAAAAACGCCGGATCCGCCACCTCGAGCAAGGCCAGATCGCAATCGTGCGCGACGCAAACCGCGCGGGCCATGTAAGGACGAGGATCCTGATACCTCCGCACCATCAGCTGCCGGGCCCAGGCAACCACGTGCGCGTTGGATAGGATCCGACGGCCTGCGATGACAAAGCCCGACCCCGATGACCGCTCGACCGGGTGCCACCGCCACGGCGCATCCCAGACCGGCGCCTGGGTGAAAGCCGATATCTGGACCACCGATTTCTCGGGATCGGCGCCGGGCGCACCGATCGCCAGAACCGCCGCCAGACCGAGCAGTAACGTGCGCTTAGACACGGCTGGATTCTGGACGCCCCTGCCATCCCGGTCAAGCCGCGCCGCGGGCTGGGGATCCGCTCGCCGCGCGGTGCCCAGCGCTATCGGGACGCGACGGATTGCCCGGCGCCCCGCAGGCCAGCCGCCATCGCCGCCACGCGGCTCACCAGGAGATCTTCGATGCTCCCCCGGAACGGGCCGTAGAATCCGTAGTAGATGAGCGAGGACTCGGTTTCATACCCGCCCTCTTTCAGGAGGCGCGCCGACGGAATGTAACAGGGCGTCTCGTAAGCGTAGCCGACGGTCCATGGATGATCCGCAGCCAGCAACCGCTTGAGCCGGCGCGAGTAGTCCACGACGACTTCCCCGGCCACGAGAACGAACGTGAGATCGTCGCCAATCCGCACCACGGAGACCGGCAGCTTGACGGAGCGCGGGAGCGGCTGGCCGGCGTCCATGCGTTTCAGATACGACTCGGCGCGGAGTCTGACGTGGACGTTCTTGTCCTGCGCGTCCTTCTCGAGCTGCTCCCGGCCGGGCGGATCGACCAACGGCAGCTCGATCTCCTCGAAGGCCGACCTGAAGCCTCCCTGTAACGGGCGCATGGGGCGATCGAGCACGCCGATGACCGCCCCGGCGAGCTCGAGCCCGTGGCGCCGTGCATCCATCAGCGGGCCGCGCGGGTAGGGATCGGCATCCGCGCCCATGCCGGTCAGAAACATCGCCGTGGCGCCGGGCTGAACGGCCTCGATGTGCTGGCGCGCATAGGCCATGTACTCGCCCGACACCACGTACCAATCGTCTCCGCCCCGGACGGTGGTGCCATGGCAGGCGTAGCCGAACAGAACGGCGCGCACCGCGCCGTTGGTCCCGCGCACCCGCAGCACGGGCACATCCCAGTCGGCCGGGCCGTCCGGATTGTTGCCGAAGACAACCGTGTCGCCCTGATACACCCGGCGGTTCATGGCGAACGTGGCGCGCCCCACGCCATGCTCGAGCAGGGACGGCTGGAGGTCGCCAAGGGCCGCTCCCACGACGTCCACCAGGGCCGACTTCAGCAGGCGCGTGTATCGCGCGATCCTCTCGCGATCGGCTGGCGTGGGCTGGCTCATCTCCGCCAGCGTGTCCTCGACGACCGGGGCCGAGTGCGTGTGGCTCGTGACAACCGCCACCGCCCCCCGGCTGAGCTGGAACTTGCCCGCGTACTCCTCGAGCACCGGCGCCATGAAAGCGCCGCTGACCTCGCAGTTATCGAGCGACACGAAGACGAATCGCTCGCCGCTGGGATTCCGCAGCGCCATCGCCTGGACCCACAGCCGGTGATCGATCTGATCCGCCGGACGGTTTCGGCCCGCGTAGCCCGCCAGCCGGATCGGCGTCTCGGGCGTGATGTCGCGTGCGGCGAGGCCGACCTCGATGGCCGGGACCTCGCCGGCCCCGCCTCGAGCCGGGATCGCCCCCAGCGCCGCCAGCAACAGCCCGCACCCCAATGGCATCCAAATCGAGCGCATATTCGTTTCCAATGGATTCGGTTTCAGTTGACTCTGTCCAGTCTACCCTCGATCCTGCCCCCCCCGCAATTCGTTTTCCCGTGCTCGAGCGCGATCGTCGGCGCCGGTTCGGCGACTGTCCATCGGCGCGCTGCAGGCGCCCATGCCTGCGAATCCCGGCGACACCGGTCCCCCCCGGGCTCCCGCGAAATTTTTTCCCCAAAAACGCAAATTCGAGCCATAGTAATCCCATGATCGAACCGACGTGCATTCCGACACTCGAGAGGATCGAGAGCCGCCTGCGCAGCCAGCCGGATCAGCATCTGGAATTTCTGGCTCACCGGGAGCTGATCGAGCACATATTGGATCTGGCGGCGCGCAAGCGCGTCCTGATTCTCGGCCACAACTACATGGCGCCGCTGGTCTACAGCCTGTCGGGCGAGCGGGAGCGGGGCGATTCGCTGGCGCTGAGCCGGCGCGCCGCCCAATCGGACGCGCCCATCATCCTTTTCGACGGCGTCGTCTTCATGGCGGAGACCGCCAAGATTCTGAATCCGGAAAAAAAGGTGCTGATCGCCGATCCGACCGCCGGGTGCAGCCTGACCGAGCCATTTACCGCCGAGGACATTCTCGAGTATCGCGGCCTGTATCCGGGCTCGCCCGTGGTCACCTACATCAACAGCTCGGCCGAGATCAAGGCCGAGTCGGATTACATCTGCACGTCGGCGAACGCGGCGCGGGTGATTCGACATGCGGCCGCGGAGCATCGGACGCGGCGGGTGATCTTCTTCCCGGACTCGCTCATGGGGGCCAACCTCCAGCAGGAGCTGGCCCGCTCGGGTTCGGACCTCGAGCTCGAGTATCCCGGGCGCCGCGACCGCCGGTTTGGGCGGTGCGAGGTGCACGAGCAGTTCACGGCCCGGCATCTGCGCGAGATCCGCCTCCAGCACCGGCTCCCCCGCGGCGGGCCGGACAGCGCGGTCATGGTCCACTGGGAATGCCCGCCCGAGGTCCTCGCCGAGGCCGATTTCCACGGCAGCACGTCCGACATGGCGCGCGCTGTGCGCGAGCATCCGCAGTGGAAACGGATCTACCTGGCCACCGAATGCGAGATGGCCGCCAACCTGGCCTCCGAATTCCCGGAGGTCGAGTTCATCCGCTCCTGCTCCTTCTTCTGCCGCCACATGCGCAAGATCACCCTCGAGAAGATCGCCGCCAGCCTCGAGCAGGAGGTGTTCGAGGTGACGGTCCCGGAGCCTGTCCGGCATCGGGCCCGGCTCGCGATCGATCGCATGCTGGCCGTTCCCTGAGCGATGGAATGCTTGTCATCGAAGGTCGCCGGCGTATGATTCCACCCCGTGAAGGCGAAATCCAACCTGGCGCTGCCGGTCCTGCTGATGGCGGTGTTCGCTCTGTCCCGCTGGCCCGGCCTGATGCCGGAGAATTTCAGCGCCGCCTACGCGCTGGCGTTTTGCGCCGGGGTTTATTTCCCGATCCGCCTGGCATGGTGGCTCCCGCTGCTGACCCTTGCGCTGACGGATGCAGCGATCAACGGGTTTTACGGCGAGGCGGCGGGGGGCTCTCTTGGGGCGATGATCTGGTGGCTGGCGCCCAACTACGCCGCCTATGCGCTTCTGATCGGTCTGGGGCGCCAGTTCAACGGTCGCGCGTCCTGGCTGAGCCTGCTCGGCGGCGGCCTCATGGGGGCGATCCTCTTCTATCTGATCACCAACACCGGCGCCTGGCTCCAGAATCCCGAGTATCCCAAGTCGTTGGCGGGCTGGATCCAGGCGCTCACCGTGGGCACGCCGGGCTGGCCGCACACGTGGGAGTTTTTCCGTAACACGCTCCTGAGCGGCGGCCTTTTTACGGGCCTCTTCGCCGGCGCCATGAAGGCCAGCGAAGCGCTCGATACCGCCGAAGACGAGGAGCCCGCCGCCGAGCCCGAAGAAGCCGAGCCCGACCAGTCCAAAGCCTGATTCCGTCCAGGGAGCCCGCTCTGAACGCTGTGTGGAACCGCCTTCGAGTCGCCGTTTGCTGGACCGCGTGCCTTGCCAAAGCCGCGGCTGCCGCCATGGCTGTCGGGCCCGCCGGTGTCGCCCAAGACGCTGAGGCGCCCGCCCTCTCGACCGCATCCGATCCTCGGCCACGGACCGCGGCGGCCTGGCCTCGCCACGTCATCGACAACGCCTCGCGCGGCGCCGATGGCATCCGCCTGGGCGACATGAACGCTGACGGCTATCCCGATATCATCACCGGGTGGGAACAAGGCGGGCAAGTCCGCGTGGCGGTCAATCCGGGGCCGGGGGGCGCCCGGGCGCCCTGGCCCACGCTCGATGCGGGCCGCGCGCCGGATGTCGAGGACGCCGCATGGGTAGATTTGGATGGCGATGGCTGCCTGGACGCCATCAGCTGTTCGGAGGGCGCCACTCGCCGCTTGTCTGTTCATTGGGGAATTCCCGGAGCCACGGGATCGCAGGATGCGCCCGGCCGCCCCGGCGCACGCACACCTGGATCCTCGGCGAATCGCTTTCGATGGCGGCCGGACGAACCGGCGGGCACGATTCCCGCAACCGCTTGGCGGACCGAAGTCATGCCCCCGGCGGTGGGGATGATGATGTGGATGTTCTGTGCGCCCATGGACGTGGACGGCCGGTGGGGCATCGACCTCGTGGCCGGGGGCAAGGGCAAGGGCGCCGCCCTGGGCTGGTGGGCAGCCCCGCCCAATCCGCGTGCGCTCGATCGATGGACCTGGCATCCGTGGCGTCCCGCGGGCTGGATCATGACCGTGCGCCCGATCGACATGGATGGCGACGGCGACCTGGACGTCCTGTTTTCGGACCGGAAAGGCGAGCGCCGGGGCTGTTACTGGCTCGAGAATCCCGCTCCCGCCGATCCCCTCGAACCGGTCTGGCGCGAACATCCGATAGGCGGCGCCGGTCGGGAGGTGATGTTCGTCGACGTGGCCGACCTGGACGGCGATGGCAAGGAGGATGTCCTGGCGGCAGCCAAGCCGCGGTTGATCCTGTTCCTCAGGCGGTTGACGGCCGATGGCCGGCAGTGGCTCGAGCATCCCATCGAGGTCCCGGCGGATGCCGGCACCGCCAAGGCTGTCGCGGCGGGTGACCTCGATCGGGATGGCCGCCTGGACCTCGTCTTCACCACCGAGGGATCCACCGGCGGGCGCCACGGGGTCATGGCGCTCGAGCCCCGCCCGTCCGCACTGGATGGCCGCTGGGAGGCCCGCACGATCAGCGGGATCGATGGCATCAAGCACGACCTGGTCCGATTGCTGGACCTGGACGGCGATGGCGATCTGGACGTCCTGACATGCGAGGAAACCCGCAACCTGGGCGTCATCTGGTACGAGAATCCAGCCGTCCGACGGCCGGGCTGGCCCGATGGGCGCGACTGATCCCATCCCGAGCAGGATGCGGAATCACTCGGTGATGCAGGAGGGCTTTTTCCCGAGGGCGCTGCGCCTGGCCAGAGCGCGCAGGATCGCGTCCATGATGTCATCGAGATACCGGGCGATGTCCTCGGCCAGAAAACGGAGCACGAGGTAACCGTTCTCCTGGAGGAGGACGTCCTTGCGCCGGTCGCGGCGATAGGCCTCGGCATCCGCCAGGTGCTGGGCGCCGTCCAGCTCGATCGCGAGCCTGGATTCTTCGTCCAGCAGGTCGACCTCCATCTGGCCGTGCATGTCGAACGGGATGGGCAGCGTCCGATTCAGCTGGAACCGGCCGGTAGTGGCGGCTAGCGATTCGAGGCGGCGGAACAGGAACGCCTCGGAGGCGCTGCGAGCCTGGCCAGCCCCCGCGGCATCGGGCAAGGGCGCACGCGCCGCGTGGACGAACAGGTTCGCCAGGGGCACATCGACACCGTCCCGGATCAGCCGTCGCACGCTGGCGGCGTAGTCCCGCTTCCATGCTGGATCGATTGGGAGCGGCACCTCGCAGGGCCAGCCCGGAACCGCGCTTGCCGGCAGGAGAATCGTGTAGCCCACCGCCTCGTACCCCCGGCATCGCCGGTCGAACATCCGCGCCAGCATGGGGACGTCGAGATCCGCATAGTCATACACGCGCGCCTCGCGCTTGCCCTCGTGGAGCCGATGAAGGCGGCCCACATATTGGGCAATCGTTCCCCGCCAGGACACCGGCAGCGCCAGATACAAGGTGTCCAGACGCGCGTCGTCGAAGCCTTCCCCGATATATTTGCCGGTGGCGATCAGCACCCGGCCGGTCTGATCCCCGTCTGCCATGGCATCGGCAGCTGCCCGCAGCTGCTTCCGGCCCATGCGCCCCTGGAGCACGATCACCCGGGGGACCGCGCCCGACAGCCGCTCCGCCAGGAGCTGCACATGGCTGGTCCGCTCGGTCAGCACCAGCGGGAACCGGCCCTCGCGCACGGCCTCGATCACATCGCCGCAAATCATCCGGTTCCGATCCTCGTCGGCGGCCAAGGCGTCGTAGAGCCGGCCGAACTCGATTCGCGGATCCGGATCCGCCGGGCCGCCTGGGCGAAAGCCGGTCGGTCGAACGCGAACGCGGTGGTCGAACGGCTGGGCCAAGGCCTGCTGCCGGGCATCCACCCGATAACGCACCGGCCCGCATTGCATGAGAATGATCGGGTGATGGCCGTCCTTGCGAGTGACGGTCGCCGACAAGCCGGTCACGTATTTGGCTTTTGCGCCGCGGGCGACCTGCTCGAAGCTCCACGCCGAAAGGTGATGGCATTCGTCCACCACCAGGTGGCCGTAGGCGCCCAACTGGTCGCTGACCACCCCTCGCCGAACGAGGCTTTGGATGATGGCGACATCGAGCGATCCCGTGATCTTCCTTCGCCCGCCGCCGATTTGCCCGACGTCTTTCGGGGCCAATCCAAGAAATCCGGTCAACCGCTCGACCCATTGCTCGAGCAGCTGACGCCGATGCACCAGAACCAGCGTGCTCACCTTCCGCTCGGCGATCAGCCAGGCGGCGATCGCCGTCTTCCCGAACGCCGTGGCCGCCGCCAGAACCCCGATGTCATGCGCGGCCAGCGCCCGGGCGGCGGCCAGCTGCTCGGGACGCAGCTCGCCCTGAAAGGCGACCTCGAGCGCCCGGCCGGCCTGCCGCTCGTCCCGCAGCACTGGCCGGATCTTCAGGGCGCGAAACACCGCCAAAACCTCATCGAGACAGCCCCGGGGCAGCGCCAGATGAACCGGGTAATCCTCCGCGCATCCGACGATTCGGGGCTTGTCGTAGGTGGGCAGCCGCAACGCCTGCGCCCGGTAGAATTCCGGATTCTGAAAGGCTGCCAGCCGGATCAGGCGATTGCGCAGGCTGGGCGGCAGGCCGGCCTTATCGATGTAGATCTGGTTGCCCAGGACCAGCCCGATGCTCTCGGGCATCGGTCCGGCCAGAGGGGCGTCCCTCGACCGGCGCGACGGCGGCGCCGTCCAGGGCGGGTCGTCGTCCTCGGCCAGGCTTAAGACCGGTCTGACGCCGACGATCCTGCCCCGGCTTTGGGCCCGGGCGACGATGGATTCGACCTGCGCGCGCCCGATCCGGGGCATCGAGGACAAATAGAGCCACTGGTCCGCATGAGGCTCGAGCTGCTCGTCGATGAACACGCTGTTCCCCCGCGCTCGAGCCTTCTTCTGCAGCGGCAAGGCGATCAGATTGCCGAATCCGCCATGAGGGATGGTGTCCTGGTTCGGGAACAGCCGGTCATAGGACTCGAGCCCGATGTCTGGCCGCCGCTCCATCGTCTCCGTCAGCAGATGCGATCCGAGGTCTCGGGCGAGCCGAGCCGGCAGCGCCTCGGCGAAGAAGAGCCAGAGATGGCCTCCTTCTCCCGACCGCGACCGCTCGAGGCCCGCAGGCAAATCTAGCCCCCGGCATGCCTCCACCAGCGCTGCGGCGTCCGTGCCCCACTCCTCACGATCAAGGTCGATCGCCAGGAAATGGCAGGTCTCGTCCGGCATCAACGGGTAGATTCCCATGACGAAATCGCGCCCGGAATCGTCCTCACCGGAAAGGTGGTGTCGAACCACGTCCTCCGTCACCGGGAGGAAACGGCGATTCGGGCAGTCGCCGCACCGGATCCGGGGCTTGTCGCACAGGTCGCGCACCCATTCGTTGGCGCAGGCGGGCTGGTAGCCAGCCCGGCCCGTCTTCCGGCTCTCGAACCGGCGCGCATACACATCGTCCCGCCCGCGAAACAGCGACCGGAACAAGGCGATCTTGGCAGCTGCGCTCGATCCCTGATTGACCCCGGCTGGGCACGGACTCTCCTCGGGCTGCATCCCGGCCGGCATATCGGATTGGACAGGTCTTGGGCTCAAATCGAAGGCGATATAGCCGAATCCGGATTTGGGTGCAACCGAGTTCCGGATGATCCGGACGGGGGTTGGTGGCGGGGATCGAGCGCCGCCGCTGGCGCGAGGCCGCGTCCTGCACGGATCGTCCGCGGCGCTCGGCCCATCCGGGCCTAACCCGCGGGAGTCGTCAATGGTGCAGCTGGTTGAGGTAATAGAGCGCGAGCCCGATCAGGAGGGAGACCAGGATCCCGATCAGCAGCGCCCAATGCAGCACTCGGCGATGGAACTGCCGGTTGCTGCGTCCCATGCCTGGCAGCAGGTAATACCGATGTTGTTCGCGGTCCTTCTTGCGCCCCCACATGGCGGCCTCGCTTCGGGCGCGTTCCGCCCGTTATCGCGGTTTCATCTGCGGGAACAGGATGACGTCCCGGATGTTGGGCTGCCCCAGCAGCATCATGCAGAGGCGGTCGATGCCGATGCCCATGCCGCCGGCGGGGGGCATGCCGTGCTCGAGCGCGACGAGGAAATCCTCGTCCAGCTTCTGCTGCTCGCCGCCGGCCTGGTGTTCGAGCCGGTCCCGCTGCTCGATCGGATCGTTCTGCTCGGTGTAGGCCGGCGCGATCTCCTGGCCGTTGATGCAGCACTCGAACACCTCGACCGTGGTTGGATCCTCGGGCGACCGCTTGGCCAGCGGCGTCAGCTCGAAGGGCAGGTGCGTCACCAGCGTCGGCTGGATCAGGGCCGGCTCGATCAGCTTCTCGAACACCGCGCCTGTCACCTCGAAATCCTCCTCCGCGGCCGCCAGGTCGATCCCCAGCCCCAGGGCTCGCTCCCGGCGCGCGGGCGCGCCGATATCGAACCAGTCGGCCCCGGCCGCCTCGCGCACCAGATCCTTGTAGCGCGTCCGACGCCACGGGGGCGTCAGGTCGATGGTCCGAACGACCTTGCCTTCGGGATCGCGGTGCTCGATGGCGAGGGTTCCCAGCACGGCCCGGGCCACGTGCGCCAGCATCTCCTCGAGCAGCTCCATCATCGACGCGTAATCGCCGTAGGCCTGATACACCTCGAGCATGGTGAACTCGGGGTTGTGGCGGCGCGAGAGACCCTCGTTCCGGAAGTTCCGGCCGATCTCGAACACGCGGTCCATCCCGCCCACTAGCAGCCGCTTCAGGTAGAGCTCGATGGCGATGCGCAGATGAAACTGGACGCCCAGCGCGTTGTGCCACGTCACGAACGGCTGGGCTGCGGCGCCCCCCGGAATGCTCTGCATCATGGGGGTCTCGACCTCGACATACCCGCGTTCGTGCAGGAACCGCCGGATCTCCCACACGATCTGGCTGCGCTTGAAAAAGATGTCTCGCACCCCCTCGTCGGCCATCAGATCCAGATACCGCTGCCGGTATCGGGTTTCGACGTCTTCGAGCCCGTGCCACTTGGCGGGGGGCGGGCGCAGGGCCTTGGCCAGCAGCGTGAACGACTGGACCTTGACCGTCACCTCGCCGGTCCGGGTAGTGAACAGCGGCCCCCGCACGCCCATGAAATCGCCCAGGTCCAGGTGCTTGATCACATCGAAGGACTCCGCCCCCACGGCCTGCCGCTGCACATAGGCCTGGAGGCGCCCGCTCTGGTCCTGCAGCACCAGAAACTGGCTCTTGCCCATGTCCCGATGCGCCACCACCCGCCCGGCCACCGCCACCTCGCGCCCCTCGGCATATCGCTGCCGGGCTTGCCCGCAGCCCTCCGAAGGCGTGAACTTGTTCGCGAACGGATCGAGCCCGCGGGCGCGCAGCGCCGCCAGCTTCTGCCGCCGCTGCTCGATCAAGACATGGGTTTCATCCATAGTGCGCCAGTCGTCCGGCCATCCATCTACTGCCAGAGTACCAAACCAGTTGGCAAGCGCGTTCGAGCCTCGAAACCTCGGGACACACGATCCCGAGGGGCGGCCCGGGGGGCGCAGGCAGCCCGGCGGGCCTCATCAGGGCGCCAATCCCAAATCGCGGATGCTGACCTCGATCCCCGGCCGGGTTCCCAGATCGAGCCGCAGGCTGGTGATCGTCTGGCGCCATCGGGGATTGCCCGCCAAGGGAACCGTGTGCTCGTGCCATTGGCCGTCCAACGGGAAGGTGAACTTGGCGCTGGCCGCCTCGCTGAGCAATTCGGAGGCGGTGGTCCAGAACACTTGGCCGAAATCGACTGCGGAGCGCTTCCCCGGATCGGCGGCTCGCATCCGGATCCGCAGCGCCCGCCACTGGTCGGCCCGCCACTGAATCGCGGGGCTGAACAGCGCCGGATCGTCGCCCGTGGTGGTCAGCACCAACCCATCCGGCCCCGACCGGGGAGTGCTGATCTGCCGGCCCGATTCCCATCCCCAGGTCCCTCCGGTGAAATCCCACGAGGATGCATCCGCGGCAAAAAACTCGACCTGCGGCGCCGACAGCCCGGCGTCGGCGGGGACCCAGTCCACATGCCGAGCAGGGGCCGACGCGAACACCTCGCGGATCGCATCGAGATACCCGAAGCCCGCCTCGTTATGCGGCTCGATGTAGGAGCCCTCGCCCCACTCGTTCCAGGCCTCGATCATCACCAGAGGCAGCGTCGAGCGCGGGTTCTCCCGTATCAGGTCCGCGGCCTCGCGCAGATGAACCCGAAAAGAGGCCGGAGCCCGCCCATACCTGGCGATCGCCCGCTGCCCGTGCCAGGGACGGCTATCCCACCCCCCGCTCACGGGCGGCGCCAGGGGCAGACGGCACTCGGCCATGAGGTCTTTCCATTGCTGCCGATAGCCGGCCGTCACTTCCTCATAGGGCGACCAGCGCGCCTGGCCGCGCATCCCGACCGTGGGCCAGTTATAGGCGGTGATGGCGTCGTAGCCTTCGCGCTCCGCCTCGCGGGCCTCGGCGATCCCGTTGACGCAGGCCATGAGAAACACCGGCGGCAGCCCTTGCCGCCGGCACTCCTCGCGCATCGCCTCGAGCGCGCGCCTGGCGCCCTCTGTGCCGAGGTCGCTCTGCAGCCGGTACATGCTGAAAATGACGACCAGCGGCCGGCCTTCGAGCCGATAATACTCCGGCCGGCGAAAATACTGCTCGATCCAATGCCGCGCCACCGCCCGGCAATCCTCGATCGAGGAGGATCCCTCCGGATTGTGATTGGCCCACAGCAGGCAGAACGGCAGCAGCGATCGATACCGCGACTGGAAATAGCCGTCATGGAGCGCATGCTCGAGCTGCCGCGCCCCCCGCGACCAATACCAGTCGAATGCGAAAAACGAGATCCCATGCTCGACCGCCCATCGGATCTGCCAGTCCATCACCTCCGGCCGCCCTTCCTGGTACCACCCCAGCAGCGGACGCCGCTCCGGGTACCGCGTGATGGGCGTCCAGCGCATCGCCGAGTTCCAGCCCGGAAAATAATAGACGCCCACCGCCGGGCTGGATCGGACCGGCGCAGGCGCCGGCAGCTCGGCGCCCCTCGAGGGCCGGCGCGGCGCGATCACGTCGTTGGTCCGGGCAAGCCGCGCCGTGCCTGCGTTGGCCGATTCCACCCGCAAGTCGAGCACGGCCCGGGAAGGCCTGTCGAACCGCACATCCCATGACCATTCGGCCTCCTCGCCAAACCGCAGCTCGGGGACCGGGTTTGTCCGCGCCGCGAGGAGCCGGGCCGATGCCGGGAGCGCCAGCCGGGGGCGCGCCTGCAGGACGGGCTCGCCTCCGCCATTGCTGACCCGTGCGCGGATTGTCGCCGAACCGCCCGTTCTCGGGAACGGATCTTCGAGGCCGAAGAACCGGACCTGGAGATCCGCCTCCCCGAGGGCGCGCTCGGCAAACCCGATCTCGGTCAGCACGCAGGAATCCCCCGCCCGCACCCCGGGCCGGAGGCCGACCGCCCGAATCCGGCCCCGCCAGGATTCGAGGCTCCTCAGATCGAGGTTGTAGCGGTGGGGCAGGCCATCCCTGAGCAGCGGCATCGAGTATTCCTGCAGCCCGTGCCGGTCCGAGCCCACGAACACGACGCTGGCATGCTCTGCGGTCGCGCTCGCCAGAACCATTGAAATCACGGGATACTGCGCGGCCTCGAAATCCAGGGCGGGCCCCATCACGAAACCCTCGGCCGATTCGAGCCGGGCCTCGAATCCTTTCGGGGCCCGGCGCAAGGTCGCATCGTGCATCGCCTGCCAATAGGAGCGATCCGCGCCCCAATCCGCCGCTCGCCCGGCCGAGGCCGCCATCGAGGGGAACTCGAGGATCCGGATGAACTCGATCTCGAATCGTCCTCCGTCATACGGATCGAATCGCAGCAGCCGCAGGCGGCCTTCGCGATGCCAGAACGGAAACACCCGATAGGTTTGCCAGCGGTCGCTGCCCTCGATCGCAAAGGGCGTTCGCTTCTCTTGCGAGAGCCCGCGATTGGGCCCGTTGGTGTCCCCGGTCCAGAACCACTCGGCGGTCCCGCCCCGATCCGCCTTGAGCCGCACCTCGATCGCCTGCCACGGCGACACCGGAATATCCAGGGGGCCCGTGAACCCCAGGGTCGGATCCGGCCCGGCCCCGCGGGCGCGCAAGCTCCGGCCGTCGACTCGAACGTCCTGGAGGTCGCGCCCCTGGACCCACCCGAGGGCGTTGCCGGGCTGGTTGAATCGCCATTCCCGAATCGTCCGCGGCAGCCCTGAATCCGCCGCTCCCTGCGCCATTGCCAAGCTGCACCCGGCCGCTAAAAAGATGCACCAGCCGCGGGCGATCGCCTGCCTCGGCATGTTTCTCCATCGAAGGTTCATAATCGGCGGGCGCGCTCGAGCCCAACGCGCGTCCTGGCCGCGATGGTTCGAGTGCTCCTGTCATCGAGCATGGCGCAGCCGGGCTCGGACCGCAAGGGCGGAGCGATGCAAACCGAGCGACCTCCTCTCTTTCCAAATCCCCGAATCGTGGCATCCTTGGGTCTCATGAAGAATCCCGAGGTCGCCGCCGAAGCCGCGAGGCGGGTGAGGCAGAGTGGTCTGTATAGGTCATGGTCACTTTGTGCCGGGCTCATGGCGGCGCTGTTCCTGGCTGGGGTCTCGGAGCCGCTTGCGGCCGCGCCGTTCGAAGATGGCGATCTTTTCGCGGACACCTGGGTCGCTACCGACGCCCTCGGACGGGCCCAGCCGGGCATCGCCGAAGCGGGCCCCGTCCGAGCCGGCAGATGGGTGGGCATCTTCTACTGGACCTGGCACGTCCCGCGCGGCGCCGGCGGCCCGAACGACAACACCCGCCTCATCGCCGCCGCCCGCGATGGCAGAGTCGCCTGGCCCGATAACGGATGCCCGCATCACTGGGGCGAGCCCGAGCTCGGCTACTACCTCATGACCGACCCGTTCGTGATCCGGAAACACGCCAGCATGCTGGCCGATGCCGGCATCGACGCCGTGTTCTTCGATACCACGAACCCGCCCTTCACATGGAAAGACGAATACGAGGCGCTCTGCCGCACCTATGCCGAGATGCGCGCCGAAGGCAATCGGACGCCCGCAATCGTGTTCATCTGCCCGTTCGGCGATCCCATGCCTGTCCTCGAGCAGGTCTGGAAAGACCTCTATCAGCCGGGGCGATGGACGGACCTGTGGTTCCGCTGGGAGGGGAAACCCCTGATTCTCGCCAACCCGGATTACGTCAAGAGCGCCGAAATGCGCGCGTTTTTCACCTATCGCCGTCCGATGCCCGATTACTGGATCGGCCCGAGCGGTCCGGACCAGTGGAGCTGGCTCGAAGTCCATCCCCAGCACGTCTTCCGCAACCGCGGGGGCGAGGCTGAGCAGATGAGCGTGGGCGTGGCCCAGAACGCCCTCCCCGGAGTGCCGGGACCGGCGCCGATGTCGCATCGAAAGGGCGCCATGGGCCGGAGCTGGCACGACGGCGCCATGGACCCGCGGCCGGACGCCGTCAGCCGGGGGCTCAACTTCGACGAGCAGTGGCGGCGCGCGATCGCCGTCGATCCCCGGTTCATCTTCGTGACTGGATGGAACGAGTGGGTCGCCGGCCGGTTCGACCGGTGGCACATTTACACCGAGGCCGACGCGTATTTCCCGGGCGGGCTGTTCGTCGACCAGTACACCCAGGAATACAGCCGCGATTGCGAGCCGATGGCCGGCGGGCACACCGACAATTACTACTACCAGCTCGCCAGCTGGATCCGCCGATTCAAAGGCGTCCGGCCCATCCCCAAGGCCAGCGGCCCCGCCGCCATCGCCATCGATGGGCAGTTCGACGATTGGACTCCGGTCCGCCCCGAGTTCCGGGACACCATCGGCGACGTGCAGCATCGCCACCACTGCGGGTATGGCAATCTGGTCTATGACAACGCGACCGGCCGCAACGATTTCGTCATGGCCAAGGCCGCGTTCGACACCCGCCGCCTCTACTTCTTTGTCCAGACCCGCGCGCCCATCACGCCGCACACGGATCCGATGTGGATGCTGCTGCTGCTCGACACCGACCAGAACGCAGCCACCG
Source organism: uncultured Verrucomicrobiota bacterium (assembly GCA_964458325.1). Lineage (GTDB taxonomy): Bacteria > Verrucomicrobiota > Verrucomicrobiia > Limisphaerales > UBA1319 > JAGMXM01. Next base: position 19,861 of record CAYWIM010000031.1, read on the forward strand.
GCTGGCTCGGATGCGACTACATCGTGAACCGCGAGGTGGATGGGCGCTCGAGTGCCGCCGTCCATCGCTGGAAGGACGGTGGCTGGCATCGAGCCGGCACGGCGAACTACCAGGTCAACGGCTGCGGCCTCGAGCTGGCTGTGCCTCGGAGCCTCGTCGGCGAAGCCGAGGGCGATCCCGCGTTCGATTTCCACTGGGCCGACAATATCCAGGGCTTTTCCGGCATCGCCGAGCTGGGCGTCAACGGCGACAGTGCGCCCAACCGCCGATGGAATTACCGGTTCGAGACGCGGTAACTGCTCCTCACGGGCACCATTCAAAGATTGGACCGGCGAAGCGGCTGCAACTTCCTGTTTGCAGTCGCTTGGCGATTGAGATAGGCGCGGTTGGGCTAGGTTGCGCCTGCCAGCCAACAAACGGCCCAGCTCGCTTGTATGGGAGCGCTGACATTCATTTAGGCAGAAAGCATAAGAAATGCTATGTATCTGTGCATAAACATTTTAACACCACACTAATTATCACATGATAATTGCTTGCCACAATTCACGCGATATGTATATTTGAAGTGTGAGTTTCGTGAAACAGCTGTTCGCATCGGTGAGAAGATTCTGATGCAGAGAAAGGACCTTAGCACCCGGCGAGTGCCTCCCGATTTCGCGAAACGGATTCTTGAGGTCCGTGGCAAGCTCGGCTTGACCCAGATGGGTTTTGCCGAACGCCTTGGTGTCTCCCACATTTCGGTGTGTCGGTGGGAAAAAGCCAAGGCCAGACCGGGGTATTCGATTTGGAGGCAGATTGCAGAACTCGAAACGGAAGCTTTTGGGAGTTCCGGCTCAACCAGCCAAGAGCTGCTGCCGGGATTCCGCCAGGACGCGATCGTCGCCGGAGCTCTGAATTTCGAGTGTCTGCCGGACGTGGTGGCCTCGGTGGTCGAGGCGGAGCGGTTGGGGTTTGGGCACCTGGCCAATCCAGGATTCGCCGCCGAGCTGTCGCTGATTGATCCACTGCCCCACCAGCGGATTGCCGTCTATGACGTGATGCTGAAGCAACCCCGGCTGCGCTTCCTCCTGGCAGACGATGCCGGTGCGGGCAAAACGATCATGGCAGGCCTCTACATCCGGGAGATGCTTTCACGGCGGCTCATCCGCCGGGTGCTGGTGGTGTCGCCCGCCGGGCTGGTCGGGAACTGGCTGCGGGAAATGCGGCGGCTGTTCAATCTGCCGTTCCGGGTGGTGATGGGGGCGGATGTGCGGGCCGGGAATCCATTCGTCGGGGAAGATGGCGACCTGGTCATTGTCAGCGTGGACACAATGACCGGCGAGAAGATGCTTTCACGCCTGGGTGCGCCGGAAGCCACGCCATATGACCTGGTGATTTTCGATGAAGCGCACAAGCTGGCGGCAAGGCGGAATCCGGACGGCAGCATCAGCAAGACGGAACGCTACCGGGTGGCTGAGGCGCTGTGCGGCACGGGCAGCGACGATGCCATTGTTCTGCCGTGGCAGGCACAGCATGTGTTGCTGTTGACGGCGACGCCGCACATGGGGGTGGATTATCCCTATTTCGCGCTGTGGCGGCTGCTGGAACCGAACGTCCTGGCAACGCCAGAGGCATTCGAGTGCTACCCTGACGACGCGAAGCGGGGTCACTTCATCCGGCGGACCAAGGAGGAGATGGTCACGATTGAGGGGCTACCCCTCTACCCAGTGCGCGAGTCGCACACCTGGAACTTCGACCTGAGCCAAGCGGAAGACGAGGTCTATAAGGCGACGACGCACTACATGCGGGCCATCTACAACAAGGCCCGGATTCTGAACCGGTCGGCGGCACGGCTGGCGATGAGCGTGTTCCAGCGGCGGCTGGCGAGTTCGTCGTATGCGCTGATGCGGTCTTTTGAGCGCCGGGTGCAGAAGCTTGACGAACTGATCCGGCAGATCGAATCGGGCGAGCTGTCCGCGGAGGACCTGGCCAACCAACAGCGCCGGCTGGAATCGAGCCGCGGGTTCCGGGATGTATTTGAATTGGAGACGGCGGACGAAGAAGAAGCGGAGAACGGTGTCGAGGAAAACGAACGCGGGGAAGACAGCCTGCTGGCCGGAGTGGTCGCCACGTCGCTGGCGGAACTGGAGTCAGAACGGGCAGAAGTGGAGAACTTGCGGCGGGCGGCGAGCGAGCTTTACGAGTCGGGCGAGGAATCGAAGTTCAACCGGATGCTGGAAGCGTTCCGCGACCCGCAGTTCGCAGACGAGAAATTCCTGATCTTCAGCGAGCACCGGGACACGGTGGAATACATTGTGACCCGGCTGAAGGGGTTGGGCTACCAGGACCAGGTGGCGAGCATTCACGGCGGGATGGACTACCGGGAGCGGGAACAACAGGTGGATTTCTTCCGGCGCGAGACGCGGCAAGGCGGGGCGCGCTACATGGTCTGTACGGATGCGGCCGGGGAAGGCCTGAACATGCAGTTCTGCCGGCTGATGATCAATTACGACATCCCGTGGAACCCGGCGCGAATCGAGCAGCGGTTCGGGCGCATCCATCGCTATGGGCAGAAAGCGAACCTGGTGCTGCTGTTCAACCTGGTGGCGGGCAAAACCCGGGAGGGGAAGGTGCTGAAGCGGGTCCTCGAAAAGCTGGAGACGATTCGGAAGGCGCTGACGTCGGACAAGGTGTTCGACGTGATCGGGGCCCAGTTCGAGGGAATGTCCCTGCGGGATTTGATGATTCGGGCGGTGGTGGACGACAACGCCGACGAACTGGCGGAGCAGATTGACCGGGGCCTGACGAAGGAAAAGGCGCGGGAAACCATCCGCACGGTGGAGCGGCGGTATCCGCGCACAGGGGACGTGGTTACGCACCTGGTCGAGCAACGGCTACAACTCGAGAAAGAAGACCTGCGGCGGCTCCTGCCGGGCTACGTGCGCCGGTTCCTGGAGAAGGCGTGCCCGCTGATGGGCCTCCGGCTCGAGGGCGACCTAGACACCCCCTTTAAGATTGCCGGCCAGCAACGGGGCGCGACGGATTGGCTACTGCCGCTGCTGGAAACGTATCCCGAAGAGGCGCGGGGAATGTTCACGGTGCTGAAGCCGAAGGAGGACGGGGCGGCGGTGTTCCTGCATCCGGGCGAACGAGTTTTTGACCGGCTCTGCTCGCTGATCGAGTCGCGATTTCAGCAAGTGGCGCTGGCGGGGAGCGTGTTCAATGATCCGTGGACGGATGCACCGTATTTCGTGCATGTGGCACGGGTGCAGGTGGTGCGGGCGTCTCATGGTGGCTTGGGCGTCTCGCCCGTGGGAAGAGCTGGGGGACACAGGCAAGATGCCCGTGCCACGCAGCCGCTGGACTGTCGGTTGGTGGCGGTGAAGCAACCGCTGACCGGGGTATGCGTCGAGATGGCCCTGGAGCAACTGCTGTTGTTGCGCGGCGTTGAGTCCGGGCCGGGGGCGTTCGACTTTGCCCGCCAGCAAGGGCCGATGGCGGTGGACCGGGCCACGAAGTGGCTGGTGGGAGAACTACTGCGGCCGCTGGTCGAGGGGCGTCAGAAGGAACTGAAGGCAACCCTGCCGCAACGGCTGGAATTTCTGCAACGGGGTTTTGCCTATCACGAGGCGGAGCTGGCGATTGAGCGGACGCGGCGGTCGGAAAAGGCCCGGGAAGGCGACCCGCGGGCGAAGCATCTGCTGGAACGGGTGAAGGAGCGCCAGCGCAACCTGGCGGCCCAGCGAGAGCGGGCCTGCGCGGAACTGATGATGGAGGCTGACCTAGTCCGGGCGGAAGACCCGGAGTTCATCGCCCATGCCCTGGTGATACCATCCACAGACCCGGAAGAACGGAAGCAGCACGACCGGGAAGTGGAAAAAATCGCCATGCTTAAGGCGATTGGATTCGAGGAAGAACATGGCCGGCTGGTGGTGGACGTGTCCACGCCGGAGAAGGCAGTGATGCAAGGGCTGGAAGCGTGGCCGGGATTTGACCTGCTCTCGCGGAATGGGAAGGGCGGGCCGAATGCCATCGAGATCAAGGGCCGGGCTGGTGTTGGCGAGATTGAAGTCTCTGACAACGAGTGGGCGAAGGCATGCAACCTGCGGGATCGGTATTGGCTTTACGTGGTGTTCAACTGCGCCGGGGCACACCCGGAGTTGCATCGCATCAGGGACCCGTTTGGGAAACTGATTGCTCGGGCCAAGGGCGGCATCGTGTTGGACGCGGCGAGCATATTGCAGACAGCAGAGAGATGAGCCCGCGAAACACGCGAATCGACGCGAACAGAAACATGAAAACGAAGACCATGGAAACCAGAGAAGGCACCGTTGACAGCGTGAGCAGGACGGTTGCGGCGATGTTGCCGGAAATCCGCACACTGATCGAGGAGGCGCGGCACCGGGCCGTGACGGCGGCGAACCTTTCGATGGTGGCCCTTTATTGGAACATCGGCCGGGTCATCTGCACGGAAATCCAAAGCCAACCTGGCCGGGCCGACTACGGAGAGGCGCTGTTAAACCGCCTCGGCGAGCAGCTAAACGCCGAATATGGGCGCGGTTTCTCCCGGGCCAACCTGCAGGACATGCGCCGATTCTACGATGGTTTCGAGATTTGCCAGCCAGTGGCTAGCAAATCGGCGGTGTCGGCAATTCGCCAGCCAACGGCTAGCAAATCAGTTGTAGGAAGAACGCGCCTTCCGGGAGCGGCGGAATGCGGCGAGCGGCTCCAGGTGGATTTCGGCAAGCATTATCACCTGGGCTGGACGCATTATCGGATTCTGTTGGGGATCGGGGACGCCCGGCAGCGCCAGTTCTATTTTGAGCGGGCCTGCGGCGAGCGATGGTCGAAGCGTGAACTGCTGCGCCAGATGAGCGGCGCGCTTTTTGAACGGGTGGCATTGTCGAGTGACACCCGGGCGCTCGTCAAATTGGAGAAAAAGAAGGGGCCGACCGAGATCGCCAACTACCGTGAGGCATTCAAGGACCCGTACCTGCTGGATTTCCTGGGACTGACCGGGGCCTATTCCGAGAAGGACCTGGAGGCGGCCATCCTCAGCAACCTTCAGCAATTCCTGACGGAGTTGGGGGCCGATTTCTGTTTCATTCGACGGCAATACCCGATGCGGATTGACGACGAAGACTACTTTCTGGACCTGCTGTTCTACCACCGGGGGCTGCGGTGCCTGGTGGCGGTGGATTTGAAGATTGGGCCGTTCGTGGCGGCCGACAAAGGACAGATGGACTTATATCTGGCCTGGCTGAAGGAGAATGAGTGGCGGCGGGGTGAGAATGAGCCGCTGGGGCTGATTCTCTGCACGTCCAAGCGGCGGCAGCATGTGGAACTGTTGCTGGCGCACGGGCCGCACAAGATGCAGGTGTCGGAATACCTGACCAAGCTGCCGGACAAGAAGGTCCTAGAGGACCGGCTGAAACTGTATGGGCGGCTGCTGGGCGAAGAGATCACGCCCGTGGATGACGCGAAGACGAGGAGGGGCTGACCATGAAGAAATTCGACTTTTACGAGTTCACAGGGATTCTGACACCGGGGGTGATACTGCTCTACGCGGTGAGCCTGACGGTGCCGGCGGTCACGCCGTTCATGGCGTCGGCACAACTGAGCGTGGGTGACCTGGGACTTTTCATCATGCTGGCCTACGTGGCGGGGCACCTCGTGCAAAGCCTGGGCAACCTGGTCGAATGGATTTTTTGGAAGCCATTCGGCGGGATGCCAAGCAACTGGGTGATTGCGGGGCGGACACCGGGGTGCCTGAATGCGCAGCAGGTCGAGGCGCTGCCGGGCAAGGTGACAGAAATCCTGAAGTGGAACCTGGGCAAGGCGCTGGCGGACATGACAGAGAAGGAGTGGAAGCCGGTGGTGGGCTCCATCTATGCCACCGTGCAGGCGGCGGGCCGGTCCGGGCGGGTGGACGTGTTCAACGGCAACTATGGGATGCTGCGGGGTGTTGCCAGCGGACTGCTGGTGGCGGCGGTGCTGTGTATCGTGCGGCAAGGTGGCGCCCAGTGGTGGGCGGCTGGCGCGGTGGCCGCGCTGGCGGCCCTCGCGCTGGTGCGGATGTTCCGGTTCGGGCGGCACTACGCCCGGGAGTTGTTCATCCAGTTCCTGCTATTGCGGCCAGACAACCTGGCGACACCGAAAAAGGAGAAGGAGTAAAGCCATGCCTACAGTCCATTTTCTAAACGTCGGGGAAGGAGATTGCTCCATCCTGCAGCACAGCAGCGGGCGGGTGACGATGATTGACATCTGCGGGGGGAACCTGGATGCGAAACAGGAGTCACAGGCGAAGATGCTGCAAAGGATTTTCGAAAGCACGGTCAGTGGCGGCGGTGACTACGGGATGCGGGAGTGCCCAACCAACCCGGTGAACTACTGCCTGGCGAACGGGATCAAGAATGTCTTCCGGTTCATCCTGACCCACCCGGACATGGACCACATGGACGGACTGGACAACCAGCTGACGCGGGTGTCGGTGGCGAACTTCTGGGAGACGGGCACGCGCAAAGAAAAGCCGGACTTTTCGGAAGGGGGCTACAAGGAAGAGGACTGGGACAGCTACGCGGCAATCGCTGACCGCAAGCGGGAGGGCATCACCGTGCTTTCCCACCTGGCTGGGGCGCAATTCGAGTTTGCGAACAAGGGCGAGCCTAAGGGTGGAGGGGACTACCTGTCCATCGTGGCACCAAGCCCGGCGTTGGTGGCAACAGCCAACGAATCAGAGGACTGCAACGATGCCTCGTACGTCGTCGTCTATCGGACCTGCGGGGGGAACATCGTGTTTCCGGGCGACGCCCATGACGGCACTTGGGAGCATGTGACCAAGCACTACAAGAGCTTGGTGCAAAACTGCGGGCTCCTGATTGCGCCGCACCACGGGCGGAAGTCGGACCGAGACTACGGCTTCCTGGACGTGCTGAAGCCGGGCTTGACGCTGTTCGGTTGCGCTCCATCGGAGCACCTGGCCTACAGCGCTTGGAGCTACCGGGAACTGCCCTACATCACGCAGAACCAAGCGGGAAACATCATCTTGGAGGGGACTGACCAGGGCATCGAGGTGTTCGTGGAGAACATCACCTTTGCCCGGACCCAGCAGGCGTTCGATGAGAGCCGGACTCATTTTGGGTGCTACTACATTGGGCGTGTGCCAGCACCGGTGAAGCAGGAACAGCCAGCCTGAGCCAAGGAAAGGAATTTTTATGAATGACAAACCGCGATTGATTGAAGTGGCGTTTCCTTTGGAGCAGGCGTCGCTGGATTCGGTGCATGAGAAGACGGTGCGCCACGGGCACATTTCCTCACTGCACATCTGGCCGGCGCGGCGTCCGCTGGCGGCGTGCCGAGCGGCGCTGATTGCTACGCTGCTGCCGGACCCCGGCGGCGCTGAGGAACGACGGAAGATACTGGAGAAGCTGGCGGGGCATGTGGTGCCGACGGTCAAGAAGAAGAAGATGCCCAGCGGCAAGATCGAGGAAATCAAGGCAAAGGAAACGGCAGGCGGCGTTCTGCATTGGGGCCGGGAGAGCGGGCCGGACATGGACTGCTTCCGCGAAGCGATTCGCAAGGCCTACGACGGGCGAGCGCCGAAGGTGCTCGACCCGTTTGCCGGCGGGGGCGCGATACCGCTGGAAGCGATGAGGCTGGGATGCGAGGCCACGGCGATCGACATCAACCCGGTGGCGTGGTTTGTCCTGAAATGCACGCTGGAATACCCGCAGAGACTGGCTGGCCAGAAACAGCGATTGCCTGATTTTGCATTACGAAACCGCGACTTCATGGAGGACTACTTCGAGAAATCCCTGGGCTTGAAGGGCAACTCCTTGAAGAGGCGGCTCGCGCAACTGTTCGGTGAGACAGAGCGTGAGCAGGAATTTCAGGAATTGGAGGAGACTCCGGCCTTTTACGGTGAAGGCTTGCAGGCGGATGTGGCATGGCACGTCCGCGCCTGGGGGCGTTGGGTGCTCAATGAAGCTCGCAAGCACCTGGCTGACTTCTACCCGACCTACGCGACGTGGGAACCGGCGCTGCCGGAAAAGGCGAAGAAGGTGGATTACGAATGGCTGGCGCAGTGGAAGACGGACCACGCAGCCGAAATCGAGGCGAAAGGGCTTCGCCTATGCCCGGTCACGCTGGAAGGACGGGTGGACGGTCAGAAGCTGAATGAGGGATTTGCAGCGAAGTATCTGGCAGACCATGAGAATCCACGGTGGGTGGCCAAGCCTACGGTGGCCTATCTGTGGGCACGGACCGTGGAGAATCCACAGCATCGGGGGACGGTGGTTCCCCTGCTCAAGACTCGATGGCTGTGCAAGACGGACAACCGCCGTGTGTTGCTGACGATGCAGCCGCACCCGGATGGGGCTGGAGTCAGTTTCGGGATTGAGCACGGCGTTCCGAAGGTTGGGGGCAACACGGCTCAGCGTCGCGAACACGACAAGCGAATCTGTGCCGGGACGATGGCTCGAAACGGTGTGAAGTGCCCGGTTCACGGGAACGTCATCGAGATGGACATCATTCGCGACGAAGGGAAACGCGGTCGGCTGGGAACGGTGTTGACCGCCGTCGTATGCGATGGAATTGACGGCAAGGAGTTCAGGCTGCCTACGGATTTGGAGATCGCCAAGGCCGCGGAAGCTGAGCGGCACTTGGAGCGCGCTTATGCTGAAGTCCCGTATGGTCTTCCGCACGAGCTCACGCCGAAGGGTGGAACCGGTGCGAGTCGGGCGTTCTCCTTGGTAAACTACGGCCTTGACGAATGGCACGCCATCTATACCCGGCGGCAACTGCTGGCGCTGGCTGAGTTCCTAAAGGCGACGCGGCTGGCCAGCGAAGCCCTCAGGAAATCCGAGGTTCCGGAGGATTGGCGGGAGGCTATCTTCGCTTACCTCGTCTGCGGCTTCGACCGGCTGGCGGACTTCTGCAATGTGAACGCGCAATGGAAGATTGATGTACCGACTATCAACCACGCCCTCGTCCGGTTCGCGATTCAAATCACCTGGGATTTCGCGGAAGGCAATACCATCGGCACACTGGCTGGTTCTTATCTTCTCTGTCTGGACCGAATCGCCACCGGTGTGGACACGTTCCGGTCGCTCCCGCCGGGACTTCCCGCGCCACTGGTTTTGTGTCAGTCCGCAATGGCACACAGCGCGCAAGTGGACATCGTCGTCACGGACCCACCCTACTACGATGCCATCCCTTACTCAGACCTGATGGATTGGTTTTATGTCTGGCTGCGGCGCTGCGCGGCTGATTTCTCGCCGGTTTTCGCCCAGGCGATGGCGCAGCCTGTCGGGCCGAAATGGGACAAGGAGAAGCAGGACGGCGAACTCATTGATGATGCGAGTCGGCACGGGGGCGACGGTGCCGTCTCCAAGAAGGCGTATGAAGATGGAATGGCGCATGTCTTCGCGCGGTGCGCTGAGCAACTTGCGCCGAACGGGCGCATCGTCGTGGTGTTCGCGAACAAACAGCCTGATGCTTGGGAGACGCTGGTGGCGTCGTTCATCAAGGCTGGATTCGTTGTCGAGGGCAGTTGGCCCATCCAAACGGAACAGCCGAGCCGGACCCGCGGGCAATCGTCTGCTGCGCTGGCCTCCTCAGTCTGGCTGGTCGGGAAGAAACGACCTGTGGGTGCTCGTCCAGGCTGGGACAACATCGTCCTTCAGCAAATGCGGGAAAAGATTGCAGTCAAGCTGCGCGACTTTTGGGATACGGATATCAGGGGGCCGGACTTTGTGTGGGCCGCGACAGGGCCAGCAATGGAAGCCTACAGTCAATATCCGGTGGTAAAGAAAGCGAACAAACCGAACGAACTGATGAGCGTGTCGGAGTTCCTGCGGCATGTGCGCCGGATGGTGCTGGATTTCGTGGTGGGCCGCGTGTTGTCAAAGGCCACGGGGGGTGAAGAGGCGGCGACAGAGGAAATGGATGACTTGACGACCTACTACTTGTTGCACCGAAACGATTTCAAGATGGACGAGGCCCCGGCGGGTGCGTGCATCCTTTACTGCGTGTCGTGCAACCTGTCGGACCGGGACCTGGTGGACGCCTTTGACTTGCTGGTTCCGAGTGGCGGGACCAGCGATGGCGAAGAGGAAGAGGAAGCGGAGGTGGACGATGAGGCAGAGATGGCGGAGGGCACCAGCAGCACGTTCAAGTTGAAGCCGTGGAACAAGCGAAAGCGGCCGGGGATGGGGTATGACCCGGTGGTGGACAGCCCCAAGGCGCGAATGGACGCGGCGCAAGGGAAGCTGTTCGAGGACGCTGCGGCAGCGGAGAAGCCGCGGACGCGGATCATCCCGCTGATAGACCAGATTCACCGGCTCATGCACCTGTGGAAGGCCGGCGACGTGGTAAAGGTAGACGAATACCTGAACAGCAAGTCGCTGCGGACGAACGCGCTGTTTCCGCCGGTGCTGCAAGCGGTGATTGAAATGGCGGACGCGGGATCGGAAGAGCGGTCCATCCTCGAGAGCCTGAGCAACCATGTGCAAGGCCGGAGCGCGCGGGCGGAGTATCAGCAGGAATTGCCGGGGGCGCTGGAGATCGGCAGCCACAATGGGCTGGCGCACCCGTCAGGACCCGAGTAATAAAGGAGCAGGTCATGATCACAAGTGTTGAAGCTCGCAATTATCGTTGTCTCCGTTATCTGCGCCAGGACCTGGATGCATTTCATGTCCTGGTCGGGCCGAACGCGAGCGGGAAAACCACGTTCTTGGACGTGATTGCGTTTTTGGGTCAGCTGGTGTCGGATGGGCTGGAGGCTGCTGTGAATGAGCGGTCGCGCAATTTTCAGGACCTCCTCTGGAATCGCCAGGGGCAGTTTTTCCAACTGGCCATCGAGGCCGCCATTCCCGCGTCGAATAAGGAATTAGTGAACCAGGGCGGCAAGCGCGCCTTCGCCGTTATCCGTTACGAAGTCGAGATCGGACTCGACAGCGAGGACGGGGAGTATGGCATCTTGAGTGAGCGTGCAGTGCTGAAGGGCGCCCATCCAAGGGTTGCCGTCGAGCGGAACGGCGAGTTTCCTTTTGCGCGCCGGGTGCCGGCGAGTATCCTCAGCTCCAAGGCCACGCGGGATGGACGTGCGGTCTTGGCCAAGAATAAGGGGGGTAACGACAACTTTTACTCGGAAGTGACGCCCGAGTCAGGCAAAGGGTGGTTCCCATCGATCAAGCTGGGCCCGAAGAAGTCCACACTGGGCAATCTGCCGGAGGACGAGGCCAAATTCCCGGTGGCAACCTGGCTCAAGGCCCTTCTGAGCATGGGGGTCCAGCAATTGATGTTGAACAGCCTGCTCATTCGCAAAGCGAGCCCTCCAGGCCAGAGCCGGACGTTCAAACCTGACGGATCGAACCTGCCTTGGGTCATTGCGGATCTGCAGAAGCGGGCAGAAGGGAGAATCAAAGATTGGGTCCGGCACGTCCAAACCGCGCTGCCGGACCTGGAGGGTGTGCGCATCGTGGATCGGGAAGATGACAAGCACAAATACCTGATGTTGCAGTATCAGGGCGGGCTCGAGGTGCCCTCGTGGATGGCGTCGGACGGTACGCTTCGGCTGCTGGCGCTCACACTGCCGGCATATCTGCCAGATTTGAGCGGTGTTTTTCTCATCGAAGAACCAGAGAACGGCATTCACCCGCGCGCTGTGGAAGCGGCTTTCCAGTCTTTGTCCTCGGTCTATGGAGCGCAGGTCCTGATGGCCACGCACTCGCCCGTCATTTTGAGCCTCGTCGATCCGAGCCAGGTTCTCTGCTTCGGGAAGACCGAGGACGGGGCAACGGATATCGTCAACGGGCGCGAGCATCCGGCCCTCAAAAATTGGCGAGGAGAAAGCAACCTCGGCGTGCTATTTGCTGGAGGAGTGCTGGGATGAGCCAAACAATGATGCAACTTGATTTGGTGGTTCTCGTTGCGGACAAGGACATGGAATACACCATGCGCGGAATATTGAGCCGGGTGAAAGCCCTGAGAATGCGCGCAGTGAGCACCGATGTGTTCGTCCACCCCGAGCACGACCCAGGATGTTATCGGCGCTCACACACCTTTCTGAGCTCGATGGTGGAGAAGTACAGCAGAGCAATTGTCTTGTTTGACCGTGACGGTTGTGGAGCCGAATCACAAACACGGTCAGAACTCGAGGCGGAGGTGGAACAACATCTCGGAAAGTCCGGTTGGGAAGGAAGATGCGGAGCTGTGGTTCTGGAGCCGGAGCTCGAGATCTGGGTGTGGAGCGACTCGCCGCACGTGACGGAGATCTTGGGATGGAGGGGGCGAACGCCTTCGTTGTCGAGGTGGCTTCGAGAACATCAATTCTGGGAGGAGGGGGCAGCGAAGCCCCACGCGCCGAAGGAGGCGATGCAGGCCGTGCTTCGGCTGGCGCAGTTGCCGCGTTCGGCATCACGGTACAAACAACTGGCTGAGACGGTGAGTTTGGACCGTTGCCAGGATGGGGCATTTCTGAAGCTGAAAGGCATGTTGCAGGGGTGGTTCCCTGAATAGAGAGTGAACTTTATGGCAAACGGAACGATCAAACCCTGGCATGAAGTGGTGAAGCTGCGCGAGGACGTGAAGTCCGGCGAGCTGACCATGGCCATGTTCGCCGCCGATCTATACGACGTGAAGATGGGGACGGCGAGGTCGGTTTACCGCGATCCCAAGGAGTTTTTCACGCTGACCTTCCCCGCGATCGGCATCCGCGCCCTGGCGCGCGATGTCGCCTATCGGTTAGCCGGCAAGAGCGACAAGGCAGTGCGGCAACTGTCGCTGACCTACGGCGGCGGCAAGACGCACACCCTGATCACGGAATATCACCTGCACAACAACCCGGCGAACCTGCCGGATGTGCCCGCCGTGGCGGAGTTCCGGGCGGAGATGGGCGGGCTTGCGATCCCCAAGGCGCGAATCGTGGTGCTGCCTTTCGACAAGCTGGATGTCGAGAAAGGCATGGAGATGGTCTGCCCCGCCGGCACGAAACGCTGGCTGAAACAGCCGTGGAGCCTGCTGGCCTGGCAGATTGCCGGCGACGCCGGGCTGAAGCTGCTTCACGCCGACGGCAAGGCGGAAGAGCGGGAGTCTGCCCCGGCGGAAAACCTAATGCGGGCGCTGCTGGAGCTGGGGGTGAAGGAGGGCGACGCGCTGCTGGTGCTGCTGGATGAGGTCTTGATGTATGCCCACGAGAAGGTGCGCAAGGATCCGGGCTGGCTGGAGACGCTGAAGAACTTCTTCCAATACCTGACCCAAGCAACTACCAAGACGGGCCGGTGCTGCGTGGTGGCGTCGCTGCTGGCCTCGGACGTGGAAAAGAACGACCCCACCGGGCGCAAGATTGAATCGGAGCTGTCCCAGATATTCCAACGCGAGGGCGAGCAGGAAATCCAGCCCGTGACGAAGGAGGAAGCGGCGGAAGTGCTGAAGCGGCGGTTGTTCGATCTGGAGTCCATCAAGGACGCGGAGAAATTCCGCCCGCATGTGATCACGGCATTGCAGGGGATCGGGAAGCTGGATGAAGCGACCGCCAGGGGCGGGAGCGGCGTCGAGCAGAAATACCTGCTGAGCTTCCCGTTCCACCCGGAGCTGACAGAGGTGTTTTACGCGAAGTGGTCGGGGATGCCCGGGTTCCAGCGGACACGCGGCATCCTGCGCACGTTTGCGTTGGCGCTGCGGGACGCGGCGGGAACGGACCTGTCGCCGCTGATCGGGCCGAGCGTGTTCCTGCCAAAGACCGGGGAGACGAAGATTCCCGAGGGCTTGAGGGAACTGGCGGAAGTGGCCCGGAAGGAAACCTACGAGGGGGCACAAAGCAACTGGCCGTTCATCCTGGACACGGAGCTGGGGAAGGCGCGGCAGATCGAGCATGACTTCGCCGCACTGAAGGGGCGCGAAATCCAGCAGGCAGTGATTGCGTCGTTCGTGCATTCGCAGCCGATTGGGAAGACGGCGGACCTGAATGAACTGTTCGTGCTGGTGGGGGCCACCAACCCGGACCAGATCACGCTGGAAAAGGCGCTGCGGCGGTGGGTGGATGTATCATGGTTTCTGGACGAATCGAACTTCCCGGCGGATAACAAGGCGCTGCCAAAAACATGGCGCCTGGGGTCACGGCCGAACCTGCAACAGATGCACGATGTGGCCTGCGCTGACCGGGTGAAGGCCGAGACGGTCGAATCCTTGCTGAATACGCTGATCGGGAAGGCGAAGGACCTGACGGCGGGGGCGTCGGCAGCCGGGGCGAAGGTCCACAACCTGCCAGTGAAGCCGAGCGACATCGAGGACGATGGCGAGTTTCACTTTGCGGTGCTGAGCCCGAAGTGCGCCTCCATGTCGGGGAATCCGAGCGCGGAAGCGAAGCGGTTTCTGGAGGAAACGACTGGGCCGGATCGTCCGCGCGTGAACAAGAACGCGGTCGTGCTGGCTGTGCCCTCGCGGGATGGATTGGACGCGGCACGGGCCATCGTGCGGAGCTACCTGGGATGGGAAGAGGTGAGGGAGATGCTGAAGGGCCAGGAGCTGGACGAAGTGCGCCGGGTGCGCTTGCAGGGAAACACGGAGAAGGCGCGGGGCGACATCATGGAGGCGATCAAGAACGCCTATTGCATCGTCGTGACACAAAGCGCCGCGGGGGACATCCAGGCGTTCAAAATCGCTCCGACCGATGAGCCTTTGTTCGTGACGATCAAGCGTGATACTCGGTCGCGGATCGAGGACAACCCGGTCAGTGCGGATGCGCTGCTGCCGGGCGGGCCGTATGACTTGTGGCAGCAGGGGCAGACCGCCAAGCGCATCAAGGATCTCATGGGCGCCTTCGCGCAAGTGCCGAAGCTGCCAAAGATGCTGCGCCGGGGGGAGATTCTGGAAACCCTGGTCGAGGGTGCGCGACAGGGATTCTTTGTGCTGCGGCAGATGAGGCCGGACAAGTCGTTCCGGACGATCTGGCGGCAGGATGTATCGGCAGAGGACATCGAGAAGGATCCAAGCTGGGAAGTGGTGCTGCCGGAGTCGGTGCAGCTCGAGGAAATCTCGGCATCTCTGCTCACGCCCGAGGCGCTGCCGGAGTTGTGGCCGGCAAGCAAGCAGATCGCAGTGTCAGACGTAGCGAACTACTTCGCATCAAGCAGGTATGTGACGACTAAACGCATGGCAGCGGATGGCACGCTGTATGACGAGTCGGTGCCGGTTCCCTCGGCCAGGATCGAAGCGGTGCTTGCCGGAGTGAAAGCGGCGGTCGAGGCCGGGAAGCTCTGGCTGGTGTCGGGCGTGGCCAGCATCTGCGGCGAGCCAATCCCGACCGGCGTGCTGACCGACACTGCGCTGCTGTTTCCGCCGCCAGAGCCGATTGACGTGAACCGCTTGACGCCGGAGCAAATGCCGGCGGCGTGGCAAGGGAACGAAACGACCGCACTGGGGCTGGCGAACCAGTTGTCGGTGGCTGCCGGGAAGGCGCTGCCGTGGCCGGTGGTGAGGGATGCGATTGACGGGGCCATCCGGGCGAGGTTGGTCGAACGGACGGTGGATTCCGGCCTCTGGCCGTGCCCGCTGAGTGGGGCCGGGGCGGTTAAACTGCATCGGCCGCAGAATGTGCCAGTACCCCCGCTGCCGCCCCCGCCGCCGAAGCCTGGAACCTTCACGGCGGAGTCGGAGCTGCAATCGCAGGAACTGATGGACTTTGCGGACTCGCTGGGCGAGGCGCTGAAGGCGGCCGTGCCGAACACGCTGAAGCTGAACCTGCGGATTGAACTGGGCGGTGAGCCGAAGGCGAGCGAAGCGAAGGTGAAGGCGATCAACGCGATTCTTGCGAAGGTCAAAAAAGGGTTCGAGTTGAAATGAATCCCTATCGGCGCCGGCTGCCGCTGGCCGATGCTCGGCCGTCCCACGTCAGGAGCGGCCCTTATTTCATGCCGCGGCATGCCCGCAAACATCCAGGGAGCCCACGATGACGGGACAAGACAAAGACATCCAGGCGATCCGGCAGCTCGCGGCAGATTGGCGTTCGGGCTGGCTCGCCGGGGACACGGACCTGCTGCTTTCCCTTTACGCGGATGATCCCGTGTTGATGCCGCAGGATTACCCGGCCGTCACCAGCAAAGTGGCGATTCGGGCGCTCTATGAGTCCGTGTTCAAGGAATACACCATCCGGAGCGAAGGCGCGCTGATGGAGGCCGAAGCGTCGGGCGATTGGGGATATTTCTGGTCCACCTATCAACTGACGGCGACGCCGAAGGCCGGCGGCGAGCCGATCTCGAGCGCGGGGAAATCGCTGTTTATTGTGAAACGCCAGCCCTGTGGCGCCTGGAAGATCGCCCGCTTGATGGACAATAGCGACGGGCCGCCGGCGGATCGCGCCGAGCGACGATAAACCGCTTCGCTGGCGGTCACCGGCCCCTGCGGCTGCAGCCCTGCCCGTCTCCGCAGCTTCGCATGCCCTCGAAGGGCCGCTTCGGCGAGGCATGCGTTCTTGTCGAAAACGCCTTGAGATTGCGGCTGACTTCTGGTAAGGAGAGACGCCATGAATCCCCATCCGCTTTGCCTGTCGGTGGCTGCTGTTCTCCTGTCGGCCATTGCCTGTCCGGGCGGCCAGGGACCGTTCGAGTGTCGCGCATGGATTTCGGGGGCGGGCAAGGTGCAGATCGCCTGGCCCACGCAGCCGGGGAAATCGTATCACCTGCTGACATCGGCGGCGCCTTCGGGGCCGTGGGGATTTTTCCCGGGCAACCCCGTCTCGCTGATGGCCGCAAGCGATACGATTTATTATGAGGCGCCGATCGGTCCCGGGATGCAGCTCTTCCGGGTGATCCGGGATCCGGACCGAATGGCGCTGATCCCGGGCGGAGAATTCGCGATGGGGGATGCGCGGGGAGATGGGGAGCCGCACGAGCGGCCGGTGCACTCGGTGTTTGTCAACGCGCTCTTCATGGATCGGACGGAAGTGACCCATGCGCTGTGGGTCGAGGTGGCTCGATGGGGCGTGGCGCACGGCTACCAGTTCGACGGATCCGGCTGGGCCAAGGCATCCAACCATCCTGCATCCATGATCAGCTGGCATGACGCCGTGAAGTGGTGCAACGCGCGGAGCGAGATGGAGGGGCGGGCATGGGCGTATTACGTGGATCGCGCCTTGAGCCAGCCGTATCGAGCCGGGATCGTGGATTTGCCCAACGATTGGGTCCGATGGGATGCGGGGTACCGGCTGCCGACCGAGGCCGAGTGGGAGAGGGCCGCGCGGGGTGGAATCCCGGGCGAGCGCTTTCCTTGGGGGCAGATCATCACGCATTCTCATGCCAACTATTACAGCTCCGCCTCCTACGAATACGACACCAGCGCGACGCGCGAATATCATCCGACGTGGGGCATCGGCGCGCTTCCGCACACGAGCCCCGTCGGATCGTTCCCGCCAAACGGGTACGGCTTGTTCGATATGGCGGGCAACGTATGGGAGTGGTGCTGGGACAGGTTTGCGGGCGATTACTACGCCGATTCGCCTCGGATCGATCCCCGGGGCCCCGCGGCGGGCGAGCGCCGCGTCCCTCGAGGCGGCAATTGGAACGGCAACGCCGGGAATTGCCGAGCCGCGCGGCGCACCCCTGAATTTTGGCCGGACCACCAGAGCAACTTCGTGGGGTTTCGGACCGTGCTCTCGCCCGGGCTGATCGCCCGGTAAAGAATGGCCGAGACTCGAGAATCGCCCGCGCTGACCGACTTGAACTGAAGCCTCCGCATTGCCGTCTCGAAGGCTCGAGGATGGATCAGCGAGCGGGGCCGCCATGACGGAAGAGACGCAACGCGTTGCCGATGACGATCAGGTCCGACACGCCCATCGCCGCCGCGCAGAGGATGGGATGGAGAAAGCCGAGCGCGGCGAGCGGCACCGCGGCGGCGTTGTAGAAAAACGCCCAGAACAGGTTCTGGCGGATGACGCGCAAGGTGGCCTGCGCCAGGCTCAGCGCCTCCGGAATGGACTGGACGTCCGATCTCAACAGGATGAGATCGGCGGCTTCGCGGGCGACATCGCTCGCCCGGCTGACCGCAACCCCAAGGTCGGCCTGTTCGAGCGCCGGCGCGTCGTTGATGCCATCCCCGACGAATGCGACGCGCTGGCCCTGCTGCTGGAGGCGCTGGACCTCGAGCGCCTTCTGTTCGGGGCGGACTTCCGCCAGCACGCGATGCTCGGGAATGCCGATCTGGCGGGCAACGGCCCGGGCGGTTTGGGCGTGATCGCCGGTCAGGAGGTACACAGCCAGACCGCGGCCCTCGAGCTGGCGAACGACATCGGCCGCGTGCGGCTTGAGGACGTCCTCGAGCGCGAAAAGCGCGGCGAGCTCCTGGTCCACAGCCAGGCCCAGCACCGTGGCGCCATCATGCCGCAAGCGGTCCTGAACCGCCGCGGATGATCCGAGGTCGACTCCCTCGGACTGCAGCCATCCGGGTGATCCGAGCCTTACCCGCCGCGATCCGGAGCGGGCGCCGGGCGGCGTCCAGCGCCCCGATACGCCGCTGCCGCGAATCTCCTGCCAGTCTTCGAGCGGGATCGGAGCAGGATCCGATCCGGCCAGGGCTCGGCTCAACGGATGCTGAGACGGTCCGGCGACGGAGGCCGCCAGGCGGCGAAGCTCCGCCTCGCTCAGGCCGGGCTTCTCGAAGAACGAGGCCTCGGCCACCTCGATTCGGCCCTGGGTGAGCGTTCCGGTTTTGTCGAACACCACGGCGGAGATCGAGCCGCATTTCTCGAGCGCGACCCCATCGCGGACGAGAATGCCGCGGCGCGCGGCGGCGTTGGTGCCGGCCATGATGGCTGCGGGAGTGGCAAGCCCCATGGCGCAGGGGCAGGCCACGATGAGCACGGCCGCCGCCAGGATGATCCCCGCAGCCCAAGGACCCGCGGGTAGGGCCACGTGCCAGAGCCAGGGCGCAAGGGCGTCGTGAATCGGGCGCACGATTCCGGGCGCCAATCCCCACGCCAGCGCCGTGCCCACCGCCGTCAAGACCACGACCGGGACGAACACGCTCGAGATCCGGTCGCCGAGGCGCTGGATGCCGGCCCGGCTCTTCTGGGCGCGCCGGACCACCGCGATGATGTGGGCGAGGGCGGTCGCCTCCCCGGCGGCGGTCACCTTCACCACCAGCCGGCCGTTCCGAACGGCGGTGCCGGCATAGAGGATTGCACCCTCGGATTTTTCGACCGGCAGCGATTCCCCGGTGAGCATCGATTCGTCCACGGCGGATTGGCCCTCGAGCACGATGCCGTCGACGGGCACGCCGTCGCCGGGGCGGAGGGCCACGCGGTCGCCCGATTCCAGGGCAGCAATGTCCACCTCGGTTTCCGTGCCGTCGGGCTCGAGCCGTCGGGCGCGGGGCGGCGCCAGCTCGAGCAGCGCCCGCAACGCGCTCGCGGCCCGGGCCGATGCCATCGACTCGAGCCAGTGGCCGACGCTGACCAGCGTGATGATGGCCGCCGCCTCCAGGAAATAGAGGTGCCCGGCGGACCCGGCGGACCATTGGACGGCGCTGTAGACAAACGCAGTCGTGGATCCAAGGGCGACCAGCGTGTCCATGTTGGCCTCGAGGTTCCGGAGCTGTCGCCACGCACCCGCGTAGAACCGGGCGCCGCAGATGATCTGGACCGGCAGCGCCAGGACCAGCGCCAACCCGCCGAACCATGGCTTGTGTCCCCACCCGAGCCCCCACTCGGCCAGGATCAGGAAGCCGGTGACCAGACCGCCGAGCACCACGTTGAATCGCCAGCCGCTCAGCGGCGACCAAGCCGAGGCCGAGCCCGGCCGCTCGCCCGCGGCACGCGCCCGGTAGCCCGCTTGGCGCACCGCGCCGATCAGGGCCGAAGGATCCGCCGTCGCGCCCGGCTGCCAGCGGATCCGCGCGCAACCCGCCTCGAGGTCGACCTGGGCGGACTCGACGCCGGGGACACGCTCGAGGGCCTCCGTGGCATGCCGGACGCAGTTCTGGCATGTCATGCCCCGGATCTCCAGATCGGCATAAGCCGGCGGGGCTGAGGATGCGGATACGTTGCGCGATGGCTCAGGCATGGAAGGGAACGGATTCGGAGTGCCGATCAGTGAAGGCGTTGACGCGGGCGTTCTCGTCCGCAGCATTGCCATGGCCCACAGGGCTCCGCTCGAGACCGGAACGCGCAGCTCCCCGGCGCCAGGCTGGAGGCCGGCGCATCCATGCTCGAATCGATGCCCTGGATCGCATCCACCCAACTTCCGGGCATTGGGGCAGTGTGTCAAACGCGTCGAGCCGCCGAAAAACGCTTCAATTCCGCCGGATTTAGGATTACAAGTGCGGCAGCAAGAGAGTTGCGATGGGAACCGAACCGGAGAATCCGAAGAGTATGAAGACACTGACGAGCCTGCGAATTGCGAAGAAGAACATTGTGGCGTTGATCGAGTCGGCGCTCGAGGAAAGCGGCGGCCTGCTGCGGCTGGCGCCCTGCTGGGTGCCGCGGTCGTTCCTGCATCCGGGGCAGCGGCTGAAGCTGCATCCGGCCGACCTGTACGCCTACGGGCTGAACCGGGGGGGGATTGACGAGCGCTGGTTCGCGTCGACGACGCCGGCGGCCAACGAGAACCGGACGCCCGATGAAGGGCTGAGCTACGTGGTGGCCGGCGGCCAGCGGGTGACCCTCGAGGCGGCGGTGGGCGAGCTGGGGGCGGCCCTGGTCGGACCGCGCATCTGGAAGCAGCACAAGCGGTGGCCGGTCTACTCGAAGTTTTTCGACAACATGGGCCCGATCCCGCTCCATTTGCACCAGAACCAGAAGCAGGCACGGCTGGTCGGCCAGGATGGCAAGCCCGAGTCCTACTACTTCCCGCGCCAGCAGAATCCGGTGGGCAACCATTTCCCCTACACGTTCTTCGGGCTCGAGCCGGGGACGACCAAGGATCAGGTCCGGCGCTGTCTGGAGAATTGGAACCGGGGCGACAACGGGATCCTGGATCTGTCGAAGGCATATCGGCTGCAGCCGGGGACGGGCTGGCTGGTGGGCCCGTGCATTCTTCACGCGCCCGGATCGCTTTGCACCTACGAGCCGCAATGGGGCAGCGATGTGTTCGGCATGTATCAGTCGCTGGTCGAGGGCCGCGAGGTGCCCTGGTCGCTTCTCGTCAAGGACGTCCCCAAGGCCAAGCACAAGGACCTCGATTACCTCGTCGAGCAAATCGATTGGGAAGCCAATACCGATCCGAGCTTCAAGGAGAACCATTTCCTGGCGCCGGTGCCCGTGGCGGATACCCGCAGCGAAGGGTATGTGGATCGGTGGATCTGCTACGGAAAGATCGATGGGCAGCAGCGATTCAGCGCCAAGGAGCTGACCGTCGATCCCGGCGTGAAATGCACCGTCCCCGATGGGGGCGCCTACGGTCTGATCTGCGTCCAGGGCCAGGGCCGGATGAACCAGCTGCGCCTCGACTGCCCGAAGATGATCCGGTTCGGCCAGCTGACCGAGGACGAGGTGTTCTGCACGGAATCGGCGGCCCAGGCGGGCGTGGTGTTCGAGAACACCTCCGCCACCGAGCCGCTGGTCGTGCTGCGCTATTTCGGCCCCGAGGCCAACCCGGACGCGCCGGCGGTGGGCGCGTATCGGAACAATGCCTTCGACTGATCGGGCGCGCGCTCCGCGGGTGGCGGCTCGACGCCGCTGCCCGCTCACACCACCTCGACCGGGCACGGCGGGATGCTGTTCAGAAAGGCCTGGCCATAGCGCTTGGTCAGGACCCGATTATCGAGCACGACCACGATTCCCCGGTCGTATTGGGTGCGGATGAGCCGGCCGATGCCCTGGCGGAACTTGAGCACGGCCTCCGGCAGCGAGTATCGCATGAATGCATCGCCGCCCTCGGCCTCGATCTGCTCGAGACGCGCCTCGATCAGGGGATGATCGGGCACGGCGAACGGCAGCCGCGTGATGATCACGTTCGAGAGGGCTTCCCCGGGGACATCGACTCCCTGCCAGAAGCTGTCGGCCCCGAACAGTACCGAGTCGACGTCCTGCTTGAATTTCTCGAGCATGAGCGAGCGCGGCATGCCGGTTCCCTGGACGAGCCCCTGGATCCCCCGCTTCGCCAGCCAGGGTTCCATCCGCTCGGCCACCTCGGCCAGCAGGCGGTTATTGGTGAACAGCACGAACGCCTTGCCGTGCGTCTGCTCGAGGTAGCGCTCGATCCACTGGACCAGCGCGTCGACGTAGCCTTCCTGGCGCGGATCCGGCATCTGCCGCACCACATAGACACGCATCTGCCGCTCGAAATCGAACGGCGATCCGACGCGCAGGAGATCGGCCGACTCGGCGCCGAGGCGTCCGGCAACGTATTCGAGCCCGGTGGCCGGGCCCGAGGATCCCGTCGGGCCCTCGGCTCCGCGCCGCGCGGCGCTGGATCCATCGGCGGCGCCATGGCCGAGCGCGCGCAGGGAGGTCGCCAGGGTGGCGCTGGTCAGGATGACGGAAGTGCCCGCGTGGAAGAGCCGTTCCCGGAGGAGGTCCGCGACCCGGACCGGGGCGGCATTGAGGCTGAGGTTCTGTCGTCCCCGGCCCCCGCGTTCGACCCAATAGACATGGCTATCATCGTCCTGGCGGAGGAAATGGACCACGGCATCGCGGAGCTCGCCGAGCCGGCGCTGGCATTCGGCCAGCTCCTGGACGGCATCCGAGTCCTCGATCCGTTTGGCCAGGAGCGAGAGCGCCTCGCGCACCTCCTGGATCGGGCGCGTCAGGTTGTCCTTGACCAGGTCCGGCTTCCGAATGCGCAGCTCGCTCCAATCCCGGCGGGACGTCCCGTTCATCCCGCCTGCGCCTGCCGCCGGGCGCGGCTTCCGCTGCAGCTCGCCGCAGGCCTGCTCGAGGGCGGCGAAGAAGGCGTCGTTCTCGCCCAGGACGCGCGCGACCAGCTCGACCAGCTGCCCCTGGCGCAGCTGGGACAGCAGCCCCTTCTCCGTCTTCGGATTCCAGAGACGCTGCAGGTTGAACCGCATCTGCGAGCTCGACACGCTCAATCCCAGGTGCCGCGCCGCCACGTTCTCGAGCGTGTGCGCCTCGTCGAACACGACGAAATCGTTCCGGAACAGGATGCCCTCGCGTCCGGGTTCCTCGATGCCGGCGAGATTGAGGAAGAAGAGGGTGTGGTTGAGGACCAGGACGTCGGCGGACATGAACCGGCTCCGGGCGCGCTGGTAGAAGCACGGGGCGTGATCCCGGCCGAAGTCCGAGCCAGGCCCGCAGAGCTTGGGGGCGCAGACGCCGCGCTCGGAGCAGACCTGCTGCCAGACCTTGGGATCGGGCTCGATCTCGAAGTCGGAGAGGCTGCCATCGGAGGTGGTCCGGGACCAGTCGTGGATCCGGCGGAGCTCCTCGATCTCCGGGCTGGTGAAGAGGCCGTCGGCCTGGCGCAGGGCCCGGTCCAGCCGCCGGGTGCAGAGGTAGTTCTGCCGGCCCTTGAGCATGGTGAACGTGAACGGCGTGGGCAGCACCCTCGACAGCATCGGGAGATCCTTGTCGATGAGCTGCTCCTGGAGGTTGATGGTGTGGGTCGAGACGACCGCCCGCTTGCGCCGCCGGACCGCATACAATATAGCCGGGACCAGGTAGGCCAGGCTCTTGCCCACGCCCGTTCCCGCCTCGACGACGAGATGCCGCCCCTCGAGCAGCGCGCGCGCCACGGCGGCCGCCATCTCCTGCTGCGGACGCCGGTACTCGAAATTCTTCGCCTTGGCCAGGATGCCCTCGGGGGAAAAAAGAAGCCGGACGTCCTCGACCAGGTCGCCCTCGCCGGAAGCCGCGGCCATGTCCGCCGGTCCGATCATTCGTGCTGCCGCTGCCTCGAGACCACCTCGATGGCCGCCCGATTCTTGGCCACGTGCCCGGCCGGCAGCACGCCCCGCCACGCCGTGTTCGGATACACCACCGAGTCCCGCCCCAGGATGGTCCCCGGATTCAATACCGCGTTGCAGCCCACCTCCGCGCGGTCTCCGACCAGCGCGCCCAGCTTCCGCAGCCCGGTGTCGTAGCGCCGCCCCTCCCACTCGATCACCACCGAGCCCGGCACCAGCTTCAGGTTCGAGATCTTCACTCCCGCCCCGAGGTGGGCCCGGCAGCCGAGGATCGAGTCGCCCACATAGTTGAAATGGGGCGCCTGGCAGCCGTTGAACAGCACCGCCCGCTTCAGCTCGCATGCGTTCCCCACAACACAGCCGTCGCCCACGATCACATGCTCCCGCACATAGGCGTTGTGCCGGATCTGGCAGTGGCGCCCGATGATGGCCGGCCCCTGGATCATCGCCCCATCCTCGACCACCGTTCCTTCTCCGATATGCACCTGGTCGCCGATCCAGACGCGCCCGGTTTCGCGATGATGCCGGGCCGGACGCAGCTGCGAGCGGAGATAGGCCTCGAGGCGCGCCAGGGCCTCCCACGCATGCTCCAAGCCCTCGAACAAACCTGCATGCTCCGTCTGCTCGAGGTCGAACAGATCCTCCGGCCGCCACATGCCCGCCTCCGATTTCACTGGGCTTTCCGCCAGGTCGGGCAGGCCTTTTGGATCTCGCAGTTCCGGCAGTCCGGATTCCGGGCATGGCAGCGGCGGCGGCCATGCCAGATGAGGAGGTGGCTGAAGATCGCCCATTTTTCCTGGGGGACCAGCGGGATGAGATCCTTCTCGATGTCATCCGGATTGGGCTGTGCGGTGAGCCGGAGGCGCTGGGCGACCCGGGCGACATGGGTGTCGACGACGATGCCGGCATTGACCTGGAATGCGTTTCCGAGGACCACGTTGGCGGTCTTGCGGCCGACGCCCTCGAGGGCGGTGAGCTCGTCCATGGTCGAGGGCACGCTGCCGGCGTGCTGCTCCTGGATCCGCTGGCAGGCGGCCTGGATGCTCTTGGCCTTGTTCCGGTAAAGCCCGAGGGTCTTGAGCTCCTGCTCGAGATCCTCGATCTTGGCCTGGGCGTAATCCGCGGCCGTCTTGTATTTCTGGAACAGGCTCGAGGTGACCGTATTGACCTGCTTGTCTGCGCACCGGGCAGAGAGGATCGTGGCGACCAGCAGCTCGATCGGATTCGAATAGTTGAGCTCGCACTTGGCCTCCGGATATGCCTTCTGGAGCTTGTTGACGATCTGCGTGGTGCGCGTGACCTTTGCCGCGGGTGTCTCTGCCATAACCGTGATTCCTTTTCTCCTGATCTTCTGTCGATGCCTCGAACCCGGTCAACATAGCGGGGTCGCGGGCTCTTTATCCAGCAGTTTTTGCGCCATGAGCGGTTTCCGGGGTGTAAGACAAGAACCTTCAAGATTGTGAAATCGGCAGGGCAGAGGCCGCCGACCGCCGACGGCGCGAGCGCGCGCGAACGCGCTGGACGAGGGCGCGGTTCTTTCCTAGATTGGAATCGATGGCGAAGACATCCAAGCCTTCGGAAGGGAATCTTTCGCATCCAGGCGCGCTTTCGTTCGAGGATGCCCTGCGGAAGCTGCAGGGCATTGTCGAGTCCATGGAAGGCGAGGATCTGCCCCTGGAGACGCTCCTGGCCCGGTTCGAGGAGGGGACGCGCCTGTCGCGTCTTTGTCAGGAGCGGCTGGCCGAGGCCGAGCTGAAGATCGAGCGGCTCGAGCGGAGCGCGACGGGCGAGCCGACGGCCCGTCCGGCGGACGTGCCAGTTCCGCCGCCGGAGGAATGACGCATGAGCCGTTTTCTGGACATGGTGGATCACCCGACCCACCTCAAGAAGCTGACCCTTCCCCAGCTCGAGCAGCTGGCGGAGGAAATCCGGCAGGAGCTGATCACCCAGCTGGCCCGGCAGGGGGGGCACCTGGGACCGAACCTCGGCGTCGTCGAGCTGACGATCGCGCTCCACTACGTCTTCTCCACTCCGGCGGACAAGTTCGTCTGGGATGTCAGCCACCAGACCTATGTCCACAAGCTGCTGACCGGCCGGAAAAGCCGCTTCCCGACCATCCGGACCACGGGAGGGCTGAACGGGTTCGCCCTGCGGACCGAGAGCGAGCACGACTGCTACGGGTCGGGGCATGCGGGCACGGCGCTTTCCGCCGCCCTGGGCATGGCGGCGGCGCGCGACCGGTTGGGAACCAAGGAGCACGTCGTGGCCATCTTCGGCGACGCCGCCCTGACCAACGGGATTTCCTACGAGGCGCTCAACAACATCGCGCACACCACCCGCCGGTTCATCGGCGTGCTCAATGACAACGAATGGAGCATCGCCAAGAACGTCGGGGCGATCGCGTCCTATCTCAACAAGCTGATCACGCACCCGCGCTACAACCGGCTGCAGAGGGATTTCGAGCGATGGCTGCGCGGGACGTCCCTGGGCGAGGTCGCCCTCCGCCTGGGCCACAAGGCCGAGGTGGCCCTCAAGGGCGCCGTGACGGAGGTGTCGCTCCAGCAGGCCGAACGCGAGCTCGAATCCGACGGCCGGGGCGGCCACGGCAGCAGCCTGATCTTCGAGGAGATGGGGCTCAGATACCTGGGGCCGATGGACGGCCACAACCTGCCGCTCCTGATCGAGTCGCTCGAGTTCGCCAAGAACTGCGAGCATCCGGTCGTTCTCCATTTCGTGACGCAGAAAGGCAAGGGATACGAAGCCGCCCTCCGCTCTCCCGAGCGGTTCCACGGCACCGGGCCTTACGACGCAGCCACGGGCGCCCCAACCCAGCCCCGGCCCGGCACGCCCCCCGCCTACCAGGACGTCTTCGGCGAGACCATGGTCCGCCTCTGCCAGCGCGACAATGCCCTCGTCGGCATCACCGCCGCGATGCCCAGCGGCACCGGGCTCAAGATCCTCGAGAAATCCATGCCCGACCGCTGCTACGACGTGGGCATCGCGGAGGAGCATGCCGTCCTCTTCGCCGCCGGCATGGCGACGCTCGGCTTCCACCCCGTGTGCGCCATCTACTCGACGTTTCTCCAGCGGGCCTACGATTGCATCATCCACGACGTGGCCCTGCAGAAGCTGCCGGTGATATTCTGCCTCGACCGGGCGGGCCTGTCGGCCAGCGACGGCCCCACCCACCACGGCCTGTTCGACCTGGCTTTTCTGCGGTGCGTTCCGGATGTCATCGTGATGGCTCCAGGGGACGAGGACGAGCTGGTCGACATGCTCTACACCGCCACTCGCCAGCAGCTGCCCGTCTTCATCCGCTACCCTCGCGGCCCCGCCGAAGGAGTTCCCATCAAAGAGCAGCCCGCCTTGATCGAGATCGGCAAGGCGGCCATCCTCGAGCCGTTCCGGAACCAGGGGGGGCGCCGGATCGCCCTGTTCGCCCTGGGCAATCTCCAGGCCATGGCCCGGGATGCCGCGCGGACCTTGGCCGGCCTGGGCTGCGATGTTGCGCTCGTGAATGCCCGATTTGCCAAGCCGCTGGATGCGGGCACGATCGCCTTCCTCGGCCAGGCCGCCGAGATCGTCGTCACGTTCGAAGACCATGTCCTGGCGGGCGGATTCGGCAGCGCCGTCCTCGAGCTGTTGAGCGAGCGCGGGATCTCGACCCCGGTGCTGCGGGTGGGATGGCCCGACCAGTTCATCGAGCACGCCTCATCCGTCGACCATCTCCGGCAACGATACGGCCTGACCGCGCCCGAGGTTGTCCGCCGGATCCAGGCCATGCTCGAAGCCGCCCCTGCAAACCGCATCGCCGCTCTCGGCCGTTAGGGTCTGTGCCTTAGGGTCTGTGCAAAAATTAATTCCGATTTTGCTGGAGGGGATTGGGCGGGC
>CAYWIM010000032.1:0-44007 GCA_964458325.1 uncultured Verrucomicrobiota bacterium
ACCTTTCAGCTTGCGGCTTGCCAGGTAGGGCGCGCACTCCGCTGCGCGCCGGATTGTGGACTCGGTCGGGGAAAGGCGCTAGGTTACGGGCGCCATGCATTCGCGAGCGACACGAATCACGAACTGTTCCTTGGCGGGGGGGTGGGCAAGGCGGCAAGCCTCGGCCGCCGGTCTTCTCCTGGGCATTGTCCTGGTCTCCGCTGCCCTGTCCGCGGCCTCGGGCAAGACAGTCACGCTCCTGAACGTCTCGTATGATCCGACCCGGGAGTTTTACCGGGAGTACAACGGCCTCTTCGCCCAACACTGGAAAAGCCGGACCGGCGACACGTTGACAATCCGCCAGTCGCACGGCGGCTCGGGCAAGCAGGCGCGGTCGGTGATCGACGGGCTGGCCGCGGATGTCGTGACGCTGGCGCTTGCCTATGACATCGATGCCATCGCCGAGAAAGGAGGCGCGCTGCCGCCGGATTGGCAGCAGCGGCTGCCCCATCACAGCGCCCCATACACATCGACGATCGTCTTCGTGGTCCGGCGAGGCAATCCGCGGGGCGTGCGGGATTGGGACGACCTGGTCCGGACCGGCGTGTCGGTGATCACGCCCAATCCGAAAACGTCGGGCGGGGCGCGATGGAATTACCTGGCGGCGTGGGCGTATGCGGAGCGGAAATACGCCGGGAACGCCGCGCGGACTCGGGATTTCATGATCCGGCTGTTTCGAAATGCCCCCGTCCTGGACACCGGGGCGCGCGGGGCGACGACGACCTTCGTCCAGCGCGGCATCGGCGACGTCATGATCGCGTGGGAGAACGAGGCGCTCCTGGCGATCGAGGAGTACGGCGCCGACCGGATCGAGATGGTGATGCCGTCGCTGAGCATCCTGGCGGAGCCACCGGTGGCGTGGGTCGACCGAGTCGTCCGCCGGCGCGGGACCGAGGAGGTTGCTCGAGCCTATCTTGAATACCTCTACTCGCCGGCAGCCCAGGAATTGATCGTTCGCCACCACTATCGTCCGCGATCGAGCGAAGCGGCCGCACGCCGGCCGGGCGGGTTTCCCGCCATTCAAACGGTGACGATCGAGGAGTGCTTTGGCGATTGGCGCAAGGCCCACCAAACCCACTTCGCCGAAGGCGGAACCCTGGATCAGATCCTGAGGCCGTGAACCGGCCCGCACCGGATCCGATCCGGCTGGCCGGACGCAATCAGCCCAGAAACGGCGCAGGGCCCCGGCGGCATGCGTCGAGGCCCTGCGAGCGGCAAGCTTTTTCGATGGCCCGCCAAGCGGCGCCCGAGGGAGCGGCGCCGTCGCGGGCTGGAATCATCATGCCAGCGGGTTGAACCGGCCCGGCATCGGGATCGGATAGAACCCGTTGGCATCCGGCATCACGGGCGGCTTGGCGTCCCAGGAGGAGAGGTCTTTCGGGAACGTATCGGCGCCCTTTTCGACCAGCTCATCCCATTTGACAACATTGCCGGAGTAGGTGGCCATGCGGCCCAGGACGGCCGTCATGGTCGAGATGGCGCCGCACCAGCCTTCGTGGATGGGGGTGTCTTTCTGGATGGCCTGCTGGAGATCGTAGTGCTCCTGCACGTAAGGGTTGCTGAAGGCGAGTTTGACGGGGCTGCCGGCGCCCGAGACGTTGCGGCCTTTGGGCTGCGTGCTCGAGTGGAAGAACTCCGTGACGGGGCTCCAGGTGCCCGGCTGATGGCGGCATTGGCTGTACATCTTGGTGCCGTCGGCGTAGGTGAACTCGACGAAATGCGCGTCGAAGATCTGGCCCTGGACTTCCTTGCCGTTGTAGCCGCGGGTGAGGCATGCCCCCATGCCGTTGGCTTCGACGGGGTGCGCCCAGTCCGGGCCTTCCTTTTTGAGAACGGCCGCCATGACCCAGTTGGCGATATCGAGGTTGTGGACATGCTGCTCACAGATCTGGTCGCCGCTGAGCCAGACGAAATGATACCAGTTGTTGACCTGGTACTGCATCTCGGTCTGTCCAGGGCGGCGTCCCCGGTTCCAGATGCCTTGTCCGTTCCAGTAGGCGCGGAGGAGGGTGATGTCGCCATACTTGCCATCGCGGATGGCATTGATGCCGCTGATGTAGCCGGCTTCGTGATGGCGCTGGAGGCCGACGGCGACCTTCAAGTTCTTGTCCGCGGCCATCTTATTGGCCGCCATGACCTTGCGGAAACCGCCCGGGCAGACGCACACGGGCTTCTCCATGAAGACATGCTTGCCGGCTTTGACCGCCGCCTCATAATGCTGGGGGCGGAATCCGGGAGGACCGGCCAGGATGACCATGTCCACCCCAACCTCGAGGGCCTTTTGGTAGGCATCCAGACCCGAAAAAATCCGGTCGGCCGGCAGGTCCGCCTTGGCCGGGAATTTCTTGAGGATGTTGTTGGCTGCGCTTTGGGCCCGTTCCTGGAAGGCGTCGGCGACGGCCACGATCTTGACGTTGCCGCCGGCGTTGATGCAATCGAGCGCGGCGCCGCTGCCGCGGCCGCCGGCGCCGATGACCGCGACTCGGAGCAGGTCCGAACCGGCGGCATGGACCATCAGGCGGCTGGGCATCGTCGCCGCCACGACCGCCCCGGCGGTCATCAGACCGGATGTTTTGAGGAACTCGCGCCGCGTTTTCATTTCATTCATGTGATTCTCCATTGATTGGATCTGGTTGTTGTTCCGTTTTTTCGGATTGGCGGAGATAGTAGGTCGGGCGCGAGGAGAAATGCAACCAAGAATGCGCGGCCCCCATTTTTGCTTTGACAAGGCGGTGCATTCCCGGTGCACTGGCGGACGAGAAGTCCCGCGGCCTGATGTCCACGGGGCCCCATCGACGATCATCGGGAATCCATGCGAGGCATTATGAAGAGGACACTTGGTTTGAGTCTGAGCGTGCTGTGGCTGGCCAGCGGCAGCACCTTGTGGGCGCAGAGCCGCATTCCGGCCGAATACCGGATCAACGGTTTCGCGATCGGTTGCCAGGCCTATTCGTTCAACCGGTTCAGCGCGTTCGAGGCCATCGAGAAGACCGCCCAGGTCGGCGCGAAAGTCATCGAGTTCTACCCCGGGCAGAAGCTCAGCCCCGAGGAGCCGAACCTCAAGCTGGATCACAACGCCTCCGACGATGTCCTGGCCAAGGTCAAGGCCAAGCTCAAGGAGCACGGGATCATGGCGGTCAATTACGGCGTCGTGGGCCTCCCCAACAACGAAGCTGAGGCCCGCAAAGTGTTCGAGTTCGCCAAGAAAATGGGCATCCCCGCCGTCACCTCGGAGCCGTCCGCCGATGCCATGGATCTGATCGAGCGACTGGTCAAGGAATACGACATCCAGGTCGGTATCCATAACCACCCGCGCCGCTCGAACGACCCCAACTACAAGGTCTGGGACCCGGCTTATGTGCTATCGATGGTCAAAGACCGGGACCGCCGGATCGGGGCCGCCGCCGACACGGGACACTGGCTGCGATCCGACCTCCAGCCGATCGAGGCGCTGCGCCTGCTCGAAGGGCGGCTGATCAGCTTGCATCTGAAGGATTTGAATCAGATGGGCCCCAGCGCCCACGATGTCCCTTACGGGATGGGCGTCGCTAATGTCCGCAGCATCTTGATGGAGTTGCGGCGCCAGAATTTCGACGGCAACATCTCGATCGAATACGAATACAACTGGGATAACTCCGTGCCTGAGATTGCCCAGTGCATCGGGTTCGTGCGCGGGTTTAGCGCCGCGGCGGGCCCGCGCCGCGCGATGCGCGACACGCTCAGGATTCCGGGCGGCCAGGCCCCCGTCGAGAAACCGGTGTCGCCCACCCGCTAGCGGGCCGGGCTGGACCTTCACACCCGAGGCGGCGCCGCAGTGCGCCCCCCGGGTGTTCCCTTTCCGATCGGCCAAGAAACGCAAAGCAGTCGCCAATTCGTGTGCAGTGCCCCCATGCGTTTTCTGGGAGGATCCGGGATTGGGCGATGCGCCTGGCAGGCAGACGAGAAGATTCCGCTTGCCAGAAATCGAGAGATGCTGGCATATCCGTCGGGTCATTAGGAATGATGATTGGCATCGGAGATGCATGGCAGTAGTTAAACAAAGTTAATTTTGAGTCAGCAGAAAAGGAAATCGCATGGCCGCTGAAAACCCTGTTCGTCCGGCGCAGCACTCGACCAAGGTGAGCCCGGATCCTGCGCACGACGTGCTCGGGAGCGATCGCCGCCAGCCCCTGGATGCCATCCTCAAGCCCAAGAGCGTGGCGGTCATCGGCGCGACGGAGAAGGTTGGCAGCGTGGGCCGGACGGTGCTGTGGAACCTGATGAGCACCCCGTTTGGGGGCCCGATTTTCCCGGTCAATCCCACGCGGAGCAGCGTGCTCGGAATCAAGGCCTATCCCAGCATCGCGGCGGTGCCGGAGAAGGTGGACCTGGCCGTCATCACCACGCCGGCCGCCTCGGTCCCGAACATCATCAAGGAGTGTGCCGATGCCGGCTTGCCGGGGGCGGTGATCATCTCGGCCGGGTTCAAGGAGACGGGGCCGGCGGGGGTTGAGCTCGAGCGGCAGATCCTGGCGCACGCGCGCCGCAGCGGCATGCGGATCATCGGCCCCAACTGCCTGGGCGTGATGAATCCGATCAGCGGCGTCAACGCGACGTTTGCGTCCGCGATCGCCCGCCGGGGCAATGTGGGGTTCATCAGCCAGAGTGGCGCCCTCTGCACCGCGGTGCTCGATTGGAGCCTGAAGGAGATGGTGGGGTTCAGCGCGTTTGTATCGATCGGATCGATGCTGGACATCGGGTGGGGGGATCTCATCAGCTATCTGGGGAGCGATCCGAACACCAAGAGCATCGTGATCTACATGGAGACCATCGGCGACGCGCGGGCCTTTCTATCCGCGGCGCGCGAGGTGGCGCTGACCAAGCCGATCATCATCATCAAGCCGGGCCGGACGGAGGGGGCGGCGCGGGCGGCGGCATCGCACACGGGCTCGCTGACCGGGAGCGACGAGGTTCTCGAGGCGGCCTTCCGGCGGTGCGGGGTGCTGCGCGTGAACAACATCTCCGATCTGTTCCACATGTCCGAGGTCCTCTCGAAGCAGCCGCGGCCGCGGGGGCCGCGGATGACGCTGATCACCAACGCGGGCGGCCCGGGCGTCCTGGCGACCGACGCGCTGCTTTCGAGCGGAGGCGAGCTGGCCGAGATCACGCCGCAGACCATCGATGCCCTCAACAAGATCCTCCCCGCCCACTGGAGCCATAACAATCCTATCGACGTCCTGGGCGATGCCAGCGCCGACGTCTACGCCAAGACGCTCGAGATCGCCGGCCGGGACGTCAACAGCGACGGCTTGCTGGTGATCCTCACGCCGCAGGCGATGACCGATGCCACCGCGACCGCGGACAAGCTGCGCGAGTTTGGCCAGATCGAGAACAAGCCGGTCCTGGCCAGCTGGATGGGCGGCACCGACGTCGCCACCGGCGAGGCCATCCTCAACCGCTCCGGCATCCCGACCTTCTCCTATCCGGACACGGCGGCCCGGATGTTTACGGCCATGTGGCGCTACAGCGACAACCTCCGCGCCCTTTACGAAACGCCCTCGACGCGCATCGACCTCGAGTCGGTGACTCAGGGCCGCGCCCAGGCCGCCCAGATCCTCGAGGGCGTCCGCCGCTCCCAGCGCACCATCCTGACCGAGTTCGAGTCCAAGGAGCTCCTGGCCGCTTACGGGGTGCCCATCGTCCTGACCCGGATTGCGCGGACGGTGGATGAGGCGGTCCAGATGGCCGAGGGGATGAAATACCCGGTCGTGCTGAAGCTCTTTTCCGAGACGATCACCCACAAGACCGATGTCGGGGGCGTCCAGCTCAACCTGGCCAGCGCCGACGCCGTCCGCCAGGCGTTCCGCAAGATCCAGACCTCGGTTACCGAAAAGGCCGGCGCCCAGCATTTCCAGGGCGTGACCGTCCAGCAGATGATCAAGCTCAGCGACGGCTACGAGCTGATCCTGGGCAGCAGCATCGATCCCCAGTTCGGCCCGGTCCTCCTGTTCGGGACCGGCGGCCAGCTCGTCGAGGTGTTCAAGGACCGGGCGTTGGGCCTGCCGCCGCTGAACACGACGCTGGCGCGGCGCATGATGGAGCAGACCAAGATCTTCACCGCGCTCAAGGGCGTGCGAGGCCGGAAGTCCGTCGACATGCCCGCCCTCGAGCGGCTGATGGTCAACTTCAGCCAGCTCGTCGCCGAGCAGCCTTGGATCAAGGAGATCGACATCAATCCGCTGTTCGCCTCGGCGGATCACCTGGTGGCCCTGGATGCCCGCGTGATCCTCCATGATCCGGCCACGCCCGAGGACCAACTTCCCAAGCTGGCCATCCGGCCTTACCCGAACGAATACGTCAGCCAGTGGACCCTGAAGAGCGGGTCCGCCGTCATCATCCGGCCGATCCGGCCCGAAGACGAGCCCCTCATGGTCAAGTTCCACGAGACCCTGACCGAGCGCAGCGTCTACCAGCGCTATTTCGAGCCGATCAACCTGGCTGACCGGATCGCCCACGAGCGGCTGACGTGTATCTGTTTCAACGACTACGACCGCGAGATCGCGCTGGTGGTCGAGCGGGCCGATCCGAAGAGCGGGGCGCCGGAGATCCTCGGCGTCGGGCGCCTCAGCAAGGTCCCCTTCCATTCCGAGGCCGAGTTCGCCATCGTTATCGCCGATGCCTACCATCACCAGGGGATGGGATCGGAGCTGTTGCGGCTCCTGCTCAAGATTGCCCGCCAGGAAAAGATCGGGGTCGTCCGCGCCAAAATCCATCCCGAGAACGACGAGATACGCCGGATCTGCGAGCGGCTCAAGTTCCATCTCGTCGAGGCGAAAGATGAGCCGCTCATTCGGGCCGAGATCAAGCTGTAGCGACGCCGAGCATCGAGGAATTCCCTTATATGGACCTGCCACGAACCATCAAATACGAAGCGGATCG
Organism: uncultured Verrucomicrobiota bacterium; assembly: GCA_964458325.1. Taxonomy (GTDB): domain Bacteria; phylum Verrucomicrobiota; class Verrucomicrobiia; order Limisphaerales; family UBA1319; genus JAGMXM01. The sequence goes on from CAYWIM010000032.1 coordinate 6,958, forward strand.
AGTTGCCGGATTCGGCAAAGAGGTGATGAGCGTTCCGGGCTGCGAGAACCTCCAGAGCTGCATCCAGTGCGGCACCTGCTCGGGAGTATGCCCGTTGAGCATCTACATGGACTACTCGCCGCGCCAGGTCATGGCTCTGACCCGGTCGGACTTCAAGAACGAGGTGCTCCGGAGCCACACCATCTGGCTCTGCGCATCGTGCTATTCCTGCACGGTCGAGTGCCCCCGGCAGATCCGGATCACCGATATCATGTACGAGCTCAAGCAGCGCGCGATCCATGACGGAATCTATCCCAAGAAATTCCCGATCCCCGTCCTGGCCAAGGAGTTCTACAAGATGGCCAGCAAGCAGGGGCGGGTGACCGACAACTGGCTGGCGACGTGGATGTTTCTCAAGACCAACTGGTGGGCGGCGCTGGGCATGTGGCGCCTGGGCCTCGGGCTGATTAAACGCGGCCGGTTCTCCTTCACCTACGATGGCATCCGGCAGAAAAAGCAGCTGGCGCGGATGATGGAGGCCGTGGACACTCTGTCGATCGACGCCCTGACCGACGCCAAGCCCAAGCGCAAAGCTGCTCATTGACGCTTATGAAATACTCTTATTATCCGGGCTGTTCGCTCAAAGGCACCGGGCGCTCTTACGAGGAATCGCTGCTGCCGGTCTTCAAGGCCCTGGGCATCGAGATGGAGGAACTGGACGACTGGAACTGCTGCGGCGCCACCGCCTACATGGCCGTGGACGAGGTGAAGGCCTGCGTGATGGCGTCGCGGAACCTGGCGCTGGCGGAGCGGATGGGGCACGCGGAGATGCTGGCGCCCTGCAGCGCCTGCTACCTGGTGCTCAACAAAACCAAGCACTACCTGCACGACTCGCCTTCCGTGCGCGGCGTGGTCGGGCAGGCCCTCCAGCAGGCGGACCTCAGCTACAGCGGCAACGTCCCCGTGCGGCATCCGCTCGATGTGCTGATCAACGAGGTGGGCCTCGATGAGGTCAAGAAGAGGGTGCGCCGGCCCTTGAAAGGGCTCAAGGTGGCCCCCTATTACGGCTGCCAGATCGTCCGGCCCTATGCCACCTTCGACGACCAGTACAACCCGACCACGCTCGACCGCCTGGTCGAGGCCCTGGGCGGCTCCGTGGTCCGGTTCCCGCTCAAGACCCGCTGCTGCGGCGGGAGCCTCACCGGCACGCTGCCCGAGCCCGGCCTGCTCTGCAGCTACATCATCCTCAAGGAGGCCCTCGCGCGCGGCGCCAACGTGATCGCCACCGTATGCCCCCTCTGCCAGTTCAACCTCGACGGCTACCACGACAAGATCGCCCGGAAATGGGATCCGGTCCGGATCCCGACCGTCTATTTCAGCCAGCTCATGGGCTTGGCGTTTGGCTTGCCGGAAAAGGAGATCGCCCTCAACCGCCATTTCATCCCCATGCCATCCCTGGACGCGCTCGCGGCCCCGGCCGCTGCCTGAAACCCTGCTCCCACGATTTTCCCGGATTCTTACCATGGATAACCAGCGCAACGAACCTCGGATCGGATTCTACGTCTGCCACTGCGGCACCAACATCGCGGGGATGGTGGATTGCCCGGCGGTGGCTCAATACGTTTCTCGCCTGCCCAATGTGGTCCTGTCGCGAGATTACAAGTACATGTGCTCGGATCCGGGCCAGGAGCTGATCCAGCAGGACATCCGCGAGCACCGGCTGAACCGGATCGTGGTGGCCTCGTGCTCCCCCCTCCTCCACGAGAAGACGTTCCGTGGCGCCACCGAGAAGGGCGGGCTCAACCCCTTCTTTTTCCACATGGTCAACATCCGCGAGCATGACTCGTGGGTGCACACGGACAAGCAGGCGGCGACCGAGAAGGCCAAGTCTCTGGCCCACGCCGCCATCCATCGCGTCCGGTTCCACAAGCCGCTCGAGGTCAAGCAGGTGCCCATCCATCCGGCCGTCCTCGTGGTCGGGGGCGGGATCGCGGGCATCCACGCCGCCATGACCCTGGCCAACGCCGGCAAGAAGGTCTACCTGGTCGAGCGCGAGCCGTCCATCGGCGGGCACATGGCCAAGTTCGACAAGACATTTCCGACGCTCGATTGCGCGGCCTGCATCCTGACGCCGAAGATGTCCGAGGTGGGCGCGCACCCCAACATCACGCTCTGGACCTACTCGGAGGCGACGAAGATGGAGGGGTATGTCGGCAACTACACGGTCACGATCCGGCACAAGCCGCGCTACATCATCGAGGATGCCTGCGTGGGCTGCCTCGAGTGCATCGACGCCTGCGTCTACAAGCAGCCGAAGTTTCCCGACGAGTTCAACCTGGGCCTGGGCAAGCGCAAGCCCGTCTACATCCCGTTCCCGCAGGCGACGCCGCAGGTGGTGTTGATCGATCCGGAGACCTGCCTCAACCTCAAGACCGGCAAGTGCAAGAAGACATGCGTCGAGGCCTGCGCCGACCGCAAGGCGATCGACTTCACCCAGAAGGAGACGTTGAGCGAGATCAAGGTCGGCGCCATCATCGTGGCCACCGGGTTCAAGTCGTTTGAAGCCCAGCGCATCCCGCAATACGGCTACGGGACGTATCCCAACGTCTATACCGCGCTCGAGATCGAGCGCCTGGTGAACGCCTCCGGGCCGACCGGCGGCGACGTGGTGCTCCGGGACGGCAAGAAACCCAAGTCCATCGGCATCATCCACTGCGTCGGCTCCCGCGATCACACGACCAACCGGTGGTGTTCGCGTGTCTGCTGCATGTATTCGTTGAAGCTGGCCCACCTGCTGAAGGAGCACACCGAGGCGGAGGTGTACAACTTCTACATCGACATGCGCACGCCGGGCAAAGCCTACGAGGAGTTCTATGGCAAGCTGCTGGACGAGGGAGTCCAGTTCATCCGCGGCCGCGTGGGCGAGGTCACCGACTGGGCCTTCACCAAGGAGGAGGAAGGCAAGCTGGTGATCCGGGTCGAGGATACGCTCGCCGGCTATGTCCGGCGGATCCCGGTGGACATGGTGGTGCTGGCGACCGGGCTCGAGCCCCAGGCCGATGCCCAGGAGGTCCGCCGCCGCTTCAACATGAGCTGCGGCACCGAGGGTTTCTTCCTCGAACGCCATCCCAAGCTGGCGCCCGTCAACACCTTCACCGACGGCATCCTGCTGGCGGGTTGCTGCCAGGGGCCCAAGGACATTCCCGACACCGTCGCCCAGGCCGGCGCCGCCGCCGCCGAAGCCTTGGTCCTCATCGACAAGGGCCACATCGAGCAGGAGCCCAATACGGCCTTCATCCACGAGGAGGATTGCTCGGGCTGCAAGTCCTGTATCCCCCTCTGCCCCTACAGCGCCATCCTGTTCAACGAAGGAACCCGCAAGGCCATCATCAACCAGGCCCTCTGCAAGGGGTGCGGAACCTGCGTCGCCTCCTGCCCGTCCGGTTCGATCGAGCAGAATTTGTTTGATGACGAGGAAATTTTCAGCGAAATCGAGGGAGTATTGGCCTATGAATGAGAAGCAATGGACACCGCGGATCGTTGCGTTTTTCTGCAACTGGTGCACCTACACGGCGGCCGATCTGGCCGGTGTATCCCGCCTGAAATACGCCCCTAACATGCGGGTGATCCGGATCATGTGCTCCGGCCGGGTCGACCCCCAGTTCATCCTCGAGGCCTTCGCCAAGGGGGCCGACGGTGTTCTCATCGGCGGGTGCCATCCCAACGACTGCCATTACGCCGAGGGCAACTACAAGATGCTCCGGCGATTCCAGCTCCTCCAGCGCATGCTCAAAGATATGGGCATCGCCGAGGACCGGCTTCGGCTCGAATGGATCTCCGCCGCCGAGGGCGAGAAGGTCAAGACGGTCATGAACGACATGGTGGCCAAGGTGACCGCCATGGGGCCGCTGGGGATGCCCGGGCGGTTTGCGGACTGGGATCAGGAGATGGAGCATCTGGAGGCCACGGTCGCGGCGGCCGAGGCCGGCCAGCCCGCCCATCCCCATTCCAATCAAGAGGTGACGCATGCCTAAGCCAAAAATCGCGTTTTACTGGTGCGCTTCCTGCGGCGGGTGCGAGGAGGCGATCGTCGATCTGGCCGAAGATATCCTCGGGGTGCTCGATGCGCTCGATATCGTCTTCTGGCCATGCGCAATGGACTTCAAGCGGTCGGACGTGGATGCCATCCCCGACGGGGGCATCGTCGCCACGTTCCTCAATGGCGCCATCCGCACCAGCGAGCAGGAGGAGATGGCTCGTCTGCTTCGCCGCAAGAGCCAATACCTCATCGCCTACGGCTCGTGCGCCCACACGGGCGGCGTCCCCGGGCTGGCCAATCAGTTCAGCCGCGAGGAGATCATGAAATGGGTGTTCGAGGACGGCCCGTCCAACGCGAACGAAGCCAAGGTCCGGCCCCAGACGCAATGGACCGAGAAAGGCTGCGAAGTCCACCTGCCGGAGCTGCGCCACGTGGTGCGGTCGCTGGACCAGGTGGTGCCCGTGGATTATTACCTGCCCGGCTGCCCGCCGACGCCCAAGCTGACCAAAGCGGCGGTGGGGGCTTTGCTCGAGGGGCGGCTGCCGCCCAAAGGCAGCGTCCTGGCTCCGGATATCGCCCTGTGCGACGAGTGCCCCCGCAAGGCCAGCAAACCCGTCAACACCAGCTTCACCGAGTTCAAACGCCCCCACCAGAAGCTCATGGATCCAAACCTCTGTTTCCTGGCGCAGGGCGTGGTCTGCATGGGGCCGGCGACCCGGGGCGGCTGCGAAGCCCTCTGCATCAGCGGCCACATGCCGTGCACCGGCTGCTTCGGCGGCACCTCGCGCGTGCGCGACCAGGGGGCCAAGATCCTGTCGTCCCTCTGCGCCAATATCGCCCCCAAGGAGGAGGAGGAGATCGACCAGGTGCTCGAGGGCATTCCGGACCCGGTGGGCACTTTCTACCGATATGGACTGGCCCGCAGCCTGCTGCGCCGCCGAGTGGACCTGCCTGCACCCGCCAAGGAGTAATCGCCATGCAACCCGAAACCCAAAAAGTCTGGAACGAAGGCGCCCAGCGCGCCAACGCGGCTTACGCCGCCTCCCGCCGCCGCGTCACCATCGATCCCATCAGCCGCCTCGAAGGGCACGGCAAGATCGATATCTTCCTCGATGATAAAGGCGATGTCGAGCATGCCTACCTGCAGATCCCCGAGATGCGCGGGTTCGAGGTGTTCAGCCGGGGCCGCCCTGCGGAGGATATGCCCCAGATCACCAGCCGGATCTGCGGCGTGTGCCCCACCGCGCATCACATGGCTGCCACCAAGGCCCTCGACGACCTCTACGGCGTCGAGCCGCCCCCCACCGCGCGCAAGATCCGCGAGCTGGTCTATAACGCGTTCACGCTCGAAGACCACGCCCTCCACGTCTACATCCTGGGCGGGCCGGATTTCATCGTGGGCCCGCAGGCACCCAAGGAGCAGCGGAATGTCGCCGGCGTGGTCGCCAAGGTCGGCGTCGAAGTCGGCAAGAAAGTCATCTCGATGCGCCGCCGCGTCCGCGAGCTGATCAGCTATTTCGGGGGCAAGGTCATTCATCCGGTCCTGGGCCTGCCCGGCGGCGTCAGCAAGGGCCTCGCCAAGGAGGATCTGCCGAAGTTCCAGGCCCTGGCCAAGGACGCCGTCGAGTTCGGCCTGTTCACGCTCCAGGTGTTCCACGACCTCGTGCTGAAGAACCCCGAATACGTCAAGCTCATCACCTCCGATGCCTACACCCACAAGACCTATTACATGGGGCTGATGGACGAGAAGAACAAGGTCAACTTCTATGACGGCACGCTGCGCGTGGTGGATCCGACGGGCAAGGAATACGCCAAGTTCAAGGTCCAGCAATACCGCGATTTCATCGCCGAGCACACCGAGCCGTGGAGCTACGTGAAGTTCTGCTACCTCAAGCCCCTGGGCTGGCAAGGCTTCGCCGAAGGGCCCGGCAGCAGCGTGTTCTCGGTCGCCCCTCTGGCGCGGCTCAACGCATCCGAAGGCATGTCGACCCCCCAGGCGCAGAAGGCCTACGAGGAGTTCTACCAGACGCTGGGCGGCAAGCCCGTCCACCACACCCTCGCCAACCACTGGGCGCGCGTCGTCGAGATCATCAACGCCGCCGAGCGCATGGCCGAGCTGGTCAACGATCCCGATATCACCGGCCCCAACATCCGGACGCTGCCCACGCGCAAGCCCAGCGTCGGCTACGGCGTGGTCGAGGCGCCCCGCGGCACCCTGATCCACCATTTCGAAACCGACGACAACGGGCTGATCCGGAACGCGAACCTGATCGTGGCCACCCAGAACAACTCAGCCCGCATCGCCATGAGCGTCGAAAAGGCTGCCAAGGGGCTCATCCACAAGGGCCAAGTCAGCGAGGGGCTGCTGAACATGGTCGAGATGGCGTTTCGCGCCTACGACCCGTGCTTCGGCTGCGCCAGCCACACCTTGCCCGGGCACACCCCCTTGATCGTCAGCATCTACAACCGCCAGCGCGAGCTGGTGCGCCAGATCACCCAAGGCTGACATCATCGCGGCCGCTCGGACTGCGTGCGGCAGTTTCCGGCGAACTTGGCCATCCAGAGCGGCGGGCTCCAATCGCCCGCCGCTTGGCTTGATAGGGTTCGGGCTTGCCAATCCGGGATTTGAACCGTAGCCCGGTTCCCCGATCCGTCTCTCCCCTCGCCCCGCGAAGCACCCACAGGGAGGACAAAGGGCGCTAACTTAAGGATTCTAGAACTGCCGGATGAAGACCAGCTTCTGATCCGGCATGTTGATGATCAGAAAGTCGCTTTCGATGGAGGCGGTGGGGGAGAGCTTCTGGTTCTTGCTGCTGAGCTCGAATCGGTATTTGCTGCCTTCGCCTTCCCAGGTCCCGTTGTATTCGATGGTTTCGAACCGGACGGGTTCGGCCTGGAGGGCGGCCTGCGGCTGGCCGGGGGGCGGGGCCGGGGCTTCGGCGGCGCCGAGCCCGTAGCGGCGGCGCATTTCGGCGCTCATGCCGGAGGGCGCGCCGAGGCGGCCGGTGGCGGCCTGCGCTTGCGGCTGGGGCGGGATCGCAGCGGGTTGCGCAAGGGCCGCGGCAGGATTGGAGACCATTTTTTGGATCGTGAGCGACACGCGTCCATCGTGGGTTGCCTTAAGCCGGGTGCCTCTGGCCATGGCGATCATCTGGGTCTTGAGTGCGCGCAGTTCGCGGGGCTTGATGTCCGGCCGGCTCTTGCGGGTCATGATGATGGCCTCGCCCGGCTCCATCTGCCAGCGACCGAGGATTTTAAGAGGATCGTATTGGGCGGACTTGCCTGTTTCGAGGTAGGCGCGCACGTCTTTGAGATCGAGCTTGAGGAGTTCCTGGATGAGCGGCTCGTTCGTGATGAATGCGATAGTGCGCTCCTGCGGCATGACACCGGCCAGACCAGCGCGATCCCTGAGGAGCTTCATGTAATCCTTGTCCCCGGCCATGTCCTGGAATTCCTGGCGTTCTCCCAAAGTCATGAAGGGAGGGTAATCGCGCATGCGAGTGAGGATGTTGGGCATGTTGTTGTGCATCAGGCCGAGGATGTCGGCGACCTCGTAATAGAGCTTCGGCGCCGGATCCAATGGGGCGACAATCCTGTCCAGACCGGTTGACTGAAGGTCCAGACGCGCCCGGTTGACAAAGCGCAGCCAGCCGGGGTCGGCATCGCCTTTGGCCACTTGCACCGTGAAGTAGCCGGGCACGTAGATGAAAAGCCCGAACAGGACCAGGTAAACCGTTCCGATGGCCATGCCGACACCGGCGCCCAGGCGCTGGTTGAGGCGCCGCCAGCGCAGGCGCTCGACATCGTCGAACTTGAACCGCTGGTAAAGATCGATGCGCCATTGGGCCACGAAACCCAGCGCCAGCGCCACGATCTCGATCAGCAGCAACACCAGGACGGGCGGCCAGAACCAGAGCCACACCGGGTGCGTGATCTTGATGTATGGAAAGAGCGGCTTGACATAGGGCGCCAGGGGCAAGGCCAGCACGGCGCCCAGGATCAGGCCGACCAGGCCGATCAACGCCCGCACCGCCCCCAGAAAATATCCGGCGACCGCGAAGAGGCTGCACAACAGCAGTCCAGCAATCCAAAATGTCATACCCGTAACCTAATAGTTTTTCCGACAAACACAATCACCTTGTGCATGCGCCCCCTCCATGGGGAAGCAGAAAACGGACCAAAAAAGACCGGCCTCGCGCAAGGCGAGGCCGGTCGGAACGCAGCGGTCCGGATCGGCGGGATCTTCAGCCTTGCTTGCCCTTGTCAGGAAGCGGGATGGTCCGCGAGAGCAGGCCCGCCGAGGCGCAGGCGTAATAGACGATGGCGCCGACGATGAAGGCGAGGACGGGGGCAGCTGGGACATCCGGGATGTCCAGCTTGAACCAGCCCTTGAGGTTCGGGAGGATGCCCACCACAAAGCCCAGCGCCCAGGCGATCCAGCCCGCGGGATTGAATCCGGCGCGCGGGCCGGTCCATCGGCCGCCCGACAGCAGATAATCCGCCATCATCGCCCCGCAGATCGGCCCGAAGGACGCTCCGATGACGACGAACACCGGAACAACCTGGCCGGCCCAGCCGATCACTGCCAGCAGGATGCTCACCGCGGCCCCAATGCCCACCGAGATGAATGGATTCACGCCGGACAGAGTTGTCTTGAAGCTGTTGGCGGCGATGAACGAGGAGAAACAGGCCGACGGGAAACACGATACGGCGAGCAGGAACACCAGCCATTTGCCTGTCTGGGTGCCCAGCACGACCGGGATCAAATTGAATGAATCGAGGATGATCGACTTTTTCTCGGCGCCCGCCGCCAGCGCGGCCTTGCTCAGCTCCGGCGACCCGTAAACCCCTGCCACAATCAGGGCCGAGATGCCCGCGGTGACAAGGATGGCCAGTGCGATGCCGACCAGACCGCCCATCTGCACGTCATTCTTGTCGCGGCTATTGGTGCCGAAATCCACCCCAGCGGCGCCGGCGGTGGCGAAGAACCCCACCACGTAAGTCAGGATCAGCGCGATCACCCCGAAGCTCGAGAGCGCGGCGGGCGCCGACGGATCCATCACCCGGTGGGCATTGATCAGGTCGGCGGGAAGGAAGCTGCCGATGCCGCCGGCCGTTTTGACCAGCATGACCACCAGCACGGCCAGGGGAATCAGGGGCAGGTAGGTGGCGACCTTGGCGACATACTGAATGCCCTTGAGGCCCACGAACGCCGCCAGGACACCCCACAGAACCATCAGAACCTGGGGCGGCAGGTTCACGTAATCCTTGATAAACGCGTGCAGGGCCATGGAAGAGAAAAAGATGTTCACGCCCAGCCAGCCGAACTGGAGGACGCCCATCAGGAATCCGGGCATGATAAAGCCGCCCTTGGCGCCGAATGTCGATGTGCCCACGATGTAGAGGGGCAGACCGGTCTGTTGGCCCAGCAGGCCGGGCACCAGGTAAAACAGGGCGTGGCAGATCGCGGCCGAAAGCAGCAAGCCCAGGAGAGCCACGGCGACTCCTTGAGCGAGGCCGCCCCCCAGGCTGCCTGCCTTGACCGCATCCTGCCAGAACACGAACCACAGGAAGATGCCGGCATAGGTCGGGGCAGTATTTTTGTACCAGGGGGCGCGATTGGCCGCCGGATTGGGCGTCGCGCTCGTCACATACGATGGAAGTTGATTTGGGCTATCGGGATTATTCATGCCGGCTGTTATCGCCAAATCCGCGCCGTTCGCAAGTCCAAAATCCGGGGAGCCGACCTGCCGGGCATGAGGATTGGCGAGTTCGATCCCCTCGGATCAGCCGTCGGGCCGCCGGCCAGGCTTTGTTCCAGAGGGAATTGGCTTTCCGGTCAGGCTGGGAACCGGCTATACCGCTTGGGCATGAACAAAACGGCGCTTCTGTTTTCGGGCCAGGGAGCCCAGCACGTTGGCATGGGGAAGGATCTGGCCGATCAGATCCCAGCGGCTCGGGAGTGGTTTGACCGGGCCAACAACGTCCTGGGATTCGATCTGGCGGCGATTTGCTTTTCGGGGCCGGAGGCGGATCTAACGCGGACGGAGGCGGCGCAGCCGGGGATTTACCTGTTGGGCTGGATCGCGTTCGATCTGCTTCGAAGGCGGTTGCCTGGATTCGAGTTTCAGGCGGCGGCGGGGCTTTCGCTGGGTGAGTTCACCGCGCTGGCGGCTGCGGGAGGGATGTCGTTCGACGACGGTCTCCGGCTGGTGCGCCAAAGAGGGCAGTGGATGCAGGAGGCGTGCGAAGCCACCCGCGGCGGCATGGCGGCGATCCTCGGGCTCGATCTGGACGCCACCCGGGCCCTGTGCGCCGAGGCCGGGGTCGAGCTGGCCAACCTGAACTGCCCCGGTCAGGTGGTGATCTCCGGTCCGATCGACGCGATTCAGAGGGCCTGCGAGCTGGCGAAGGCGCGGGGGGCCAAGCGCGCCCTGCCGCTTCCGGTGGCCGGGGCGTACCATTCGCGGCTGATGGCCGGGGCGCAGCCTCGATTGCGCCAGGCGCTCGAGGCGGTTCCGCTCCAATGGCCGGCGACGCCCGTGATCGCCAATGTGACCGCCCGGCCGCACGAGAGCATCGAGACATTAAGAGAGCGGCTGGTCGAGCAGGTCACCGCTCCCGTGCGGTGGGAGGAATCGATTCGGTATCTGCTGGGGGAGGGGTTCAACCGGTTTGTCGAGCTGGGGCCGGGCCGGGCGCTGAGCGGATTCATGAAGCGGATCGCGCCCGCAGCGAAGGTCTGCCAGGTCAGCGACGTCCCGAGCCTGGAAGCGACCGTTCAGGCGTGGGATTAGCCCGGCCCCCGCAAGCCTGCTTAATCGCCTCCAGCAGAACCGGAATTCAATTTTGCACAGGCCCTAAGGCATTGACATTCGGCCGGGAAACCCGGACAAACGGCCAGGTTGATGAGCATACTTGCGAACCAAATTGCGGTGGTGACCGGCGCCGGCCGCGGGATTGGCCGGGCGGTGGCACTGAAGCTGGCCAGCGCCGGCGCGGATGTGGTGTGCATTTCACGGACGGCGGGCAACGCGGAGAAAGCGGCGGCGGAGGTGCGGGCGCTGGGGCGGCAGGCCTGGGCGCACGCCCTGGATGTGGGGGATGGGGCCGCGGTGGCGGCGGGGATCGATCGCATTCTGGCGGAGACGGGGCGGCTGGACATCCTGGTCAACAACGCGGGGGTGACTCGGGACGGGCTGCTGATGCGGATGAGCGAGTCCGACTGGGACGCCGTTCTGGACACGAATTTGAAAGGGGCATTTCTGGTGAGCAAGGCCTGCTGCCGGACCTTTGTGCGGCAGCGATCGGGGCGGATCATCAACATCGCTTCGGTGATCGGGCTGGTGGGGAACGCGGGCCAGTGCAACTACGCCGCCAGCAAGGCGGGCTTGATCGGATTCACCAAGTCGCTGAGCCGCGAGCTGGCATCGCGGGCAGTCACGGTCAACGCCGTGGCGCCGGGATTCATCCAGACGGACATGACGGCGGGGCTGGGGGAGGATCTCCAGGCCCAGCTGCGCAAGCAGATCCCGATGAACTGTTTTGGAGAGCCGGAGGATGTGGCGGAAGCGGTTCTGTTCCTGGCCAGCCCCGGCGCGCGTTACATTACGGGTCAGGTGCTGACGGTGGACGGAGGAATGGCGATGTGAGTCGAGGCGCGTGCGAGTCCGATTAGGCGCTTGACGCCTGGCGGCCGCTCGTTTAGACACGCACAACAAACGAGATACATCAGCAAGAAAACGGAGCAAGTCATGGCTGCGGAAAAATCGATCGAACAACGCGTGAAGGACATCATCGTCGACCAGCTCGGCGTCAATGCCGACCAGGTGACGCATGAGGCCAAATTCATCGAGGACCTGGGCGCGGATTCCCTGGACACCGTCGAGCTGATCATGGCCCTCGAGGAGGAGTTCGGCATCGAGGTGCCCGACGAGGAAGCCGAGAAACTGCAGAGCGTCGGCGACGTCATCAAGCACATCGAAGAGAACCAGAAGTAAACCACCGCATGGCTGGACCAGGGCAGCGGCACGGGTGACCGCGGGGGCGCTGCCCTGTTTGTTGTTATGTCGCATCAATCGACCGAACGGCGTGTAGTGGTCACGGGGCTGGGGGTGGTGACCGCCCTCGGGCACTCGATGGATGCCCTCTGGCGCAACCTGATCGAGGGCCGATGCGGGATCGACCGCATCGCGGCCTTCGATCCCGCGCCGTTCGATTGCCAGATCGCTGCCGAAATCCGCGGCTTCGATCCCAGCCCGGCCTTCTCATCGCCCAAAGAAGTGCGGCGCAACGACCGGTTCATCCAGTTCGCCGCCGTGGCCGGTCTGGAGGCGATCCGCGACTCCGGTCTCGAGCTCGAGCGCGAGGACCGCGACCGGATCGGCGTGTATATCGGATCCGGCATTGGAGGTCTGCACACGACCGCCGAGCAGCACCGGATCCTTCTCGAGAAAGGGCCCGGCCGGCTTTCGCCATTTATGATCCCAATGCTGATCATGAACATGGCGGCCGGCTGTTTTTCGATCCTGCACAAGCTGCGCGGGCCGACGCTGGCCACCTGCTCGGCATGCGCGACCTCCGCCCATGCGCTCGGCGAAGCTTGGCGAACTCTGAAGATGGGCGACGCTGAGGTCATCTTCGCAGGCGGGACGGAGGCGGCCGTGATCCCGCTGGGCCTTGGAGGCTTTTGCGCCATGCGGGCCTTAAGCACGCGAAACGACGATCCCCAGCATGCCTCCCGTCCGTTTGACGCCGAGCGGGACGGCTTCGTGATGGGCGAGGGGGCCGGCGTGCTGGTTCTCGAGGAGCTCGAGCACGCGCGGCGCCGCGGCGCCCGCATCTGCTGCGAGATCGTCGGCTACGGCAACACGGCCGATGCCAGCCATATCACCGCTCCCGCCCCGGAGGGGGAAGGAGCGGCGCGATGCATGCGCATGGCGCTTCGGTCCGCCGGCCTGCGGCCCGAGGATGTGGGCTATATCAATGCCCACGGCACCTCGACCCTGCAGGGCGACATCTGCGAGACCCAGGCCATCAAGACCGTTTTCGGCGATCACGCCCGCCGGTTGCCTGTGAGCTCGACCAAGGGAGCTACCGGCCATCTCCTGGGGGCCGCGGGGGCGGTCGAGATGGCCATCTGCGCCAACGTGCTCCAGACCGGCATTCTCCCGCCCACCATCAATTACGAGCATCCCGATCCCCAGTGCGATCTGGATTACGTCCCTGGCGCCTCGCGCCAAGCCCAGGTCGACGTGGCTCTGAACAACTCGTTCGGATTTGGCGGCCACAACGCATCCCTCCTGGCCCGCAAGTTCCGAGGCTGAGTTCCCAAGGGAAACGCCTTTTAGGACTTGATCGAGCGCCATGGATGTTTCATTGCCCCAACCGTGGGAGCAGTTCGTGGCTACCCAGGTGAGCGCGGGCGAGTTCGGCAACGCCAGAGAAGTCGTGCGCGAGGCTCTGCGGCTGCTGCGCGACCAGCAGGAGAGCCGTGCCTCCGAGGAAATGCGCGCTGCTTTCGCGGGCGTGAACCCGAACAGCAGCAAAGGGGAGCCAACGCTTCAAGACCGGGCCTTGATTGCCCAGGTCATCCGAAGGCATCGCCAAGGCAAGCGCCAGGCATGATCGCCGTCTTCGACACCAACGCGGTCGTCGAAGCCATCTCTTTCTTACCGGCTGAGGCCGCGCTCGCTGGAGCGCGCGAACCGGATCAGGTGCTGGATCTCCGCCAGCGGCGGGAGCTCCGCCTCGACGCGGCCGAGCGCGTTGGAGATCGTGAGCCCCTCCCGGAAGAGGATTCGGAAGGCCAGCTTCAGCGCGTTCTGGGCTTCGGCGGATATGCCGTTCCGTTCGAGGCCGATCTTGTTCACGGTGCGCGTGGCGGCGGGATTGCCATCGGCCAGCATATAGGGCGGGACATCCTGCACCACCTTCGAGCAGCCGCCCACGATCGACATGCAGCCGATGCGGCAGAACTGATGGATGGCGGCGAGCCCCCCAATGACGGCATAGTCCTCGACAACGACGTGGCCGGCGAGCGTGGCGACATTGGACATGATGACATGGTTGCCAAGCGCCACGTTATGCGCCACGTGGCTATAGGCCAGAATGTGGTTGTGCGATCCGATTTCGGTGGTCTCGCCATCGCCGGTCGCGCTATGGACGGTGACATATTCCCGGAAGGTATTGTCGTCTCCGATCCGGGTGCGGGTCAGGCCGCCCTTCCACTTGAGGTCCTGGGTTCGCAAGCCGATGCTGGCGAACGGGTAGATCGTGTTGCCAGAGCCGATCGCGGTGTGCCCGTCCATCACCACATGCGAGTGCAGCAGGCATCCGTCGCCGATCTCGACATGCTCGCCGATGACACAGTAAGGGCCGATGGTGCAGCCGGCGCCGATCCGGGCGCCGGCATGCACGATCGCGGTAGGATGAATCGAGGTCATGGTCGCGCGATGCTCCGGGGCTCGATGCCAGCTATCCCTCGCCGAGCATGAAGGTGACCTCGGCCTCGCTGACGATGTCGTTCTCGACCCGGCAGACGCCCTTGGCTTTGCCGATCTTGCCTCGGATGCGCGTCAGCTCGACCTCGATGACGAGCGTGTCGCCAGGGACGACCGGCTTGCGCCACTTGACGCTCTCGGCCGACATGAAATAGGCATACTTGCCCAGGTTCTCGGCCTGGCGCAGGAGCAGGATGCCAGCGGTTTGCGCGATGGCCTCGAGCTGGAGCACCCCCGGCATGATCGGCAGCCGGGGAAAGTGGCCCTCGAAATAGGGCTCGTTGATGCTGACGCACTTGATGGCGGTGATGCGGTTTCCTTCGATTCGTTTGACCCGATCGATCATCAGGAAGGGAAACCGGTGCGGCACCACCTTGAGAAGCTGGGCGGCATGGAGCTCGATGCCCTCCTGGAGGACGGATCCGGCCTTGACGGACTCGGGTGGAGGGGCCCGGGGCGCGGGCGGCGGGACAAAGGTCTGCGCGGTCAACATCGGTCTGCGCCGGAGGTTGCTCAACTGGCGCACCAGCTCGCAGTTGGCGGCGTGGCCGGGCCGGATCGCCATCACATGGGCTTGGAGCGGGCAGCCCAGCAGCGACAGGTCTCCGACCAAGTCGAGCATCTTGTGGCGGACAAATTCCTCGGGATACCGCAGCGGCTCGTTCGTCAGAACCGCATCCTCGCGGATGACCACGGCATTCTCGAGGCTGCCGCCGCGAATCAGGCCGTTCTTGATCAAGTGCTCGATCTCCTCGTAGAAGCAGAAGGTCCGCGCATGCGCCAGCTCCCGCTCCCAGGAATCCGGGGTTACCTCGAGGCTGTAGACCTGCGTGAACCGGCCGCCCCGATCGGAGCTGACACAAGTCATTTTCAGCCGGTCGTGGGGGAAGACCGAGATCGCGGTTTCTCCGGCCTGGAGCTCGAACGGGCTGGCGACCCGAAATGCCTCCCGCGGCTGGGGCTGGGGCTGGATGCCCGCCGAACCGATCAACCGCGCGAACTCGCGGGCGCTTCCGTCGCCGATGGGCGGCTCGTTGGCGTTGAGCTCGACGACCGCGTTGTCGATGCCCAGACCCGCGAGCGCCGACAACACGTGTTCGACCGTGTGGATGCGAATATTTCCCTTGGCCAGCGTCGTGGACCGCTGGGTGTCGCCCACATGCTCGACGAGGGCCTCGATCTCGGGCTGTCCCTCGAGGTCCGCCCGCCGGAACCGGACGCCCGTGTCCGGGGGGGCCGGGTGCAGGGTCATCTCGACCCGGTTTCCGCTGTGGAGGCCCACACCCGAATACGAGGCCGCCTGGCGTAACGTTTGTTGATTCAGCACAACGGGACTTGCTCCGTCTGACGCGGCTGCGTCCGCCGCGGATCAACTCGCGCCGGACGTCATTCTTCTTGCGGCGTCAACTGCTTGTCGCGCTCGGCCATCGCCGCCTTTCGGGACAAGCGAATCCGGCCTTTCTCATCGACTCCGATGCACTTGACCCAGATCTCATCGCCCAGCTTGACGATGTCCTCGGTCTGCTTGACCCGGAAATTGGCCAGCTCGCTGATGTGGACGAGGCCGTCTTTGCCGGGGAAGACCTCGACAAAGCATCCGAAGTCCTTGATCGTGACCACTTTGCCACGATACACCTTGCCCACCTCGATCTCGCCCGTCATCCCCTCGATTTCATTGCGGGCCTTTTTCATGCCCTCCTCGCTGACGGCATATACCTTGACTGTGCCGTCGTCGTTGATATCGATCTCGCAGCCCGACTCCTCGACGATGCGCTTGATATTCTTGCCGCCGGGGCCGATCAAGGCGCCGATCTTCTCGGGGTTGATCTTGAGGGTGAGGATGCGCGGCGCGTAAGGGCTGAGCTCGGGGCGGGGTGCGGCGAGGGTCTGGGCCATGGAATCGAGGATCGCCATGCGCGCCACGCGGGCTTTCTCGAGGGCCTCGACCATGATCCTGTGGGGGACGCCCGCCAATTTGAGATCGAGCTGGAAGCCGGTGATCCCCTTGGTGGTGCCGGCAATCTTGCAATCCATGTCGCCGAAGGCGTCTTCCCATCCAATAATATCGGTGAGCAGACGGTATCGGCTGATCTCCTGGGCGGAATTGTATTCCGTGCAAAGGCCGATGCTGATGCCGGCGACGGGCCGTGCGATGGGCACGCCGGCATCCATCAGCGCGAGGCATCCGCTGCAAACGGAAGCCATCGAGGTCGAGCCGTTGGATTCCATGATCTCGCACGAGAGGCGGATCACGTAAGGGTAGTCCGGCAGCGGCAGCAGCGGTTCGAGCGAGCGTTCGGCCAGGGCGCCGTGGCCGATCTCCCGGCGGCCCGGGCCGCCGATGCGGCCGGTTTCGCCGACGGAAAAGTTCGGGAAGTTGTAGTGGAGGATGAACTGCTTCTGGGTGTGGCCTCCCGTGTATGCGTCGAACTCCTGGGTGTCGTCCGGAGTGCCGAGGGTCGCCAATGCCACCGCCTGAGTCTCCCCGCGAGCGAACAAGGCCGATCCATGGGCGCGCGGGTAGAGGCCGACCTCGGACACCAGCGGGCGGAGGTCGTCGAAGCCGCGGCCGTCCATGCGCTTGCCTTCCTCGAGCATGAGACGGCGGACGGTTTCCTTTTGGATCTTCTGCGCGACCTGTTTGAGGATCGATTCGGTTGCTTTCTCCGGCCCGAACTTCTGGATCAGATGACTGTCGATCTCGGCCCGAAGGTTATCCCATGCGGACTCGCGTTCCATCTTGCCCGGGATCAAGAGCGCGGCGGCCAATCGGTCGCCGGCGGCCTGGCGCGCCTCGATGATGACCTCCTGCGGGACGACGCTGGCGGGGACGGGCCGCTTGGGGCGTCCGGCGCGGGCCACCAGATCCCGCTGAGCCGCCAGCAGGGGCAGGCTCGATTCATGGGCGAACTTCAACGCCGCCAGGAAGTCGGCTTCGGAGATCTCCTTGGCGGATCCTTCGAACATCATCAAGTCGTTGGCGGTGCCGACATAGACGAGATCGACATCGCTTTGGACCATTTGCGAATGGGTGGGATTGGCAATCCATTGACCTTCGACCCGGCCGACGCGGACGGCGGTCAACGGCCCGTTCCAAGGGATATCGCTCAGGGAGAGGGCGGCGGAGGCTCCGACGACGGCGAGCACATCGGGATCATTCTCGCCGTCGGCGCTGAGGACGATGCTCTGGACCTGGACCTCGTTGAGCCAGCCGGAAGGGAACAGGGGGCGGACGGGCCGGTCGATGAGACGGCTGGTCAAGATTTCCTTTTCGGTGGGTCGGCCCTCGCGTTTGAAATAGCCGCCCGGAAATCGGCCGGCTGCGGCGGCCTTTTCCCGGTAATCGACCGTCAGGGGAAAGAAATCCAGCTCGGGGCGCGGCTTCGAGGCGCCCACGGCGGCGACGATCACAACAGTGTCCCCGAGGCGAACGGTGACGGCGCCATCGGCTTGCTTTGCAAGTTTACCGGTTTCGATGACAATAGTTCCGGCCCCGACTTGGGCGGATGCTTGTTCTGGCATGGTTGCTTTCTTTGAGTCCATTGCTCCCGACTGCCCGGAGGAACTTCATTCAGCTCCGGCGCGCCGGCTCTGAATGAAATTACCCCAGGCTGAGGGAGATGGTGGTTGGTTGTAGTGTTCCGGCTGGGGCGGGCGCCTTCTCAGGCACGCCCTCGGGCTCATCAGAGCCCGGATCAGACCGGAGGTCCACCTTCGACGCAGGGATGATCCCAAGGCCCAAGATGGGGATTTTTGAAATAGCTATTTGCGCAATTTGAGTCGCTTGGTGATCGCGACATAACGGTCATGATTCGTCCGGTTTAAATAATCCAACAACCGGCGTCGCTTGCCGACCATAACAATCAATCCCCGTCGGGACCCGTGATCCTTCTGGTTCTGCTGCAAATGCTCCGTCAAACGGTTGATCCTCTGGGTCAGGAGGGCGATCTGGACGTCAGCCGAACCTGTGTCCCGCTCATGGACGCGGAAATCAGCAATGCTCTTCGCTTTAAGGTTTGCTTCCATAATACCATCGGCCAATCTTCGATAAACGACCGCTCAATATAGTTTGGATTCCTTTCCGCTGTAAAGCACTTTCCGAATCGCCCGAGCCCAAAAATTCGTCTTGGGATGCCCGCCCATTTTCTGGCTTGTTATGTCAATCCACTTGGGCCAGACTGGTCCCGGATGAATTCGTCGACCGCCCGAAGGCATGGACGTTACTGGAGCAAGCGGCGCCTGGCAAAGAAGGTGAGCCATTACCCGCTATTGCGGTTGTTGTTATACAAGAGATGGTTCCGGCTCTTTTTTCTGTTGTGCCTCGCAATGATCGGCATGGTGGCCATCGCGCTGCCCAAGGTCTGGCGGACTTCCCCTCCCGACTTCACGCCTGTCATCAAGGTCAGTTTGCTCGACCTAGGCCAGGCGTGGTCCCTTCGACGCGCGGCCGAAAAAGGCTATAGCGCAGGGCTTTCCGATGAAGCCATTCAATCGTATCGTGCTGCGCTGGCCAACAACCGGGGCAATCCGGAGTATGCCCGCGGCCTCCTGCGCAGCCTGAAATTGAGCAACGACGTGCGACGGCATGGCGAAATGGCTCAGATAGCTTCCGCATGGTTATTATACCTGACCGCAACGAATCGGCAGGACCTGCTGATGTCTGTCGATGTTCTCGAGCACTTCCGCCTCAATGAGGTCATTATCCGCATGCTGGATCCGGTCAAAGACGATCTGACGCCGGATCTGGAGGCAGCCCAGCTTCGCGCCTTGTTCAATGCGGATCAGATCGAGCAGTATTATCATCGGTGGCAGCATTGCCGTGAACGGCTCCAGGACCGCCCCGACATAGCGCTTTACGAGGCTGCCTTCATGGTGGGATGGGGCCTTCCGGAGACAATGGATGAAGGCCGGCAGCGGCTCGGTGCGGTTCAGGCCGATCCCGCGCTCGAGAAGCTGTCCAGCCGGCTTCAGTCCGTAGTCGCGTTGCGGATGAGGGACTTGCAGGAATACGAAAAGGCGCTCCAGAAATTGATCGATTTGAACGAGGACACTCCTTCGGATCATGCCAATTACTGGATGCTTCTGAACCTGGCTGGACGCAAGTCCGAGGCGATCCGCCTGGCCCAAGCCTATCCGCGTCCCCCGGTGACCAGCCGGGACCTGGTTGCCCTTGTCCGAGCCTACCTTGCGGTGGATTTGCGTGAGACGGCCCGGGATATGATCGAGCGCTATCTGCCCGAGTTCCGCCAGTTCGAGGGGACATGGATCGTGTATGGGGAGCTTCTGGTTCGGACCCAGCAATGGGACAAGCTGGCCACAATGGCGCTTCAGGTCCGGCGCGAGCCGCGCGTCATGGATGCCCTCAATGGCTTCAGTTTCTACATCGAAGGCCGCGCTGCAGTGGGCAAGGATCGCCGGCTCAGCGCCGAAAGCGCCTTTCGCAAGGCCGCCGAGTTCAATTACAAGCGGAGCGGGATCGAGATCATGATTGCCACCAACGTGGCGCGCCTGGGCTTCCCCGACATCGGCCGGGACATCCTGATGAAATCCGTCGATCGGAACAGCACCAACGTTGCGTATTGGCGGTCGCTGGTCAAGATATCCGAAGATCTCAAGGACGACCAACTGTTGCGGCTGGGGGCCGAAAACTGGTATCAGCTCGATTCGACCAACACGCTTGCCCAGGCGAACTACGCGGCCGCCTTGCTGGCCCAGCGCGACCAAGCCCAGGAAGCGATCGCCCTCACCATGCGCGCGCTGACCGCCTCCCCCTACTCGGCCTCGTTCCGACTGCTGCACAGCCTGGCTCTGGTGCACAACAAGCGGCTCGATGAGGCCGAAGAGCTGCTGAGGACCGTAGACGCCTCGATGCTCGTGCCCCAGGAAACAGCGACGTACCAGTTGATCTGGTTCGAGCTGCACCTCGTGCGGGGCCGGCCCGATCTGGCGCGCGAGGCTTTAGCCCTCATCGATCCGGAATACCTTTTCGCGTCGGAACGCGCATGGCTGGATGTCCGGCGTAAAGAGCTTGCATCCCCTTCATCCACCTGAGCGCGTTTCGGAGCTGGCGCCTGCAGGGCGGCCCCGGGCCCGGCGGTTGGCGATGGGATTCCGAGCGCATACTTCTGACTGGCCAGCCGGAGCCCGTTTGAAAGAGCGGACATGAGTTGGCTCGCCGAATTGATCGCAGGATCGGATCCGTCCGTCTCGATCGCGCACACCTTGTTGATCCTGAGCACGGTGGCGGCGACGGGGGTGTTTCTGGGCAGTCTGCGGATCCGAGGCATCGGTCTGGGAGTGGCCGGCGTCCTGTTTGCGGGCCTGCTGTTCGGGCATTTCGGAGCGCGCCTGGATGCCCACGTGATGGAGTTCGTGCGCGAGTTCGGCCTGATCCTGTTTGTCTACACGATTGGTATGCAGGTGGGGCCGGGTTTTTTCGCCTCCCTGAGGCGGCAGGGGCTGCCGCTGAACCTGATGGCCACGGCGGTGGTTTCGCTGGGCGTGCTGACAACGCTGGCGGTCGTTTGGCTGGGACGGATCGACATGCGAGTGGCGGTCGGTCTTTTTGCGGGCGGCACCACCAACACGCCGGCCCTCGGCGCCGCCCAGCAGGCCCTGAAGAACCTTCCGCTCGATCCTGCCATCGCCGAGGAAATGGCCAAGCTCCCCGGCCTAGGGTATGCGGTCGCCTATCCCTTCGGGATCCTCGGCATCATCCTGACCATGGGGATCATCCGCGCTCTGTTCCGCATCCGTCCCCAGGAGGAGGCCGAGGCATTGACCCGGCAGCTCCAGTCCGGCCTGCCTCAGGTCACCACCCTGAACATCCGTGTCGAGAATCCCAATTTGAACGGGCTGCCCATCAAGCGCATCCCCGGCCTGGCCGGGTCCGGGATCGTGATCTCGCGGGTCTTCAAGGGACAGGCAGTTGACGTGGCCGCTCCGGAAACCGTCCTTCACACCGGCGACGTCTTGCTCGCGGTGGGACCTCCCGACCGGATCGCGGACATTCAGCTGATCATCGGGTCCCCCGCCAGCGTGGATCTCAAGGCGCTGCCCAGCCGTCTAACGACCCGGCGCGTGGTGGTGACGCAGAAGAAGATTCTTGGCAAAACCCTTGAAGAGCTGGATCTCCACCGCGTTTATGGCGTCACGATCACCCGCGTCAGCCGCGCCGACATCGAGTTCACGCCCACGCCCAATTTCCGCCTTCAATTCGCCGACACGGTTCTGGTGGTGGGCGAAGAGGAAGCCATCGACCGCGCGGCTCGCGAGCTGGGGAACTCCCCCAAACAGCTGAACCATCCCCAGATCATGCCGATCTTCGTCGGGATCGCCTTGGGCGTGATCCTGGGGAGCTGGCCGCTGCAGATGCCCCAAATGCCCGCAGCCATCCAGCTGGGGCTCGCGGGCGGTCCGCTCCTGGCCGCGATCGTGTTGAGCCGGATCGGGCGGATCGGGCCGCTCATTTACTACATGCCCTTGAGCGCAAATTTCATGCTCCGGGAAGTGGGGATCACGCTCTTCCTGGCCTGTGTGGGCCTGCGCGCCGGAGACAAGTTTCTGGCGACGCTGATGGCCGGGGACGGCCTGTACTGGATCGCTGCGGCAGGGCTGATCACGCTGCTGCCGCTGCTGATCGTTGGTTTGGCGGCTCGCTGGATCCTCCAGCTCAATTTCACCAGCTTGTGCGGCGTTCTGGCGGGCAGCATGACCGACCCTCCCGCGCTTGCGTTCGCCAACTCGCTCAACAACTCGGATGCCCCGTCGATCTCCTACGCCACGGTGTATCCGTTGACGATGCTGCTTCGCGTCCTGTCGGCGCAGATCCTGGTCCTTTTCTTTGTCCATTGATCGCCTGCGATGCCCGGCAGGCTCAATGACGCCGGAAAAAGCGGGCGGCATTGGCGCAAGTGATTTCCGCGAGCGTTTCCAGGGGAACGCCTTTGACCTCCGCGGCTCGCTCCGCCACCCGCGCGACATAGGCTGGCTCAGCCCGCTTTCCCCGATGCGGTTCCGGCGCGAGAAAGGGTGCGTCGGTTTCCAGCATCAACCGGTCGAGCGGTGTGGCGGCCAAGGCCGATCGGACCGCCGTGGCGTTTCGGAACGTGACGATCCCCGTGTAGCTGACGAAACCGCCCATGGAAAGGACGCGGCCCAGAAATATCTCGTCGCCGGTGAAACAATGGAAGACGGCGGGGACGCGATCGGCCCAGGGCCGCCATTGTTCGAGGGCGTCGTCGGCGGCATCCCGCTGATGAACAATGCAGGGCAGACCAGACTCCGCGGCCACCTCGAGGTGCACCCGGAACAGCTCGGCTTGGCGATGTCGATCGGGAACTGCGGCCGCGGTCGCGGATCCGGAGGCTCTGGCGGGCCGGCAATAGTAATCGAGACCGGTCTCGCCCAAGGCGACCACCCGGGGATGCCGGGCCAGTTCGCGGAGCCTGTCGCGGAGGTCGGAAGGCGCCTCGGCCGCATCGTTGGGATGCCAGCCGACCGCGGCATCGACGCCCGGGTGCTGCCCGCTGAGTTCGATCGCGCGCCGGCTGCTCTCGAGGTCCGTGCCGACGGCAATGATCCGAGTCACGCCCCCATCCGCAGCCCGCCGGATGACCTCGGGGAGATCGGCCTCGAAATCCGGGTAATGCAGATGGGCGTGCGTATCGCATAGCTCGACCATCCAATCAGCATATCCGCCGTTCGGGGATGGGGCAAGCGGGCCGTGGCGCCGTGGCCCCGGGCGCGGGGTTCCCCATGCCCTGATCCTGTCCGGCGTTGCGCTTGCAGCCAATGGGCTCGGCCAGTAAACTCCTCGCTTGCCGCCGCCAGCGGCTCAATCAAATGCCGCGATTCGCATTCCAGCTCAGATCCATCGCCGCACCACGGAATCGCCCGCAATCCGTGGGCGCTCTCCCTCACCCCAAATCCACCCCATCATGCACCATCCGCCCCTGATCCTCGCCTCCGCCTCTCCCCGGCGCGCCGCACTCTTGCGCCAGGCCGGATTCGAGTTCCGGATCGTCATCGCCAAAGTCTCTGAGACGCATCCGGATCACCTCAGCCCATCCGAATCCGCCCGCTATAACGCCCGGCGCAAAGCTCTCTCGGTCGCCCTCCGGCATCCCCATTGCCTGGTCCTCGGCGCCGATACTGTCGTCAGCCTCGACCGCACTATTCTCGGCAAGCCCGGTTCGATTGCCGAGGCCAGGTCGATGCTCGCCCAACTCGCCGGCAAACCCCATCTCGTCATCACTGGCGTCTGTATGATTCACATCGAGTCAGGACGCGAAGTCTGCCTCGCCGACGTCACTCGCGTCTATTTCCGTCCCCTGACGCCCGCTCAAATCCATGGCTATCTCGAGCGGATCGATCCTCTCGATAAGGCCGGTGCCTATGCCATCCAGGAACACGGCGACCTCGTTGTGGACTCGATCGAGGGATCCTTCACCAATGTCGTCGGCCTCCCCGTGGAACGAGTCCTCGAGACATTGCGCCGCTGGCATCCAGCCAGCTAGGGTCTGTGCAAGAATTTTTGTTTTGCACAGACCCTTAATCCGCGGACGACGCCAAGGCCATCCGGCGGACCTCTGTCACAATGAGCGAATCCATCCAACTGCCTCCATGGGAATAGCATTTCATGGTTGCGTATTTTTAAACTCTTGCTATTGACCAGATTCATGCTCGCCAAAGTCCACTCCGCCGCGGTCATCGGCATTGAAGCCTACCCGGTCGAGGTCGAGGTCAATGCCGGCTGGGGCGACACGGTGATTGTCATCGTGGGATTGCCCGACGCCGCGGTTCGCGAGGCTCGCGACCGGGTGATCACCGCCCTGCTCAACTCGGCATTTAATTTCCCCCTCGGCCGCACGACGATCAACCTGGCGCCCGCCCATGTGAAAAAGGAGGGGCCCAGCTTCGACCTCCCGATCGCCGTCGGCATGCTGGCTGCCGCCGATCAGCTCGATATCTCCCAGCTCGACCGCCACGTCTGCGTCGGCGAGCTCGCTCTCAACGGCGCCGTCCGCCCCGTCAAAGGGGTCCTGCCGATGGCCCTGCGCGCCCGCGCCGATGGCAAGACGGGCATCCTCGTCCCTTCCGATAACGCGGCCGAAGCAGCGGTCGTCGATGGCCTGAAAACCTACCCGGTTCGCAACCTGCGCGAGGCAGTGGCGTTCCTCGAAGGAGAGCTGGCCATCCCGCCTTTCCAGGTCGACCTGGCTGAACTGTTCGATCAGCCGGCCGAGGATGAGCTCGATTTCGCCGATGTCAAAGGCCAGGAATCGGTCAAGCGCGCTCTCGAGGTGGCAGCCGCTGGCGGCCACAACATCCTGCTGATCGGCCCCCCGGGCACCGGCAAATCGATGCTGGCCAAACGGCTCCGCACGATCCTGCCCCCCCTCTCCCTCGAAGAAGCCCTTGAAACCAGCAAGGTCCACAGCATCGTCGGCCTCCTGTCCACTGGCCAGGCTCTCGTCACTCGACGCCCCTTCCGCGCCCCCCACCACACCGTCAGCGATGCCGGCCTCCTCGGCGGCAATGTCAATCCGACCCCCGGCGAAATCTCCCTCGCCCATAACGGCGTGCTCTTCCTCGACGAGCTGCCCGAATTCAAACGCAATGTCCTCGAAACCCTCCGGCAGCCGCTCGAAGAAGGCACCGTCACCATTTCCCGCGCGGCCGGCTCGATGACCTTCCCCTCCCAGTTCATGCTCGTGGCAGCCATGAACCCCACTCCCGACGGCAAGATGCCCCACGAATCCCGCAGCTCGCCCCGCGAGATCCAAAATTACCTCGGCCGGATCTCCGGCCCCCTCCTCGATCGCATCGACCTTCATATCGAAGTCCCGCCCGTCCCGTTCGGCGAGATCTCCTCGTCACGTCCCGGAGAAAGCTCGGCCGATATCCGATCGCGCGTCGTCGTCGCCCGCCTCGCTCAGCGCCAGCGCTTCGCCCATCGCCCTCGCGTCACCTGCAACGCCCGCATGGGCCCCCGCGACCTCAAGACCTATTGCCACATCGACTCGCCCCTGCTCGAGCTCCTCAAGACCGCCCTCACCGACACCGGCCTCAGCGCTCGAGCCTATGACCGCATCCTCAAAGTGGCCCGCACCATCGCCGACCTCGCCGGAAGCGAATCCATCCAGGCCGATCACCTCCTCGAGGCCATCCAATACCGCTCCCTGGACCGGACCTACTGGACCTGATATGGTAGGGCTTATGTCGAAGGTCTCCAGCATCACGCACCGCAAATTCAATCTCCGGCGGCCCGATGTGATGGCGGCCGTCCAGGCCCAGGTGCTCTCCCATTACCGGAGCGAGCTGGTCGACCGCATCCGGGCTCGGGGCCATGTCCTCCAGGCCCGCGGCCTCCAGGTCAAGCTCGCCAAGGAATTCGGCTTCTGCTACGGCGTCGAGCGCGCCATCGACCTCGCCTATGCCGCCCGCAAGGCCTTCCCCGATCAGCCCATCTATATCCTCGGGGAGATCATCCATAATCCCGAGGTCAACGACCAGATCCGCGCCATGGGCATCCGCTTCCTCTCCGGCAAGGAAAAAGACGCCGACATTGCCGACCTGCGCCAGCAGGACATCGTCATCATCCCCGCCTTCGGGGCCGAAATCGAGGTCCTCCATGCCCTCGAGAGCCGCGGCTGCCGCTTTGTCGATACCACTTGCGGGGACGTCATGAGCGTCTGGAAGCGCGTCCGCCATTACGCCGATCACTCCTACACGAGCATCATCCACGGCAAATCCTGGCACGAGGAAACCAAGGCCACCAGCTCGCGCGCCACCGCCGCCGGCCGCGGCCATTACCTCGTGGTCTTCACCCTCGATGAAACCGATTACGTCTGCCACTACCTCCTCCACGGCGGCGACCGCCAGGCGTTCCTCGACAAATTTCGCGGCGCTTATTCGCCCGGCTTCGACCCCGACATCCACCTCGAGGCCATCGGCGTTGCCAACCAGACCACCATGCTCCGCGGCGAAACCGAAGAGGTCCAACGCCGCCTCCGCCAGGCCATGATCGCCCGGTTCGGCGAGGCCGACCTCGACCGCCACTTCCGCTCATTCGACACCATCTGCGGCGCCACCCAGGAGCGCCAGGACGCGCTCCAGAAGCTCCTGGCCGATCCCCTCGACCTCCTCCTCGTCATCGGCGGCTATAACTCCTCCAATACCTCCCACCTCGCCGAGATGGGCATGTCCCGCCTCCCCACTTTCTTTGTCAAGAACGCCTCCAAGCTTGTCTCCAGCGATCGCATTCTCCATTTTGACCTCGACCGCAAACGGGAGATCGAATCGCGCCAATGGCTCCCCGCCGGCCCCGGCATCGTCGGGATCACCGCCGGCGCCTCCTGCCCCAACAACCTCATCGAAGACATCATCCGCCGCCTGTTCGAATTGCGCGGCATCCCCGTCCACGAATGGTTCCCCGCCTGAACCCTGCCGCATTGCCTATCCCCCCATGCCCTGCACCCGCCACGAACTCGAGCAGCACGAACGCCAGTGGCTCGCCCCTTTCGCCCAGCTCAGCGCCGACACCCGCGGCCGCCGCTACACCGAGCCCCCCCCCGACTGGCGAACCCAGTACCAGCGCGACCGCGACCGCGTCATCCACTCGCGGGCTTTCCGCCGGCTCGAATATAAAACCCAGGTCTTCCTCAACGGCACCGGCGACCACCTGCGCACCCGCCTCACCCACACCATGGAGGTCGCCGCCATCGCCCGCAACATCGCCCGCGCCCTCCGCGTCAACGAGGACCTCGCCGAAACCATCGCCCTCGCCCATGACCTCGGCCATGCCCCCTACGGCCACAAAGGCGAGGATGCCCTCCACCAGCTCATGCGCGACCACGGCGGGTTCGAACATAACCGCCAAAGCCTCCGCATCGTCGAGTGCCTCGAGCAAAAATACCCCGCCTTCCCCGGCCTCAACCTCACCCTCGAAGTCCGCGAAGGCCTCGCCAAACATTCCACCCCCTACGATCATCCCGCAGACCCCTCCGCCGCCGCCCACCCCTCCTCCTCCCTCGAAGCCCAAATCGCCAACCTCGCCGACGAAATCGCCTATTACAGCCACGACCTCGATGACGGCATCGACTCCGGCCTCCTCGCCGAGGACCGCCTCGAACGCGACGTCCCCATCTGGCACGACGCCGCCTCCCAGGTCCGCCGCGAACAGGGCGACCTCCCCGACGAGTGCCGCCGCTACTTCACCATCCGCTGCCTCATCGACAGCCAGATCCGCGACGTCGTCCTCCACACCGAGATCCGGCTTCAGCAGGCCGGCGTCTCATCCGCCGACGCCGTCCGGGGCCAGCCCGAGCCCCTCGTCCAATACAGCCCCCCGCGCCAGGTCCTGAACCTCGAGCTCCGCCATTACCTCCACCAGAACCTCTATTTCAATCCCGAAGTCCACGAGCCGAACCTCCGCGCCGTCCGCCTTCTCGAAGAGCTGTTTCATTTTTACCTCGAACACCCCGGCCAGATCGGCGAGCAATCCCGCAAGCGCGCCGATGACTCCGGCGTTCACCGGGCGGTGTGCGATTACCTGGCCGGCATGACCGACCGCTACGTCCTCCTCGAATACCAACGCTGCATCGGCCCCATCCCCTGATCCGCCCCCCCGTCTCATTGCCCGCAACGGATTTGCCGTTGCATTCGACCTCCCCCATCCTCTAGGGTAGCGCCCGATATACTATGAAACTCAACACCCAACCCGCCCCTTCATCCCATCCGCTTTCTCGCCGCCAGTTCCTGGCTCGCGGCGCTGGCGCCGGGGCCGCCTTCTTCGCGGTCCAGCCCCACATCCTCGGCCTCCGCGGCGCCACGCCTCCCAGCCAGAAGCTCAACATCGCCGGCATCGGCATCGGCGGCCAGGGCTTCTCCGACCTCCGCCAGATGGAATCGGAAAACATCGTCGCCCTTTGCGACGTGGACTGGAATTACGCCGCCCGCGTCTTCCGCCACTATCCCCAGGCCAAACAGCACAAGGACTACCGCCGAATGCTCGACACCCAGAAGGACATCGACGCCGTCGTGGTGGCCACTCCCGATCACACCCACGCCTTCGCCAGCATGCATGCCATCCGCCTCGGCAAACATGTCTACTGCGAAAAACCCCTCACCCATTCCGTCTGGGAAGCCCGTCAGCTGACCCTTGCCGCCCGCGAGCACCGCGTCGCCACCCAGATGGGCAACCAGGGCCAGGCCTCCGAGGAAACACGCCAGCTCTGCGAGATGATCGCTGCCAACGCTATCGGACCCGTCCGCGAAGCCCATATCTGGACCGACCGCCCCTCGCGCGGCCTTCTCGATGAATACTGGCCCCAGGGCGTTTCACGCCCCGCGGATACGCCGGCCACGCCCGCCACGCTCGAGTGGGACCTCTGGCTCGGCGCCGCCCCCGCCCGCCCCTATCACCCCGCCTACCACCCCTTCAAATGGCGCGGCTGGTGGGACTTCGGCACCGGCGCGCTCGGCGACATCGGCTGCCACGCCATGGATCCCGTCTTCCGAGCCCTTAAGCTCGGCCATCCCCTCACCGTCGAGGCCGCCTCCAGCCGGGTCAACGATGAAACCTACCCGCTCTCCTCGATGGTCCGCTACCAGTTCCCCGCCCGGGGCGATATGCCCCCGCTCGCGTTGACCTGGTACGACGGCGGCCTCCGCCCCGCCCGGCCCGACGAGCTCGAGCCCGAGCGCGAGTTCGGGTCCAACGGCCGCCTGCTGGTCGGCGATCAAGGCAAGATCCTCGGCACGCAAATCATCCCCCAAGCCAAGGCCCGCCAGTTTGGCGCGCCTCCCAAAACCATCCCCCGATCCCCCGGCCATTACATCGAATGGATCGATGCCTGCAAGGGGGGCGCGCCCGCCGGCTCGAACTTCGACTGGGCCGGCCCTCTGGCCGAGGTCGTTCTCCTGGGCAATATCGCCTTGCGCCGCGCCCTCCGCGAGGAGCTCACCCGCACCAAGCTCCACTGGGATGGCCCCAGCCTCCGCATCACCAACCTCGATGCCGCCAATCAGTTCATCCGCCGCGATTATCGCCCCGGCTGGACCCTGTAGCCCCCCATGAGCGATTGGAGCCGGGATCTCCTCGCAGGCTTGGCGGTCCTGTTCATCGGGCTGTCCAAAGCCGGCTTTGGCGGCGGCCTCGGCATGCTCACCACACCCCTGTGCGCACTGGCCTTCGATGCCCGAGTCGCCATCGGCGTCATCCTCCCCCTCTTGTGCGCCGGGGATGTCTTCTCGCTTTATCACTACTGGCGCAAATGGGACCGCTCCAACCTCCGATACCTCATCCCCGGCGTTGTCGTCGGCGTCCTCCTCGGAGTTCAGCTCATCGGCAATGTCTCCGACCGCCAGCTCAACCTCGCCATCGGCATCCTCGCCGTCTCCTTCGTGCTGTTCCAGTTCACCAAGGAGCGGATCCTGCATGCGCACGGCGTCTTTCGGCCCAACCATGCCCTCGGCGTCCCCTGCGGGATCGGAGCCGGGTTCACCTCGAGCATCGCCCATGGCGCCGGCCCCGTCATCAGCGTGTTCCTCCTGCCCCAGAAGCTGCCCAAGGAAATCTACGTCGGCACCACGGTCCTCATCTTCACCTGGATCAATTGGATCAAGATGCCCTTCTTCATCAGCCGCGGCATCATCCAGGCCGACACCCTCCGCATCAGCCTCCTTTTCCTCCCGCTGATCCCCATCGGGGTCTGGCTCGGCGTGTGGCTCAACCGACGCGTCTCTGAAGGCCTCTTCACCCAGCTGATCTATTGGTTCACCCTGCTCGCCGGCCTCCAGCTGATCTTCAACTTCAAATGGCGCTAGGGATTCCGCCGGATGTCGTCCCCAACCTGCGCCTCCCCCGCCACCAGATCGCCCACGGTGTTGCTGTGATAGGCCGGGCCGGTGATCTTCACTTCCCCCACCTTCACCCCATGGCGATAGACGCCCAGCTGAGCGCCCACCGCCGGCAGCGGGTTCAGCGCAAAATCCAGGACCGCATACCGGAGCGCCCCGTTGACCGACGCCACCTTGCCCACAAACGCTTCCTCGACTCGAATGACGGTATTCCCGTTGGTGTAAACCCCTTCACCCCCTGACCGTTGCGTTGCCGCAGCAGCCTGCCCATCCGAAGACCCCGCCTTGCGCGACGCGCAGGCTGAAGCCATGCATCCCGCCACTATGACTGCAATCCAAATGCGCATGGCCGCAGTTAATACTCATCCGCATGGACCGTCAATCCGCAAAGTGCCTCCGCCGCGGCCGCGGGCCTCCGCTGTTTTTGTTTTGCCTTCATCGCCCGCCCGGCTCAGATTGTCGCTGTTGTCGCCCATGAAAACCGCTTACGAACTCGCCATGGAACGGCTCGGAATGTCCGGCCCGTCTCCCAAACTCACCGACGCTCAGAGGAAGGCCCTGGCCGAGCTGGATGCGAAATGCACCGCCAAGATCGCCGAGCTCGAGCTGCTCGCCCGCGACCGGATCGCCCAGGCCGAAGCACAGGGCGATGCCGAGTCCGCCGAGACCATTCGCCAGCAGCTCGTCCGCGATCGCCAAACCCAGCGCGCCGAGCTCGAATCCCGCAAGGAACAGGTGCGCCAAAGCGCCGCTTGAGTGATGAAGGCCATCCGTGTCCACCAGTTCGGTGATCCCCAGGTGCTTCAATTCGTGGATGCGCCCGACCCCCGTCCCGGCCCACACCAGGCCCTCATCCGCGTCCGCTGCGCCGGCGTCAACCCCGTCGAAACCTATATCCGCTCCGGCAAATACGGACGCCTGCCTCCGCTGCCGTACACCCCGGGTTCCGACGCCGCCGGCGAGATCGAGGCCGTCGGGCCGGATGTCCACCGCTGGAAACCGGGCGATCGCATCTACACCTCCGGCTCCCTCACCGGCGTCTACGCGGAAAAAACCCTCTGCCGCTCTAATCAGATCCATCCTCTGCCCCATGCCGTCACCTTCGAACAGGGCGCCGCTGTCGGCGTGCCTTACGCAACCGCTTGGCGCGCCCTGTTTCAACGCGGCCGGGCCGCGCCCGGGGAATCCGTCCTCGTCCATGGCGCCAGCGGCGGGGTCGGCATTGCCGCCGTGCAAATCGCGCGCGCCCATGGCCTCTGCGTCATCGGCACGGCAGGCACCGACGCCGGAAGGCGCTTGGTCATCGATCAAGGCGCCCACCATGTCCTCGACCACCGCCAGCCCGATTACCCCGCCGCCATCCTCGATATCACCGGCAACCACGGCGTCCACCTCATCCTCGAGATGCTCGCCAACGTCAACCTCGGACGCGACCTCAGCCTCCTCGCGCGCCACGGCCGCATCGTCATCATCGGCTCCCGCGGCCCCATCGAAATCAATCCCCGCGATGCCATGAGCCGCGATGCTGATGTCCTTGGCATGATGCTCTTCAATGCCCCCGAAACCGAGCTCGAGATGGTCCATGCCGCCCTCGTCGCCGGACTCGAGCGCGGCTTTCTCCAGCCCGTGGTCGGCCGCAAACTCCTCCTCGCCAACGCTGCCGAAGCCCACCGCCTCATCCTCGAGCCCGGCGCCCTCGGCAAAATCGTCCTCCAAACCTGACCGGGCCGAGGACGGCTGCGGTGCGTGGCCGGCCTTGACAATTCACCAATTCACCCACTTCCTTGACGCTGGCATGAATCCTGCCTATATTATTTTTCCTGATCAGCTAAGCAAGTCGAGGTCACTATGAAGAGATACCTGCGGTCGTTGCTGATGTCGGTTGCACTGGGTCTGATGTTCGTGGCGCAGATCGGCACGCTCACCGCTGCCACTGCCCAACCTGCCATTACCGATATCCGCCTCGAAGGCGGTCAAATCGTCGTTGTCGTCCGCGTGCCCTCCGGCCTGCAACAGGTTACCCTCCAGAGCCGATCACGACTCGGGGAGGGCGCCTGGGTCCACCGCGCGGTCGAACGGCCCAATGGATCCGCCGGCTCGATCACCTTCCGCCTCCCCCAATCCCTCGATCTCGAGTTGTTCCGCGTCCGCGGCGATGAGGAAGTCGCCCTTCCCGATGCCCTGTTCCAGGGAACGACCGAGTTCGGCGGCGCCCCCTCTTCCTCTCCCGGCGACACTTTTTATCGCAACGGATTCAACACCATCGACGCCGACGCGCCCGGCACCCCCGCCGTGGATACCCCGCGCGCGGTCCAGGAGTCCGATATTTGGAAAATCCAGGGCGACCGGCTATTCTTCTTCAACCAGTACCGTGGCCTCCAGATCATCGACATCACCGATGCCAATGCGCCCGTCCTGCGCGGCACTCTCGAGCTGGCCGCCGCCGGCGAGCAGCTCCATCTGCTCGGCGACCGCCACGTCGTGCTCCTGGCTCGCAACGATTGCCAGTGGAACACCGCCAATAGCCAAAGCGAGATCCTGGTCGTGCGAGTCGACCAGGACAGCCCCGCCATCGTCGCCCGGCAGGCCGTGCCGGGCAATATCCAGGCCCAGGAAAACCGGCTCGTGGGCCGCGTCCTCTACCTCACCTCTCAGGTCTATCGGCCCGTCTCCGGCGATTCCGGAGGCGCGTGGGAGTCCGTCGTGCAGGTCAGTTCCATCGACTTGGCTCAGCCCGAATCCCCCGTCTTGCGCGATGCCATCGTCTACCCCGGATATTCCTACACCGTGATGGCCACCGACCGGTTCTTGTTCGTGGCCTCCACGTCCTACTCGAGCCATCGAGATGCATATCCCATCTATTGCATCGATATCTCCGATCCGACGGGGATCATGCGTCCCACCGCCGCGATCCCTTCTCCAGGCCCCGTCCAGAAAAAGTTCAACATGAACCTCCGTGACGACGTGTTCACCACCGTCACTGAATCCACTGTCACCGGCGCCCGGACCGTCTCTGTCCATGCCTATAGCTTGCAGGATCCCTTCAGCCCTCGCCGCCTTGGCCACTTGGACCTGGTCACCCAGGAATCCCTCACCGCATCGCTCTTCGACGGAACCCGGCTCTACGTGGTCACGTTCTTGCGGGTCGATCCTCTCTGGGTTGTCGATCTCGCCAATCCCAGCCAGCCGGTTGTCCTCGGCGAACTGACCATCCCGGGCTGGTCCACCTACCTCCACCCCCTCGGCGATCGCCTCGTCGCCGTCGGAACCGACAACACCGATGGCTGGAGGGTTGCCGTGTCGCTGTTCAATGTGCAGGACCCCACCCGCCCCAGCCTCATGAGCAAAGTGTTGCTCGGCCAGAACTGGTCCTCGAGCGAAGCCAATTTCGACGAGAAAGCCTTCAACGTCTTGCCAGCTGAAGGCGCCGATCCCGGCCTCATCCTCGTCCCCTACCAGGGCGATTACCAAAATGGCTATGCCTCCCGTGTCCAGCTCATCGACCTGTGGGTCTCTCACACGCCCGCCGACCGCCTCGAGGCCCGGGGCGTTATCGAGCATCGCACCCAGGCCCGCCGCACCGCCGTCCGCCAAAACACCATCCTCTCCATATCCGGCCAGGAGCTGCTCTCCGTCAACGCCGCCGACCGCGATCACCCCGCCGTCACCCATTCCCTCGAGCTGTCCTGGCCCGTCAATCGTCTCTTCCTGGCTGGCGATTTCCTGATCGAGGTTGCCGACCAACCCGCTGCCAGCCCCGCCGGCCGCCCCATCCTCCGAGTCGCCTCCGCCGCCAATCCTGCCCAGGTCCTCCGCATCCTCCCGCTCGATGCCAGCCTGCCCATCGCCGGAGCGGATCGCCAGGGCGATTGCCTCTATATCGCACAGACCGATCCGTCATTCTACTATGTCATCCCCCTCGCCGATCCCGCCAATCCGTCCGACCCGCCCGCTCGCACGCTTGTCCTCACCGTGCTCGACCTCAAGCAGTTGCCCGATCTCTCCATCGCGGGATCCACCACAGCCAATCTCGGCGAACAATCCGTCTACTCGCTCCGCGCGCTCTGGCCTAAACCCGGCCTCCTGGTCTGGCAAGGATCCGTCACCAGTCAGTATTGGTGGTGGTTGGATTCACCCATGGCGGGGATCAACCTGTTCGCCCCCTCGGTGTGGCGCGGATGGTACGGCGGCGATAGCGGACGCCTCCTGGCATTCGATGTCGCCGATCCCGCCCGGCCCCAGCTCGCCTCCGACCTGAGCCTGTCCCGCAACTCGTGGTGGAATTTCAGCCCGGCCATCGCCGCCAACGGATGCCTCTTCCTCAGCCACCAGGCGTCCGAATTCCTCGAAGGCGTCCTCTCCCCATACACCCCCGCTCCCGTCACTCGATGGGATCCCGTCAAGAACGTCTACGTCACTGAGATCATGCCGCCTGGCACCTGGGTGCAAAAGGATTTCCTCGATGTCATCGATTACGCCGATCCCGCCCACCCCGAAGCCCGCACCCCCGTCAATATCCCCGGCAGGCTCCAGGGCATCTCCCATGTCTCCGATCTCGGCGCTCTCCTCTATACGGTCGGACCCCACTGGAACGTCGATTGGACCACCGATTGGACCGATTTCCTCGACGTCTGCGCCTATGATGGCGTCTCGGCCTCTTGGGTCGCCGCCATGCCGCTCTCGAAGGAATGGCCTCACCCCGTCGCCCTCCACCAGAGCTTTGTCTATGCCGGCGCGCCGGACTCGGCGAGCCAAGGTCACCGTCTCGAAACCTGGACGCTCGATCAAGGCGTCCGCAAGCTCGTCCGGATCGGCTCCGTCCCGGTGAGCCAGCCCGTGTCGGCGATCGCCGCCTTCGGCTCGCTCCTGGTGAGCCAATCGAACGCGGGCGATTTCACCTTGTGGGACCAGACCGATCCGGCTCAGCTCGAGCCGGCCGGCGCCGGCCAGCCCCCCACCTGCTATGGCGCCAGCCTCGACCATGCTGATGGCCGGCTCGATGGCGGACTTTGGCTGCCCATGGGCGATTATGGGGTCCGCTTGATCCCCGCCCAGCCGTAAGGGCCTGCCCTCGTCATCCCAAGTTGTTTTTGCGCTGCCCGCCGGCTGCGTGATACCGTGCCGGCTGAAACGATGAAACGCGTGCTTCTTTTCATGGCGGGCGTCGCCGGCGGATGGGGATGCCTCCTGGTTCTTCTCTCCGGCTGTCGGCCCGCGGCCGATCCCGCTCAGGATGCATCCCCATCCCAGCCCATCGTCATCGGCGTCTCCTTGCTGAATCTCTCCTCCGAATTCATCGTCATGCTCCACCAGGCCATGGAAGACCAGGCCCGGCAGCTCGGCGTCCGCCTCATCGTCAGCGATGCCCAGCGCAACGCGGAACGCCAGGTCCAGCAAATCGAGAGCTTCATCGCCCAGCGCGTCCACGCCATCGTCCTGAATCCATGCGAAGTCGAAGCCAGCTCGCCCGCCGTCGAGAAAGCCCTCGCCGCTGGCATCCCCATCGTCAATGTCAATTCAGAAACCCGCTCCTCTCCCACCGCCTTTGTCGGCTCTCGCGACGAGGAATCCGCCCGCATTGCGATGGAGTACATCGCCCGCCGCCTCGAGGGCCAAGGCAACGTCGTCATGATCCACGGTTTCATGGGGCAGGCCGCCCAGATCAAACGCGATCAGGGCGCCCGCGAAGTCCTCGCCCGCTATCCCGCCCTCAAGCTCCTCGCCGAGCAGACCGCGGATTGGGATCGCGCCAAAGCCATGGCTCTCATGGAAAATTGGATCCAGGCCCACGGCGCCAATATCCACGCCGTCTTCGCGCAAAACGACGAGATGGCCATGGGCGCCCTCATCGCCCTCGATCAGTCCCGGCTCAAGGACCGGATCGTGATCGTCGGAATCGATGCCATCGCCGACGCCCTCCAGGCCGTCCAACAAGGCCGCCTCGACGCCACCGTTTTCCAGGACGCCCGCGCTCAGGGCGGCGCCGCCGTCCAAACCGCCCTCCAGATCGTCCGCCACCAGCCTTTCGAACCATCGGTCTTCATCCCCTTCCGGTTGATCACCCGCAACTCCGTTCTCCCTGGCGCCAGCCCCGTGGCCCCTCCTTGACGGCCGGCGGCCATCCCGACCCTTGACCCATCGTAGCCGCCGATGGTAACGAGGCGGACCTTGATTCGGATGAAAAGCAACCGCCATTCAAAACCGGCGCGCCCTCCAGAAGACAATTGCCCAAATGGAAAGACTCTCCCGGCAGATCCTCTTCGAAACCCTGCCGGATGCCCATCGGTGCAAGCCATTGCCGAAGAAAGCTTTAGACCCTAAGTGCCATTCATGACCGACCCCTATCTGGTTGTCCATCAGCACGAAGGGCGTAGATTTGGATTCTCCCTTGACAGCCCCGGATCGGATGCGAGGCTGAACATGTCGTCATTTTTTTTATGGCTGGGGCTGGATCGATGGGTATGCGCGGGAATACCGGGAGGAGACGGCCCTCGATGCCAATGGCCAGAAGACCGGCCAGTGGACCAGGAGCTATTTCGATGGCTTGGGACGGGAGATCAAGACGGTGTATGCCGACGAGACCCCCGGCACCGAAATGGACAATCCGGCCCGCCAGCGGGTGTATAATGCGCATGGCCAGTTGGCGCGGGAGGTGGATCCGGATGG
>CAYWIM010000033.1:0-28131 GCA_964458325.1 uncultured Verrucomicrobiota bacterium
GGCCCGGCGGCGCTCCCGCCAAAATCGGAAGTAATTTTTGCACAGACCCTAAGGCGCCAGCTGAAGCCACGGCAGCGGGGGCAGCTCCGGCTCTCCCGAGGCCGCGCCCGCGGCAGACGCTTCGAGGTTCCTCTCGAGAATCCGCTGCACCGATTTCGCGCGCTCTTCCTCGACATGCCGGATCGCGAGCTCGCGCTCCTGGGCGGTGAGCGTTCGATCGCTCTCGATGCGCTGCCGCGTGGCAGCAGCCAGCCGGTTGACCTCGTATACCGGAGGCAGAACCGACACGGGCGCGCCCAAGTCGGCCAGGCCGGCCCGCGTGGTGCGGTAGACCGGATCCTGGGCAAGCTGATATTGCAGATAGCGTTCGGCTCCAAGCGTCTGCTTCAGCGACAGATCCCAGGAAGACTCGAGCTCGCGGCGCTTCAGGTCCGCCCCGCCGCCGGGCTGCTGGTCCAGCGTGTCGCGGCTCCGAAACAAGTGGCGGAATTCCTCCGCCGTCACGCTCAAGCCGGAGCTGCCCAGCAGCGATCGAAGGCCCGCCGCCGTCTCCGAATAGCGGAGCAGATATTCCTCCAGCTGCGCGGGGGTTAGCACTCGCCCCAGCTCGGCCCGGGTCTGCTGCCGGAGGTGAGCCAGTTCGACTGGATCGCCCGGTTGATTCTCGCCCTGGGCCAGATGCTTCTGCATGCGAAGCGCCGCCCGCGCCGCGATCTCCTCGACCGCCCGCCGCGTCTCGGGCGGCAACTGCCCCAAAACGGGCCCCGCCAGTCGCACCCGCGCCGGATCGGCTGTATCTGATCCACACTGTTCCCAGCCCGGTCCGAGCAGGCTTTCGAGCAGATCCCGGCGCTCGGCATCCAGCCGCTGCGAAACCTCGAGCAGGGCCTGGGCAGCCAGCTGGCTCGCATCCGCCCGCCACCACGACATGTCAATCCGCGCCGACTCCGCGGCGCGCTTGCCGGTGTAGATCTGGTTCACATCGGCGACAATGATGTCGCAAATGGTGGCCTCCGGGCATCCGATGGCCCGCAGATTGCCGATATATGTGGCGTAATTGGTCGATTCCAGCTCGCTCCAGTCCATGAACTGGCGGCGCACGACCACTTGGGGTTGGACTTGCTGGGCCGCCGGACCCGGCTCGGCTGAGGGTGTGTCCAGCTGGCTGGCATCCCGCGCATGCCTCCACCCCCAATATGCCGCAACCGCCAGAAGCAGATTCAATCCCAGCGACAGGGCCAGGACGATTGGCAAGCGGCTGCGCATCCTTCCATTCTGCCCGAGCCCCACCCTCCACGCAACCGCAAAGCCGCCCGGATAAGCATGCTCCGAGCAGCTTGCGCCCCCGCCAATCCAATTACCGCCCCACTTAATCCCGGGATCCGGTTTCGACAGCCTCGCCGCCCGTCATCCCGATCAGTTCAGCCGCCAGGGCGCATTCGATCCCAAAGGGCAGATACCCGGCATAGCCCAGCATCGGCATTTCGAAAAGATGAAAGCGATCGACAAACGGCACGCTGTAAATCCACTTGTCCAGGCTATGGTAGTTCCACAGTTCCCAGAAAAAGCCGCAGATTACGGACGCGGCTGCCGACATCGCAATCCGCCGCCAATCCCCCTGCCCTGGATCGTTCAACAGGGTCCGTTGGCCGGCCAGCGCTCGGATGGAAGCCACGACAGCCAAAGGCGCGATCCACACCAGCGGAAACAGAAGCTCCGGCCTGATGCCGATCCCAGCCAACCCCAAGGCCGCCACAGCCAGGGCCGTCCCCGCAAGAAGCCTCGGCCTGGCCACGACGACAGGCTTCCAGCCAGCCAATTCCCGCCACATGCTCGGACGCCCGGCCAGCCAGGCCCGCGTGGCGACAAAGGCCGGCAACACCACCGAAAACGACAGCGTCGCACGCGCCACATACTCGCCCGCTCCAAGAGCTTCAGCGCCGGCATAGTGCCAATTCCCCACGAATCGGTTCAGATATTCGAAGAGCCACCAGAACAGGGCGCTCAGGGGGAAAAGGCCGAGAAACAAGCCCGTCCGATGCGTCAGCGGGGAGCGGCCGGTCTGCCGAAAGGCCAGGGCGTTCATGGCAGCGATATACGCCAGCCACAGCGGCGTGAAGGTGTGGTGCTGCAGCGGCTGGAACCACGAAAACCGAGTCCAAGCCAGCACCCAAAATCCGCAGCCCGAAACCAAGGCCGCCCATCCCCACCAGGGAAATCCGCTCACGGGCGCGTCGGATCGGCGATGGCGCAGCCATCCTCTGGCCACGCGCCGGGCCAGCGGCCAAGTCGCCGCCCCAACCAACAGGCCCAAGCCGCAGAATGCCGCCCAGGAGAAGGGCTCGTGCGGGACAAAAGCCGCCCGGGGTGGCATCTGGAGGTAGGGCGTCACCGATGCGCCCGCGAGCCAGACGCCTGCCAGCGGCATGCCGAGCAGCAGGACAATCCCGCCGATCCATGCCGCCGCAGCTTGTGCGCCTTTGCGCATCGATCTCTCCGCCTGAAAATTAGTTTGTCGCTCCAGGTCTTTCGGGGCAATCTGACGCCCATTTATGAAGCAGGTCAACCTGGGAATCATCGGTGGCGGCACGGTCGGCAGCGGCGTCTACCACGCATGGCGCCAGAATGGCGCGCTGATGGCCTCCCGGCTGGGCATGCGCATCCACCTTGCCCAGATCGCCGTCAAGGCCTTCGATGAACCCCGCCCCTACGCGATTCCCGAATCTATTCTGACCACCGACTGGCGCTCGATGGTTCGGCGTCCCGACATCGACATGATTGCGGAGCTGGCGGGCGGCACGACCGTGGCTCGGGATATGGTGCTGGCCGCTCTGCGGCTCGGCAAGCCGGTCGTCACCGCCAACAAGGCCCTCCTCTCCGCCCATGGTGAAGAGCTGTTCGACGCCGCCGGCAAGTCCCGCGCCAACCTCTATTACGAGGCCAGCGTCGCCGGCGGCATCCCCATCATCAAGGCCATTCGCGAGGGTTTCGTCGGAAACCGCATCACGCGCCTTTTCGGCATCGTCAATGGCACCTGCAATTACATCCTGACCCGGATGAAGCAGGAAGGGGCTGGATTCGAGGCGGTTCTTGCCGAGGCCCAGCGCCTGGGCTATGCCGAAGCCGAACCGTCCCTGGACATCGACGGGCATGATTCGCTCCATAAGATTGGCATCCTCGCCTCGCTGGCCCACGGTTTCTGGGTCCGCCCGGAGGCCGTCCACGTCGAAGGCATCCGCGGGTTGAGCCAGGCGGACATCCAGTTTGCCGAGCGGCTGGGCTACACGATCAAGCTCCTGGGCATCATCAAGACCGCCCCGCAGACAGGCCGCCCCGGCCGCGCGGCGCGCGGATCCCGGATCCAGGTTTCCGTCTACCCCGCGCTCATCCCCAACTCCCACGTCCTGGCCAGCGTCCACCACGTGTTCAACGCCATCTTTGTCCGCGGCGACATCGTGGGCGACACGCTCTTCTATGGCCGCGGCGCCGGCAAGGACGCCACCGCCAGCGCGGTGTTGAGCGATGTGGCCGATGCCGCCCTGGATCTGAAGTTCGGCACCCCATGCCGCGTGCCGCCCTTTGTCCCCCACGAGCGCGCCGGGGCAGTCATGCCCATCGCCCAGGCGGTGAGCCGTTACTACCTGCGGCTGACCGTGCTCGATCAGCCGGGCGTCCTGGCGCAAATCGCCGCCATCCTGGGACGCGCCCGGATCAGCATCGCCTCGGTCATCCAGCCCGAGGGCCACGCCGGCGACGTGGTCCCCCTCATCCTGATGACCCATGAGGCCCCTAATGCCGCCCTCGCCCACGCCCTGGATCGCATCCAGCGCCTCGCCGTCAACCGCGCGCCGCCGGTCATGATTCGCGTCGAGTCGTTCGACTGAAGACCGCCGTCGCCGGAATCGCTCCGCGGTGCTATCAGACAGAACAATGGATTGGGCTTTTCAAGGATTCGTGCGCGGCGCCGTGAACCGGTACTCGCCCGAGCCGGCCAGGAAGGCGCTGGCGCCTTCGACGCTCCCCAGGTACTGAAGGTCGCCCGACTCGGCGACCGGCCGGTTCTCCTCCCGAATCGCGTCGATTTCCAGCGACGGAACGAAGATGGTCGCCATCGTGTTGGCCGGCACCACGACCCGCAGATGAAACCGCCCGCCCTCGATCTTCCAGTCGCTGACGATCTTCCCATGCATCGATATGAACTCCGCCCGAGCCCAGGTCAAACCGCCCCCCGGACGGGGCCGAACCAGGAAATGCT
The DNA here is from genome assembly GCA_964458325.1 of uncultured Verrucomicrobiota bacterium. Classification (GTDB taxonomy): domain Bacteria; phylum Verrucomicrobiota; class Verrucomicrobiia; order Limisphaerales; family UBA1319; genus JAGMXM01. Next base: position 4,256 of record CAYWIM010000033.1, read on the forward strand.
TGAACGCAGGCGCCGATGGATCCAGGCCAATGCCGCCCACCACCTCGTACATCCACGCACCCACGGCGCCGAACGAGTAATGATTGAATGAGTTCATGCCCGGGTCCTGGAATCCGCGGTCCGGCGTCCATCCATCCCAGCGTTCCCAGATGGTGGTGGCGCCCTGATTGACCGAGAAGAGCCAGGAAGGATACGTCTCAGTGGTCAGCAGCCGGTAGGCCGCGTCCCATTGGCCCGCCGCTGCCAGCACGGGCATCAGGTGGCCCGTCCCCACGAATCCAGTCGACAGGTGCCCGCCCCGCGCCTCGATGTCCCCGACCAGACGGCGCACCGCCGTCTCCGTCCGATCCTCCGATAGAAGCCCGAAATAGAGGGCCAACACATATGCCGTCTGCGTGTCGCCCTTGAGCCGGCCATCGGCGCCCCAATAGGCGCGGATGAACGCGCGCCGGATTTCATCGTAGAGGGAGGCGTACTTTCGGGCGTCTTCCTCGCGCCCCAGGACGCGCGCCATGGAGCTCATCACCCGGGTGCTGCCGGCGAAATAGGCGGTGGCCAGCAGATCCTTGGGCGTATCGGCCTGAAGCGAGAGCCAGTCGCCATACCCCTGGGCCGGGCGCAGCAGCTCGCGGCTGTTCTTCCGCATATACTCGATCCATCGAGCCCCGGACTCGAACCGCCGCTCGAGGATCCGCGTGTCGCCATACACCCGGTAGACGGTCCAGGGGCAGATCACGCCGGCATCGCCCCACGCCGCCGTGCCCGCTCCCGCCGCCACCGCCGGCGACACATCCGTAAACGCCCCATCCGGCCGCTGCGCATCCTCCACGTCCTGGCACCACTTGGTGAAAAATCGGGCCACGTCCATGTTGAACGTTGCCGTCCGGATGAATATCTGCGCGTCGCCCATCCAGCCCAGGCGCTCGTCCCGCTGCGGACAGTCGGTCGGCACGCTGAGGAAGTTGCCGCGCTGGCCCCAGCGGATGTTGCTCTGCAGCTGGTTCAGTCCAGCATGCGAGCACGCAAACGTCCCGGCCGCCGGCGTGTCCGAATGAACGACCACGCCCGTGATCGCCTCCGCCTCCGGCCGGCCGGGATAGCCGGTCATCTCCACATACCGGAATCCATGGAACGTGAATCGCGGCTCGTAGACCTCCTCGCCGCCGCCTTTGAACACGTACTGATCCGTGCATCGCGCCCCCCGCAGGTTCGTGGTGTAGATCGTCCCGTCCGGATTGAGCATCTCCGCGAACCGCAGGGTGACGGTCGTGCCGGCCGGCGCACGCCCCTTCAGCCGCGCCCATCCCACCATGTTCTGCCCCAGATCGAACACGAACACCCCCCGCCCGGGCTCGGTCACCTCGCGCGTCTCGAGCTCCTCCGTCTTTCGTGCCGGCTCGTCCACCGCCGCCACCCGAGACACAGCGATTTCTCGCTCGATCACCGGCTTCCAGCCCGCATCGTCGAATCCAGCCCGGTCCCAGCCCGGCATCTCGAGCCGCGCATCGTAGATCTCGCCCATCAGCATGTCGGATTGGCGAATGGGGCCCTCGGCCGCCTTCCAGGATCCATCGGTCGACACGGATTCCCGGGATCCATCCGCATACAGGACCTCGAGCTGGGCCGCTGCGACCGGGCTCTGACCGTACCGGTTCCGCCCGCCCAAACCGACATAGCCCGCATACCATCCGTCTCCGAGGATCACTCCAATGGCATTGTCGCCCGGCGCCAGCAGCGAGGTCACATCGTAAGTGTGATACTGAACTCGCCGGTGATAATCGGTCCAACCTGGATTGAAGACATCCTCGCCGACCCGCTTGCCATTCAGATAACACTCGTAGACGCCCAGGGCCGTCGCATACAGCCGCGCCTGCTGGATGTCTGGCCGCACCCGAAACGTGCGGCGCAGGAACGGCGCCGGCCCCATCGATGTCAGCTCCAGCGCTTTCCATGGCCCTTCGCCAGCCGCCGCCACCTCTTGCGCAGCCGGCCAGGACCTGTCGTCGAAACCGGCCAGCTCCCAACCTTCGGCCCGCCGATTGGCGGCCCGCCAGGAGCCTTCGGTCGCCAGCGTGACTGCATCGCCCGATTCGAGATCGACCGTGAGCCGGGCGAGTAATCCGGCGGCGGATCCCTGGTTGGTCACGGCCACCGCCAGCAGGTTCGAGCCCGGCCGCAGGTGCCGGGTCACGTCCAGGACCGTCAGCGCCCGCCATGCGTCCTTCTGGCCGCTGCTCCGCCCCGCCGCCTGCCCGTTCAGGAACACCTCGAATTGATCGTCCGCGCTCATCCGGAGCGTGGCTTGGCGGATCCGGGCCTGGGCCGGCAGGACAAACCCGCGCCGGAAATGGCGCTCGGCCCGCGGCGCCTCCGCAGCGGGATTCCCTTCGGGATACCAGATCCATCGCGCCGAGCGCCAGCCATCGGCGTCCGCCCCGATGGGCCCATGACCGATCCAGCGCGCCTGCCAATCCCGCGGCTCGAGCAGCCCCATCTCCCAGTATGCCGGCGCGCTATACTCGCTGGGCTCCCCATCCCGATCCCAGACCCGGACCTGCCAATGACAGCGCATCCGCGATGACAGCGTTTTGCCCGCATAGACCACCTGGATCGATTGGCCGGAGCCGACCCGGCCGCTGTCCCACATGTCGGCCTGGCCCGCGCGCAATTTCTCCACGCTGCTGGCCGCTCGAATCTGATAGGCGGTCTGGCCCTGATTCCGCACCGACGACTCCAGGATCCAGCTCAGCCGCGGCGCCGTCTCATCCAGTCCGATCGGATTCACGGCGTATTCGCATCGCAAGCCCGTCACCCGGATCGGGCTGGCTGCGCGGGCCGCCAGAGGAGCCCCTCCAACAACCAAGACCAGCGCTGCCCAGCCCCAGCCGCTGCCCCAATGCGCCATGCCTCGAAACGCGAGAATTCGGAAAATGCTCATATGTAAGATGGGATCGAGTCTGAACGAACCGGATCTCCGTGTCAAAACTTCCAAGCGCCGAAGGATTTTGTCTCACGCGCAGAACCCAGGGGTGTGCATCGGGCGCCGAGCGCCTCCCGCGCCGCCGATCCGGTTGACGCTGCGCCGCAATCCGTGCATTGATAATGGCCGATGAGCGAATGGAAGATCCCGCTGGAGCGGATGCTGAAGGATGTGCGGCAGCGTCCGCCCCTGGTGCACAACATCACCAATTACGTGGTGATGAACACGACCGCCAACGCGCTGTTGGCTTTAGGCGCCTCACCCGTCATGGCCCACGCGATCGAAGAGGTCCGCGAAATGACCGGCCTGGCCGACGCGCTGGTCCTCAATATCGGCACGCTGTCCGCATCCTGGATCCGAGCCATGCTCGAATCGGCCGCGGCCGCCCGGAAGCGCCGGATCCCGGTCGTCCTCGATCCGGTGGGCGCGGGAGCCACCCGGTTTCGCACCCGAACCGCCCTGCGCCTTCTGGCCACCGGCGCCATCACCATCGTCCGGGCCAACGCCTCCGAAATCCTCGCCCTCGCCGGCCAAAAGGCCCGCACTCGAGGGGTCGACGCCGCCGACCCGACCGCCTCCGCTCAGGACGCCGCGGTCCGCCTGGCTCGGCAGCACGGGCTGGTGGTCAGCATGACCGGCCCGGAGGATTTCGTCACCGATGGCCGGCGCGCCGCCCGGGTAGCCAATGGCCACCCGATGATGGGACGGCTGACCGGGACCGGCTGCATTGCCAGCGCGCTGACCGCCGCCCTTGCCGCGCGATCGGATGATCCCTGGCAAGCCGCCACCGCGGCGCTGGCGCTGTTCGGCCTGGCCGGCGAGCGGGCTGCCCGCGCGTGTCCGGGGCCGGGCACATTCCAGTTCCGCCTCCTCGATGCCCTGGCCCAAATCGACGCCCGCCAGCTCCGCCAGCGCGCCCGTGTCCAATGCTGCGCCCTCGCAGACTGACGCCCGCGCGCCCCTCCCGCGCCCTCAGCCCGCCCCCGCGATGTCCGCCCGGATGCCGGCGCGGCTCTGGGTGCGGTACGCATGCGGCGAATAGCCCGTCACCCGCTTGAACACCACGCTCAGGTATTCGGTGTGCTCGAAGCCCGCCCGCTCGGCGATCACCGCCAGCGGCAGCGACGTGGTCGATAGCATGGTCTTCACGCGCTGGATCCGAATCCGGAGGATCTGCTCGTGCGGCGTGCAGCCCAGAAGCTGCTTGAACCGGCGCTCGAGCATCGACCGCGACATGGGGACCGCGCGGAGCACGTCGCTCACCGTGATTCCCACGCACGCGTTTTCGCGCATGAACCGCACCGCTGCGGACACCTTCGGGTCATCCACGGCGACGACGTCGGTCGACTGCCGCGTCGCGATCCCGATCGGCTCGATGTAGCGGGATTCGACCGCCACGGGCTCGCCGCGCAGCAGGCGATCGAGCATCGCCGCAGCCTCGTAGCCGGCCCGCCGCGCGTTGGGGATCACGCTGGTCAGCGGCGGATCGCACAGGTCGCACAGCAGCTCGTCGTTGTGCACACCCACCACCGCCACCTCGTCAGGCACGCCCACCCCCATCCGCCGGCATGCCTCGATCACCTGCTGGCCGCGGATGTCATAGCAGGCCATCACGCCCGCAGGCCGCTCGAGCGTCCGCAGCCACTCCACGATCGCATCGATCTCCCCTTCCCACGAATCCGGCGCCCCGCCACAGGATGCCTCCGGGTAGATCCGGCACAGATACCCCGCCGACGCAATCTCGGCGGCAAAAAAGGCCGCCCGCAGCTTCGACCAGTGATACCGATCCTCGCCGCAAAATCCAAAGTGCTTGAAGCCGCGCTCCAGCAGATGCTCCGCCGCCAGCCGCGTCACCGCCCGGCTGTCGGTCACCACCCTCGGAAACGGCGAGTGCTCCAGCGCGAAGCTCAGGTCCACCGCCGGCAGCCGCGTCGCCTGAATCGTCTGCGCCATCGGCTCGCTCTCGACCCGCGCCAGAATCCCGTCTCCCTTCCACCGCCGGAACCATCGCGGACATCCCTCCCCGCGGCCATGCTCGGACAAATAGATCGACCACGGATCGTGCTCGCGCACATACGCCCGGATGCCCTGGAGCAGCCCGCGGGCGTATCCGTTGGAGGTCTCGATCAGAAGGGCGACCTTCGGGCGAACGCGCATGGGCACATGGTAATCGCCGCAGGCCCGAGCCGCCACCCAATTCCAAGCCGGCTCGCGCGAGCAATGCGCCAATCCTTGCCCCGGGACGGCCGGCCCACCGCCTGCCGCAAAATCTCAACAAAAAAACGGAACTGCTCATGGACGCTTTCCGCCGCGAATGATTGGATGCGGCCCAGTGATTGACATCATGAATATGCATACGCGCCCCCGATCATCGGGCTTCACGCTGATCGAGCTGCTGGTGGTGATCGCGATCATCGCCATCCTCGCTGGCATGCTCCTGCCCGCGCTGAGCAAAGCCAAGAGCAAGGCCCACCAGATCAGCTGCATGAACAACAGCCGGCAGCTTTCCCTGGCCTGGCGGATGTTCGCCGACGATAACAACGACTATCTCCCCGGCAACATCGCCAGCACTTCAGCCGATGACCTGGGCAACGCCCCGTACACGTGGGTGCTGGGCCTGCTCGATTACAGCGCCAATCCCGCCAACACGAACCTCAATTTCCTCCGCATGGCCCAGCTCGGCATGTATGTCGGCAAAAATGTCGCCATCTTCAAATGCCCCGGCGATCGATCCGCCGTCAATATCAATGGAATCGTCCATCCGCGCGTTCGCAGCCTCTCGATGAACGGCTACCTGGGAGATTTCCCCCCCAAGAGCAACAACGGGGTCCGAACCTCCGGCTACAAGGTCTATCAGAAATTCGCGCATATCACCTTCCCCACCCCCACCAAAATGTGGGTGTTCATCGACGAGCATGAGGATTCGATCAACGACGGCTACTTCGTCACGATGATGAACGGCTACGACCCGGTGAATCCCGGCGCGTGGTCCACCGGCAATTTCCCCGCCAGCTACCACAACGGCGGCGGCGGCCTCGCGTTCGCCGATGGCCATTCCGAAGTCCATAAGTGGCTCGATCCCCGCACCAAACCCCCCGTCAAAGGCGGCGCTCTCGGCAGCGGCGGACTCGCCACCGGCGTCAGCTCCCCTGGCAATCCCGACGTCGATTGGCTCATGCAACGGTCCAGCCACAAGACCACCAACCCCACCCGGTATTAGGTTCCGCCGCCATCTGGCTTCATGCGCATCCGAAGCCCGCTCCCAATTGCCCCCCATTCGATCCGCCCTGCAACTCATGCGAATGCCCCCGTTTGACACCCCGGTGGCCGCACCGCCGAAAACCTGGAAGATCGCCGTGCTGCCCGGCGACGGCATCGGGCTCGAAGTCACCTGCGAGGCGGTCAAGGTCCTCCAGGCCCTGGCCGCCCATCTGCCGGAGATCTCCTTCGAGTTCGCCGAGCACGCCGTCGGCGCCGAGGTGTTCCGCCGCACGGGCAATCCGCTCCCCGATCCCGTCTTCGACGCCTGCCGGAGCGCCGATGCCATCCTGCTCGGCGCCATGGGGCTGCCCAATGTCCGCTGGCCCGATGGGCGCGAGCTCACTCCCCAGATCGACCTGCGCGAGCGCCTCGACCTCTATTGCGGCCTTCGCCCGATCCGCCTCTTTGATCCCGCCGATTCCCCCCTCAAGAACGGCAGCGCCCGATCGATCGACCTGCTCATCGTCCGCGAAAACACCGAGGGGCTCTTCTCCTCCCGCCAAACCCAGTTCGCCGCCGACGCCGCCAAGGTCTGCGATCAGATGTGCATCACCCGCCGAGGATCGGAACGGCTCTTTCACGCCGCCTTTGCGCAGGCCCGCCAGCGCCGCGGCAAAGTCACTCTCGTCGACAAGGCCAACGTCCTGCCGTCGATGGTGTTCTTCCGCCAGGTTTTCCAGCAGGTCGCCCGCCAATACCCCGACCTGGCCACCGAGTGCATCTACGTCGATGCCGCCGCCCTCTACCTCGTCCAGCACCCGGAGCGATTCGACGTCCTGGTCACCGAAAATATGTTTGGCGACATCCTCTCCGACCTGGCCGCCGGGCTCGTCGGCGGCATGGGCATGGCGCCCTCGGCCGATATCGGCGAGCAAGCCGCCGTGTTCCAGCCCGCCCATGGCACGGCTCCCGACATCGCCGGCCGCGGCATCGCCAACCCCGTCGCCACCATCCTCTCCGCTGCCATGATGCTGGATTGGCTCGGAACCCCTGGAACACGCCGGGGCGCCGACCGCATCCGCCAGGCCGTGACCCGCGTGCTCGCCAACCCCCAATACCGCACGCCCGACCTCGGCGGCCCCCTCTCGACCGCGCAAATGGGCGACCTCGTTGTCTCGCAACTCTAGCCCAGGATCGTTCTACAGGGCCCATGCCTCGTTTCATCGATCTCACCTTGACCCTGCGGCGCGGCATGCGCGGAGTCGAGTTCACCCCCGCCTGCACGGTGGCCGAGCATGGATGGAACGCCACCACGCTCCACCTCTACTCTCATTGCGGGACGCACATGGATGCCCCCTGCCACTACGAGGTCTCCGACCAAGGCATCGATCAGATCCCGATCGAGGCCTGCGCGGGCCCCGCATGGATCGTCGACCTGGGCGCCATCGAGCCGCGCGGGCTGATCGATGTCCAGCACCTGGGCCCGGTCGCCGGCCGGCTCCAGCCGGGCGAAAGCATCCTCTTCCGGAGCGGCTGGAGCTTGCGCCTCGAGCAGCCTGAATACCGCCTCGCCCTGCCCCGCATCGCCCCCGGCCTCGCCCGCTGGTGCGTCGACCGCCAGGTCCGCATCCTTGGCGTCGAGCCTCCCGCCGTCGCCGATGTCACCCAGCGCGCCGAGACCACCGAGATCCATCGCATCCTCCTGGCCGGAGGGGTTGGCATCGTCGAAGGCCTCGCCCATCTCGATCGGATCCGCGATCCCAAAGTCTGGTTCATCGCCCTCCCCATCAAATGGGAGCGCGGCGATGGCGCCCCCGTGCGCGCCCTGGCCATCGAAGGCGCCCCCTGGGCCGATTGGATCCCCGATATCCCCCCATGATCCCCCAGCGCTACCTCTTCGTCCTGGCCACGTTCCTGCTCACGGTCCTCCTCTACATCGACCGCGTCTGCGTCTCGATCGCCAAGAAGCCCATCGCGGGCGATCTCGGCCTCTCCAATGAGCAGATGGGATGGATCTTCTCGGCCTTCTCGCTCGGCTATGCGCTCTGCCAAACCCCCTCCGGCCTGCTGGCCGATCGGTTCGGACCTCGCCGCATCCTCTCGGCCATCGTGGCGTTCTGGTCCCTGTTCACCGGCCTCACGGGCGCCGCATGGAACTTCGCATCGCTCCTGATCGTGCGGTTCACTTTCGGCGCCGGCGAGGCCGGCGCCATGCCCAGCGTCGCCCGCGCCGTCTACGCATGGATCCCCCTGCGCGAGCGCGGCTTGATGCAAGGCATCAACTTCTCCGGCATGCGGCTGGGCGGCGCCTTCGCCATGCCCGCCGTCGCCTGGCTCATCCAGCAGTGGGGCTGGCGCCTCGCATTTGTCATCCTGATGATCGTCGGCCTCGGCTGGTCCGTTTTCTGGTGGCTTTGGTTCCGCGACGACCCCACCCAGCACCCCCGGATCACCCCTCAGGAACGTGAGTTCATCCTCTCCCACCGCCAGGCGCCTGAAGCCGCCGGCGAAGCCCCCGCCCTTTCCACCGCCATCTTGTTCCGATCCCGCAACCTGTGGCTGGCCATGCTCCAGTATTTCGCCAGCAACTTCACGTTCTTCTTCTGCCTGACCTGGCTGCCCCCTTACCTCCAGGACAAATACTCGCTTGACCCCGTCCAGGCCGGCCTCTACTCGATGTGGCCCCTCATCGGCGGCGCCATCGGCAACCTCTTCTCCGGCTGGCTCGTCGATCGCATCTACCGCGCCGGCCGATGGACCCTCTCCCGGCGCGCGCCCGCCATGATCGGATTCGCGCTCGCCGCAGCCGGCCTTCTCGCCAGCCGCCAGATGGCCTCCGCCGGCGCCGAGGTGTTCTGGCTCGCCCTCGCTATCTTCGGCGCCGACATGACCCTCCCCCCCTCCTGGTCCCTCTGCGTCGATATCGGCCGGCGCCACTCCGGCGCCGTCTCCGGCACCATGAACATGGCCGGCAACATCGGCAGCTTCGTCACCGCCCTGGCCTTTCCCTACCTCATCAAGTGGACGGGCGGACCCGCCACGTTCTTTTACGCCGGCGCGGTCCTGAACCTCCTGGCGGTCGGCACCTGGGCACTGCTCCAGCCCGAGCGCAAAATCGAGGATTATTGATGAAAAAGCTCCGCGGTGTCTGCATCGGCGCTGGCTACTTCAGCCACTTCCAATACGAGGCCTGGCAGCGCATCCCCGAGGTCGACCTCGTCGCGTTCTCCAACCGCAATCCCGACCGCGCGCGGTCCATCCAGGAAAAGTTCCATATCGACCGCCTCTACTCCGATTACCGCGCCATGCTCGACCGCGAGCAGCCCGACTTCGTCGACATCATCACCCCGCCGCCTTCCCACCGCGAAATCTGCGCCGAGGCCGCCCGGCGCGGGATCCATGTCATCTGCCAGAAACCCCTCGCCCCGACGATCGAGGACGCCTGCGCAATCGTCGCGGATGCCGCCCAGGCTGGCGTCCGCTTCATGGTCCACGAGAATTTCCGGTTCCAGCCGTGGCATCGCGAGATCCGCCGCCAGCTCGATGCCCGCACCGTCGGCGACCGCCTCCACTCGATCCATTTTCGGATGCGAATGGGCGACGGCTGGGGCGATCAGGCCTACATCCCGCGCCAGCCCTATTTCCGCGATTACCCGCGCCTTCTCATCTACGAGACCGGCGTCCATTTCATCGACACGTTCCGGTTTCTGGCGGGCGAGATCCGGCGCGTCACCGCCTGGCTTCGGCGCCTCAATCCCGTCATCCGAGGCGAAGACTGCGGCCTGGTCGTCTTCGAGTTCGCCAGCGGCGCCATCGGCGCCTACGACGCCAACCGATTCAACGAGCCCAACTACCCCAGCCCCCGCTACACCTTCGGCGATCTCCTCCTCGAATCCAGCGGCGGCTCCCTCCGCCTCTACCCGGACTCGCGCCTGACCCGGCAGCCCCTCGGCGAGCCCGAAACCGAGATCCCCTACGAGCGCGCCGACCGCAATTTCTGCGGCGACTGCTGCTACTTCACCCAGCGCCATTTCATCGACCGGCTCATCGACGGCCAGCCGTTCGAAACCAGCGGCGAGGACTATCTCATAACCCTCGCCGTTCAGGAGGCCGTCTATCGGTCCGCCGAAACCCGGCAGCCCGTCCAGCTTCTGCCCTGATTCCTATGTTCTCCGCCCTCGATCATATCGCCATCGTCGTCCCCGATACCGAGGCCGCCCTCGAGACCTGGCGGGACAGACTCGGTTTCCCCGTGCTCTATTCCGAGGACGTCAACGGGAACACCGTCCGCCTCACCCACCTTGACCTGGGCAACACCCATCTGCAGCTGGTCCAGCCCCTGACGCCGGACCATCCTCTCCAGGCTTGGCTCGCCCAGCACGGCCCGGGCCTCCACCACCTCTGCCTGCGCGTCGATAACGTCGCCGCCGCCATGGCCGATCTCCCCCCGCAGGGCATCCCCACCGCCCCCGCCATGCACCAGGGCACCCAGGGCAAACACGCCCTCTTCCTGGATCGATCCGCCACCCAGGGCGTTCAGGTCGAAATCACCGGGGCTTGAAACCCGAACGATCCCCTGTTTGGATCCCCCCGATGCGCGATGACTTGCCCATTCTCTCGCGACGGGACTGTCTGGACCGATTGCCGCCCGTCTGGCCGGACGACCTCCAGCCTGCCATCCGCGCAGCCATCGCCGCCCAGCCGTCGCACAAGATCGTCGTCCTCGATGACGATCCTACCGGCACCCAGACCGTCCACGGCGTGCCGGTCCTGACCGCCTTCGAACCTGAATCGCTCCGCGCCGAGGTCGGCGCCCCTCAGCCGCCCTGCTTCTTCATCCTCACCAACTCGCGCAGCCTCGCCCCCGACGACGCCCGAACCCTCAACTCCCGAATCGCCCGCAGCCTCGTCGAGTTCGCCTCCCGCTGCTCCATCGTCAGCCGCAGCGATTCCACCCTGCGCGGCCATTTCCCGCTCGAGACCGATGTCTGGACCGACATCCTCGGCCCGTTCGATGCCACGATCCTGATCCCCTATTTCGAGGCCGGTGGCCGATACACGATCGGCGACGTCCATTACGTCGCCCAAGAGGACGCGCTTGTCCCCGCGGCGCAGACGCCCTTCGCCCGCGACCCCGCCTTCGGGTTCCGCCAATCGAACCTCCGGATGTGGATCGAGGAAAAAACCCGCGGACGGATCCGCGCGGCCGCCGTGGGCTCGATCGCCCTGGACGACCTCCGGCAAGGCGGCCCGGCGGCTGTCACCGCCAAGCTGCTTGCCCTCCCCGCTGGGTCGTATGCGATCGTCAACTCCGCCACACCGCGCGACCTCGATGTCTTCGTGGCCGGTCTCCTCGAGGCCGAGCGGGCTGGACGACGCTACCTCTTTCGGACCGCCGCGCAGTTCGTGGCCGCCCGGATCGGCCAATCCCCGCGCCCCCTCCTCACCGCCCGCGACCTGCCCCTCGCAAAACGCGACGGCGGGCTGATCATTGCCGGATCGTTCGTGCCCCAAACCACCGCTCAGCTCGAACAGCTCCGATTGGCTCCCGATCTCTCATTCGTCGAGCTCGAGGTCCCCGCTCTTCTCGCATCCGCACCCGGCTCCTATCTGCGCGAAATCCGGGCTCGGATCGATTCACGGCTCGCCTCCGGCCGCGATGTCGCCGTGGCGACAAGCCGCGAGCTCGTTGCCGGTTCCGATCCGGCCGCCAGCCTGGCCATCGGCGCCCGCGTCTCCGCCGCACTGGTGGACCTGGTCCGCCATCTCGATTCGCGCCCAAGCTGGATTGTCGCCAAGGGCGGCATCACATCGAGCGACATCGCCACCCGCGCCCTGGGCGTGCGGCGCGCCCTTGTCCAGGGCCAGATCCTGCCTGGGGTTCCCGTCTGGCGCCTCGGCCCTGAGAGCCGATGGCCCGATCTCCCCTACGTCGTCTTCCCCGGCAACGTGGGCGGCCCCGATGCCCTCGCGCGCGTCCTGGCTACGCTCCGTCGGTAGCTCAGGGGTCATCGAATGATTCGACTTTGACCCCATTGTTTTCTCGCTGCCGCATTTCGCAACGGACGCGCTTGATTGTTGGGCGGGGCCGGGATCATGATACGGAAGATCGATAAGCATCCGTGATGAGGCTCAAGGCGATCATTCTCGAGCTCCTCGTGTGCGCCGGCGCGGTTCTCGGGCCCGGCTCGAGCCCCGCGGCGCCAGCCATCGTGATCTCGGAGTTCCTGGCCGAGAACGACGGCGGGCTGCACGACAGCGACGGCGATTCGCCGGACTGGATCGAGATCCACAATGTTTCGGGCAGCCCGCTGAATCTGGAGGGATGGCGGCTGACCGACAGCGCCGCGGATTTGGCACGCTGGACGTTCCCCGCCACCAATCTGGCGGCGGGCGGCCGGATGGTCGTGTTCGCTTCAGGCAAGGATCACAGGGCGGCCGGGGCCGAGCTGCACACGAACTTCCAGCTCGACAACTCCGGAGAGTATCTGGCGCTGATCGAGCCGGACGGGACCATTGCCCATGCATACGATCCAGCCTTTCCGCCGCAGCGAAGCAATGCCTCGTGCGGCATCGAGCAGCGGATTGCCCTGATCGCACCCGGCGCGACGGTCCGATACCAGGTTCCCGGCCCCGACAGCCTGGACGGCGCGTGGACGTCGCGGACGTTCGATGACAGCGGCTGGACGGAGGCGGCCAACGGCGTCGGGTATGATCGAACCCACACGGCGGCCAATCCATTGACCGTCATTCTGGCCGTCGATTTCGACGAGCGCGGCGCCACCCCCGCGACCCAGAGCGGATTCCAATCGTTCGTCATCAACTCCAACGTCAGCGCGACCGCGATCCAGACCCATCCGACCACGCGGGCCTTTGGCAGCATCAGCCTGACCCTCTCGAACACACCCCCCCTCGGCTACGACGATCGGGTCCGCACCACGCCCGTCAACAGCGGCGCCTTCACCCAGTCCCGGCTGCTGCGCGATCACATCCTGTCGCGGGAGCTGACGGGGACCGGGGGGCTCGACCTGAGCTTTGCCGGCCTGGCGCCTTCGCAGGATTACGCGGTCACCATCTGGTCGTATGACAGCGGGAGCAGCGGCAAACGCGTTTCCAACTGGTATGCCAATGGCAGCCTCGTCCGCAGCAAGTACACTTTCGATGGCAGCGTTCCGCCAGCCCGCAATGAGGATGATCAGTTCACCTTCGGCGCCGGATCGGCTCCGGACGGCACGCTCGTCGTATCGGGCCGGCGGGACGCCTCGAGCCTGGCCAACAGCCCGGCCGTCCAGATCAATGCGATCCGGCTCGGAATCACCGGATATCGGGAGCAGATCGCCACCGACGTGGAAAGCGTCCTGCACGGCGTCCGCAGCTCCCTTTGCCTGCGGATGCCGTTCACAATCGCCCATCCGGACTCGGTCCGGAGCTTGCAGCTGAAGATCCGCTACGACGATGGGTTTGTCGCGTATGTGAACGGGCAGGCCGTGGCCTCGCGCAACGCCCCTCCCCTGCCCGACCCGGATTCCTCCGCAACGGCCGCCCATTTCGGCATCGAGCCCGAGACCATCCCGATCTCCCTCACGCCGGGGCTGCTGGCCAGCGGCACGAACATCCTCGCCATCCATGGCCTGAATGCCGCCGCCGAGGACGACGATTTCCTGATCCAGGCGGAGATCGAGGGCGAGCTCGGGGCGGATTTCCCCACGCGCTATTTCTGGCCGCCAACGCCCGGACAAGCCAACGGGAGCGGCTATTTGGGATTTGTGGCGGACACGAAGTTCAGCGTGAACCGCGGCTTTTGCAGCGCCCCCTTCCACGTCACGGTTTCGTCCGCAACGCCCGGCGCCTCGATCTACTGGACCACCAATGGCAGCCCCCCCTCGCCTGCGAACGGGTTCCTGTTCACCCAGCCGGTCTGGATCGATCGCACCTTGGCTCTGCGCGCCGTGGCATGCGCCCCTGACCGGATCCCCACCGAGGTCGAGACGCATACCTACATCTTCCTCGATCAGGTGCTGGACCAGCCTAACTCGATCCCGGGCTATCCAACCACATGGCAGGGATCCTACCCGGCCGACTACGAGATGGATCCCAACATCGTCCGCCATCCCGTCTACGGCTCGACGATCTCGAACGATCTCCGATCCTTGCCGTCGCTCTCGATCGTGACGTCCCATGCAGACCTCTGGGACACGTCGACCGGCATTTACCGCAACTCGACCAGCACCGGGACGGGCTGGGAACGACCCGCCAGCGCCGAGCTCATCCTGCCCGATGGCTCGACCGCGTTTGCCATCAACTGCGGCCTCGAGATCCATGGCAATGCCAGCCGCGACAACGCGCGCACGCCCAAACACTCGCTCCGGCTCTCGTTCAAGAGCGAATACGGAGCGGCCAAGCTGCGATACAACTGGTTCAACGGCCGGGTGGACGGCTTCGACACGATTGTGCTGCGAGGATTGGGTTTTGGCGATGCCTGGGCCACCCGCTACTCGGACACCGGGCTCATTTCCGGGACGAGCATCATGGGCCGCCGCTACCGGCCCGAGAACTCGACCTATCTGAAGGATACATGGATCAAGCAGACCTTCCGCGAGATGGGGCACTTGGCCCCCCGCTCCGATTTCGCGCACCTCTATCTCAACGGGCTCTACTGGGGGCTGATCAATCCCTCCGAAAGGAACCATGCCCCGTTTGTCGCTTCGCATCTCGGGGGCCGGGAGATGGATTGGGATGTCATGGCCGGCGATGAAGCCTATGCCTCCGCCGAGCTGAGGGACGGCTCGCGCGCCGATTGGGACGCCCTGATCGCCCAGGTCCGGCGCGGGATCACCAACGAGGCCGGCTACCAGGCGATTCTCGAGATCGTCGACGTGGTCAACCTCATCGATTACATGATGGTCCACGGGGTGGCCGAGATGGAGGACTGGCCCTTCCACAACTGGTATGCCGCCCATCGGCGCCCCGCCAGCGGCCTTCCCGGCACCCAATGGATCTTCCTGCCGTGGGACCAGGAGATCGGGATGGATCGCTTTTATCGCCGGGACCGCATCATCGGCTGGAACGGATCGGACGTGGCCAACACGCCCGGGGAGATCTACACCGCGCTGCGGGCCTATCCCGAGTTCCGCCGTCTCTACGGCGATCGCCTCCAGAAGCACATGTTCAATGGCGGGGCGCTAACCCCGAGCAACGCGATTGCGCGGTTCGAGCGGCTGGGCGCTCGAATCTTCCAAGCCCTGGCGCCGGAATCAGCCCGCTGGGGGGATGCGCGCGAGTTCGCCATCGGCGCCAACCCCGGCACTGGCCAGACCTTCACCCGGGATGAATGGTGGGTGACCGAAATGCAGGAGCTCTACAGCGGGTATTTCGGAGGCTTGCGCGAGCTCCATATCGGCAAGTTCCGCGAGCACGGCCTGTACCCCTGGACCCCGGCCCCCGAGTTCAGCCAGTTCGGAGGCGATGTCCCCGCCGAGTTCGCCCTCGAGATGGCCGGCGCCAGCACCGGCGGCGCCATCTATTACACCCTGGACGGATCGGATCCTCGCGTTTACGGGACCGCAGCGATCGCACCCTCGGCCCGGCTCTATTCCCAGCCGATCCCCATCCACGGCCCCGCGCTCGTCTCGGCCCGGACGCTCGATGCAACCGGCTGGAGCGCGATCGTCCAGACCGCGTTCTATCCGCCCCAGCACATCGAGAAGCTCATCCTCACCGAGATCATGTATCATCCTCTGGGCATGGGCGCGATTGACGCCGATGATCTCGAGTTCATCGAGCTGCAGAACGCCGGCGCGGAAGCGTTGAACCTCACCGGCCTTTCCTTCACCAGTGGGATCGCTTTTTCGTTCACGAACGGGACCGTCCTGGCGCCGGGTGAATACTTCGTGTTGGCGCGCAACCCCGCCGCGTTTGCCAGCCGCTATCCGGGCGTGCCGGTCCACGGCCAATTCGAGGGGCAGCTCGCCGATTCGGGCGAATCGCTCGAGCTTTCCCAGGCCGGCGGAGCGCTCGTGCTCTCGGTCGAGTGGGCGGATCGAGGGCCGTGGCCGGTCGCCACCGATGGCTTTGGATTCTCGCTGGTCCCGCGAGATCCGGGTCTGTCGCAGGCGCCGGACCGCGCGGCGGCGTGGCGCTCGAGCTCTCGGATCGGAGGCTCGCCCGGCGCATCCGATGGCGAACCCGAAATCCCGCGGATCCTCATCAGCGAGGCCCTCGCTCACACCGGCCCGCCCGAGACCGATGCCGTCGAGCTCTACAATCCCAACCCCACCCCCGTCGCCGTTGGCGGATGGTTCCTCACCGATGCCCCCTCGATTCCATGGAAATATCGCATTCCGGATCCCATCGAGATCCCCGCCTTCGGGGCCATCTATTTCACCGCGGATCAATTCAACGCTTCCCCGGGCGCGCCGGACAGCTTCGCGCTCGATTCCCAAGGCGATCAGATCTATCTGTTCTCTGCCGACGCCAGCGGGCAACTGACCGGTTTCAGCCACGGATTCTCGTTTGGCGCCTCGTTCCAGAATGTCAGCTTTGGACGGGTGGTGAACGAGACGGGCGAGGAGTTTTTTTCCCCGCAGAGAAGCCCCACCCTCGGCCGGCTGAATGCGGGCCCGCAGGTGGGGCCGATCGTCATCACCGAGGTCCATTACCATCCCGAGGACAGCGGATTCGAGTTCATCGAGCTGCTCAACATCACCGGATCGAGCGTGCCGCTGTTCGATCCCGCGCATCCCACGAACACATGGAGCATCCAGGGGGTGGATTACACCTTCCCCGCCGATGTCACCCTGGGCCCGAACGCGCTGCTCATCGTTGCCAATGCCGATCCGATCGCTTTTCGCGCGCGCTTCGAGATGCCGTCCGACGTCGCTGTGCTCGGTCCGTTCGGGGGCGCGCTGCAGAACAGCGGCGAGAACCTGCAACTGCTGGCGCCGGATCATCCCGATGGGATGGAGGCGCCCCGGGTGGCAGTCGAGGAGCTGCGCTACGACGACCGTCCCCCCTGGCCGGCGGGGGCCGATGGGGGCGGGCTTTCGCTGCAGCGGAGGATCCCGGCGGCCTTCGCCAACAGCCCCGCCAATTGGAGAGCCGCGGCCCCCACCCCCGGCTCACTGCCCGCCGAGGCCGATGGGGACGGCGATGGCGTGCCCGATGATTGGGAAACCGCCCACCAGACCAACCCGCTCGTTCCCGACAGCGATCAGGACCCGGACAGCGACGGCATGACGAACGGCCAGGAATACGCGGCCGGGACTCACCCGCAATCCGGCCAGAGCCGTCTCCAGCTCGAGGCTGCCAGCGATTCGCCATCCGGCGTGATGCTCCAATTCCAGGCCGCGGCAAACCGGACCTACAGCGTTCTCCGCCAGGAAACGCCCGCCGCCGCTGTGTGGCTCAAGTGGATCGATATCCCCGCTGAACCCGCCGATCGGATGGTGGTCCTGACTGACTCAGCGGTCGAGACATGGCGTTTCTATTGTCTGCAAACTCCCGCGCTCGAATGACCCCTCGGACCCGCCGCGCCGACAACGGCCGGCCGGATCAAAGAACAGGTCCATCCTGCTGCCATCCCTCATTTTTAGACAGGCTCTTTGCGGCATGGGAGGCCTGGCCATCGAGGATTGGGTTGCGAACCTGATCCAGCAACCGATGCGGGCCCCAGCTTGGTGGCTTGTGAGAGCCGGGACTGGCGGCCGGATCCGGGCGGAGGTATAGTGGCGCCGATGAGAATGGGACGAGCGATGGGATGCCTGGCGGGCGCGGCGCTGCTGGCAGCCGGCTGCCAACCTCCAGGGCAGCCCGCCGCCCTGGAGGCGCGCGCGGGCGCCCAAGCCGAGAAGGTGCGCGTGCGATTGCTCGATCGCTCGGGCAAGCCGGGAGAGACAATCATCATGGAAAAAATCGCCAAGACCGACGCCGAGTGGCGAAGCCAGTTGACCGAGGAACAATACCGGATCACCCGCCGGAAAGGGACCGAGCCCGCCTTTTGCGGAGCGTTCTTCGATCACAAGAAACCGGGGATTTATTGCTGCGTCTGCTGCGATTTGCCGCTGTTTTCCGCGACGGCCAAATTCGATTCGGGCACCGGATGGCCCAGCTTCTTCGAGCCGATCGCGCCCGAGAACATCGCCACCGTCCAGGATCGGAGCCACGGCATGGTCCGGACCGAGATTGTGTGCGTGCGTTGCGACGCGCACCTGGGGCATGTGTTCGAGGACGGCCCGCCTCCGACCGGCCTTCGGTATTGTTTGAATTCGGCATCCCTGGTGTTCCGGGAGCAGAAGCCGGAGGCGGGCGACCAGTGAGCGAGGAAACCATCGGCGAAAGCCCCATCGAGCTGCCCATTGACGGAATGCTCGACCTGCATACGTTCCGTCCGCGCGATGTGGGCAGCTTGGTGCCCGACTACCTCTCCGCCTGCCTCGATCGGGGGCTGTTCCGTGTCCGGATTGTCCACGGGAAAGGAACCGGGCAGCTTCGCGAGACAGTCCATGCCATTCTGCGCCGCCTGCCGATCGTCGAGTCGTTCCAGCTGGGGAACGAGTTCTCGGGCGGCTGGGGAGCGACGATCGTCTATCTTCGTCCCGCCAGCCCTCCGCGCGATCACCGCGGCCCGGCCCAGTGACCGCTGGCTCAAATCGGCCCAGGCACACCTTGAAGATCGGCTGCCAGACCCATGGTCGCTGACAATGCCGATTCGGCAGTCGGAGCCAGGGATCGACGAAAAGGCAAATGCATCGAGCCGGCCCCGCAGTCAGATTTTTTCCTGGCGCTGGTAGATGGGAAGGCCGCCTTCGGGGCGGAGGTCTTCGGGGTGGTATCGGGGCACAGGGAAGGCGGTGTGGCCGATGCGCGTGGCGGCGACCTGTTTGTCCACCAGTCCCAGGGCCAGCGCGACGCCGTAGAGGATCGCCTCCGGCCGGGGCGGGCAGCCGGGAATGTAATAGTGGACCGGGATCACCGTCTCGACCGGACCGAGCACGCTGTAGGAGTCATACCACAAACCGCCCCCGCCGGCGCAGGATCCGACGGCGAAAACCAGCTTGGGGCTGGGCATGGCTTCGTAAGCTCGCCGGAGCGCCTGGGCGGTGCTGCGCATGGCCGGCCCCTGGCACAACATCACGTCCGCGTGCCGCGGCGATGCCACCAGCTTGATCCCGAATCGCTCGACATCGTAATACGGCGTCAGAACATTCAGCACCTCGATGTCGCATCCGTTGCATCCGCCGCTGTTGGCGTGATACACCCAGAGCGAGCGCCGGAACATCTTCTGGCAGAGATCTTGGAGTATTCTAGGCATGTGGTTTGGGCTGATGCGTGAGGGGCGCCGCGCGGCGGTCTTGGGTCAATCCAGTTCGAGCGGGATATCCGCGATGGCGTCGTCGCGGCCCAGCACAGCCCGCGATCGATAGATCCACCGTTCGTTGCCGAGGTCGTCGGACCGGTAGCCTTTGAGCTTGAGCTGCTCGAGCGGGCTCGGCTCGGTGAAACATCGCCCGCACCGCTGACAGGTGCTCATGAACAGCTCGAGATGCTGCTGGATGTCCGCGATCCGATCGGTCGCCAGATCGGCCGTCTGGCTCATGGTGATCGCCTTCTCCGGGCAGAGATCCGCGCAGCGCCCGCAATAGGTGCAGCGCCGGCCTAGATATTTCAGGATGCGGACCTCCTGGCAGACGTCGTGGACGAGGATTTCGCGCGCAGGGCAGTTGTTGGCGCAGCCCGCGCAGCCGATGCATTGCTCGGCGTTGAAGATAGGCCGGCCCCGGAACCGCTTGGGCAGCGGCCTTGGGCGGGCGGGGTAATCGAGCGTGACCCGGCCGGCCTCCAGCCCGCTCAGCGCTTCGATCAGTTTGCTCCACCAGGACATACGCAATGATCTGTCGACAGGTTAGAATCCAAAACACGCCAGGCCCAAGGCGGCCATCCCCGCCAGCAGCATGCCGCCGAAATAGCGGAGCGCCTGGTCCACGCGGTATCGGGCATGCGTGGCGGCGATGACCGTCACGGCGAGAATGACGGCCGCGGTTTTGGCCCCAAAAACCAGAGCGGCCCACGGAAATCCGAGCTGCGAGCCGCCCGGCCAGAACAGCGCCACCATCAGGGCGCTCGACACGACCAGCCGCGCCATGCGCGCCCATTGCAGCAGAGCCAGCTTCGGGCCCGAGTACTCCATCAGGGGGCCTTCCATGATCTCGCTCTCCGCCTCGGTCATGTCGAAGGGCCGGCGGCTGACCATGGCCTGAAAAGCGAAAACCAGCACGCCGAGCATCAGCAGGCCGGAACCGGAATGGCCGGACTGGCCATAGATGGCTCCGCCGAACAGGTCGGCGAGCCGGAGAGAGTCCGCTTGGCAGGCGGCGACCAGCAGCGCGATGGCCAGAAGCGGCTCGAGAACCATCATGGTCATCATTTCCCGGCTGATCCCGAGCAGCGAATAGGTCGAGCCGGCCGCCAGGCCGGCCAGCAGCGTCGCGATCCCCCCGAGCGTCAAAAGATAGATCAGCAGGATCGCGTCCCCCGCCGCCGGCCCCTGCCCGCCGATTCCAGGCCAGAGCGCCGCCACCGACAAGGGCGCAACCAGCGCAAGCCAGCCGGCCAGCCGCTGCATCCAGGGGCTCTCGCCGCACTCGAGATCCTCCTTGCCCATCAGCTTGAGCAGGTCGTAATAGGGCTGGATCACCGGCGGCCCTTGCCGGGATTGGAGAACGGCGGTGATCTTGCGCATCACACCCTCGGCCAGCGGCGCCGCCAGCAGGACGACGCCTGCTTGCAGCAATCCGCGAGCGAGGATTTCGGGAAGATGGCCGCTCATGGTCGGAGATCAGGGCGTTGTCGGTTCGTTCCAGCGCTGGCGCAACCGGGCGCGCAGCTCCTCCGGCGGACACACCCGAACGGCGCCGGTGCGCACGTCCACCGTCTCGAGTCGATCCGTGCACGAAAAGCATGGATCGATGCTGCCCAGGGTGATCGTCATGTCCGCCAGCCGCTGGTCCCGGATCATGGCGGGTATCCCCTGGAGATTCTGGTAGGTCGGCGCGCGGACCCGCCAGCGGCGCGGCCGGTGGTTCTCACCGGTGATCAGCCAGTGGTGGGACTCCCCCCGAGGCGCCTCGACCGACGACATCCCGATCCGGCCGATCGGCAGCTCGTCCGCAATCGGCGTCTGGAGCGGCCCCGCCGGCAGTTTGACCAGACATTGGCGGATGATGCGAATCGACTCGAAAACCTCCCGGGCACGGACGCTGATCCGGCCCCAGACATCCGGATCCTGGGCGAGGATGACATCGAACTCGACTCGGTCGTAGGCGGCGTAGGGATGGTCGCGGCGGCAGTCGATATCGATGCCGGCGGCGCGCGCGACCGGCCCAATCAAGCCGTATTCCTTGATCAAAGCGCGATCGGCCACGCCGATCCCGGCGGCCCGGCGGCGCAGGTTGCGATCCTCGAGCAGGGCGGACACAAGGGGCCTCCACTGCGCTTCGAGCCGGTTCAGGACCTGATCAAGCTCGTCGTGCAGCTCGGGCGTGATATCCCATCGCACTCCGCCGATCAGGCAGAGGGCGTAGGTCTTGCGGTTGCCGCTGATCTTTTCGGCAATCCACATCACCGGCTCCCGGATCCGGAAGCAGTGCATGAACAAGGTGTCGTAGCCGAGGATATGACCTGCCAGGCCCACCCAGAGCAGATGGCTGTGCAGACGCTCGATCTCGAGCATGATGGTGCGGATGAACTCCGCTCGAGGCGGCGCCGGGATCGAAGCGGCCTGCTCGACCGCCTGCGCATACGCCACATTGTGCACGCAGCCGCAGATCCCGCAAATCCGCTCCGCCGCCATCGGAATGTCGTTGTACGTCAACACCGATTCCGCCAGCTTCTCGATGCCGCGGTGGACCATGAACCCTCGATATTCGCAGCCCCGCACGATTTCGCCGTCGACGTAGAGGCGGAAGTGGGCCGGCTCGTCCAGCGTCGGATGAAACGGCCCCAGAGGCACCACCACGCAGCCCGGCGGCGCAGGATCAAACGCGAACGGCCGATCCTCGTCGTAGCCGTCGGGCCGGTCGTTCCAGGGGCGCTCCTTGCGCAGCGGATGCACCCGGTCCGGCCAGCCATCGGGCAACACCAGCCGCTTGGGATTGGGATGGTTGCGCGGCACGATCCCCACCAGGTCGTGGAACTCGCGCTCGCTCCAATTGGCCGCCGGCACCTCGCCGGCAATGCTATCCACCTCGGGCGCATCCGCGGGGAGCATCGCAAGAACGCTCGCCAGCAGGCCATCCCGATCGAACGCGAAGTTGTGCGCCACCATAAACCGGCCCGAATACGGCCGATCATCCGCCCCGATGCCCACAATGTATCGTGCATCGAGATCGCGAAACAAAAACTGGGAAACAGACTTGATCGATCCCGCATCGACATGCAGGACCAGGCGATGGTCGTCCAGCCGGTCGATCTGCTCGATGGCCGTCCCGAACCGCTGCTTGATGAGGGTGAGAATCTCGCTCGCTTTCATGGGCGGGTACGATCCGGCGGTGCGGGGGGCGGATTCGATCCAGGGAGGGTTTCGGAGCGGGGGTCCGAGGCCGCATCCGGCTGCGGCTGGGGCGGAGGCGCGCCCCCCAGCCATCCGAAATGGCGATGGATTTCGCCGTAATAATGGTGGGCTTGAAGACGGTGTTCATTGGCATCGCGGACGTAACCGCAAAGCCAGGGGCTGACGGCGCGCCGCGCGCTGGCCCCCATCCGGCCCAGCAGGATCGCCCCGACAACCAGCGGCGCCAGGATCGCCGCCAAGGCCATGGGCAGGTAGGCCGCCGACCCGTCCGCCATCGAGATGCCTGTGATTCCCGCCGCTGCCCATGGCTGCGCGCGGCCGAGCCCCGACCCCAGCGCCTGCCAGCTCCCCTCGAGCGACTGGCAGATGAACTCCAGCGCGAGCGCCGGCCAAAGCCCCAGCGCCATGCAGGCCATCGCCATCAGCAGAAGCGGCAGCCGCATCGTCCACGGCGACTCGATGCAGGGCCGATCCGGCACGGCCGCCGGGGCCGGCCGATGGGATCGCGCCAGGAAGATCATGCCATACCATTTCACAAAGCAAGCCAGAGTGACAGCGCTGGTCAGAATCGCGACCGCGCCAGCCCATGGCAGCCAGGGCGCGCATTGGCCGCCGGCAATCGCCGAAACGAACAGGCACCACTTGCTGGCGAAACCGTTCAGCAGCGGAACCCCGGAGATCGCCAGGGCCGCCACAAGCGCCGCCGCGCCCGTCCAGGGCATGCGCGGCAGCAGGCCGCCCAACCGATTCAGGTCGAGCGTGCCGGTCGCCCGCTGCACCGAGCCGGCGCAGAGAAACAGCAGGCTCTTGAACAGGCCGTGATTCAGCGTGTGGAACAGCACCCCCACCAGGGCGAGAGCGGCCAGGGACGGCGCCGCGGAATGTCCGGATGGAAGCAGGACCAGGCAAACCCCCAGGCCAAATAGGAGATAGCCAGCCTGGCCCATGCTCGAGTACGCCAGCAGGCGCTTGGCCTGCTCCTGGCGCAGGGCCTGCATCGTGCCAACGAACAGCGTGATGCCGCCCAGAACCACCATCGCCCCACCCCAGCCCAGCACCCATGGATAGCACCGCCCCGGCCCATACCCCGAACGGAGGTCAAGAAGATCCAAAGAGCGACGCGCAGCG
>CAYWIM010000033.1:28141-42551 GCA_964458325.1 uncultured Verrucomicrobiota bacterium
GATAGTCGCCCCCCGGATGCTCAGGCAGCAGCCAGAGAAAATATCGGATCATGCCGTAAATCCCCGTCTTGATCATGACCCCCGACAGGAGAGCGCTCACGGGCGAAGGCGCGGCCGGATGGGCGTCCGGCAGCCAGAACTGGCCGAAGGGCCAGATGCCCAGCTTGATGCCGAACCCGACCAGGAACAGGAGCAGGGCGGCGGTGACGACTCCCCGCTGCTCGCGGAGCAGCGTCGGCATCTGCAGGGCCAAAGCCTCGAAATCAAACCGCATCACCGGCTCGCCGCCCCCCGAGACAACCGGACCGGCCGGCGCCAGCAGCAGAGCGCCGAGCATCGTCAGGGCGCAGGCCGCCTGCATCATCAGCAGATACTGATTGGCGGCGCGCACGTTCTCCGGCCGGCGATGCTCGAATCGCACCAGCGCGTAGGAGGTCAGCGTCATCATCTGCCAGAAGATGAAGAAGAAATACATCGTGTCGGTGGTGCTCACGATCGCCACCATCGCCCCAATAAAGCCCAGCAGGTATGGATAGAACCGCCTCGGCCCATACTCGGAATGGTGGTCGAGATAGCGGATCGAGAAAAACACCGCCGCCGGGGAGACCGTGGCCACCAGCGCCAGGAACACCGCGCTCAAGCCGTCCACGTGCAGGCGCAGCGCAAACCCCCAGGCCGGGTAGGCGACAAACGTCTCCGGCTCCCCCGGCCCGTCCATCAGCACGCGCGCCACCGCCCACCACACCAGAACGCCGGCGCCCCCCATGAACAGGAAAGCCAGGCCGCCCGATAGCCGATTGGACCGGGGAATCAACGTGGCAACCGCCCCCGCTCCGCAAAGCAGCGCCGCCCATAGAACCGCTTGTTCCGGAGTGGTCATGAGACGCCCAGTTCACCAGCTGGAACAAGCCGTGTGGCTGCCGGAACAGAATGCGCGACTCGAGGCGCCAGCCACCGATACAGTTCTTCGAAAACGCCCGCCACCATGGGCGAGAGGGCGGCCCCGTAAGACACCGTGGCAGGCTCGATCCCCAACAGCCAGCAGCGAGTGGCCCGGCCGTCTTCGATCACCCTCGCCAGAAGACCCAGGGATAGCCGGTGGGTCGAGACCGCGGGGAACCGGTCCTGCAGATCGGCGCCGCCCATCCAGATCACGGCGCCAGGCGGTTGGCCGGCCGCAACCGCATCGAGAAAGATGACGTGATCGTCCTCGCCGGACAAGAAACGATGGGCGCAGGACTCGAGATCCGTTCCAGCCGCCAGAACGCGGACGCCCGGCCTGGCCTCGAGCCGAGCCAGGCGCTGGGCCAGGTGCACCCCGAAGGCATCGTCGCCCCGGCCGAGTTGGCCCAGACCGGCCAGGCAGACTCGTCCCCGGAAACACTCGGCCAGCTCGGACAGCCAGTCGCCCATCAGATATCCTCCCCCAGCTTCTGGATCTGGTCGCAGGTGAACACCGGACCGTCCAGGCAGACGTAGGCGACGCCAATGCAGCAGTGGCCGCACTTGCCCACGCCGCATTTCATGTAGCGCTCGAGCGTCGAGTAGATCCTCTGCGGCGACAATCCCATGCCCGTCAGATCCCGGATCACGAAGCGAAACATGACCGGCGGGCCGCAGACGAACGCGGTCGTGTTCTCGACCGGGACTTGAATGCCCGGCTTCTTGAACAGCCCGCCCACGACGCCCACATGGCCGGTCCATCCCTCCCCCGGCTGATCGACCGTGAGATGGCATTCGATCCCCGCCGCCTGCTCCCACGACCGGAGATTCTCCCGATACATCAGCTCGCGCGGCGTCTTCGCCCCGCAGAAAACCAGGATCCGCCCATACTGAGAGCGGTGCGCCAGGGCATACAGGATGCAGGATCGCAGCGGGATCAGGCCGATGCCGCCCGCCACGAATACCAGGTTCTGGCCCGCGAAATCGTCCATCCGAAACCCGTTGCCGTAAGGCCCGCGCACCGCGAATCGATCCCCGGCCCGCAGCCGGTGCAGCGCGGCGGTGCAGCTCCCCACCTGCCGCACCGTGAAGAAGGTCTCATCCTCGGTCGGGCTGGCGGGCAGCGACGCGGGAAACTCGCCGGTTCCGAACACCGTGACCTGGGCGAACTGGCCCGGCCGGAACTGGCGGAAGGCACGCTGCGCCTCCGGATCCTCGAAATGCCAGAACAGGGTCCGCACGTCGGTGATCTCGTCGACCACGCGGTCGATCACGGCCAGGCGCGGCAGGTAGATGTTGGTCCGCAGATCCGCCGCCGCGTCGGGGCCGGCATCGGCCGCCGCGCCCGCGCGCGGCATCGGATCGGGCATGCCGGAGCGGCTCATGGCTTCCTCCCCTGCTCGGGTTCGCCCGAGACGGCAGCCGCCGGAGCCGCGGGCCCCGAGAGGGCCTTGCTCGTGGCGCGGCGGATCATCTCGATCACGCTGGGCATGCCCACCTCGCCATGGCAGACGGCGTCGCACCGCCCGCACCCCACGCAAGCCATCGACAGCTCGCGCTGGATGAAATAGTGGGCCAGCTTGCGGAAGAACCGGCGGTTGCGCCGGTCGTGAACCGCCCGGCGCGGATTGAATCCGCCGGCCATCCGGGTGAACCCGTTGAGGGCGCAGGCATCCCAGAGCCGGACTCGCTCGATCTCGCCGTTGGCCGTCGGCCGATCGGACACGGTGAAGCAGGTGCAGGCCGGACACACGTATGTGCAGCCGCCGCACTCGAGGCACCGGTGGCCTACCTCCGTCCACGTCGCATCCAGCACGTCCCCGCGCGTGATGTAGCGGACGGTGGCGGAGAACCAGCCCGTCGTGGCCCGGAAACTGCGCCGGGTGCGTTCGAGGATTTCGCGGCGCCGCTCCAGATGCTCGGGGGTTCCCCGCTGGAACATGGGATCCGCAAGAAAGGCTTCGCCCGCGGCGGACCCGGCCGCCACCAGCCATTCCCCTCCCAGATCCATGAGCTGGAGATCGAATCCTTCGGCTGCCGCCGGCCCGGTGTCGGCGCAGACGCAGAAACACTCCTCGTTGATGTCGCGCTCCAGATCGGTGCAGACCACGTTGACCAGGAACAATCCCCGCCGCCGGCGCGCATAGTAGGGATCCAGGAACTGCCGCCCCAGGTAGAACCGGTCCAGGTGCCGTATGCCGGCCACGTCGCACGAGCGGATCCCAAAGATCGCCCGAGGCTGCACGTCCGGGGCCGGCTCGATCCGCCAGTCCGCCCCCTCCCGCCGCATCGTCATCAGCCGCTCCAGATGCGGCAGCACGTAGCGCTTGGGCGGATAGTACGGATTGGGAAGATGAAGCTGAACCTGATCCTGATTCTCCGCCGTCACGCGGTCGAAAAAGGTGTCGCGCCCGCGCCCCTGGAACGGGGCGTAGACCTCGTAATCCTGGCGCAACCGCTCGAGGATCCGGCCGATTTGATGGGAGGCGATGATGCGTGCGCGCATGGATCAGGCGGCCTCCACCCGCACCGGGACCGGCCGGCTGAGGTTGCCGGCATCGACCGAGGCTTGTCCCAATATCTGTTTTTCGACCTCGCGGACAAAATACGGCACGTAGATCGTCCCGTTCCGCACCTCCGAGGTGACCCGCGCGGTGGTGACGGCCGAACCGCGGTCTGTCACCAGCCGGATCTTCTGCCCGTCCCGGATGCCGGCGGCTTTCCCGTCATCGGGGCTGATCTCCACGAATCCAGCCGGGTAATCCAGCAGCAGGATCCGGTATTCCCGCTTGAGGGTCTCGCTGTGCTTGACCAGGACGTTCTGGTGCCAGTAGTAGAGCGAGTTCCCGAAGATCAGCGACATGGGATACTCCGATGGAGCGGAGGCGCCCATGGCCGGAAGCGGGACGGGCGCGAACCGGAACGGGCGATCGCCAAAGCCATCGTCGAAGAGCCAGCGCGTGCCCAGCGGCTTCTCCGGGGTGCATGGCCATTGGCGGCCGTAGTCCCGGGCCAGGTTCTCATAGCTGGCCCCGCGGTAGAACGGCACCGCCTGCCCGATCTCCGCCATGACATGAGCCGCATCCGGATAATGCCAGTCGGCGCCCAGCCGATGGGCGACCTCGACGATGTGCTGCCAGGCGGGCCGCGGGCCCACCGGCGGCGGCACCACCCGGGCAGCGAGCTGAATCCGGCGCTCGGTGCTGGTGAAGGTGACCTGCTCCTCCCCGAAAGCCACCGTCGGCAGAATCACATGCGCCAGGCTCGCCGTGCCTGTCATGAACAGGTGCTGCACAACCACCAGCTCCAGATCCGCCAGCGCCCCCGCCGCCTCGCAGAAGAACGCCGTGCTCACCGGATCGTACCGGCAGAACCAAAGCCCCCGAATCCCGTTGCGCCCGGCCTGCTCGAACACCTGGCGGGTGTCCAGCCCCGGACGACGAGGCAGCGGCCTCTTCCAGAGGGTCTCGAGGCGCTCCCGCGCCGCGTCGTCCTCGACCGGCCGATAGCCGGGCCACCGGTCGGGAAGCATCCCCAGATCGCACACGCCCTGCAGGTTGTTCTGCTCGGTGAGCGGATAGAGCCCGGCCCCGGGCTTGCCGAGGTTGCCCGTGAGCAGAACCAGGTTCACCAGCGACTGCATCGCGGGCTTCTCGCGCGATTCGCTGCCCGTCGAGTAAAGCAGTGCGGCCCGGGCCGCCCGGCCGTAGGCCAGGGCAGCCTGCTCGATCTGCTCGGCGGGCACGCCGCATACATCCGCCGCCATCAGCAAATCGTAGCCGGCCACCGCCTCCAAAAACGCCTCGTAATCGCGGCAGTGGTCGCGAATGAACGCCCGGTTCTCGAGACCGCGATCCACGATCACCTTAGCCATCGCCCCGTAGAGAAACACGTCGGTGCCAGGACGATATTGGAGGAAGCCATCGGCCAGCTCGGCCAGCCGGTGGCGCCGGGGATCGATGACGATCAGCCGCGCGCCGCGCAGCCGCGCCTGGATGACCAGGCCCCCCACGGTCGGCAGCTGGCGCGCCAGATCGACCCCATCCACCAGGATCACCTCGCTCTGGGCCAGGTCCTCCAGCGAGTTGGTCGAAGCGGCCTCGCCGACCATGTCGAGCAGCACCTCGATGCTGTTGTGGCAGTAAACGCCTCCCCCATGATCGACATTGTTGGTCCCAATCACCGCCCGCGCCAGCTTCTGCAGGAGGTAGGTCTCCTCGTTCGAGCAGCGCGGCGAGTTGAGAAACGCCAGCGCCTCGGGTCCATAGCGGCTCCGGATCTCCTCGAGGCGCCGCGCGACGAAATCCAGCGCCTCTTCCCAGCTCACATCCACCAGCTCGCCATTCTTTCGGAGGCGCGGCGACTTGAGCCGGTCCGGCGAGCTGGCCACCTCGTGCACGTGCCAGCCCCGGACGCAGATGCGCCCGTGGTTGGTCGGATGCGACATGCTGGGATAGGCCCCGGTGATCGTCGACCCGGCGGTCTCGAGGTAAATGCCGCAGCCGACGCCACAGAAGGTGCAGGTGGTCAGGCTGTGCGCCATGGGCGGGTGCTCGAGTCGGCCGGCTACAATGTGAGCGCCTCATCGGCTCCCAAAAGCCGCAGGCGCTTCCTCTTCAGGACCTGCTCCGCCCGATCGATATCCTTGACCTCGATCAGCAGCACAGCCCGCTTTTGGGACTGGGTCACGAAGCCGGAGGCGTTCTCGACGTTCACCGCGTTTTTCCGGAGGGTGTCGGCAACCTCGAACAGGCCGCCAGGCTTGTCCGGCACCTCGATCGCCAGGACATCGATCAGCGACACGGTGAATCCTTTCTGGCGCAGCGCCGCGAACGCCTCGTCGCAGCGATCGACCAGGAACTTGATCACGCCGAAGGTCTCGGTGGTGGCGATGGTGACCCAGCGGATGTTCACGCCGGCATCGGCGAGGACCTTGGTGATGATGGCCATCTGCCCCAGCTTGTTCTCGGCGAAAACCGCCACCTCTTTGATGGTGCTCATGGATGCTCCTAAAGGATGCGCTTGTCGAACACGCGCTTGGCCTTGCCTTCGCTCACCGGCAACGACCCGGGCGGCAGCAGCTCGACCCGCGGTTTCACCAGCAGATCGGCCCGCAACCGCTCGACGATCTCCCGCTGGAGATTGACCAGATGCTCGACCCGGCCGTCGAAGCTCGCGTCGGCCAGCTCGACTTTCACAATCAGCTCGTCGAGGCCTTCGAGGTGGATCTGGTAATTGTGGCCGACGGCCGGCAGGCTCATCAGCACCCGCTCGATCTGCTGCGGGTACAGGTTCACCCCGCGCACGATCAGCATGTCGTCCGCGCGGCCCGTGATCCGGCGGATCCGCCGGTGCGTCCGACCGCAGGGGCACGCCGTCCGAATGACCGACGTGATGTCCCGGGTCCGATACCGCAGGATCGGCATCGCCTCGCGCCGGAGGGTCGTGAGCACCATCTCGCCTTCCTCGCCGTCCGGCAGCGGGTTGCCCGTGGCTGGATCCACGATCTCGATCAGAAAATGATCCTCCCACAGATGCATCCCTTGCTGATGCTCGCACTCGAATGCCACGCCAGGCCCGTTCATCTCCGACAGGCCATAGGAGTTGTAAACCTTCACCCCCAGGGCGCCCTCGATCTTGCGCCGCGTCTCGTCCGAGTAGGGCTCCGCGCCAATGTATGCCTTGCGCAGCGACAGGTCCCGCCGAGGATCGATCCCGCGCTCCTTGAGGAACTGGGCCAGATACAACGCGTAGCTGGGGGTGGTGTGAAACACCGTGGTCCGGAAATCCTGCATCAGCAGACACTGCCTCTCCGAATTGCCCGGCCCGGCTGGAATGACCATCAGCCCCACCTTCTCGGCGCCGTAATGCATGACCAGCGCGCCGGTGAACAGCCCATAGGTCATCATGTTCTGCAGCACATCCCCCCGCCCCGCCCCCGTCATCACCAGGCACCGCGCGATCAGATCGGCCGCGCCTGCAACATCCTTCTTCGAAAAAAACATCGCCTTGGGCTTGCCCGTCGTCCCGCTCGAGGTGTGCAGGCGAATAACCTCGGCGCGATCCACGGCCAGCAATCCGAACGGATACGTCGCGCGCAGATCCTCGCGCGTCGTGAACGGCAGCCGGCGGATGTCC
Organism: uncultured Verrucomicrobiota bacterium; assembly: GCA_964458325.1. Taxonomy (GTDB): domain Bacteria; phylum Verrucomicrobiota; class Verrucomicrobiia; order Limisphaerales; family UBA1319; genus JAGMXM01. The sequence goes on from CAYWIM010000033.1 coordinate 35,222, forward strand.
TTCAGCGACTGGATCGCCCGGGGCCCGAGGCCGCGCTCGGCGCATTTCTGCTGGTAGAACGGCACATGGCGGGCCACCTGCTGGACAGTGGATCTCAGGCGCCGGAGCTGCCATTGCTCCAGCTCCGCCCGCGGAAGGGTTTCCCATTTCTTATCCCAGAACATAGCGATTCCATTCACCCTGCAAGCCCGCGCACATCAGCCCTCCAAAGGCCCGAATCCCCAAAAAGACCCGGTGGATCGAGCAGATCCCGCCGCTCGACTGCCACCCCTGGCCACACCGCTTCCCCCCCGCCCTCCGATGACCGCGCGCAAGGCTCACCTGCTTGGGCGCGGGTATTTGGACAAAGCCATGCGGCGGACACAAGCGGAAAAATCGCCGCGCCGCGGATTCGTGGGGGCGTAAGGAACAATTGCGATTGATCCATCGCCCAGTTCACCTATTCTGGTGCGCCTGTGCGTTTATGGGATTGGTGCTCGCGGTCATAGCGGTCGCATTGATGTTCGAATACATCAACGGCTTTCACGACACTGCCAATTCCATTGCCACGGTTGTGTCGACCAAGGTGTTGACACCGCGGCAGGCGGTCACGATGTCGGCCTTCTGCAATCTGGGGGGCGCGCTGATCGGGACGGCGGTCGCGACGACCGTGGGCAACACGCTGGTGGACAGCCAATTCGTTACGCTGCCCACCATCCTGTTCGCTCTGCTCGGCGCCTCGATCTGGAATCTGGTGACCTGGTGGCATGGGCTGCCCTCCAGCTCGAGCCACGCCTTGATCGGCAGTCTTTGCGGCGCCACTCTGGCCTCCGCCGATGGCCGATGGTCGATCATTCACTGGTCCTTGCAGGATCCGGTCAGCCACGCCTGGAAAGGATTGATCCCGCAAGTCGTTCTGCCCATGCTGCTCTCGCCCCTGGTCGGGCTGGCGCTGGGGTTCGCGTTCATGGGGCTGCTGCTGGTGCTGCTGCGCCGTTGGAAACCCTACACCATCAACCGGCTGTTCGGGCGCGCCCAGCTCCTGAGCGCAGCATGGATGAGCCTCAGCCATGGCACCAATGACGCCCAAAAAACGATGGGCATCCTTGCCCTGACCCTGTTCACCGCCACCCGCACCGGCGTGTTTGACGCGCTGCCCGCCTGGCTGGACTTTCTCCGGGCCCCGAAGTTCGAGGTGAGCTTGTGGATCAAGGTCGTGTGCGCCCTCACCATGGCCGCCGGCACCGCGGCCGGCGGATGGCGCATCATCGCCACTGTGGGCCATAAGATGGTTCGATTGCTGCCCGTGCATGGGTTTGCCGCCCAGACCGCCGCCGCCGCCGTGATCCAGCTGGCCACCCACGGCGGCATCCCCCTCTCGACAACACAGGTCATCTCTTCCTCGATCATGGGCGTGGGCGCCACCAAGCGGCTCAGCGCGGTCAAGTGGAGCGTGGTCGGCCAGATGGCGGTCGCCTGGCTGTTCACCCTCCCCGCCACCGCGCTGATGGGATACGGCCTCCACCGCGCCTTCATGGTCTGGAACGATCTTTGGCATTGACCGCCCAGACGGTTTCATGGCGAATAGGCTTCTATTCCGGTAACCAACGGTCGATGAAGGATCACTCCCAACGTCATCAGGATCGGCCAGGCCGGCCGGCAGCGCGCGCCAAATACGACGCGCATCAGTCCGTGCTCGAGAAAACCTACGGCCCCTGGGCCGACCTCCGCCGCGAGCTGGCCGATTCCCGCGGCGCCGTCGCCCAGCGCCAGGAATTGCTCGAGCAGTTCGCCGGCTGCGCCGATCCCCAGCGGGCATGGCTCCTGCTCGAGGATTACTTCGCCAAGCTCGAGCTGGACCGCAGGGATTTCGGCCCGAGCGATTGGTGGTCCCCGATGGTCGCCGCTCGCGGCCCGGCCCGGCTCGAACAGCTCGCCATCCTCTTTCTCCGCCTCGGCCGCCCCCTCCCCCAGGAGCTGGCCCCCAGCGCTAACCGCGAACGACTCGCCGAAATCGACCGCCTCGAGCGCGAGCAGGATTTCATCCGCCGCCTCGAGGATTGGATGGTCCCGCCGGAGCCGTTCCACCTCGAATCGCCCCGCGCCGCTCTCCGGGTGCGCGCCCGCCCAATCCCCATCGCCCCGCCCCCCGCCCTGCACCGATTGGCCATCGAGTTCGCCGTCCTGCGACCCCGCTCCGGCGAGAGACCCCGCTCCGCATCGGAGATCGTGGCGCTGGCCCAGAGGCCCGCGCACGAGCGCGAGCAGTTCTCGACCGCGGACTGGGAGCTGATCGAATGGCTGGCGGCCCATCCGGAATCGGTTCCACCCAACGGGGAGCCGATCTGCCTGGAGGGATTCGAGCTGCTGCGCTGGCTGTCGCGCTGGGGAGATGGGCTGCGGATCGAGCTGGCGCATCCGCCGGGCCAGCTCCGGTTCGATGGCCAGACGGCTCGGCTGCTGCCCCGGCTGGCCCCGACAGCCCGCGACATCGAGTTCAGCCACCAGGTCACCCTCGGCAGCGGCCAGCTTCGGAGCTTGTCGGATGTGATCGTGTTCGCCGGCCAGCCCTGCCTGATCCTCGACGGCCACGTCTTCCACCTGCTCCGCCAGGCCCCTCCTGCCGGTCTCTTCCAGGAATGGATCCAGCGCGGCTCGATCCCCGTTCACAAGCTCAGCCATCGCTGCCTCACCTCCCTCCGCAAGATCCATGGGCAGGACGGCCAGCCCTGGGATCGCGTCTGCCGCGCGCACCCGGCTTGCCCCCAGTTCGTGTTCGAGCTGACCGACGATGTGGTGCGCCTGCGGCTGCTGGCGGTCAGCGAGCTTGACCAGAGCCGCTGGCAGTGGAATGGCCTCGAATGGCAGAAACAGGGAGCCCCGCCTCCCGCCAGCCATCCTCCCGACTGCCTCGAAGATCCGCGCCTCGAGCCCGCCGCCGCTTGGCTGAGGCGGCTAGACTGGTTCACGCCCGAACCCGGCCTTTGGATCGGAGATGCCCAGCCGGCTTTTCTGAGCAGTCTGGCCGATGCCTGGCAGGACCGGCCCCGCCAGGCGGAGTATCTCGGCAACCCCGCCTTCCACCGCCTGTTCCTGGCGCCTCGGGCGCTTCGCCCCCAACTGGTCATTCGCAGCAGCGGCATCGACTGGTTCTCGGTATCGGCCGAATGGGAGCAGGAAGGGTATCGGCTCACGCCGGCCGATCTCGAGCGGCTCGCTCGAGCCGCCGGCCGCTTCGTCCGCCTCCCCGATAGCGGCTGGGTCGAGCTGGATGCCGGCGCCGTCGCCGAGGCGCAGGCGGTCCTCGCCGATCTCGGCCTCGAGGATCTCTCGACCGCTGCCCAGCCCGTGGCCATGGCCCCGCACCGTGAAATGATCGATGCCCGCCTGGACAGCTTTCGCCCCCATCCCGCCCTGGACGCCTTGCGCCAGCGGCTGGCGGAGTATGCTGGCCCGCCAACCGTGCCCGTTCCATCCGCGGTCCGCGCCGATTTGCGGCCTTACCAGCACGCAGGCTTCCAGTTTCTGTGCGGCCTCGCCCGGCTCAAGCTGGGCGGCATCCTGGCCGATGACATGGGCTTGGGGAAAACCGTCCAGACACTCGCCTGGCTGGCCTGGATGAAACAGCAGGCCAGCCCGCCCGCCCAGCCCTCGCTGGTCATCTGCCCCGCATCGGTCCTGCACAATTGGCGGCGCGAAGCCCAGAGATTCACCCCGGACCTATCCGTCCTCGTGCTGGAAAGCGGCGCCGCCCGCCACAACTTGCGCCAGCAGATCCCCCGCCACGACCTCATTGTGACCAATTACGCCCTCCTGCGACGCGATTTGACGGCGCTGCAAAAGTTCGCCTTTCGCGCCCTGATCCTCGATGAAGCCCAGTTTATCAAGAACCCGGATGCCCAGGTCACCCAGAGCGTGAAACAGTTGCGCGCCGATTACCGCCTCGCGCTCACCGGCACGCCCCTCGAAAACCGGCTCCTGGACCTCTGGAGCATCGTCGATTTCGTCCAGCCCGGCCTCCTGGGCACCCAGACCGCCTTCGCCGCGCAGTATGAGACCTGCAGCGACGATGACGCCGCCCGCGCCGTCCGCCACAGGCGGCTCTCCGCTCGGCTTCGCCCGTTGCTGCTGCGGCGCCTGAAGCGCCAAGTGGCCCAGGACCTGCCCGACCGCATCGATGAGCGCCGCGACTGCGAGCTCACCGACGACCAGCGCAAGCTCTATCTGGCCGAGCTGAGACGCAGCCGCGAACAGGTGTTCCAGACCGTCGCCCAGCACGGGCTCAACCGCAGCCGCATCCATGTCCTGGCCGCCTTGACCCGCCTCCGCCAGATTTGTTGCCATCCCCAGCTCGTGGGCAGCGATTCGGTTTCCGGCAAGACCGAGACGCTCTTCGAGCTGCTCGAGCCCATGCTCGCCGAAGGCCAGAAAATCCTCCTGTTCAGCCAGTTCGTCCAAATGCTCGACCTTCTGGCCGCCGAATGCCGCCAGCGCCAGATCCCCACATGGATCCTCACCGGCGCCACCCGGCGCCGCCAGGAAGTGGTCCAGGCCTTTCAGGATGATCCCCAGCCCGGCGTGTTTCTCCTCAGCCTGCGCGCCGCCGGCACCGGGCTCAACTTGACCTCCGCCACCTACGTCATCCTCTACGATCCCTGGTGGAATCCCGCCGTCGAGGCCCAGGCCATCGATCGATCCCACCGCATCGGCCAAACCCGCACCGTCATCGCCTACCGCCTCATTGCCCCCGGAACCGTCGAGGAGAAAATCTGGGATCTCCAGCAGCGGAAAGCCCGGACCATCGCCGATGTCCTCGGCGAAGAGGGCTTCAACCGCAGCCTGACCCGCGACGACCTCGAATACCTCTTTGCCGAAGCCTGATTCCATCGACTTGGACGGCCTCCAAGTGCCCATCCTCTATGAGGATCCGGCAGTGTTGGCGATTGACAAGCCCGCCGGCTGGCTCATCGCGCCCGAGGACTGGACACACACGCGCCGCAACCTTCAGCTTGCCCTGCGGACATCGATCGCCTTAGGCGATTTCTGGGCCCGCGCCCGGCATATCAAATTCCTGCGCTTCATTCACCGGCTCGATGCCGACACCAGCGGCGTCCTCCTCCTGGCCAAATCGCCCGGCGCGCTCCGCGCTTACAGCCGCCTGTTTCAGGAACGCCAGATCAGGAAACGCTACCTCGCCATCGTCCAGGGCCGCGCATCCGCCCCGGCCTGGACCTGCCACCTCCGGCTGTCCGATGACTCGCGCCAGCCCGGACGAGTCCGCGTCGACCCCCGGCATGGCCAGCAGGCCGAAACCCGATTCCGTGTCCTGGCGACTTCCGGCGATCGCATCCTCGTCGAGGCCCAGCCCATCACCGGACGCACCCACCAAATCCGCGTGCACCTGGCGGCCGCCCGGCTGCCCGTCCTGGGCGATTCGCTCTATGGCCCCCCCGCCCTCCCGCCCGCCGACAGAGACCGGGGACTCGCCCTTCGCGCCATCGAGATCCAGTTCCTCGATCCGTTCCGCCGCCGCCCCGTGACCATCGCCGCCCCTTCCGACCCATTCCTGAAGTCCTGGCTGCCCCAATTATTACCGATCGGTAATATTTCGGTTGATGGATTGCCAAAGCCGCGAGATATTACCGGTCGGGAACGATGAAAACCACTGGACAGGTCGGAACGGCGATCCGGACGCGGCGCAAGGAGCTGAAGATCACCCAGAAGGAACTGGCTATGACTTGCGGCACCGGGCTGCGGTTCATCGTCGATTTGGAGAAGGGAAAGCCCACCTGTCAGATAGGCAAGACACTGCAGGTCCTGCAAGCGCTGGGGCTTTCCATCAAAACGACGATCCTCGGCAGCGATGAGACGCGAGGCAAGCAACCATGAAACGGCTGCTTGTCTACCTGAATGGCGAACGGGTCGGCACGCTGGACGAGAATGACAGCGGGCTTCTCGGGTTCCAATACGCCCCGGAATGGATGGACAGGCCGGAAGCGATGCCTCTTTCCCGATCGCTGCCGCTGCAGAGCGAACCGTTCCGGGGAAAACATGCCCGCCCTTTCTTCGCCGGCGTCCTTCCCGACGAGGGGCCAAGGCAACAGATCGCCGCTATTCTTGGCATCAGCAAACGCAACGATTTCGCCATGCTCAAACGCATGGGCGGCGAATGTGCCGGAGCAGTCAGCCTGCTGCCGGAGGACGCGCCGCCTCCGGCCACGGGCGAGATGCGTGTTCGTGAACTGAGCGAGAAAGAGCTGGAAGAGATCGTCGCGGAGCTTCCCCGCCGTCCGCTGATGGCGGGACGCGAAGGGCTGAGGCTTTCGCTGGCCGGATCGCAGTCGAAGCTGCCGATCCTGATGCGGGATGCCGCGATCGCGCTGCCTCTCGGCAACACACCGAGCACGCACATCATCAAGCCGGAGCCCGAGCGATTCCCCGGCCTGGTCGCTACCGAGGTCTTCTGCATGATGCTGGCCAAGGCGGCCGGTCTGAATGTTCCTCCGGTGTCCATCCGCCAGGTCGGCGACAAGCCGTGCATCGTCGTCCGGCGATACGACCGTGCCATCGGCGCGGACGGCTCGGTCACGCGCGTTCATCAGGAGGATTTCTGCCAGGCGCTGGGGTTCCCCCCGGAGCGCAAGTACCAGCAGGAAGGCGGCCCGCTGCTCCGCGACTGCATCGGCCTGCTCCGCGATTGGTCGACCGTCGCGGCGCTGGACATTCGCGATTTCCTGGATGGCCTGATTTTCAATGTACTGATCGGAAATGCCGACGCGCACGGCAGGAACTACTCGATGCTCTACCGTCGCGCCGAACGAAGGCTTGCGCCGTTCTATGATCTGGTCTGTACGCTGGCTTGGCCGGAGCTGTCCAGGACTCCAGCCATGAAGATCGGGAACAGCGACTCCATCGAGACGATCACGCCCGTCCACTGGCGGAAGATGGCCCAGGAGTGCAGCGTGGGTTGGCCGATGCTGCGTGAACGCATCGTGGGTTTGTGCGGCAAGGCCATCGATGAACTCCGTAATCAAGACCTTCTGGCGGCCACGAACGACCTCACCATGGCCAGGCGCGTGGCTGCCATCATCCAGGAACGGGCCTCACTGCTGCTCCATGGCCTGAGATAAGCATTCACGTTCCGGCGCGGCGCGGCGCCCTCCCGATCGATTCCATGGCAGTCCTGCGCCGGGGAATCGCAGGTGGGAACTGGTGTTACGGCCAGGTCCAGGCGCGCTTGTCCGATCTGTCGGCGCCCGACTATGCCGCCGAGACTCAAGGCAATCCGACTGGGAATTACGAGCATCTCAGCATGTCCATCAAGACCCCGGTGTTTGTGGTGGGCGGCAAT
>CAYWIM010000034.1:0-42476 GCA_964458325.1 uncultured Verrucomicrobiota bacterium
TGCGATACATGACCGACCGAGCAACGAAGCAGATGGCCCGGCGCCGCCCCGCCCCTGCGGGCTGGGGGTCTTGGGCGGGCTGGCTTTGTTGCTCCTCGCTCACAGACCGCGCGGGTATGCTCGCTCGTCGCGCCTTGCCAGCCCGCCCAATCCCCTCCAGCAAAATCGGAATTAATTTTTGCACAGACCCTTAGCTGAAAGCCGTCGGGACGACCGGTTGTCCGGCATGTTTTCTGCTCTTCCACCAGCGTGCGTTGTAAATGCTTTTCTCGGTTCCAGTTTGGGCCCAGTATCGATCCACAAATGCGCGCTCGATTGGGATCGTTCGGGCTCAGCCGGATGGCCTTGGCTGCGGCCAGGGCCTGGGGGCTGATTGCGATCCTATTCCTCCCGAGTGATTTGCTGCCGTCGCCCCGTGCCGCCGATGCCCCTCCGATCCAGCCCGTAGACCCGCATTGGCTCGAGCCGTTGCGCGAGCCAGCCGGGCCGTCCTCGAGACGCACCGGCATCGCCATCACGGAAATCATGTATCATCCGGCCGACCGCACAGATGATCGTGTGCTCGAGTTCATCGAGCTCTATAACTCGAACGATTGGCCGGAGGAAATCGGTGGGTATCGGCTGGCGGGCGACGTGGAATACACCTTTCCCCGGGGCACAACGATGGCCGCTCGCGGCTATGTTGTCGTGGCTGCATCGCCCGCCGATCTCGAAGCCGTTTCTGGTTTTCCCAGCGCGCTGGGGCCGTTCGCCGGCCGTCTTCCCAATGGCAGCGGCGTCCTCGAGCTCCGCAACGAGCTGAACGCACTCCTGCTCGAGGTCGAATACGCCGATGACTCCCCATTCCCCGTAGCCGCGGATGGCGCGGGCCACTCGATGGTCCTGGCGCGCCCGTCCTTTGGCGAAAGCCAACCCCGCGCGTGGTCCGCCAGCCACAATATCGGCGGAAGCCCGGGCGCCGAGGATCCGCTCGCCGTCCATCCCTGGAGCCGCGTCGCGATCAACGAGTTCCTCGCGCGCGGGGACAATGCTCAGCCCGATTTCGTCGAGCTCTACAACTACAGCACCCAGCCCGTCGAAATGACCGGGTGCGTGCTGACTGACGATCCCGCCACCAATCGTTTCGTGTTCCCGGCCGGCGCATGGATCCCCGCCGCCGGATTCGTTGCGCTGCGCGAGGCCGACCTCGGTTTCGCCCTCAGCTCCCAAGGCGAAACGATCTATCTTAAAAGCGCCGACGGAGCCCGGATCATCGATGCTGTGCGTTTTGGCGGGCAGGCCAAGGGCGTCTCGACCGGCCGATTCCCCGACGGCGCGCAGGGATTTCACGAGCTGGGCTCGGTCACGCCGGGTGAACCCAACACCACCCTCCTCATCCGCCCGGTGGTCATCAACGAGATCATGTACAATCCGATCTCCGGCAACGATGACGATGAGTTCGTCGAGATCCACAACCGCGGTCCGCTGCCGGTCGACGTGAGCTATTGGCGATTGAACGATGCCATCGAATTTACATTGCCGCCCGGGACCGTGATCCCGGCGGATGGGTACCTGGCGATCGCCCGGGACGCGGCGCGCCTGCTCGAGCGTTACCCCGGACTCACCGCAACCAACCTCATTGGCAACTTCAGAGGCCGCCTCGCCAACAGCGGCGAACGGATCGCTCTCGAGATGCCTGACGAAATCGTCTCCACGAACCAATCGATCGCAGTCACCAACCGCATCTACATCACCGTGGACGAGGTCGCCTACTTGGACGGCGGCGCCTGGGGCAGCTGGTCCGACGGCAAGGGCAGCAGCCTCGAGCTGATCGATCCTCGAGCCGACAACCGCCTGGCCGCCCATTGGGCCGATAGCGACGACACCGCTAAAAGCCCATGGACGCCCATCGAGCACACCGGCCGGCTGGACTTGGGCCGCGGCGTCGATGGAACCAGCGAGCTGCACGTGATGCTTCTCGGGGCCGGCGAATGCCTGGTGGATGACCTCGAGGTCTTCGTGCCCGGCGGAGCCAACCTCGTCTCCAACGGCGCCTTCGAGTCCGGCCTCACCGGCTGGACCATCCAGGGCAACCACGTCCGCTCGATTCTCGCCTCCGAAGGATACCAGAGCGCGCGCAGCCTCCATCTTCGCGCCACATCCGGCGGCGACAACGGCGCCAACCGCCTCGAGATCAACCTCCCCGTCGCGCTCACATCCGGCACCGCCACCATCCGCGGACGCGCCCGCTGGCTGCGCGGGCATCCCGATCTGCTCTTGCGGCTGTATGGGAATTACCTCGAAGCCCCCGGAACACTCGCCGTGCCCACCGACCTCGGCACACCCGGCCGGCGGAACAGCCGCGCGCTCGATAACGCAGGGCCCGCCATCAGCCGGGTTGCCCACTATCCCGTCGTCCCCTCCGGCGGCCAGGCTGTGACCATCCTGGCTCGAATCGCCGATCTGGACGGCATCGCAGGGGCGGCGATCCGGTATCGAGTCGACCCGCAGACCGCATATAATACCCTGGTCATGACCGACCGCGGGGCCGGCCTCTACAGCGCCACCCTGCCCGCCTATTCGTCGGGCACACTCGTGGCCTATTCCATCGAGGCGGCCGATCAAGCTGCCGTGCCGGCAGCCCGCTGCTACCCGGAGTCGGCGCCCGACCGGGAATGCCTCGTCCGCTTCGGCGATCCCACCCCGCCCGGCGGATTCGGCGTCTACCGGCTCTGGATGACGTCCCGCAACATCAGCACCTGGACCACCCGCGAGAAGCTCAGCAATGAGTCCTTGGATGCCACGTTCGTCTACCGCCAGTCGCGCATCATCCACCAGGCCGGCGGACGCTACCGGGGCAGCCCGTTCGTCCGCCCGAACTACACCGGCCCGACCGGCGCCAGCTGCGCCTATGTCTGGGACCTCCCCAAAGACAATCCCTTCCTGAACGCCGACGAGCTGAACCTCGACTCGCTCGAACCCAGCTCCCGCGACAGCACCGCCCTCCGCGAGATGACCGCGTTCTGGATGGCCCGCCAGCTCGGCCTGCCCGGCAGCTACCAGCGGTTTGTCCACGTCGTCCTCAACGGCGTCGCCAACGCCAGCCGCGGCATTCCAATCTACTCCGACACACAGCAGCCGGACTCCGACTACGTCCGCGGCTGGTTCGCCGAGGATGCCGGCGGCCAGATCTTCAAGATCGATGACTGGTTCGAGTTCAACGATTCGGTCGGCATGCAGTTCAACGAAAACGCCCATCTCCAGCTCTATCTGACCACTGACCTGGCCTCCGGCCGCTCTATCCATAAACAGGCCCGCTACCGCTGGAGCTGGGAGAGGAAGTTCAATGGCACGCTCGACGACGATTACAGCGCCCTCTTCCGCCTGGCAGACATCTTCAACAGCCCCGACGCCACCTACGTCGAGGGCATCGAAAACACGATCGACGCCGAAGAATGGATCAACGCGTTCGCCTTGCGGCATGTCCTGGGGGACTGGGACGGCTACGGCTATAACCGCGGAAAAAACACCTTCCTGTATCGTCCGAACTCCGCTTCCTGGAAGCTGCTGCTTTGGGATCTGGATTTCTCCCTGGGCTGCAACGGCGGGCATGGCCCCACCCAGAACCTCTTTACCGTCGATGGGGGCGCCACCGAGATCAGCCGGCTCTATAATCATCCCCATTTCCGACGGGCGTATTTCCGGGCGCTCCAGCGCGCGATCGACGGCCCTCTCCTGCCCGAACGGTCCACGCCGATCATCCAAAGCCGCTACCAGGCCCTCCAGGCCAACAGCGTCACCACCGTCTCCCCATTCGCCGCCAGTGGCGCCCAAAACATCTCGATCCCTGAATGGATCCGCCAGCGCCGCGAGTTCATCCTCGGCCAGATCCCGTCGGCCGCCTTTGCCATCACCAGCAACTCCGGCGCCAGCTTCACCACCAACCGCAATTACTTTCGCCTCACCGGCGCCGCACCGGTCTCCGTCAAAACCCTGCGCCTCAACGGCCAGATCTTGCCGATCACCTGGACCAGTGTCACCAACTGGGCCGCCAATCTCGTGCTCGAGGAGGGCGACAATGACCTGATGCTGATCGGATATGACTTCTCCGACACGCCCGTTCCTGGCGCAACCGACACGATCTCCGTCCGCTACACCGGCGCCGCCGAGCCGATCGAGAACCATGTCGTCATCAACGAGATCATGTACCAGCCGGCCATGCCGCGCGCTGGGTTCGTCGAGCTGCACAACACCTCCGCCCAAACCGCGTTCGACCTGGGCGGGCTCGGCCTCTCCGGCATCGATTTCACCTTCCCGGACGGCACGCTGATCGTGCCCGGCGGCTTTCTCCTCGTGGCGGAGGACCGCGCGGCTTTCGCCACGGCCTATGGCAACGCAATTCCATTGGCCGGCCAATACGCCGGGCGCCTCGATCCGGGCGGCGAAACCTTGCGTCTGATCCGGCCCGCCGACGTCTCCCGCCCCGAACTCGTCGTCGACCAAGTCACCTACGACGATGATCCGCCCTGGCCCGCCCCTGCAGACGGACGCGGCCCTTCCCTCCAGCTCGTTGATCCTCTCCGCGACAACAACCGCGTGGCCAACTGGACCGCCATCGATCCCGAGAGCGCCGGCCAGACGCCCGCCCTAACCAACCAGTCCCTGATCCCCATCGATCAATCCTGGTCCTACGACCAATCGGGGTTCAACCTGGGCACGGACTGGAAGGAAATCGATTACCCCGCCGCCAGCCAATGGCCCGCCGGCCCCGCCCTCCTTTACGTCGAGACTGCTGCCCTCCCCGCCCCGAAAAACACACCCCTCACCATCGGCCCCCGCACGTTTTACTTTCGCACCGAGTTCTCGTTCGCTGGCGATCCCGCTCGTTATCGTCTCCAGCTCCGCACAGTCATCGACGATGGCGCTGTGTTCTACCTCAACGGCCACGAGTGGCATCGTTTCAACATGCGCCCGGGAACGGTCGATTCCCTGACCCTGTCGCAATCCAACATCAACAACGCCGTCTACCAAGGGCCCGTGATCCTCACCAATGAATTCTTGCGCCCGGGCCGCAACGTCCTCGCCGTCGAGGTCCACCAGGGCACCGCCAATAGCACCGACATCGTGTTCGGCATGACGCTCGATGCCGAGCCCCTCGATGCCTCGGCTCTTTCCCCCTTCACCCCAGGCAAGGCCAACTCCGGCCGATCGTCCCTGCCCGAATTCCCCCCCTTGCGCCTCAACGAAATCGTCCTTCAGAACCTTTCCGGCCCCGCCGACGCAGCCGGCGATCGCGACCCGTGGATCGAGATCTTCAATGCTGGATCCGATCCCGTTCCCATGGATGGCTTCTTCCTGGGCACGACCTGCACCAATCTCCTGTCCTGGGCGTTTCCTGCGGACGCCGCCGTGCCCGCAGGCGGCTTCCTCCAGGTGTGGCTGGACGCCGAGCCCGCCGAATCTACCGCCGCCGCTCCCCACTCCCATTTCACCCCGATTTCCCCCGAAGGAATGGTCGTCCTCTCCCGGCTGGTGAATGGCCAGACCCAGCTCGTGGACGCCCTTCCCTATCAGCAAGTCCCGGCGGATCGATCCTTCGGCGCCTATCCCGATGGTGAGACCGCCGGACACCGCGTTTTCCACTATCCCACGCCCGGCGCCACCAACAATCCCGCCGCCGGCCCCGCCAATGTCCTGTTCAACGAATGGATGTCCCATAACAACGGCGCCGTCCCCGACCCCGCCGACAGCGATTTCGACGACTGGTTCGAGCTCTACAACGCCGATGACGCGGCAATCGATCTGACCGGGTTCTTTCTGACCGATGATCCGGCTCGCGCCAACCGATTCGTCATCCCGGCGGGCGTCTCGATCCCGGCACAGGGATTCCTCCTGGTCTGGGCGGATGATGAGACATGGCAAAACTCGACGCAGCGCGCCGATCTGCATGTCAATTTCCAGCTCGACTCCGAAGGCGAAAGCCTCGCGCTGTTAGCGCCCGACGACCGTTGGGTGGATGCCATCGAGTTCGGCGCCCAGACCAATCATGCCAGCCAAGGACGCTACCCCGATGGCGCCGTGGGCGCCGAGCCCCTGTGGCTGACCTCGGCCACCCCGGGCCAGCCGAACCACTACGCCCCCTCGAACCAGCCGCCCCGCATCGAGCCCATCTCCGATCGATCCGCCGCCGAAGGCGCCCTCCTCTCGTTCCCCATCCTCGCCGCCGATCCCGATCCCGGCCAATCGCTCGCCTTCCGGCTCGATCCCGATGGGCCCGCCGCCGCCGCCGTTCACCCCGCCTCAGGTCTCTTCAGCTGGATACCCGGCGAGCTCGATGGCCCCGGCCGCTATGCACTCACCGTCCGAGTCTCCGACAATGGCGCGCCGCATCAGGAGACATCCTCGACTTTCTACATCGACGTCGTCGAGCTCAACCAGCCTCCCGTTCTCGACGAAATCGCCAGCCAGTACGTCCGCATCTCCCAATCCCTCGAATTCTCGATCTCCGCTGCCGACCCCGATTACCCGGCCCAGGACCTCGTGTTCGACTTCGCCACCGAACCCCCTCCGGGAGCCTCTCTTTCCGAGCAGGGCCAGTTCCAATGGACGCCCGGACCCGATCAGGGCCCCGCCGCCTACGAATTCACCGTCCGGGTGACCGACCGGGGCGATCCTCCGCTCAGCCATGCCCGGACTTTCCAGGTCTTCGTTCTGGGCCCGAGCGAGCCGCCCCGGTTGACGGAGATCACCGTTTATTCCAATGGAACCGTGACCGTCACCTGGACGTCTGAGCCCGGCCAGTTCTACCAAGCCCGATTCACCGACCGCCTCCTGGATCCGGCCTGGCAAGACCTCGGCGCGCCTCGCGCCGCCGAGGATTTCACCATGACGGTCACCGACACCCGGGATGAAAGCGCGCCCCGGTTCTATCAGGTGATTCGACTCCGCTAATCCCATCGGCGCACCATCCCGTCGGCCTCCAGGCCCGCCAGGAAGCTCCACCGGTCCATTTGCAGACAGGCAGGAACGTCATCCCGCAAATCCGGATGAGCCAGCAGCCGCCGCCCGTTGCGGGCCATCGAGACGGCGGCCATCAGATCCCCCCGATTCGTTCCATACACCTGCCGCGCGATCTGCGCACCGTCGGATATATCGCCATCGCCGTAATCCGCCCAAAGACGCTCGCACAACGCACCCGCCGCCAGCACGTCCTCCAACGCCGGTTGCTCGAATGTCCCGCTGCATACCACGAGCACTTCCTGCGGATGCTGCCGCCGCAGATGATCCGCGGTTCGCCCCAAATTCAAGAAGCCGCCCGCCAACACCTGAGCCGCTCCCCGGCACGATTGCAGGGCCCGAGTGCCATTGGTGGTCGTCATAACGATCGTCCGGTCACGCACCCGCTCGGGGGTGAATTCCCGGGGGGAATTGCCCAGGTCAAAATCGATCCCGTCCGCTTGAGCGGCCCGGATGCGCAGGCCGTTGCGCTCTCCAGCGAGCAGGACATCCGGCTGCCGCGCCCGCACCGCCAGCGCCTCGGGAATCCCCGCCACCGGCCGGATCGCGCGGGCCCCGTGCGCCAGCGCCGTCAACATGCTGCTGGTGGCCCGAAACACGTCGAACACCACGCACGCGGTCTGCCCCAGATCGCGCCGGGGCAGCACCGCGAAATCGGCCGGCGTAAACAGCACATCGAGATTTGTCTTCATGAGAATCCTTCAACGGAGGGAATGGTCCGAACGGATCGAATGCCCGCCGGGCCGGCCCGCTTCGCCTCCTCACACGCAAGCGCCCCAGATCGCCTCCGGCACATTCGGGCGGCGTGAAACAGATATTGCTGGGCATAACCGCCCTGAGGCCCAAAATGACACTCCGCAAATTGCAGCAGGCAGCGCCGAGTCGGCTGGCTGCCCGCAAAATACCATCGCCGCAATGCCTTTTCCACCCACACGTCCATCGGAAACACTTCCGAAAAACCGAGCGCGAACAGCAAGACGCAATCCGCGATTTTTCGCCCCACGCCGGGCAGTCCCTCGAGCCGCCGGCGCGCCTCCTGAACCGGCAGCCGGCGCAATCCATCCAGGTCGATCTCCCCTTCCGCCACTCGCCGCGCTGTCTCCCGGAGATAAGGCGCCCGAAAGCCTAATCGGCATCCGCGCAGGTCGCCGTCGGAACAGGAGGCAAGAGAAGCCGCCGCCGGAAAAGCATGCGCCGGATCCGCTCCCGCCGGAGCCCGCACCCGAATTCCATACCGGCAGCATAATTCGCCAACCATCTGCTGGATCTGGATGATTTGCTTGTTCGACGAGAGGATGAACGATGCAAGACACTCCCAGGGCTGTTGGCGCAGCAGGCGCAGTCCGGGCCACCGAGCGGCAGCCGCCCGCAGCGGCGGATCGTCGGGCCATTGGGCCTGGACCGCTTTGAGATCGACCTCCACCTGAAGAAACCCCCTCAGCCACCGCCAATCGCCATCGCCAGCCATCGCTTCGGCATGCAGCCCGTCCCTGGTTTGGGTCAGGCGAACCCAGCGAGTCTCGACCACGCCTTCCCATGCCGTCCCCTGGCGGCGCCAGCGAAAGACCTGGCCCGAACTCAGGGTCGCATCCAGGCCGTAATCGCCCGCCGGAAAAAAGTGGGAGACCGTTTCCTCAGCGGAGCTCACGGCAGGCAAATATCTGAATCCGGCGCATCACGCGATCGCGGTATTGAATTTCCCGCAGACCCCAATCCTCGACCCGGCTGAATTCGGTGACGATGGCCTCGGGCGCCGGCTGAGGGGTGTCGGTCTGCAGCACATAGATCGCGTTCTGGCCTCGGCGCTCCCGGTACCCAGGCCAGAAATAGAACTGATTCCGCGGCTGGTCCGTGGTTTGATAATACACCATGGGATCGTCCGGCACCCCCGCCTTCGCCTCTGGAAGATAGAAGGAAAGCTGGCCCACGATTCCATAATGATCGCCGATGATGAACGCCGGCCTGCCTTCAGCCTCGAGCCGCTCACGCGCTTCGCCCGTGACCCGGGCAGTCTTCGCCCAGCCACGGACTCTGCGCAGCGGATCCACTTCGACCGGCAGCGCGCGCCCCGTCAGCTTGATCAGCAGGTTGGTGTTGTGCAGTAGAAGGACCCCCGATATCCCCGCCGCCGCGCCCCCCACGAACAGCGGCCGCAGCCAGCGCAGCCCCTCCCGCCACCGCGATTCCCAGTAGTCCACCATCAGGCAGAACAACGGCACCACCGCCGGCGCAATCCAGTTCGGCTGCACCCGCGAATGCATCGTATACAGCGCATAAAATCCGAACACCGGCGCGCCCATGCAAAAGTAGAACACTCGCCGCATCCGCCGGGCCCCGTCGATCGCCGGCCCCCGCTGCTGCCAGAAAGCAAACGCCGCCACTGCCGCTCCCGCAAAGAAGATCGGATGGAGCAATCCCGCCTCGACCGCGACAAAATCAGCGAGGTATTTGACCGTGAACTGCCATTCCCGGCCCACATGTCCCACCTGGGCGACATGCGTGACCGTCACCCAATCGTGCCCGACGTTCCACCCGATGACCGGCAGCATGCATGCCAAGTTGATCGCCAGGGCCAGGTAAGGCCCCGGACGGCGCAGCTGGCGCCGTGCATCCGGCCATAGCACGAAGAACAATGCCCACGATGCCCACTGGAATAAGGCCACATACTTGCTCAGAAATCCGAGCCCCATCCATGCCCCCGTCCACACCCACGCGGCCGTGGATCCGCTCCGAACGGCCGACAGGCCCGAAATCATGGCCGCCGTCCAAAACACCACTGAAAGCGGATCGATCGTCATCAGCACCGACCCCGCCGCCAGCAGGGGGGTCGCCAGCCCAATCACCACCATCGCCAGCCCCGCCCCCGGATGCAGCTCGCGCGCCAGATGGCGGTACAGCACCAGCCCGAGGACCGCCGCGATCACCGGCGACCAGAACCGCACGCCGAACTCCCGATCCCCCCACAGATGCGTCCCCAGCCATTGCGCGCAGGCGATCATCGGCGGCTTGCTGTAATAGGACCAATCCAGGCGCTTGGACCAGAGCCATTGATAGGCCTCATCCTCGCTCAGCTCGATGGTGTCGCTGCCCACGTAGATCAGCCGTGCCGCCAGGATCAATCCGATCGCCACATACGCCAGCGATCTCCATTGCCGATGGCGTTCCTCGCGCCATCGGTCCTCCGAAATCTTCGGCACGGCCTCGACCGCGTCCGGAACACGAAGCGATCGACACCGCCGCCACCAGCATGGGAACCATCGCGCACCCGCCACCTCCCAGAATGCCGACGCCATCCGGACCACTCCGTAGCCAACGGCGATCCCCAGCAGAGCTCCCGCCACCACATCGGCCGGATAATGGGCCCCTTGATACACCCTCGAGAAAGCCGCCAGCGTCCCCGCTGGCGCCATGTACCTCCAGCTGCGCCGATAATACATCCCCAGCACCATGGCCGCCGCGAACCAGTTGCCCGCATGCGAGGACGGCATGCTGGACCGATTCCGCCGCAGCTCGTCGGGATTCTCGGTTTCCGCGAGGATCTCCGGGCGCAGCCGGCCGATCCCTCTCTTGAGCGGCTGGTAAACGCCGACTTCACCCGCCAGAACGGCCAGCACCACCAGCCCCAGACAGATCCGCGCCCGCTGGCTCCCCCTCCAGATCACGCCGGCCACGGCCAACACCACCACCAAAGCCAATAAGCCATTCCAGCTGAACAGCGCCGCCAATGTGTCGAGCCAGGGATGCCGCATCCCCTCGTGGACCCAGCGGTACGCCGCCAGATCCATGGCCCGCAGCCAGTCCATGAACGGTATTCCCGTCGAAGGAAGCACGACGGCGCCAATCAGAAGGCCACCAGGGACCGCACCGGCGTCGATCCCAGCCGCGCGCGGCCTCGAAGAGACTCGAGCTCGACGAAGAATACGGCCTCGAGGATGTGCGCCTCCAAACGCCGCAACAGCGCGGCGGCGGCGGCGGCGGTCCCTCCGGTCGCCAGCAAGTCGTCCATCAGCAGCACCCGGCTGCCCGCCGCCACTGCGTCCACGTGCATCGCCACGGTGTTCGATCCATACTCGAGGTCATAGCTCTGCTCGATGGTTCGAAAGGGCAGCTTGCCCCGCTTGCGGACCGGGACGAAGGCGGCCTGCAATCGCAGCGCGGCGGCAGCGGCGAAAATGAAACCGCGCGCGTCGATCCCCACCACAGCGTCCACCGTGCCAGGCGCATGCCCTTCGATCATCCGCTCGATGCACCCCGCAAACAGGCGCGCGCTGCCCAGGACGGGCGTGATATCCTTGAACTGAATCCCCGGCTTCGGAAAGTCCGGGATGTTCCGGATCGCTGCCGCCAATTCGCTGGAAGTGACGTTCATGGAGGAGATCTCGGCCCGCTACCGTTGGACCGCTTCGAGCTTCTGGATCATTCGTCGGAGCTTGTTCAATGCGATGTTCTGGATCTGCCGCACTCGCTCGCGGGTGACGCCAAATTTCTGGCCCACTTCCTCGAGCGTTTTTTCCGATCCGCCGTCCAGCCCGAATCGATACCGCAGGATGGTGGATTCGCGCGAATCGAGGGTCTTGACCATCTCACGGAGCATCCGGGTGATGGTTTTGTCCTTGAGCTCCTCGAAGGGGGTGCTGGCATTTTCGTCCTGGACAATCTCGGCAAAATTGTTCGATTCATCGTCGCCGATCGGCGCATCGAGGGACGCCGGCCGGATGGCCGCGGTCCGCAGCTGGGCCACCCGCGCCGCCGACATGCCCATCTCCTCCGCCAGCTCCTCGTCGTTCGGTTCCCGTCCCAGCACCTCTTGCATCCGCAGCGATAGACGCCGCATCTTCGAGATCTTGTCCACCAGGTGGACCGGCAGCCGAATGGTCTTGGACTGGTTGGCCAGCGCCCGCTTGATCGACTGCTTGATCCACCACGCGCCATACGTCGACAGCTTGCCGCCCTTGGACGGATCGAACCGCTCGACCGCCTTCATCAGCCCGATATTGCCCTCGCTGATCAAATCCAGCAGCGGCAATCCCAATCCCTCGTAGTCGTGCGCGATCTTGACCACCAGCCGAAGATTCGCCTTGATCATCTGCTCGCGCGCCTTCTTGTCCCCCTTCCGGATCCGCGCCGCCAGCTCCACCTCCTCCGCCGGCGTCAGCAGCTTGACCTGGCCGATCTCGCGCAAATAAAGCTTGATCGCCGTGTCCCCGTCATAGGCGGTCCGTTCCTTCTCCTCCAGCGCCTCGATCGCATCCTCGTCCCGCGGTATGGATCGCTCCTCGACCGGCGCCTTCTCCCGCGGCAATTCGATCGATGGATCCACCTCTCCTCGATCGGCAGCCGCCGGCTTGCGCCCCGCCCTCGCCCCACGCTCGGGTCGCACCCCCCGAGCCGCTGGATCTCCCTGCCGCGCCGGTTTTCGTCTCTGCACCATAGGCTATTGTCGGTTCTCCAAGAACAACATGTCCTCGATCCTGACTCGAGCCCTGCCGTGCCGGGCCGCTGTTTCGCAAGGCAGGAACGCTCAACACCAGAGGTCCTGACCGTATTCGATCCGCATCAGCGCGCAAGTCAATTCGGCTTGTCCAACGCGTTCGCACTGTCGAGATGTCCCTTCTCGAAATCGGTCGGGCTGACCCAGCCGGCGCTGAGCTTCTCCCCGCGCATGTAGCGTTCGTAAAATCCCCGGTCTTTGTCGCTCGAGTATGGATACTGCTCGAACACCTCGCCGCGGCCCAGTATGCGCGGATCGCCCTGGGCTTCGAGCTCGGCCGACATCCGGCGCCGAAGATCCTCTTCGAGCGCCGCTGTCATCGGATCCCCGGATCGATTCCGCAGGCAGTCCGGGTCCGCCCGCAGGTCGTAGAGCTCGGCCGCCGGCCGCCGGCCGAAACAGAGCGCCCAAGGCGGGTCGGCCGGATTGCGGCGATGGGCATCGAGAATCTCCGTCTTGGTGGGCCCGCCGTCGCAGTTCAAATACCCCGTTTCCGGATTGCCCGCCGGCCACCGCGCTGTCTCGAAGTTCCGCACATAGAGCCAGCCGTCCCGGACGATCCCGCGGATCGGGTATCCCCAGTCATGCGGGCGCCCGACGTCATGCCGTTCCTTGCCGATCAGGGCATGGTCGCGCCCCGGATTCACGCGGCCGGACATCGCCGACTCGAAGATGTCGCGCAGGCTCCGGCCGGGAGTGGATGCCAATCCGGTCGCGGCCCAGTCGAGCCTGGCCACATCGATGAACGTGGGCGCCAGATCGATGAAGCTCACATAATCGTCCACCACACGGCCCGGGCTCGCGATGCCGCGTTTCCAGCGGATGGCCAGCGGGACGTGATTCGACTCGTCATAGGCCTGGCCTTTCGCCCGAGGGAACGGCATCCCATGGTCGGATGTCGCCACGACTAGCGTCTGGTCCAGGAGCCCGCGACGTTCCAGCTCGTCGAGCATTCGCCCCAGATGCCGGTCGAAATGCTCGACCTCGAACGCATAGTCCAGCAGATCCTGGCGAACGACCTCATTGTCCGGCCAGTAGCCCGGCACCCAGTCGACATCCTCGATCCTCTTGCCGCCTTTCAACGTGCCCGACCCGAATTCGTATCCGCGATGGGGCTCGACCGCCCCGTACCAGAAGCACCAAGGCGTGTTCGTCGGCGCGGCATCGAGGAAGTCCGCAAAATTGGCCGCGTAATCGTTGCGGCCGATGCCCTGGGCTGGCGGGGGGGCGGTGCGCTGGTTGTAAGGCTGGCCCGCAAGCTGCCGAGGACGTCCATCGGCGTTCGTGGCCACGCCGGGCGCCCACCCTTTGGCGGTCACACCGACATGCCAGCCGCGCTCGGCCAGGATCTCGGGATACGTCCGGTATCGCGGCGGGAAAAATGGGCTGTGATTGCAGGCCGCCTCGAGCTGCCACGAGTTGCGTCCCGTCAGCAGGCAGGCGCGCGATGGCGCGCACTTGGCATTGGGCGTGTAGGCGTGCGTGAACAGGATCCCCTCCCGAGCCACGCGGTCAAAGGCCGGCGTCCGAACCCAGCGGCATCCGTAAGCCCCGGCATGCCCAAAGGACCAGTCGTCGGCGATCGCCAGCAGGATGTTCGGCGGCCCCATTCGAAAATACTTGTTCACGATCCAATCCGGCTGCCACGGATCCGGATCGCGCTTTTGGCCGCTCAAGTCGATGGCCGCGGGCTGGCGGTTCTCCGCCGGCAGCTCGACCCTGTCGCCCGCCTTCCGCTGCCATTCCTTCATCAGCGCTCGCAGCCGGTCGACATGCCCCGCGTTCTCGGCGCGATCGATCACGTTGATCCTTTCGAGCGGGTCTGACTCGAGGTCGAACAGCTGCAGGTGGCCGATCTTCGGATAGGCAATCAGCTTCCATCGGTCGTCGCGCACGGCCCGTTGGATCTCGAGGAACGGCAGGAATACCGAGTCGCGAATCCGGCTCTTTACACCCTCCCAGATCGGCCGCAGGCTCGCCCCGTCCAGATCGCCTGGCGGCTCGATCCCCAGCACGTCGCAGACGGTCGGAAAGACATCGAGCAGATAGCTGAAAGCGTCTGTGGATCGGCCCGCCGGAATGCCGGGGCCGGCCAAGATCAGCGGGCATCGCATGCTGTGCTCATAGACGCTTTGCTTGCCCAGCAGGCCGTGGCTGCCGACCGCCAATCCCTGGTCCGCGGCGTAGATGATCAGCGTGTCGTCCGAGTGGCCGCTCTCCCGCAAGGCCTCGAGGATCCGCCCCACCTGCTCGTCCAGATGCGTGATCAGCCCGTAATACTCGGCCAGCTGGTCGCGAACGACCGCCTCCGTCCGCGGCCACGGCGCCAGGTTCTCGTCCCGCCCGCCCCGCATCATGCCGTTGTCGAACGGGTGTTGCGGCAGGAAATTCCCCGGCAGCGGCGGCCGGTCGCGGTAATACATCTGCCGATACCGCTCCGGCGGCATCCGCGGATCATGCGGCGCCGTGAAAGCCACGTAGGCGAAGAACGGCTTCGTTCCGTCGTGGCTTCGGAGGAACTCGATCGCCGCGTCCGCGAACATCTCGCTCGAGAACCTCTCGCCCGGACGCGGCTCGGTCAGCTTGCCGTCCGGCCCCAGATCCCGGACCGGCACCCGGGTGTGGTCCGACATGCCGCCTAAAAAGACGCGGCTCCCCCGCTGAAACGCCCGCAGCCAGGAGGCCGGCCCGTTGTGCCATTTGCCCGTCGCGAAGGTGACATACCCGCTTCTGGCCAAAACCTCGGGCATGAGGACGGCATTCGTGAGCGAGTTATCGACATGAAACCATGTCTTGCCGCTCATGAGCATGGCCCGGCTCGGCATGCACACCGCGCCGCTGTTGCCGCCAAAACAGTAGTTCGCCCGGAAGCTGAATCCCGATGCCGCCAGCCGGTCCAGGTTCGGCGTCCGGATGTGTGGGTTGCCATGCGCGGCGATGGTGTCGGCCCGCTGATCGTCTGCGAGCAGGAAAAGGATGTTCGGCCGGCCCGCTCCATTCGCCGCCAGCATCCCCGCCCACCCCACCAGGGCCGCCCAGGCCAGATAACAGTCTCTTTTCATCTCGGGACCGCCTGTCTTGGTTTATCGTGCTTCCACCACGATCGCCTCATGAATGTCGACCCGCGGCACCCGGAGCCGAATCGCCCCGTCCCGGTAATCGAAAGCCAGCGGCTGGCCCGACGGCTCGAGGCTGACCTTCGCGGGCGGGGCCGGATGCCGAATGGTCACCGCCAGCGGACCGATCGGCGCGATCGCCTCGACAATCGGCTCGGTCGCATGCGGCCCCGACGTGTTGACCAAATGAACCAGAAGCCGGCCCCGATGGCGGGCCACGCTGACATCCACGTCCGTTGATCCCTTCACCTCGACCATCGGCTCCGGCGCCAATTGCCCCACCAGATCGTCCAGAAAATCCCGGATCCCGGCCGGCCGCGCCCCCAGATAGCTCCGGGCGACGCTGAAGCATACCGCGGCCAGCTTGCCTTTGCCCACAGGGACGACCGTTGCGGCAGGACCCAAGACCGCGTTCCCGTCTCCAATCTCCCGCAGCTCGCCCACGCCTCGGGCCCGCGGACCGAGCCGGACAGCCTGAACCTGGCCTTTCACCGGAGTCACACCGCCCCGATACGCAAGCTGGCATGACTTCGGGCTGGGCGCCCCCGCCGCTGTCACACCCAGATCCTCGGCGAACATCGCGGCCGTCGCCGGCCCGATCAGCAGCAAATGGCCGCCGCCACGGACATAGCCCATGAGATCGCTTCGAAACTCCGGCTCCAGGTATTCCCACTCCGGCACGACGATCAGCGGGTACTCCCCGAGGCGGCCCGCCACCTGGTGCTCGCCAACCACCTCGACCGAATGCTGGCTCTCGAGCAGCGCCTGCAGCACGCCGCTCACCCGCGAAAGATCCCGGTTGAACAATCCGTTGATCAGCCGGTAGTGCCCCGCCGTCGATAGCAGCAGCCCCACCTGCGGCGCCGGCTCCGCCCCATGGCAAAGCGCCTGGCGCGCCCGGCAGAACTTCGCGACCTCGGCCATCACCGGTATTCGCTCCTCGCGGATCGAGCCATCGCGCTTCTGGGTGATATAAGCCTGAAATCCTCCGCCCAGCGCCAACACCACCGCCGCCTCCCGCTCGAGCTGAACCGCCGTCTTCTGGATCGATCCGTTCTTGCCCGGATTCCGCGAGAAGCTCCAAGCCATCAGATCCCACGGCTTGCCCTGGCGCACAAGGTAGCGCCCCGACAGGCGCGCCGAGTTCACGCTGTCTTCGGGCGAGTAATCCCCCGATAGAAAATCCACCGGCGCGCTCACCGGCTCCGCCATGTGATCGGTGAAGGCCCAGTTGCTGCAGAGCTGGAAATCCGGGTGCGTCCGCTTGACCTCAGCCACGTAGTGCCGGAGATAGCGGCGAAATGACTCCCGATGAAACTCGAGGAACTCGAACCAGTGCGGATCGCCCGGCTTGCGGGGCGGGTCCTGAATGCCCGTGGCTTTCCGAAACGCTTCGAGCGCCTCCGGCCCGTAATCCGGGGCCGATGCCCAGCACTCGCCATCCACCCACGCCCCATCCACCCCATAGTCCCCCGCCAGCTCCCGCAACTGCGGGATCAGCAGCCGCTCCGCATAAGGACCGAAAAACGATGTCGCCTTGCCCTGCGTCTTGCCCCCCGCATCGATGATCCCCCACGACGGATTCCGCCGGATCGCCTCGCTGTCCCAAACGCCCGAGTAGTGCATGTAGAGCGCCACCCCGCGCCGGGCTGTGACCTCCCGCCACACCCGCAGCGGATCCCCGACAAAACCTGGCGCCGGATTGCCCGCTTTGGTCGGATAGCTCGACAGCCCCGGATGACCCTTGCAGTCGATCTGGATGTAGTCGGGCCGTACCTGGTCAATGACGCTCTCGATCATCGCCGGCGTCGTGTTCTTTCCGATCTCCGTGCAGTCCGGCCCGGCATGGAAATCGAAGTGAACACCCAGAAAACTATCGGCGCGCTTGAGGCGCGGGTGCGGCTCGCCGCCGGAAACCCCGCCCGCCACTCCAGGCAAAATCGCCAGAACGATCCATCTCAATAATCCGTTGCGCATGATAAAAAAGCGTCCGTGACGCTGGCTTGGTGTCATTGGCCAACCCGCAGGGCATCGAGCTCGACCTCGAACAACAGCTCGTCGCGGCACACATCCGCCCGTGTGCAGACCAGCGGCCAGGCACGCAACCCGCGCCCATCGAGCCAGGCCCGAAACGGCGATGTCTGCCCTCCATCCTTGAAATAGGCGGTCACGCGCGACGCGTCTTCGAAGCCCATGCCGCGGGATTGGAGGATCGCCTCGATGACCTTCATGGTCAGATCGATCTGCCCCGCGATGTCCCCCGGCCGGACGCTCCGGCCATCCGGCGCGATGCTGGCCGTGCCCGACACCCACAGGCGCCGCGCCCCCGGCACCGCATATTCGACCGCCCGGCTGAACGAGCTCCCATATCGGGTCGCGGCGCACTGGCGCGGCGAAGCCAGCTCCGTCAGCCGGCATGCCTCATGCCGGGGCTCGACCGCCCAGGCCGCTCCCATCAAGGCTGCCCCCGCTGGATTCCGGCCGCTGATCCCCGTGCTCGCCGGCACCATCCGCCCAAACACATTCCGTTCCTGGAAAAACTCGGTGCGCACAGCGTTGAATTCCCCATACCACGACAAGATATCGTCGAGGAACAACCATGTGCGAGCCACGTGGCTCATGTCCAGCCCTGCCGCCCCCAGCGCCGCTTCCAGCCGCTCGAACATCCGGCGCGCCTGGAAAGCAGGAGGTCGATCGGTTTCCTCGGGCACGATGTTTCCCAGGACAACGTGCCGGGCCCAGGGATCCGCATAAGCGCGCCCCACGGGCTGCGATCCCAGCCGGATGGTCTCCACCGGAACTCCCGCCACCGCCAAAACGTGCATCCCCGCCAGCGGTTCCTCGCCGCAGCCAGATCCCTCCACATGCACGATCGGCCACTCCCCGTCCTCCCCTTCAACGCCCGCTGCCCGCCGCACCTCATCGTGAAGATCGAGGGAACCGAAGGTCTCCTGGCAAACCACGCTCGCCTGATGCGCCCGCACCTCGTCCATCAGACGGCGCACGGTCCGGCCGGCTGCTTCCTTGGGCCGCGGCCGAACGGTGAGGTGAATTTCGCGGACATCCCCCACTTCGAGGATGGTCGTTTCGAGCCCATCCTCCTGGCGTTTCACCACCCGAGGCGCTCGCTGCGTCAGATCCGTTGTCTCGATTTCCATGAAAGTCCCGCTATTCATCGCCGAACCAAACTAAATGGACAAGCGATTTTACGACCCGCCCCCCTCGACACATCGAGACGCCGGTCTCGGCTCCCTGAAAAACCTCGCTTCGAGCGGTGATTCGTGGAGCAATCCATCGCATGAAGATCCGGAGTCCCAAAGCGGACCTCAAGGAGGGCGAATCGGGCATGCCGAGGATTGGTGTTCGCGAACCGCCGGACGCCGCCAGCAGCCGCCATTGGAGGGCCGCATGGCTGGCCGCGATACTTTCCATCCCTGCACCGATCGGCTCCACCGCAAGCGAGATCCCTGTATTCGTCTTCGCTGGCCAATCCATTGCGATCAACAGCGGCACCGATAGCGGCCTGCTGCCCGCCGGGATGCTAGCCCTGCAAACGAACGTCCTGTTCTTCAATGCACGTGCCCACTTCGTTCCCACTTCGGAGGTCCATTGGCATGCTTATCAGCCCCCGACAGGACCAGGCTGGAGTTCAGACTGCGGTTGCCCAAATCCGCAAGGAAGCTTCGGCCCCGAGATCACTACCGCCAACCGGATCTCCATTGCCCTCTATGGTGGCACTACAGTTGCGGTTTTCAAGTATGCAGTGGGAGCCACTTCCCTGCACAAGGATTGGAATCCGACAATGCCGGGTTCGTTGTACAAGGACATGCTCGCACGCTTGATGGAAGCACTGGATGTCCTTCCGCGCGAAACTGGTTTCGCAGGCAGAATCGCGGGCGTCTTTTGGACCCAAGGGGAAAGCGATGCCCTCGATGGACCCGGAACGGCTTCCGCCTATGCCACCAATCTCTGGCAACTGGTGACGGCCATGCGCCAGGATTTTCTACAGGCCTCTTTGCCGTTCGTCTACGGACGCATCTTGCCCGAATGGCCCAACGCGATCGCCGTGCGCTCGGCTCAGGAGGGGCTGCCTCTTCTTCTTCGCGATGTTTGCATGGTCAATGCCGACGATTTCTGGACACCCACACTGCACTACAACAACGAGGGAACGATCGAGCTGGGCAAGCGTTATGCCGCGGGCCTGGAGAGCATTTTCCGCTCACGACGTTCTCTGGAGATATTCGCCGACAGCGGAAGCGTTCGCTTGCGGATTTCAGGCTTGCCGTTTTCGCGATGGGCGGCCGAATCCGCCGACAGCGTTTCGGGCGCAGAGTGGCATCAGATCGCCGATGGACAGTCCGACATTCTTGGATTTTCGGAATCCGGCCTGCTGCCGCTTGAGGCGGACATGCGGTTCTATCGGCTCGCGATTCCCTGAAGCGTCAGGCGAGCCAGGACCGCTCCCGGTTCTTCAGGGTTCGAAGAACGGTTCCCGTCGTGGCGACGTTCTCGGCAACCTGGAAATCGAACATGCCCACCGCGGCGAAATCCGCCCCGTGCTGAAACGCATGACGGAAGCCCGCCCGGGGATGGATCGCCCCCGCCGCCAGCACCTTATAGGCGATCCAGGGACGCTTCACCTGCGACATGTAGGCGATCGTCTCTGCCGGGTCCGAGCACCAGTAATTATCCGCCCCGTAGTTGTCGATCACTTCCTTGGTCTGATCCGGACGCCGCGCCGACCAGTAATCGGTGCCATGGAGCGTCTTCATGTAGAAATCCGGGTTGAACCCCGCTTCCTCGACCGTCCGGATGGTCCGAACCTCGTGGCCGGCCACGCCGGCGATCATGCCGTGGTCCCGGATCATCGGCAGCAGGTCGCCAATCAAATGCGTCTTGTTGGTCCGGGTCCATGAGTCCCCCGTGTTGCCCACCAGAAATGCCCCCACAGCGCCCGCGTCACGCGCCTGCGCGACGGATTTCCGCATGTCTTTCTCGTCCGGGCTGATCTGAGCCAGAAACTGGATGCGCCCGCCCTGGGCCCGGTATTTCTCGTAAAGCGACACCGCTCGCTGGTCGCCCGTGAATACGATCATGGTGTTGATGCCGTGCTGCTCGCACACGGACCACGTCTCCCAGATCTTGTCGTCGGTAAAATACTGTCGAAGCCAGCGCGAAACGTAGATCAGGTCCCGGCTATGCGCGTAGCCGCTGACCAGGTTGCCCCCGCAGATCAGGCGCCCGATCTGGACCTTGCCGATCCGGCCTTGCGGAACCGTTTCCTTGGGGCTGCCCCCCGGCGCCGCCGCCGAGGCTGGCCGGCTCTCCTGGGCCATCAACGCCTGCTCCTCGAAGCTCATCACCCACGGCGCTGCCAGCGCCGCCGCTGCCGAGGTCTTCAGAAAATGCCGTCGATTGGGAGTCGATTTCATTGGGCAATCAGATTTCACGTTCAGTTAAATTCGAATCACAGTTTACCGGGGATTCCCAAGAAAACAACCTCGGAATTGGAACGGCGCCCATTTGTTTCCCGTGGACGGCGGAAACTGCCGACCCTCATTTCAGGCGCGCTGCCGCTCCGGGAACATTCTCCCAGACCACCCGGTCGTCGTCGAACACAGCCGCGTAGTGTTTGTCATCGAAGCTTTTTGATTTGGCCGAAATGGTTCCGCGCGCCGGCCCCACGGACACCTCCTGGCCATTGTAAACGACGATCGTGCTGCCGTTGATTGTCTTGATGCCAATTCTCGCCTTGGCAGCTCTGCGATTGCGCCACCGCGCCGACATCACCGAACAACGCCGCCGCAAGGAATGTTGCGCCTAGGAATGGGATGGAAGTTTTCATATTCGTTGCGGCTCCTTCATCTGCTCGACGGCCATCGAAGCTTGCTCGGCGAATTGCCCGGCGGCGGATGACTGGAATGGTGGCGCCCAGCGCCACGGAGGTTGTTGAAACGGCGGCGCCCGTGAGTGTTGCTGCAGTGGCAATGCTCGCCGCCAGCGCGGCAGGCGCGGCTTGCACGGAGTTGGCCGAGAGCCAAATCACCAGGGCACCCGAAGCAACCGCGGATCCGCGTTTGGCGTACGCTTCGCGCAGTTGTTCGACGGCCCGGCTGACGCGCTTTTGTGCCGCCTCCGCGCTGATGCCAAGGATTTCGGCCATTTCCTGGGCTGACTTTTTTTCGAAGTAGCGCAGGAGGATGGCGTCGCGATCGGTTTCATCAAGGCTGGCCAGCGTCTCGTCCAGATCCGGCCCGAGATGATCCAAGGGTGATTTGGGCGAGCGCCACGAACACCGCCTGGGTCACGTCTTCGGCCAGATGTGGATCACGCACCAGCCGCAACGCAACCGAGTAGGTCAGGTCTTCTCCCTCCGCCGTTCTTTATGCTTTCGCCAGGTATTCTTTCGGGAACCGCCACGGATCGCGATACTCGGGAATCGCCAAACGTGCCGCCTCGGGATCGTCCACGATCGCTTCCTGAGCCG
Source organism: uncultured Verrucomicrobiota bacterium (assembly GCA_964458325.1). Lineage (GTDB taxonomy): Bacteria > Verrucomicrobiota > Verrucomicrobiia > Limisphaerales > UBA1319 > JAGMXM01. The sequence goes on from CAYWIM010000034.1 coordinate 22,091, forward strand.
GATCGAATCGGATCGACCGCCCCAGCTTCAGGGAGAGCAGGCTCAGCAAGATGGGGACATCGACATGGACATGGTAAAAGGCACTGCAGGAAGGCTGCTGGCGGGACTGGATCGAATCGAGCCACTCCCGCTCATGGCCAGGCGAAGGCGGGATCGAAGGCGTGGGCGTTTCCCGGCCTTCCATCCGCTTCCCCTCGGGAATGACCCGCAACATGCCGTAGTTGGCGTAGAGGGTTCCATTGCTGCCGTGGAAATAGATCCCGAGGCGCCGCGCGGGCTCGACCTCGCCCCGCATGACAAAATCGTAGCTGTTGGTCAGCGACGACATCCAGGTCAGGGTCATGCCGGGATACTGCCACAGCACCTCGTGATGGTCGTATGCATCCCCGTCGTCCTCGACCACGAACCTGCCTCCGGCGGAGCTGGTGACCAGCGGATACCCCAGCTCCAGCGCCCAGATCGGCAGGTCGATGATGTGCGGCGCCATGCCGGGCGTCCATCCGCCGCTGTAATCCATCCATGAACAGTGGAAATAGGCGTCGCTGGCCAGGATCGGGTTGAACGGACACCGCCGCGCCGGCCCGCACCACATCTCCCAGTCCATCCCCTCGGGCACGGTCGCCTCCTTGGCGTGCCCCGCCCCCTGCGGACTCTGGTTCATCACGTTGAACGTTCGCGCCACGCCGATCTTGCCCAGGTTGCCCGATCGGATGAGCTCGACCACCCGCCGATAATTCTCGCCCGCATGAATCTGGGTGCCGATCTGCGAAATTCGCCCGTGGCGCCGGACGGCGTTGCGCACCGCCAGAGACTCGCCCAGATGAAGAGTCATGGGCTTTTGCAGATAGATGTCCTTACCGGCTTTGCAGGCATCAATCGCATGCAAGGCGTGCCAGTGCGGCGGCGACGCGATGATGACCGCATCCAGGTCCGGCTGCGCCAGCATCTCGCGGTAGTCGGCATACGGCTGGCATGTGTCCTTGAATTGCGCCACAACCGCCTCCCGCCGACTGGCCCAGACGTCGCACGCTCCTCGCACGACCACATCCGGATGCTTGGCGCACTCGTTCAGGTTCGACCGCCCCATGCCGCCGCAGCCGATCAGCCCCAGATGAATGCGGCTGTTGGGGCCCGGCCGCCGCCCGGCGGCCGGCGCCTCACCTCCCCATGCCAAGGGGGGTGCGGCAAATCCGATGGCGCTGACGGTGGCTGCCCGGGCTATGAACGCCCGGCGATTCAGTGAGGTCGAGTTCGACATGGCTGGGCCTTCCGCTCGAGGGTTACAGACCTTTACCTGGCAGGCGGGAAAAACGGGAACAGCCTGCGCACCTCATCCTCGGAAGGCCGCCGGCCATACTCGCAGATCTCGAATGCCTCGGCGTATTTGACCTTCGCACCGAGATCGCTTCCGTACCACTTGACGAGCGCGTCTCGGAATCGATTGGCCTCGCCGCCTTGCCGGCCCTCCCAACGCTTTCTCAGCCAGGCCTTGCGGGCGGCGACATCGCGGGCCGCCGGCACCGACTTCACATAAGCCTCGCTCCCATTGGCGCCCCCTTCGTAGACCTGCGAGATCAGCTCGTGCACCGCCTCGAGCTTCTGGTCGAACACGTCGTCCACCGCAACGGCAATGTCCGCCCGGAACGGGTACGGCTTCTGAAAGCCGTCGCTCGAATACAGGAAGACCGGATTCGCCGCCAGCGCCGGGACGTCCGGACAGAAAAAGGGCACGGTCACCATGAACGCCGCGTCCTGGACCAGCACCCCCACATAGCGATGGTCCGGATGATAATCCCAGGGCCGGTGGGAGATCACGATGTCCGCCCGCCATTCGCGGATGAGCCGGACGATCTTGCGGCGGTTCTCGAGCGTGGGCTCGAGCTCGCCGTCGTGGATATCGAGCACCTCGCTCTCGACCCCCAGGACTCGGGCCGCCGCCAGCGATTCCGCTCGCCGCCGCTGGGCCAAGGCGCCCCCCGCCGATTGCCAGTGCCCAATATCCCCGTTGGTCACCGACACCAGTTTCACCGCATGCCCGCGCCGCGCCCACAGAGCGCCCGTGCCGCCCGCCTTAAACTCGGCGTCGTCCGGATGCGCGCCAAATACAATGACGCGCAAGCCGCCGGCAGCAGGCCGCTCGCCGGCCACCGCGTGATCTTGAGCCAATACCAGCGCTGCACCCAGCGCTCCCAATAGGGCCAAAGTGGTGTTCATGGTTGTTCTGCCTGTTCTTTGATCCTTTTCCGTTTCCGGATCAAGCCCGGAATCGGTTTGGAACTTGATTTCGGCTCCGTTTCACCGGAGATTCGCCCATCGAATTGTCAACGATGATTCGGAAGCCGCCCATGCCTGTTCCTACAGTAAACAGCGCCAGCCGCCCCTCCAATGGAGTGGGCAGCCGGATTCTCGACCGCGCTGAATCCACATCGAGCACCGAGGTCCAGCCTGGGCCGGCTTTCGCCTGCCCGCTCGATCTCCTCGCCGATCCGCCGCCGCCAATCCCTCGACTGCTCATGGCCCACCTCTCCGTCGGCCCGCGCATCGGCGGCCCGCCCGCCATCGACCGCGAATTCAAAACCATCGATTTCCTCACCGTGCTCGATATCGAGCGGCTGCCTCCCCACATCTTCGAACGCCACCTCCGACCATGAAAACGGTTGTGCACTGGTTCCGACGCGATCTGCGAATCGCCGACAACACAGGCCTCAGCGAGGCGATCCGCCAGGCCCTGCACGTCTGGCCGTTGTTCATCCTCGACGATGCCATCCTCGGCGGCGCCGACATGGGGGCAGCGCGAATCGCATTCCTTCTCGAATCCATTCGATCGCTCGCGCGCGACCTGGCCGAACTGGGCCGCCCCCTGACCATCCGCCGCGGGCTGCCCGAGCCCGAGCTGGTCCGATTCTGCCGCGAGGTGGGCGCCGAAGCGGTCTTCTGCAATCGGGATTACGAGCCGTATTGCTCCCAGCGCGATGCCCGCATTTTCAATGCGCTGAACGGGCTCGGTGTCGGCTTCGAGATTTTCAAGGACTCCGTGCTGTGCGAGGACCAGGATCTCCTGACGAAGGCGGGGCGGCCTTTCACCGTCTTCACCCCGTACTCGAAGGCATGGAAAAGCCGGCCCATCCCGCCGCCCCGCCCCCGCCCTGCCCACTGCGATCCTCCCGCCCGATCCCCCGCCAGCATTCCCCTCCCCAACTCTTCCGACATGCTGGGTTTCCCCCTGAACCAAAAGATCTGCGCTGGTGGCGAGCCAGCCGCTCGAAAATGCCTCAGCCGATTCTTGCGACAATCCGCCCGCCGCTACGGTGACCAGCGCGACTACCCCGCGATGGACGGCACCTCGATGCTGTCGCCTCACCTCCACTTCGGCACGATCAATGTTCGCACCGTCCTTAAGTCGCTCGGCGACTCTTTGGCTGGCGCCGGCGCCGCCGAACGCCGAAATGCGGACGTCTTCGTCAACCAATTGATCTGGCGCGAGTTTTATCTCCAGATCCTCTGGCATTTCCCCCGTGTGGCCACCGGATGCTTCCGGGCCGAATACGACCGCCTGGAGTGGAAGGGATCTCCGTCCCATTTCCAGGCCTGGTGCGCGGGTCAAACGGGCTACCCCATCGTCGACGCCGCCCTGCGATGCCTCAACGCCACCGGATGGATGCACAACCGGGCGCGCATGATTGTCGCGATGTTCCTCACGAAAGACCTGCTGCTCCCCTGGCAGCAGGGAGAACAGTATTTCATGCGGCAACTGGTAGACGGCGATCTCGCCGCCAACAACGGCGGCTGGCAATGGTGCGCCGGCACCGGCACCGATGCGGCCCCCTACTTCCGCATCTTCAATCCGGTCTCGCAAGGGGAGCGGTTCGATCCCGAAGGCGCATTCGTTCGCTCCTGGATCCCCGAACTCGCCGGCCTCGACGCTCGACATATCCACCGCCCCTGGGAAGCGCCCTCGGGAAGCGCCGACCTCAAGCGCTATCCATCCCGTATCGTCCGCCACGAGGAGCAGCGGCCCCGTTGCCTCGCCATGTTCCAGGCCGTCAAGAGAATGTCCCCCATTCAATCCTCTTGTCCTTGAACCAAACCGTCCTGGATCCCTCGGGCTCTACAGCGCCTTGATCCGGATGTTCCGGAATGCCACCGGATCGCTGTGGCCCGCAAAGCCGAAATAGCCCGAGGTCCGATCCTTGCCGGGATGCGCCCGGTTGCCCATGAACTGGGTCACCTGGCTTAAGTCGGCATCGAGAATGGTGGTCCCGTTCAACTCGACCTTGATCGTCGAGCCTTGGACCGTGACCTGCTGGTAGTTCCATTGGCCGGTCGGACGCAGAAAGCCCCGGCGCGCCGGGACCATCCCGTAAGCCGAGCCGTGGAACTGCCGCGGATCCAGATCCGCATATTTCTTGGCTTCATTGTCCAGGACCTGGAGCTCGCACATGCCCGAGTAGGCAGTGTCGCCCTGGCCCGGATACCGGATCGCGAGCCCGTTGTTGCCTCCCGGCGGAAGCTGGAACTCGAGCCGCGCGATGAAATCCCCAAATTCCTGATGGTAATAGATGATGCCGCCTTTGTCGGGCCGGCAGACGATCGCGCCGTCACGGACCTCGTAATTCTCGACCGGCCCCTGCCAGCCCGCCAGATCGCGGCCGTTGAACACAGGAACAAAGCCCGGTTCCGCCAGCAGCAGGTTCGCCTCCTCGGGGCCAATCTCACGCGCGAAAATGTTCCGCCACCGGATCTCGCCGCCGTGCGTCTGCAGCTGGATGGGCCCGCGCGCCCAGAGCGGCGCCGTGCGATCCCAGAAGTTCTCCATGGCCGCATGATCGACTACCAGCTTGCCGTTCAAATACACCGTCGTTCGATCCCCCACCTGCAGGATCCGAAACCGGTTCCACTCGCCGAAAGGGCGGTCGGCCAGGAACCGCGGATTCTTGCCCGGCGCGCCGGAGCTGTTGTTCCATAAACCGCCCGATCCCAGATCCGCCCCCAGCGACCACTTGCCGCCTTCGCGGGTGTAATCCCAGATCTGCACCTGGGGGTTGTAGCGAAGATAGATGCCGCTGTCCGCCTGCGGCACGGTCCGGTAATCGATCCAGAGCTCGATGTCGCCGAAGTCGCGATCGGTTGTCGCATAAACGCCGTGGCCGTCATTGACCAGCTCGCCGTTCTCGACCCGCCAATGCTTCCGGAAATCCTCCAGATCCGCCGCTCGCTTGCTGGCGCGCTCCTCGGCATTCATGGCCTGCAGCTTGCGTGGATCAAAATGCCCCAGCCCATGCCACCCCTCCAGATCCCGCCCGTTGAACAAGGCGACAAATCCGGGCGGAGGTTCCGCCTCCGCCCCGCCAACGGTTGCGGGTGAAAGCCCGAGGAAAGCACTGCCGGCAATCCATGCCAAGAGCGCCGCGAGCGGCGCGCCGGCCGACAACCCATAGCTCTGATTCGTATTCACGTCTCATTCATATTCGTTTTCATGCCCCGGGTCAACCATGAGCCCCGGCATCCAAGCTTGCATGCCATCCGCGACTGTGGGATGCTCAGGCCCGCTATCAACCGATGCGTTGCTATGGAAAACCGCGAAGCCACACCAATGTACCGCCTGTGGAATCAATCCGGGAAAGCCTCGGATCCGGTCGAGCTGCCGGGCCTTATCCAATGGATCAAATCGGGCCAGGCCAACGCAGACTCGTGGATCTACCTCGAACACGAGACCGCATGGCGCAAGGCGGGAGCGCTGGCCGAATGCCAGATGTTTCTCAAGCCGCGCGCCGGCGCTGCCGCGGCGCCTTCCGCGGGGCCCGCCCGGCCCGCCAGCGATCTCAAGCCCGCCTGGCTCCGCCGGATCAAGATCCTGGCGGACATGAGCGACGAGCAGCTCGAAGTGTTCGTCAGCAGCATGGAGACCCTCCGCCCCCGCCAGTTCAGCCAGGTGGTCAACAAAGACGAGCATGGCGACGCGATGTATCTCATCCTCGAAGGCGAGCTGCGCGTTCGCATCATGATCGACCGCAAGGAATCGACGCTCGCCACCCTGAGCGCCGGGGATTTCTTTGGCGAGATCTCCCTGCTCGACCACGGGCCGCGATCGGCCGACGTCGTCGCCAACAAGGATAGCGTCCTGGTCCGGATCTCGACGGCCGCCTTCGAACGCCTCATGCGCGAGTCGCCGCAGGTTGCCCTCCCCTTCCTCTACGCTCTCAGCAAGTCCGTGGTCGGCCGCGTCCGCAACGTCAACAAACGATACGAGGATTCGATCCACTTTTCCCGCACTGCCAGCACGGTTCATTGATCGTCCGCTCGACGCGCGCCGCGCCGCGCATCCGCTGCCCGGATGGCAAGCGGCCCTGCTGAGCGCGGTCCGCATCCCGTTGCGGACGGCCAACCGCCCATTGAACTCCATGAAAACGCACACGCTTCTCGCTCGGATGACCATGGCCGCCGCCGCAGCCGGATGGCTGTCTCAGGATCCGTCCATCCATGCGGCCGCCACCCCGCAATGGGCGCCCTATGAAGCCGTCTTGACCGCCGCCACCCAGCCGCCCAACCCGTACGTCGCCCTCTCCGCCGAGGCCGCTCTCGATCCCCCCAACGGCGGCCCCCGCCGCCGTTTGCCCCTGTTCTGGGATGGCGGCCGGACCTGGAAGTTCCGGTTCAGCCCAGACACGCCCGGAGTGTGGCAATGGACCGTTCTCAGCGAGGACCAGGGGCTCGACGGGCAGACAGGCCGACTCGAAGTCGCCGCTTCCGACCATCCGGGCCGCCTCGAGCCGATGGCCCGATTTCCGCATCACTTCTCCCGGCAGAATGGCGCCCCATTCTGGTTCCTCGGCGACACCGCCTGGGCGCTGTTCACCGACAGCACGAGCGAACACCACGATCGCGCCGCGGCGTTTCGCTACCTCGAGGCCCGCGCCCGCCAGGGCTTCAACGTCGTCCATTCCATGCTTCTCAGCGAAGCGGGATGGGGCAACGCCGGCGGCCCCCCCTTCCTGGACCTGGCGGCGGAGCGGATCAACCCCGCCTACTGGCAAGAGGTGGACCTGCGGATCGCCGAGGCGAACCGACTGGGAATCGTCTGCGGTCTCGCATTGGCCTGGGGCGACAAACGCAAGGCCGAGCCCTTCGCCTGGCGGCGATTCCCTTCTGTCGAGGCGCGCCATCGCTATGCCCGCTATATCGCCGCCCGCTACGGCGCGCTGGACGTCTATTTCATCGTCTCTGGCGAGTGGCATGCCGAAATCCGCACTCGGCCCTCGACCGAGGAGGCCCTCCGCCAGGAATTCATCGCGCTCGGCAACACGATCCGGATCGCCGATCCCCATGGCCGAATGATGGCCATTCACCCCATGACCAGCCACGGCAGCGTCCGCGAGTTCAATTCCGCCCCCTGGATGACGTTCGGAGATTACCAGCAGAATTATCGCGACCTCCATGCCCGCGCGCTCCTCTCGCGATCCTATCGCAAGCCCGTGGTCAATTCCGAGTACGGATACTTCCTGCGCGATCAGGATGGCGATGGCGTCCCGGATAAGGACAACAGCACCAGCATCGAATCCATGCGCCATGCCACCTGGGACATCGTCATGGCCGGCGGCTACCCCGTCACCGGCTTCGGCACGACTTACTTCGGCGGCAATCGCGATCCCGACCCCTTCGATCTCGAGGCGGACAAGAACCGCCCATGGGAGCTCCAGATCGGCCTCGTCAAGCGCCTCTTCGCCGCGTTCGATTGGTGGAGACTCGAACCCCATGACGACGCGCTGCGCTGCGCCGTTCCTCGAGGAACGGAGGGCAAGGAATTCGGCCGGATGGCTCCGCCTCGAGTCGCCTACTGGTGCCTGGCCGAGCCCGGCCGGCAATACCTCCTCTACGCCCGCGGCCTGACCACCCCGGTCGAACTGCGGATCCCCGCCGATGCGGCCCTGTCCCAATGCCGGCTCTTCAACCCGCGCACGGGCGAGTTCAAGAGCCTTCCGCTTCCCGCCAACGCGGGCCTCTTCGAATTCTCGCCGCCGGACGACCAGGACTGGGCGGTGATCATTCGATAGCCCGGTTCATTCACGGCCTTGAATCGCGCCTCTGCGGCTCACAGGTCCATAGCTGCTGGCGCTCCGGACACCTCCTCGAGCTTCGTCAGCAGCTTGCGCGATAGCTCGACAAACCACGGTTGAGACCGGCTCTGCTCCGGCGATCCGGCGGGCCGCTCGACACGCATCACCTCGACCAGCCGGCCAGGGTTGGACGCCATCAGAAATACACGGTCCCCCAGGTAAACCGCCTCCTCGACCGAGTGCGTGACGATGAATACCGTTCCCTGCTGCTCGCTCCAGAGCCGAACCAGCAGCTCCTGCATCCGCAGGCGAATCCCCGGATCCAGCGCGCCGAATGGCTCGTCCATCAGCAATACGCGCGGATGCAGCACCAGGGTCGCCGCGATCGCCACCCGCTGCTGCATGCCGCCGGAAAGCTCGGACGGGTATTTCTTTTCCGAGCCATCGAGCCCGACCTTTTTCACCCAGGATTCCGCCTGCGCATGGCGTTCGGATCTCGGCACGCCACGGAGCATGAGCCCGAAGGCGATATTGTCGATGACGTTGAGATGCGGCAGCAAAGAGTACTTCTGGTCCACAAAACCGCGGTCGGGTCCAGGCTCCTGCACCGGCTTGCCAAAGACAAGGGCTTCCCCCGCGGTGGGCGGAAAATGCGGCTTCAGGCCTGCAATGATGCGCAGAATCGTCGATTTGCCGCAGCCGGATGGACCCACGATCGCGATCAGCTCGCCCTGGTCCGGCAGGTCCTCGACGGTGAAGGTGACATTCTCGATGGCCACCTTCGCATTCGGCGGTTCGCCGAAGCGCTTGGTCACCCCTCGAAAAACGACCACCGGCGGGCGCTCGGCCGGATCCGGGGCTTTCACGCGCGATGCGGCATTCTCGAGCCCGCCCGCTGGATCGGCGGCTTGCGCATCCACAGCAGGATTCTCCGGGTGCGGCTCTCCTGTTCGTTCGGCCATGTTACTTTTGCTTGTGGTAGGGGAAGAGAAGGTTGCCGCCCAGGCGCCAGAGCTGGTCGCATGCCACGGCGATCAACACAATCACAATGATGATGGCAAAAATGGATGGCGTCTGGCTGCGCCTTTCCGAGATGCCGATGAGCGCGCCCAAGCCGTACTCAGGGCGCACCACGATCTCCGCCATGATGATCCAGCCCCAACCCACCCCATACACGCCGCGCAGGTGGCCCCAGATGCCCGCCTTGGCCACGGGAAACAAGACGTGCCGGACCAGCTGCCACTGCGACGCACCCTTCGTCGCCGCCACATCCAGGAACGCCGCCGGCACATCGGCAATCTCGCGGATCACCAGCGGGAGCAAAGCCACAAAACAGCCAATGAACAGGAACCCGATCTTCTGGGTCTCGCCCGTGCCGAACCAGGTCATGCTCAGCGGGATGAAAACAACGATCGGCACATAGGCGCCGGCAAGAGCCAGGGGGCGGAAGAAAGCGGAGACCGGCGGGAATGTCGCCATGTAGATGCCCAGCGGCACCGCCACTACTGCCGCCAGGGTGAAGCCGGTCGTCACTCGAAGCCAGGACATGAGCGCGCTGCGCACCAGGCCTTGCTCGATGTGCAGCGGCTTGAACGACTGGAACACTTCCAGCGGGCTGGGCAAAATGAGCGGCTGCACCATGCGCTCGCCCACCGGTCCGCGCGTGGCGATCCACCACGCCAGCAGCGCCAGACCCAGGAAACCAGCCGTCAGCCCCAACGCTCGAGGATACGTAAGATCCCCGCGCACTCGCAGCCCCGCCCATCGAACCACGGCCGTCAGCAGCGCTACAAACACCAGCGCGAATAGGAAAAAGCCTATCATCACTGCCCCATCAGCGCCCTGAGGATGGCCCTCCTCGCCCGTGAGTGATCTTCTGGCCTCTGCCCTTCACGCATGTGTGGATGGCTGTGGATGAGAATCGGATCGGATCCGAGGCGGGTCTGGCTAGGATCCCGATTCGAGCGGGAACACTTTGACCTCGACCCGCCGGTTGCGCTTGTTGTGCTCGGGATTGCTCGGATCGGTGCTGTTCGCCATCGGATTGTCCCATCCGTTGCCCACGACCTTGAACTTGTTCGGATCGAAGCTGAACTTCTCCATGATCGCGCGGCGCACCGCATCCGCGCGGTCGTAAGAGAGCTGGCGCACGAGGTCGGCAGGCACGATGCCTCTCCGGCTGGCGTCGGTGTTGCCCTCGATGATGATGTAGGCGTTGCCATAGCGCCCCGCCAGCTTGCCGATCTCATCGAGCGTCGCCGGGATCGTGTTGTCATACTCGGGATTGAGGGCGGACTTGTTCGGCTCGAAGGAGATCATGACCGCCTTGGTGAGCACCTGCCCGGGGCCAGCCTCGGCGCTCAGATTCCTCAGCGCGTCGGGCTTGAACGTGGGCTGCGACAGGTCCTTGACATCGCGGTATTCCTCCGCCAGCGCAGCCAAAATGTTGCCCGCTTTGACTTTCGCGGCCGAGACCGTGCTCGGGATCGTCCCCAGCGATTGGTAAATCGTGGACGCGCTGTTCCAGACCACCTCGAAATTCGCCGGATTGAACGGATCCAGGAAGAACTTCGCGTTCTCGCGGTAGTTGGTGAGGTGCGCATCCCCTTCCGTGACACCCCCGTCCTTGCCAACCATCGCCTCGCAATCCTCGACCGGGATCTTGAACGCCGTGGATAGGGCTCGAGCCGCGTTCTTGGGATCCTTGCGGACCATGTCCATGCCCTCGAAAATGCCGCGCACCAGGCCGGTCACGATCTCCGGGTGATCGCGGAAGAAATCGTTCCGCACCGCCCAGACGTCGGCGATCAAATGGTTGGCAGTGCCGGTCGTGACCACCAGGCGCGAGCCGGGCATCTTCTCCGAGACCATGTAAATGTCCGGCGCCCAGCCGACAAACGCGTTGAAGCTGGGATCGGTCACGAAGATCTTCGCCGCCGAAGGCGCGTCCGCCGCCCAGCGAAAATCGATGTCGCCCGGGTCAATGCCTGCGTCCACGAGCAAGGACATGATCAAATAATGGCTCGGCGAGTTTTGGGCGAGCACCACCTTCTTCTTGATGCCTCCAGCCGCCCGGAAATCGTTGATGCTGCGAATGTCCCCTCGCGAGACGATGCCGTCGCCGCCCGCCGACCAATCGATCTGCTGGCACACCACCGGAACCGTGCGGCTGTCCTTCACCAGCTCCGGCGCGAAAAGGGCGATCATGTCGAGCGTGCCCCACAGGATATGGCTGCGGCCGCTGGCAAACAGGTCGCGCGCCTTGACGGGATCATCCACCACGCTCAGCCGGACGTAAAATCCGTGCTTCTTCGCAAACACGCTCTGATCGTTCGGCTCCATCCCCGCGTTGGCCATTATAATGGGCGCCCAGCCCGGCCAGACGTTCATCGGGAACTCGACCACCAGTTTGCCATCCTTCATGGTCTTGGCATAATCGCTCACGCCGGTCACGGCGGGAATGCCGCTCCGCTCCACCAAAGAGGCGACGTTCGTGCCGATCAACAACGGGATGTCGGCGGGCGTTTCACGCGCCGCCTGCACTGCCTTGCGCACTTCGTCCACGTTCACCGACCGCACCTCCGGACGGCTCCGCGGGGCGATACTGTCCCACCAGCGCCATGCGCCAAAGCCGACGATGGCCAGAAGCAGAATGGTTACTATAGCTTTGCCTCGTGCTGTCATTTCGATTGGATGGTTAAGGGTTCGCCGATTGCCTCGATTCCCGTCCCGGCTTGGGATCTTCGTCCTCCAACAGGATCTTCGTTTCCAGGATAAAATCCAACTGCTTGTTGAGCTGCCTCTCGTCCGCCGCGCTGACCACGGTCGCCCCCATCGCCTTGACCGGGCCGAACACCCCGGCGTCCACATCGAACGCGATGAAATGCACCGAGAACGGGAACTGCCTCCGCTCCGCTTCCTTCTTCAAACGGGGCAGCAAGGCTGCGGGTTGCGGCCCAGCCGTGTTGATGCCGTCCGTGATGACCAGCACGTGCTTGCGCGAAAGCGGGCTCTTGAAAACCGCCTGGGCGGCAGCGGCCATCGCATTCCCCAAAGGGGTGTTGCCGTTCGGATTCCGGAAACCCTGCGCAAACTCCGTGAAAGCAGCCGGATCGAAAGCCCTCATGGGAACCACCGCCTTCGCGCCTTCCCCCTGGAACGTGAACAACGCGGCCTGGATGGCTCGCGCCGCGCCGTCCGATCGGTTCGTTGCGAATTCCTGCACCTGCCGGGTTAGAGCCAGCAGCGCGCGATTCGCGATCTCGAACTTGGGGGATTGCCGGCCCTGGGCGTCCCTGACCGTTTCACGCATGCTGCCGGACGTGTCGTAGACGATGGCCAGCGCAACGCCCTCGACGGTCTCGGCGGAGAAGCAAGGCGCGGCCCCTCCCAGGACAAGGCAGGCCGCCAGCACGGCTGCGGGATAAGTCCTTTTCATAATCATTCGCTTGATCGATGGCATCCTCATGCCAGGATGCGGAACCGATCCTGGCCATGAATTCATCGCATGCCCATTTATGCCCCCAGCCCGCGAATTTTGCATCTACAAAAAGCAGCGCTCTTTGTAGCCCCGAATCTCTTGCGATGATCCGGGACAGCCTACCGCGATATCCGAGCGCCCCTCGATGCGCCCATCTGCCGCCGGGCTTGCTCCACCACCCGGTCCCATTGGAAAGCCGGGCCCGGATCCACCTTGTTGGTCTGAATGTGGAAATGCCCCAATAATCCCTGGTAGCGGCCCAAGGCCTCGTCATCCAGCTTCAGCCCAGCCAGATCCCCCGTGGCGTCTCGCGGATAATCACAACGGATTTTCGGAAAGATCCGGCACAAGGCCGCGGTCAGCCGCACCAGCGACTCGTATTGCTCGGGCGTCAGGTCATATTGCACCAGTTCCTTGCCTTGGATCGTGCCCGCGACCGGCTGGGGCCGCGCGGGCCGCCCCACAAATCCCGGAGTGCGAATCCCCGGGTCCCCCAGCCGGGCAGGAAACACCAGCCGCACCCTGCCGTCCGCCTCCGGCTCATACCAGTCCGCCAATGGATTGCGCCCGCCAGCCGGGTAGGCCCCGATGTTGGCAATCTCGATCCCGACCGAACGCGTGTTCGATGTTGTCGCGTGCCAGGCGCGCTCTTTGAGGTCCAGCGTCTGGTAGATCGTCCCATCCACGTCGAGCAAGAAATGCACGCTCAGACCGCGCATGTCGTGCAGCACCTGGAAACATCGGCGGCTGGTCCCGCACGCGTCATAGTGGATGACGAACTGATCCACCACCTCGCGCAGCGTCGTCAGGTCCCATCCCCCGCCCCGCACCCGCTCGAGTTGCTCGGGGGTCAGGGGCTCGCGCCGCATCCCGTATCGATTGGGCGAGGTCAGATACTTGACCTTGAGCCGCGATGCCTCCCAGTCGGCTTCCTCGAACGGGCTGAACCGCCGCTCGACCCGATAGGCGTCGTACCCTCCCGGGTCCATCCAGAGCACCACCGGGGCGCCGGTGTGCACAAATTCACCCGCCACAACGATCTCGTCCCCCTGGCGCGGAACAAAGCCCCGGGACCGCGGCATGCTGCAACACCCCGCCAGACCGAGCATGAGCCCGCCCATCGCCACAACCGCCATCCATCGCGTCAGTGATCGCATGGTGAACACTCCTCATTTCATGGGCAGGCAGCCCGGTAGAACCGCCGCTTCGATCCGGCGGGCATGGTTTCCGTAAACAGCAGATCGCCAGCGCCGGCATCGACGGTTCGGACGGTGGTCCAATGGATCCAATCCTCCGTGGCTTCGATGCGGTAGCTGCGGTGAGCGGGGCCGGCCACCTGGAACTGGAATGTGCCGCCCGGCAGGCTCTTGGGGGCGCTCAACCGGATTGTGACGGCGTCGGACACGGTTGGATTGGTGTTCCCCTGAAACTCCTGGAGATTGCTCAAGTCGTCGTCATCGGGATCATCGCCTGGCAGGGCGCTGAGATCGCCGAAGTAGAAGCGTTCCCAGGTGTCGGGGAGCCCGTCTTCATCCTCGTCCTCCGTATTGGCGTTGCGGCCATCCAACGCGATCGCCCACGGCTGAGCGACATCGGAGGTGTTGGTCACCAGCAGAAAATAGGATTGGCCGGGCTGCCAGGGCCAGGTGGTCCGATCAAGCACCTGCTTGAGCACGCTATCCGCGCCCGCGCTTTGGTAATGCGTGGCCGGCGGCTTGGGCACGGTCCCCTGCTCGATGTGCAACACCACCGAGTCGGCATGGGTCGAAAAGCTTCGCCAGCGCGTGCCGTCGTCGGGGACGTCGACACGGTAGAGCGCCTGGCCGAGGGGCGGGATTTGCATGGACGCATTTCCGCCATAGAAAGCAATGGCGCCTTGCAGATCGAGCGATCCGCTGGCGGCGGAGCTGACGGAAAAGGATGCGTCCGTGACCGCCTTGAACCCGACATAATACGTGGCGCCGGGGCGCACGGGCGGCGTGGTCAGCGTGTGGACGCCTGGCTCGTCATATCTCGGATACGGGCCGGTATTTTTGCGGTCATTGGACCAATCGACATCGGCCGAGCTCACCAGAGCGTTGCCACTAATGCCGGGCGGGACGGTGTCGCGAATCATCATCACGACATCGCCCGATTGCTGGCTGAAGGTCAACCGCCATTGAGCGGGTGCGGCGAGAGGGATCTCGACGCGATAGTAGCGCCAGTCGCCCGCCGCCAGCACCTGGTTGGTGAACGATCCACCATCGAGATCCATGGGCTGGACCTGTCCGATCGAGAACTTCAGCCGGTAGCGGACATTCGAATCGCCGGCGGCTTGGACCGCGAGATACCACAGACCTGGAGGCAGCTCGGTTTCCAACTGGCCCTGGATCGGAACGAAGTTGCCGTATTCAGTCTCGGTTCCGGTCAGCACGCGGTCATAGATGCCGGTGGTGAACCAGCCGATCTGCCCATGCGATCGCGTGGGCGGATTGCCCGCACGGGTATACAGATCCGGATTGCCACTGATCGCCTGGAGCTGGACGCGAAGGAGCCCAGCGTTGTTCGTGGGCACCTGGACGGCATAATAGTGGTAATCGCCTTGCGCAAGGTCGATGCCCAGGTCGCTGGGCAGCGGCTCGATCGGCTGACCCGCGGTATCGACGCCGCTGTCGCCGAACTCGGGCGGTGTCACGCCGGGCGTGGCGATGGCTTGCCCGATGGCGGGCATGGTCCAGGGCGGCCGCTCCAGCGCAAGAGGCCGGCTGGTGAGCGTGTATTCCGTGTGGCCTTGCCCGCGCACCTCGACATACCAGATGCCTGGCGCCAGCAAAGGCGCCACGATGTTGGCCATGTTCGAGTCGAATGCGGTCATGTCCGGCGCGCCGTCCGCCGGCAGGCCGTCCTTCCGTGCCCGCACCAAGGGGGCGCCTTGCGTCTGCGCCAGATCCAATTGCCAGCCGATGATCGGCGTCCCGCCGAGATCGGCAGGCACGGCGACCCGATAGAAAGCGCTCTGTCCGTCCGCCAGCGTGCCCGAGGCAGTGTGGCTCAGGCCGTTGGTGTTCTGCGTTTCCGAGAAATTGAGAGAGGGCAGCGCCTGGCTCCGAATCCGAAGCGTGTAGGTTGCATCGGAGAATTGGCTGGCTGCGTCCGCTAACGCATTGACAATCAGGCTGTATTTCCCCGGCGCCGGATTGGGCAGCGTGATCAGATCGTCGCCGTTGACCGTGAGCGCATCGCCGCCCTCTGCGCCATAAGAACTCCAGGCATTCGCGATGGGAAGGCGATCGCCCGCGCACAAGCTCATGGCGGGATGACCGACCTGATCTTCGAGACGCAGCTCGACGTTGAGCGCTCCCTCAGGGACAGCAAACTGGTACGCCTGCAGATCGCCGCCTTCGAGAGCGCCCGCCTGCACTATATCGACCGCGCCCGCGGCGCCGAGGTCCATCACGGGCAGCGGTCCGATGCTCGTCAGTTGGCACTGGCTGCTGTCCGATCCGATCTTGTCGCCGTCTGGGTTGATGCCGCCGCTGATCACGGCCAGGTAATGAGCGCCGGCGATCAGATTGGACTGGCCCGCGGCGGGCAAAAGCGTGAAATGCTCAGTGCCGGATTTCTCGATCAGTTTCCCGCCCGACCACGTGGTGACACTCGAACCGGCTCCGCAGTCCACGTTCGGAAGGAGGTCCTTTTGCGCCACCAGACAGACCTCGCCACGGACCGCTTCGAGTCTGACTTTCCAACTGGGAGCGTTCTCGGGCACATCCACGCGATAGTAAGCGGCCTCGCCCGCGCCCAGAGTGTTCTGGACGGCCGTGCCGCCCGCGAAGGCGAGCGTTGGGACCCGGATGCTGCGGTTGGCCCCAATGCCGCGGCTGAGGATGGAATAGCTGGCAGGTGTTTCGCCCCCGTTGTGGACACCGACGTAGTATGTGCCTGGTTCGAGAGGATATCCCATGCCCACTCCGAACACCTGGCCATACCGCAGGGTCCCGTCCGGCCAGGCAGCGTAAGAAGCCCACTCTTTCGAGACCGAGTATTGGAACCCGCTGGGCCAGTTCGTCTGGTTGAGATTCAAACCGGGCGCATCGAGAACATCGGGCAAAAGATCCCGGCGCATATACAACTGCGCTCGGCCACCGGCGACGTTGGTGAGCCGCAAATCCCAGCCCAGGCAATCCGCGGGCGCCTCGACACGGAAAAACCGCCAGGCAGTCGCCTCCTGGTTGGTGACCTGTTGGATGCCGCCGTCAAAGTCCAGCGGAGCGAACTCGACCCGATGCACCCGAATCGTGCAGGTTGCGTCCGGCCACTCCGGGCCGAAGGGCGTTCCCTTGACAATCAGACTGAATGTGCCGGGAGGGGGATTGGCGACGGTGATCGGCAGGCCGGTCGTGCCAATCCATTGGTATGGCTCGCCCCCTTCCGCCCCGTAATCGTTGAGGTCCCAGAAGTCGAATGCCCGCGGCAGGCTCGAGCCGGCGCGGAGCGCAAAGACCGGATCGCCCACGCGATCTTCCAATCGGACTTCGATGCTCGGCGTCCCCGCGGGGACGGTGAACTGAAAGGCCTTGACCTCGCCCCCTTCCACTGCGTCCGCTCGAGTCAGGTCCGCGGCGCTCAATGCGCCCAGACCCACCACGGGCAACACCCCTCCGCTCTCCAATCGAGCCGTCACATTTCCAGATCCTATGGCGGGCGGAACCGGGTTTTGTCCTTCGCTCACTACCGCGAAAAAGTAATCCCCGGGCGGCAGCAGCGTTTCACCCGGCGACGGGAACATCGCAAAATGCTCGGCGCCCGGTTTTTGCATCTTCTTGCCGCCTTTGAGCCCAAGGACGGAATACTCGTACGAACAGGCCATGCTCGGCAGGCACGATTTCTGTGCGGCCAACATCGTTTCACCGGAAGCCGTTGTGAGTTTGACCTTCCAACTGGGGGCATTGGAGGGAACAGTGACGCGGAAGTAGGCGGCCTCGCCCGCCGCCAAGGCGTTGACATCGTATGCGCCGCCCGCAAAAGGCAAGGTCTCGACCGGGATAGCGTAGCTGGGGCCAATTCCGCGGCTCCAGAGGGTGTAATTGGCGTCGGTGCTTCCGCCATTGAGGATCCCCACATAATACGTGCCTGGTTCGAGCGGACAGCCCATGCCCACCGCCAGGGTCCGATAGAGCCGCGAGCTGCCATCCGGATTCTGGCTGTAGCCGGTCCAATCGGAGCTGACGATCCACTGGGCGCCGCTGGGCCACTGGCCTCCGTCCGGACCCGGGATTTCGCCGTACACCGGCAAGAGATCGCGGCGGACGAAGAGCAATGGATCGCCGGCGTCGGGTTCGATCACCCGCAGGTCCCACCCGAGGGCGTCGGGCGGGACGTCGATGCGGAAGAATCGCCACGTGCCAGCCAGATGGCTGGCGACGGCCGTGCGGCTGGCGTCGAAACCGGCTGCCAGCGCGGATCCGCTATGCAATCGAATGGTGTAGGAGGCATCCGGATAATCCCATCCGTCGGCGATCGCTTTGACGATCAGGCTGTACGTGCCCGGCGCAGGATTGGCCAGCGTGATCAGCTGGAGGTGAGTCGACGAGGAGTATGTGCCTCCATCGCATCCATAATCCCCCAACAGACTGAAATTTCCTCGCGTTTGCGGAAGAGAGGCGCCGGGCGTCAGCGCCATTGCTGGATTGCCCGTGCGGTTGTCGAGCCACACCTCGACCAGCGGCAGTCCGGCGGGGACCTCGAACCGATAGGCCTTGACCTCGCCGCCCTCGAGCGTGTCCGCGCGTGTCAGATCCGCCGTTCCCACCGTGCCGAGGCTCGCGATGGGGATCGAGCCGGAGCTTTCGATGATGTAGCCGCTTCCGTTGGCGGCATCACTGGCGACGCCGAGGTAGTAGGTTCCGGCGGGCAATTGCGCTTGCGTTTCAAACCACCGGGCCTGCAGGAGCATATGTTCATTGCCCGGCTTCTCCAGGAGCCGGCCCGGCACGCTGAAGACGCTCGCGTTCCCGCCCCCCGCCGTGTTCCCTGGCAACTGGTCTTTGAGAACCAATAAACGCACATCTTCGGCCAGCGCGGTCACCTTCACCTTCCAGGTCACCTGCCCGCTGGGGATGCTCACGGCATAATAATCCACCTTGGGCGCAACGAGGCTGGTGTTGGTGAAGGATCCCCCTGCGAAATCGAGCGGCCGGGCCGTGAGATGCTCGGTGACCAGGCGGAACGCATCGAGCGGCTGGCGCGGATTGTAGACGCCGACGTACCAGATGTCGGCCTGGTGGCCGGGCTCCTGGAGGAAATTCACGCCCGAGGCATCCACGTGACCGCCGATCGCATAATCCGGGGTTTCCATGAAACGATAGTTCCATCGGCCCGGGACCGCGTTCCGGCGGATCGCGATCTCGGTGTCCGGAGGCGCGTTCTCCAGATACAGGTGCCAGCCGAGCGAGCCCAGTTGCTCGTTGATGTCGGACACGGTGAAAAACCGCCAGCCCACGCGATTCGTTTCGGTGTTCAGGACCGATCCCACGTAATGGATGGGATCGATGGCAGGATTGCCGTTCTGGAGCCGAAACTCGAACGGTCCCGTGCCATAGACCGTGATGTAGAACGTTCCGTCGCTCAGCGTCGGCGGCACCAGGGTCAGGCTGTCAATGACACCGCCCCCGACCTCGCTCATCGCGTCGTTATGATACTCGTTGGGGACTTTCTCGCGCCGAACCGCGAGGTTCGGGTTTCCGGAGACCGGAACGACATCGACCTGCCAGGCAATCTGTTCGACGGGCACCTGCACTCGATACGTGGCGTAGCCGAAACCCGTGAGCGTGATCGGGGCGTTCGTAAAGTTGAAAGGAACATCGGCGACCGCATGCTGGCCCGAGCTCAGCTCGATCATCGCGCCCGGCTCGCCTTCCACACCGATGAAGTAGGATCCGTCGAACGTCGCGGTGTCGATATAATCCGGCACGACCAGCATCTGCCCTGCCTGCTGCAGATCGAAAGCGTTGATGCGCGGCACGGGCGCGGCCGATTTTTGCACGTAGAGAGCGGCCGGATTGCCGTTGAGCCAAAGCCGCCACGCCAGGGTGTCGCTGGGGATGGTGGTTTTGAAATAGCGAATCCCCTCGGGCCCGACCGCCACCGGACCGCTTCCGCTCGAGCTCGAAGAGAGCGGGCCCAGATCCTGCACATATGCCTCGCCAGTGACCAGCGTCCACCGCGCTCCCGCGGTGGCGCGCACCAGGATGTGCCACTCCTGGGCGGCATCGAACTCGGAGGCGTGCAGGACGAATCCATCCGAGCCAATCCGCGACGAACCGACCGGGTAGGCCGCCGGCTCGGTCTCCAGCCCTCCCTGCCGCAGATACATGTCCGCCTCGCCGCTGAAAACCCGCAGCGCCGTCCGCCACGCTCCGACGGCGGTGTTCTGCGGCAGAACTCGGAAATAGCTGTCGCCCGCCGCAGCGTTGGTGTGGGTGTAGACCTGAGTGCCGTCGGAGGCCAAACCGGGATCCCAGAGCAGATCGGTCACGATGGGCTCTTGGGCCGCGGTACTCGAGCAAGCAAGGATCAGGCTCATCATGCAGACCACTCGCACACTAGCCTGCACACCAGCGAAGAACGAGGAGAATCGCCTCATAGGTAGGATTAGTAATTGTGTGGGCTGACGGGTGAAACACTATCCACGGCACACCCACGGTGCAAGTCCAAAATGGGGTGGGTTCCGGGTTGCGTGCCGGTCGCAGCATCTTGGCGACGCTCGCGAAAACCGACCGGGTTGATTTGGACAATTGCCTTTTCCAATTTCCGGATTAACTGACATTTTGGCGATAAAAGGAAGTAGGAAGAGGTCACAGATAGCCGAGAT
>CAYWIM010000035.1:0-41566 GCA_964458325.1 uncultured Verrucomicrobiota bacterium
ATACCGCAAAACCTAGCGAAATCCTAACTCCAGACCAGAACTTTCCCGAAGAACCGATTTCCCGGAGCACTTGGTCCAGTTCCGCATCCGGCAAGGTGCAGAGGATGTCCACATCAATGGAAAGGCGGCGGATGACGGGCATTCGGAGGAGGAGACTGGTGCCGCCCTTGAATACGAACGGCACCTGCCGTCCCGCCAGTTCCACCGCTAGCGCCAGAGCCAGGACGGCCTTCTCGATCAGGGTGGGATCGCCACCCTCCAAGACGCTCCTCTGGCGGTCTATCCAAGGCCTGGTGAAACATTCTGAAGCGACAAAACTAGGCATGATATTCTATTATTTCCACATTAATATTTATGTGGGAATAATGTATTTATTCTTCGCAAATACCTTATCCAGAGATATTTTCCTTCGCTCTGCGTAGCTGGCAAGCACACCGATGTTGATCCTGGCACTGCCCGCCAGTCGGCCGGCCATACCCTGGAATTCGCCCGGGTCCATGATGTTCAAGGCCCGGTTCTCCATGACCAAGTCCACCAGAATCTTCTCAATCGTGGCGTATTTGCCGCGAACCGGCTCCCGCTGGATGGACGGACGAATGACAACCGCCTTGTCGCCGGGCACAAAAGTCTTGGCGGCTTCCTGGCGTGTTGGGTTGATCCACGCCTGCCAGCCCATATCCTGCAACCGGTGATACACGGTGTCCATGGCATCCCGGTCCGTAAATACGAACACCACAAACCGCCCCAGCAAGTGATGCATCCAAGGATTGACCTGCGCCGTGGACCAGCAGCAGAAGTCGAGCAACGGAAACTGCCGGGCCACTGCTGCCACCGCCTCACTGACCGGCTCCGTATCCAGGGTGAACGGAACCCCCAGAGTCGAATACCAACCGCGCCCAGAGGAATGGATGACGCCCAGGCGCACAAAGTCATGCACGTACCGGTTGAGCGTCCCGGGACTGCAAGACAACTTGCGCTGCATCAACCACTCCCCGACGTTTCGATGATGGAAGTACTTATACTGCCTCCCCAGCACCGGAAGGCACTCGTCCCTCAATACCTGTTTAACATTCTTTTTGGGGGTGGCCATTTTAGCAATGTGGTATTTGCCGTTCAACCAGAGTGTCCTGCTTCATACGCAAGAGCTCTTCGCGTCCGGAGCCCCAGCCGGACAGAAACAAATTGCCCGTAGCCATCTTGGCGGCTTTGGCCGTACCCATGATGCCGCTGAGGTATTCAACGAGCTTGGCATTTCGGTTGTCGATGATGTCGTGGGGCATGCCTAGGATTTAACGGCTGAGTCCTCGACCAGCTTGATCTCGTCCTCGGTTAGGCCGTAGAGACGATAGACACGGGCGTCAATCTCCTGTTCAAGATCTGCCGTATCCGCCAATTGACTCGTGCGCTTGGCTGCCAGGATTCGCTCCACCAAACCCACTAGCGCGCCGTGCTCGGCCCGCTCCGAAGCTACGCCAATGTTGATCGGGCAAATGGGGAGTTGCTCGATGAACTGTGTGAAATACCGGTAGAAACCACCACGGAGTGGCGTGCTTACTCGTTTCCAAAACCAGTCTAGCAGGTGACTGTTCAATAACCCGAGCAAGTATTTCGGCGATTCCTTTAAATTTGGCTTAAATATTATCCCGTAGCCACTGGTAAACGCATACTCGCCTTTTTCGTCATAGGCGAATGCAGTGCGGTCGGCAATGTCAGGCACAAGGAGCTTCGGACTTCCCATCACTTCCAAGTTCTTTGGATAAATGAACCCGTACCAGCAGGCACCACGCATTCTTCCATTTTCCCGTCCTTCCAATAAATCTTTATTGGCTTTTAGGTATGCGGTTGCCTTCGGAAAGCGATCCGTTAATACTCCGATGGGGATGATCACTGACTTGCCGTCGCACAAATCGTAAGGTATCAGCACCACCTTTCCCGATGATTGTATCGAATAGGCTTTGATTTCGCGTCCAGCGAGAAACCGATAGACGGCCTTTCGCTCGACCAGGACTTCCTTATTCAGTTGTTTCGAAAAAGCTGTGAGCATGCCACTCCGCTCGGCGATGGCATCGAGCACATAAACTTCGTTGGCACTCGTACGGATTCCTTGTGAGATGCGATCGGCTAGCCTGCCAAGTAACACCGGCATTTGCAGCAGTTTCTCGAACAGGCCGGCGTTCCGGCCGACGGCGAAGTTCCATTCGGCAGGCGTAAAGCGGGCTGCTGGGAGCGCGGCTTCCGGGCCGCAGGCGGTGGCAAGCCAAGCGGGGAGATCGTCGGCCCGAACCCAGCGGCAGGCATCGGCGCCGGCTTTCGCGAGGAACAGCAGGCACACGTAATTGGTTGCGCCGGGGAAGATTTGCTGGTCGCCAAAGTGGACGACTTGACGGAGGTGTTTGCCGTCAGCGAGGAGCTTGCGCAGCGGTTCGCCGTATTGGGTGTTGAAGAATTTGTGCGGCAGGATGAAGGCGAGTTGACCGTGCGGCGCGAGCAGTTGGAGGCTTCGCTCGACAAAAACGACGTACAGATCGTAGTTTCCCTTGCTGGCAGCGGAATAATGTTGTTTGAACCATTCGATCTGGTTAGGGGCGGTTCTGTTCAGCACCTGGATCCGGACATACGGCGGATTGCCCATCACAACTTCGAAACCCTCGGTTAGCCCGAACATCCATTCCGGATCGAAAAAGGCTGCCCAAGCATTCTGATCGTAAGGATCCCAGCTCGCGAGTTGTCGCGACTGCTCGGCGGATAAACCCACTGTTTGCAGCAGGCTCGACATCTGTTTGCGTAGCAAGCCATCTCGCACACGGCACTTGGCTTTCGAGGCGAGTGTTCGGGCTATGAAATGCCGGTGCCGAACATCGGTCAACTCCTGGCGCAGAGCTTTGAGCTTCTGGAGAGCGCCAGTGTCTTCACGCAAGAGATCGCCTTGGCGCTCCCCGCGGTCAATACTGATGAGCGTGTTCGCGGCTACGAACTTGGTCTCAAGGTTTGGCAGCGGGCGGACGCCGCGGTTTGGCTTTTTGTCATTGATTCTTTGGTCCACGATGAGCGAGATGAAGAATCTCATCTTTGCGATCTGAACGGCAATAGGCTGAATATCGATGCCATAGATGCAGTTCTCGATCAGGTAAAGCTTGCGGCCGTAATCCAGTTCGTTGTGCTGGAAGGCTTCTTCGATGCTGGATATCTGCTGTTCCAGCTCGCAGACCGTTCGGTCACGGATCGTCGCATCCTCGATTCGCTCGGCTGTCGCAATGGCATCGCGCACCCGTTGAATCTGGCGCTGTTTCCAGCTCTCATTTCGGGGGTCGAGCTTGCCCAGGATAAACACCAGTTTGTGGAGGATGCCCATCGGGAACGCCCCGGATCCCACCGCCGGATCCAGAGCCTTCAGGTTGTCAATCGCCGCGATCAGGATGTCCACCTCCGCCGGCGAGAAGCGATGGGGCTCATCGTTGAAGGCGAACAAGTGGCGGAGGCGCGGTTCCGCCTCTTTGGGGCTTGGGGTCGCGGCTCCTAACTTGCTCTTCAGAAAGGCGATCAGTGCCTCATCCACCATGTAATCGACGATTGGGCGAGGCGTGTAGAAGGAACCGGTCTGCTTGCGGGCGGTGGCGTCAGTTTCTGGATTATAGGCGGCCAGGAGGTTTTCGAACACCTTGCCCGACAGCTCCGGATCGAGCGCCACATCCTGGTCGATGGGCGTGTTTTCCTCGATGGTGAAATTGTAGCGGCGGAGAGTGTGAATGAGCCCGCGAACAACTGCCTTCTTGAACCGCTTCTCGCCGTAATCTTGGCTGAGGTCCACCTCGACTTCGGGTCCGAAGAAGAGGAAATCCGGCACGGTGGGTTGGCTGTCGTCCCGGCGCGAGAAGCCGTCAATCCGAATGTAGCGGGGGCGGCAGCCCTCGCCTTGGTCTTTGTCGAGGCACTCGAACAGGCCGCCGTTGAGGAAGGGTATGGATTTGAAGAGGCCAAGAGCCTCATTCGGTTTCTGAAAGCACTCGCGGTAGCGGTAGAGGCTGTGCGCCATGAAATTCTGCTCGTCTTTCGCCCAGGCACGCTTATCCATCTCGGTGTTCAGCGTGGCGAAGAAGAGGTTTTGCAGGATGGCGCGGTAGAAGATGGAGCCTTTTTGTGCAGCATTGTCCGGGGGGAAGCCAACGAGCGTGCGCTCCAGCTGCTTTTCATCAAACAGGTCCTCTGGGATGAGGCCTTTCTCCTTGATGAACCAGCAGAAGATCAGCCGTGTGATGAGGCGGATGACGCTGATGTGGTCGCGGCCGTCGGCTTCCTTGGGAGCTTGCTCCGGGAATTGAGTGTGCTTAAGCGCCCAGAAGTACCAGTTGGCAATCTCGGCGAAGAATTGCTTGGTGACCGTTTCGACGTCGAAAGCCTTGTCGTGCAGTTCCTGGATCGCGGGCGCTGCAAGGTTCGGCTGCTGTTCCAGGTCGATCAGGCCGAGCCGTTCCGTGGCAGTGCGGACACCGCGTCCGGGACCGATCGTGATGCGCCGGAGGAGGAACCGGGACGAATCCTTGATTTCCTGCTTTGCATTGATGAAACGCCACTGTTCTTGAGGCCCATCGGAGACAACGAACAGGCCGTGGAATGCCGGATCATCGCGCAGGATGCGGTTGATGACCGTGCGCTCCGCGCTGCGAATCAGCCGGTCGGCGCTCAAACGCAGATATACGATGCGAAAGCCGCCGGTATCCGAGATGACTTGAGGCTGGCCCCGGAGCATCTGGCGGATGCTATCCGGCCACTTGACGGCCGGCAGCGCGGCATCGGCGTAGGTGTAGCCGAGCGTGCCACAGAACAGCGCCCGGGCATCGGCCAGGGATTCGAACCGGCTGAGGATCGACTGGATGGCGTAGAGACGGTCGATGGGACGCGATGGCGGAGCGGCTTTGACGGCCGCGTGCATGGCCGCCGAGGAGAGCTCGATCTTGCCCGCGGTTTTATGGGCGCAGGGGGCCTTGGGATTCGACCGAGGGAAGAAGGCCATGCTGTCATTGATGACCAGCGCCACACAATCCTGGCTGAGCCGGTCGGCGACCTCGACGGCCCAGAGGCGCGCGCCCTCCGCGTGCTCCTTGATCCCTTGCGCGGTGGCCTTGGACCATAGCACGTCCACGGGCTCCTCGGCCAGCGTGCCATCCGGCATCTTCCAGCCACCCTGAATGCGCGTGACAGAGAACCCGCCAAAGGCATCCGAGAACCGGCCCTTCATCTCCTTGAGGACAGCTTCCCGGACGTCATCGGGCAGAGGTTCCCGGCAAACGCCACATTGGGTGGGGATCAAAAGCTCAACTTTACTATTAAGCTGGGTGGCGTTGTCGTTGGCGCTCATGACATTCGACGCAGCCGGAGCGCGCGCTCGCGGCTTTCTGAATGAGGAAACCGAGAGCGCCCGTCTCCGCTGTGCGGTGATTGGACCCCTTTTCATGGAATATTTCAACGGTTTCCGCATTGGAACGCGGCTGGACTTGGCAATCGGATCTCGATTGAAAGGCCGCCCCCGCAGCCGCTGGTCCGAGCATAATCTCGTGCCCGCGATCGGCCGGGGGGCGGTGTGCCTGCGCCCGCCTCTTCACTGGCTCGCCTGGTCACCGCCAGTAGCATGTTGCAGCGCGGCAATGGCGATGCCGACATCGACCGCCTGGAACTCGTCGCAGATCATCTCGCAGTGGCCGTCCGGGAGGACTTCGTCAACCTGGGTGCGCATCTCGACGATGAGGCGCTGGGAATCGAGCTTCACAAACAGGAACCGCCACCAGACGTGGCTGCAACAACGATGGGCGCTCATGTGGTCGATCTTGAACATCCACACGCCGTCGCCCTGTTCGACGCCACAATGCGCGTCGGGCGAGCCTTGGTCAAACCACCCGGTTCCGCGCGCGGCCGCGGGATCAAACTCGCGGCCTATGAAATCCGCCGCCCAATCCGGAGCCGGCGGCGAGATCTCCCGAGCTGGCTGATCGCGTTCGACGCGGCCTGTGCGGCCGGCGCGGCGGCTGACCGCTCGGAGGAGGCCGAACCAGAAGAGGAAATCGCAAGCGTGCCTGAGCACGAGCAATCCTTGTTCGCGATTTCCGCTGCTGACGGTGGCACCATAAGTCCGGGGGAGCCATTCCTGCAGGGCCTCCCACGCCTGCGCCTCGGTGGCCCGTGCGACTGGGTGCCCGAGAAGGGACTCGAACACGTCCGTCGATCGCTGGACGTTTTCGCCAAGCTCCTCAAGTACTGCCGCAGCCTGGTCCGGTTGATGCCGGGCAAAGTCACGGCCCCGCTGGGTGGCGTCGCGCAAAAAGCTGCACGGGCGCCATTTCCGTTTGCGGGCAGCGGCCAGGCTCTGTTCGACGGCGTGCTCGATGGCGAGAGACTCCAATCGCTCGCTCTCGTGGTAGGTGCCGGCGATGCACCGGGCGAGCGCCTCCCGAGAAGCTTGGCATTCCCACGCTCTGGCTTCCCGCAAGAGCTGCCTCATCAGGAAGACCTCCCAAGGCTGCAATGAGTCGCCGGCCACCATACGGACGGTGACCATGTGCTCCGCGTCGTAGGCGATCCAACCGGCAATCGCCGCCACCCGCCACAGATGCAGACGCGAACGATATTCGGCAAGTGGATCTTCACCCAGGGCGCGTTGAAGGTGCCGGCGTTGATCGGCCAGCGCGCAGCTCTCGGTGCCTGCCACACCGCGAACCTGGAAGACCTTTTGCATGAGCGCTCCAGCCGCCCGGCGATGGTCCCCCAGGGAGCCGACAAGCCAGCCAGATCTAGTGCCAGCGGCGGCGAGCTGCGCGCCGTTGGCCCATGCCACGTTGGCGGTCCGATAAAGGCCCTGCGGATCCCGCTCGAAGCCAAACACACGCACCAGTGCAACCAGTTTCTCGAGCGGATTGTCGGAGGAGTGCCCGGCCAAACAGTCCTGCCAGAGGGCTTCCGCTTTGGGCAGGTCGCCCAGAAACCCGCCGGGACCAGAGCAGCATCCCTCGAACCTTCTGACTGACTGGCAAGCACGAGCCGCCGCTTTCGACCGTTGACGATTTGTCTCTGAGCATTCATGCCATTCTGCTTTCCATCATGACGCAGCCAAGGATTGCGTCGCGGCGCTGCCGGGCCAGGTCCAACGACCTCGTGCCAAGGGAGCGCCGGCAACGGTTTTTTGTGAAGCCGGGTTCGTGCCGGGTGAAGTGGACAAACCAGGTCCCGTTGTTGTTCCAGAGGTGGTGATTCAAGTTGGCGGGATTGATCCGCACTGCAACTCTGCCATCAATCATATGCGCTCGTCTTTCTCGAACGCATCAGGAGGCCGAAAATGAAAAAATCGCGCGTCACATCAGGACGGCGGTCTCATTCCGTGGAAAACTTGATTCGGGGATCTGTCCCCGCGCATCGAGCCGGCACACTCAAGCCAGCTCCAGGGCACCTTAGCGTTCTCCTCGCCAGGTTGCCACGTCCTGTTCATCGACAAGACTGTTCCTGATGCCACGTGAAGAAAACCACATCTTCCGGCCGCGGTCAAACGTCTATTGTGTCATAAATCAGGCAAGTCACCGTTCGCAGAAGGCCTTATTCTGATGCGCATGCACAGATCGATCATCTGCCGCTGCGCGCTTTCGAGCGGGAACGGCTGGTTCGTTAGGCGGTTTCTTGCCATTCTCGGCGCTTTTTTGCCATCAACCTGCTATAAGCGAGCCATGAACACACGAATGTTTTTCACGCGCGGTCTGGGGATTGCGGCGGCTGTTGTCTGCCTGGCCTGCGGGGCCGCGGCAGCCGCAGCCGGCTCGAACGCGCCCGCCGCCCCCCTGAAGTGGACCACCCAGCAGGATCACCGGAACATGATGGAGCAGCTCGGGATCGTCCGGCTCCGCCCCGGCCCGAGCGGCCAGCCCGGCGCCACAAACTCGGCCAACTACGACCCCGCCAAGGCCAATCCCTATCCCGATCTGCCGGATCCGCTGACGCTCAAGAACGGTCAGAAAGTCGCTTCCGCCGAGATCTGGTGGAAGCAGCGCCGCCCCGAAATTGTCGAGGACTTCGAGCGCGAGGTGTTCGGCCGCGTGCCCAAGAACACGCCTCGAGTGACATGGTCGGTGGTCTCGAATGTCACGGACGGTCTCGTGGGGGACCTGCCGGCCCGGGGCAAACAAATCCTCGGCCATGTGGACAACTCGGCATGCCCGGCCATCACGGTCGATATTCGAATGACCGTCGTGGCGCCGGCCAAGGCCAAAGGTCCAGTGCCGGTTCTGATGATGTTTGGCGGGTTCGGCGGCAGCGGCATGCCGCGTCCAGCCGGCTCCCCTGCCCCCGTCAATCGCTTTCCCGAATTCGGCGGGCCCTTCAAGGATCCGCCATCGACCGAGCAGCTGCTTGCGGCCGGGTGGGGCTACGCCACGATCAGCCCCAACAGCATCCAGGCCGATAACGGCGCCGGGCTGACGCAGGGTATTATCGGTCTCGTCAACAAAGGCCAGCCGCGCAAGCCCGACGATTGGGGCGCGCTGCGGGCGTGGGCCTGGGGCGCCGCGCGCGGGCTGGATTATCTCGAGACCGACCCCGCTGTGGACGCAAGAAAGGTTGGCATCGAAGGCGTGTCGCGCTATGGCAAGGCTGCGCTCGTCACGCTGGCCTTCGAGCCTCGATTCGCCCTGGCGCTGGTCGGCTCCTCCGGCGAGGGCGGCGCCAAGCTGCATCGCCGCAACTTCGGCGAGGCGGTCGAAAATCTCACCGGCTCCGGAGAATACCATTGGATGGCGGGCAACTTCCTCAAATACGGCGCCGCGGAATCTTCGTTTGGCAGCAAGAACGCCGGGGATCTGCCTGTGGACGCCCACGAGCTGATCGCGCTGTGCGCGCCGCGGCCCACGTTCATCAGCTATGGCATCCCGGAGCGCGGCGACGCCCATTGGCTCGATCAGCAGGGGAGCTTCATGGCGGCCGTGGCCGCCGGGCCCGTGTTCCGGCTGCTGGGCGCGCGCGATCTAGGCGTGAACGAGGACTATCGAACCGCGAAGATGCCGCCGGTCAACACCGGCCTCCTCGACGGCGAACTGGCCTGGCGGCAGCACGACGGCGGCCACGAGGACCGTTCCAACATGAAGCACTTCATCGCCTGGGCCAACCGGTTGTTGCGGAATTGACCAAAGCCTGTCTCGATGCTAAAAAAAGTGTCCGGCGGATGAGCTGCTCGATGCAACCGCTTGCCCCGGGCATAACGTCCGAAACGATCGCTCACCTTTCAACCGGACGATCAAACATAAGCCAAGCAAGACCTGCCGTCAATCGCTGCACCGCACATATGCCGACCTTGCACACTTGCCTGCTGTTTCTGGTCAGCATTCTGTCTCCCATTGAAGGCAATGTCTCGGCAACCGAGCCCGTGACCGGGGAGGCAAATCGCATCGTCGAAGCGACGCTTGGACGCGAAGCCGTCGTCCGCCTCGCGGCATCGGCGGCCGAGGCAGGCGCTGGCGTGGTGTTTCCCGCGCGGGATTGGGCCAAGGCGACCCCCGAGTCGCAAGGCGTGGACGGGGCCAGGCTCAAAGCCGCCGTGGCTTGGCTCGACTCGCACTCCGGCCCCGATGGCGCCCAAGGGCTCGTCATCGTCCGCAACGGATACCTGATCTGGACGGGCCCCGAAGCGGGCGCTCGCCGCAAGGTGTTCTCCTGCACGAAAGTGTTCACCAGCACAGTGCTCGGCCTGCTTGTCGATGATGGCCGATGCCGGCTGGACGACCGCGCTGTCGAGCACTGGCCCGTCCTTGGCGAGCGGTATCCTTCGTATGCCGGGCTGACGCTGCGCCACCTGGCCACGATGAGCGGCGGCTATCGGGGCATCGTGCGCAACATCAGCCCCGAACAGCCCTGGGGCGACCCGATAGCCTATCTCGTTCCGCAGCCGCCCCGCTACGAGCCCGGCGCCGCATGCGCCTATCACGACCACGATGTCTTTCTCCTGGGGAACATCCTCACCCGGCTGGCCCGACAGCCGCTGAAGGAGACATTCCGGCGCCGCGTCGCCGACCCGATCGGCATGACACAATGGGATTGGGGAGTCGTCGGATCGTTCGAGAACGGCCTGGCGCTCAACAACGCCGCAGGCACCCCCGCCGAACATCCCGGCGTTCAGACCACTGCTCTCGATCTGGCCCGGCTCGGGCTCCTCTATTTGAACCGCGGCCGTTGGGAGGGGCGTCAGTTGCTGAGCGCCTGGTTTGTCGGCCAGGCAACCTCCAATCAGGTGCCGCTCTCGCGCCGGCACGCCACCGGCGCCGATCCCGGCGGACGCTATGGCTTCTATTGGTGGACGAACGGTAGCCAGCGGAACGGCCAATCGGCTTGGCCGACCGCGCCGCCAAAGACCTATGCGGCCCGCGGCGCGTCTGCCAACGCCTGCTTCGTGGTGCCGGAATGGAACATGGTCATTGTCCGCCTGGCTGAAAAGCCGGAAGATTCCAGGGCTGCCGATCGGACCTGGAACATGTTCTTCAGCCATTTTGCGGCCCCTGGAGCTGACGGATTTCGTGAAAATCCTTGATGTTTTCGCTGGTTTGAGTCAAAGGCGATTGCCATGCAGGTCCGGATTCGCAATCGGGTGAAGTCGTTCCGAACGGTCGCTTACGACCATCGGTGCAACGCGGTCGTCCTCATCGACCAGCGCCTGCTGCCGCATGAGTTTCGAACCATCGCCCTGCGGGATTACCGGGAGACCGCCCGGGCGATTCGCGACATGGCGGTTCGGGGGGCCGGCGCGATCGCGGCAGCGGCGGCTTACGGCCTGGCCCAGGGCGCTGCCGCGTTCGACGGCGCACGCCCCTCCTCGTTCGAGCGGCACATCGAGCGCGTCTATCGCGCCCTGGCATCCGCGCGCCCCACCGCGGTCGATCCCTTGCATGCAATGGACCAGGTTCGACAGGCCATGAGATCGGGACAGGACGTCCCTTCCCAAAAGGCCCTCGCGCGCGCCGCAGCCGAGCAGTTCGCGTCCGATCAGGTCGCCGAGTGCGAGGCCTTGGGCCGGCATGGCATCCCCCTGGTCCACGAAGGCGCCCGCATTCTCACCCACTGCAATGCGGGAGCGCTTGCGTTTGTGGACATCGGATCGGCGACCGCACCCCTGTATGCGGCCTCGGGCGCCGGGCTCCATTTCCATGTCTATTGCGACGAGACGCGCCCGCGCTGCCAGGGGGCAGCCCTCACGGCCTGGGAGCTCTTCCAGCACGGCATCCCGCACACCGTGATCGCCGACAATGCCGCCGGCCACTTGATGCGCCAGGGCGAGATCGACCTTGTATTGGTGGGAAGCGACCGCGTTTTAGGACGGACGGGCGAGGTCGCCAACAAGATCGGGACCTACACCAAGGCGGTTCTCGCCCGCCATCACAGGCTCCCTTTCTACGTGGCCATCCCCCTCTCGACGCTCGATTGGGACACCCGATCCGGAAAGGATATCCCCATCGAGGAACGGTCGGCCGACGAGGTGCTGGGCGCCTGGGGACGCCCCCGGGGCGGCCGCGCAACCTATGTGCGCATCGCCAATCCCGGCAGCAGCGCGCGCAACCCGGGCTTCGATGTGACGCCGCCCGATCTGATCACCGGCATCCTCACTCCCCGGGGCGTGTTCCGGCCGCGCGACCTGTGGCCGAACCGGCACAAGCTCGCATGAATCCGCGCGCGGCGCGGATGCGGTGCGGTCAGCCCAGCGGCAACTGCTGGTAGATGTGGATCAATCCGCGTTCAGCCAGCTCGGCGATCAGAAACAAAAGGGCGATGCCGGCCACGGGGACCAGATCGAGCTTGCCCAGCCTCAAGGGGATCCACTGCACGGGCCAGAGCAGCAGGCGCGCCGCCTGGTTCAGCCAGATCCATGCCGGATGGTTGCCCAGGAAGATGTGGCTGTTGAGCAGATGCAACACCAGCAGCCCCGCCAGCAGGTATTTCCAGGTGAGATAGGTCCCGGCCCCCAGGACGATCGCCTGCTGGATCCAGTGCCCCCATGAGCGCGGCGCGGGAAACCACCCGCCACGAATCAACAGGCTGCCCACTGCCAGCCAAAGCACGAATCCCAACACGGGAGGGAGCAGCAGTTTGACCGGGGCCGGCCACCGATCCACGGGCCCGAGATGGAACCGCACCAGCCGGCTGAAGATGTCCCGCTCAGCGCCGTTGCCCTTGAGGCAGGAGAGCAGCAGCAGCCAGAGATAGAATCCCAAGAACCACCAGCCGAAGCTCAGCCCCGAGTAGACCAGCGCCTGCCACCCGACATCCGTCCGAAACGGCAGCACTACGGCGCCCAGCCAGAGACGGGGCGTCCAGCCCATGGCGATGCCCGCCTGCCAATAGATCACCGATCGGCCCGCCAGCAGCAGGATGAGCCCGAGGATGGACGGCCAGCCCGACCGCCGCTCGCCCGCCGGCCGCTTCAGCGTGGCCAGCAGACTGATCCCCGCCGTCCGGGTCACGTCCTCCGATCGCGCTGAGCGGCCGTGCACCCAGAGCAGCAGGCCGCACACGTTCAAGAGACCATCGACAAAATCCATCGCCATTGTCCGGGCCCCTTTCTCGCGCTACGACCGCGCGTTCCAGTTCCGTCCGACCGAGCACCCGGCGGGCTCACATGATCCGGATGAGGGCCTCGGCAATTTCCGAAGGCAGCCGCGCCACCGAAACGCCCGCGGCGCGCAGGGCGTCGATCTTGGCTTGCGCCGTCCCCCTGCCGCTGCTGACGATGGCTCCCGCATGGCCCATCCGGCGCCCCTCCGGCGCCGACGCCCCCGCCACGAAACAGGCCACCGGCTTCCGGCCATGCTCCCGGATCCACGCCGCCGCGTCCTCCTCCGACATGCCTCCGATCTCGCCGATCAGGATGATCCCGTGCGTGTCCGGATCCTCATTCATCATCTTGAGAATATCCACGTGCGAGGTGCCGAACACCGGATCTCCGCCGATGCCGGCGCAGGTGGACTGGCCCAGCCCCCGCTGGGTCAGCTGCCAGATCGCTTCGTAGGTCAGCGTGCCGCTGCGCGAGACCACGCCGATGTGGCCTTTGCGGAGGATGTGGCTGGGAATGATGCCCATCCGGCATCCGCCATGCAAGCCGGGGCCGTTTCCTGGAGTCACGATTCCCGGGCAGTTGGGGCCCAGCAGCCGCGTGGGCCGGCCTTCCATCGCCCTCTTCACGCGGATCATGTCGGCGACCGGCACGCCTTCGGTGATGCACACCACCACCTCCAGCGCGGCGTCCACCGCCTCGAGAATGGCATCCGCGGCAAACACCGGGGGAACGAATATGACGGAGGCCGTCGCGCCCGTTTCGCGCGCGGCCTCCATGACGGTGTTGAAGATCGGCACCCGGCTGTCGAATCGCTGCCCGCCCTTGCCCGGCGTGACACCGGCCACGATGCGCGTGCCGTAATCGAGGCTCAGCCGGGTGTGCCGCGCGCCAAAGGTGCCGGTGATGCCTTGGACCAGAACTCGAGTTTCAGGAGTGACCAGGATGGACATAGGACGATGTCGAATTTGCGCCAGGGCTCATCGGCGGCAGGCCACCTCCTCGACCACCTTCCGCGCGGCTTCCTCCATGCCATCGGCGCTGAAGATCGGCAGGCCCGACTCGCGCAGGATCCGGTTGCCCAGATCGGAGTTGTTGCCCGCCAGGCGCACCACCATCGGAACATCCAGCGGCCCGATCTCGCGCGCCGCATCCACCACCCCCTGCGCGATGATGTCGCATTGCATGATGCCGCCAAAAATGTTGATCCAGATCCCTCGCACGCCCGGATCCTTGAGGATGATCTTGAGGGCGGCCTTGACCTGCTCCTTGCTCGCGCTTCCTCCCACATCGAGGAAATTCGCAGGCTCGCCCCCGACGCTTTGAACGATGTCCATCGTCGCCATCGCCAAGCCGGCTCCGTTGACCAGGCATCCGATGTCGCCCGTCAGCTTGATATAGCTCAGGTTATGCTCGCTGGCCTCGATTTCCAGCGGCGATTCCTCCCCCAGATCCCGCATCTCGCGGATCTCCGGATGGCGGAACAGGGCGTTGTCGTCGAAGGACATCTTGGCGTCGACCACGAGGCTGGCGTGCCCGTCGGCCTGCTGGACCACGCACAGGGGATTGATCTCCACCAACGTGGCGTCCGTCTCCCACCAGGTGCGGAACACTCCCACAATCAGATTCGAGGCGGACACGAGCATGTCGCCGGTAAAGCCCAGCCGGGCCGCCAGCTTCCGCGCCTGATACGGCATGAATCCGGCCGCGGGATCGACCGCCTCGCGAACGATCTTCTCGGGGTGCTTCTCGGCGATCTCCTCGACATCCATGCCCCCTTCGGTGCTCAGCACGACCACGGGCCGCGCGATTGCCCGGTCCAGGATCACCGCCAAATAAAACTCCCGGGTGATGTCGGAGGCGCTCTCGACGAGCACGCGGTTGACCCGCCTCCCTTCCGGCCCCGTCTGCCGAGTCACCAGCACCTCGCCCAGCATCCCCCAGGCATGCTCCGCTGCCTCCGATGCCGTGCTGCAGATTCTCACCCCGCCCTGGCTCCCGTTCTTGAAGCAACCCCGGCCCCGGCCGCCGGCATGAATCTGCGCCTTGACCACCAGGCGCTTTTCTCCCGCCGCAATCAGGCGCTCCGCGATCGCCCGCGCCTCATCGGGAGTCGCCGCGACTTCCCCGGGAGGCGATGGCACACCGTATCTCGCCAGCAGCTGCTTGGCCTGGTACTCATGAATATTCATGCAATCGAGCCGCTAAATCTAGGTAATGCCCCTTCACCAAGTCAACGGTATTCCAGTTTCTTCGAGGCGGCCTCACAAACCGCCCAGGCCGCTCGGGGACGGCCGATCCGGCGGGCCGCGCGGGCCATCGCCGCCAGCCGCACGCTCCCCAAAAGCGGCTCGATCCGAAAGGAGAGATCCTCGACGCGGTTGAGCTTGATCGCGGCGCCGTGCTCGAGAAGGAAGTCGCTGTTGGCGGCCTCCTGCCCGGGAATGGGCTCGATCAACAGCATCGGCCGCCCCACCGCCAGGGCCTCCGATGAAGTCAACCCGCCCGGCTTGGTCACGATCAGCGCAGCCGCGCTCATCCATTCGTGCATGTTGCCCACGAATCCCAGCACGCGGACCGGATAAGGACAAACCTCCGCCCCAAGCTGCCGGCGGAGGCGGTCGTTTTTCCCGCAAACCACCGCTGCCTGAAACGGCTGGCCGATGCGCCTCAGCTCCCGCATCACAGCGCCGACCGGACCCATGCCCAGCCCGCCGCCAAGCACGAGCACCAGGGGCGGCTCTGCCGGCAAACCTAGATCCCGCCGCGCCTGGCCCGTGGGGATCCGCCGCGCGAAGGAGGCGGCGATCGGGATGCCGGTCACCGCGACCGCCTCGGGAGGCACGCCGCGAGCCGCCAGACGCCAGCGCGTTTCCTCGGCTGCCACACAATAGAGATCCACCCCCGATTCCATCCAGAGCGCATGCGCCTCGAAATCCGTAACGACGCAAACCGTGCACGGCCGCCAGCCGGATCGGCTCCGCTGCTTGAGGTAACCGAGCACCTCGAGAGGAAGAAAATGAGTGCAGAGCACGACCTCAGGCCGCCAGTTGCGCAGGTGCCTCACGAATCGCGCGTGGACATGGCGGGCCGCCAGCCGCCGCCAGCGGGTCAGCCGCTGCAGCAGAGCCGGCCGGTCGGTTCGGTCGAACACAAGTCCCCAGAGCTCGGGCGCGCGACTCACCAGGCGCACGTAGGCATCCGCATAGGCCTTGCGAAAGAACCGCGGCGCCAGCTCGAGCACATCGAGCCGCTCGATATCGTCCGCCGGCCGCCGCTCGCGCCAGGCCTCCTCGAGCGCCGCGGCGGCCTGCAGGTGCCCGGCTCCGGCCGACACCGCTGCCAGGAGAACCTTCATCGAATCCTAGGGCCCCTCCACCCCCGTCATGACCAGCCGATAAAACCGTTGCTCGATGCCTTGCCCGGCCGAATCGCCGAGCACCATCTCCTGCTCAAACGGTTTGGCTTCGAACGCCCGGAGCGTCTCCCATCCGGCGTCCAGACCGTCTGCGGTTTCAATCCGGTAACTCCGGCCTGCCAGCGCGGCAAATCGAAGGATCACGCCTTCGAGCGGCTCCGGCTCGAGCCGAAGCTCGAGAACGCTCGATGGATCGTCCGGCCGGGTTCCAGCCAAGTATTCCTCATCGTTCGACAGACCGTCTCCATCCCGGTCCTCGGATCCATCCGCCGAATCGTCCGGGTTCAGGCCGTAACCCGATTCCCATGCATCGGGCATTC
The DNA here is from genome assembly GCA_964458325.1 of uncultured Verrucomicrobiota bacterium. Lineage (GTDB taxonomy): Bacteria > Verrucomicrobiota > Verrucomicrobiia > Limisphaerales > UBA1319 > JAGMXM01. Next base: position 16,304 of record CAYWIM010000035.1, read on the forward strand.
CATCCCGGTCGCGGTCCGCGGGCGCATCGGCATCGGCCACGTTCGCCGCAGCGGGGGATGGCATCCGGCGGAAGAAGACACGGCTGTCGGCCCCATCGGGCCATAATCCCTCCGAGACGCCGGCGGATTGCGGGCCGAAATCGACGCGATCCAGGAGCCGGCCATCGACGTCATAAAGTTGCAGGCTCTCTCCCCACGCATCCAGGGCGAATCCCGCATGATGCGCCCCCTGGCCCGGCTGCCCGTCAGCCAGGAATCGAATCCAGCCGCGCGGCCCGATAAAGCTCAGAGGAGGGATGACCTGACGTTCCATGACCAGCACCGATGGATCATCCGCCAGCCACAAGCCGCTCAAATCCGCCGGGCTGTCGCCCGGGTGATACAGCTCGAACCAGTCGCATCCATCGACAGGAAGCGCCATCCATTCGTTGAAGCGGATGCCCGTCACCGGGCTGAGCGGGGCGGCGATCGACTCTTCTCGGCCGGGCGTTGGCTCGGCCAGAAGCCGCCAGGCTCCCCCCACCTGGCCCACGGAATAGTCCGGCGCCTGCCAGCCGTAACGGACAGCAGAAACGGTGCGGCCTCCGGCGTCCCGCAGCTCGATCGCTCCCGATTCGCCCGCCAGCGCATGGCCGCTATTCATGGACTCATCGAGAACCATGGACGCAGGCCGGTTGTCGTCGAACCAGACCACCAGGCATCCCTCCCCAGCCACGACTGCACCCGCCGGAAATCGCCAGGTCCAGCCCCCGGAATCCGGAAGCGCCACGCTCATTCCGGACAAGTCGAAGTCGGCGTCAGCCGGATTCCACAGCTCGATCCAATCCGCAGTTCGGCCTGCCGGATCTCGGACCCGGCCATGGTTGCGCGCCATGAACTCGTTCAGGACCGGGCCGGTCCATTCCGGCAGGAAGTTTGGCGCACCCGGGCTCGAGCTCGATGGGAACGCCACGATCGCGGCGCCGCCATCCGGGAACCGCCCTTCCGAGACCGCTTCGGTCTGGGGGCCGTAATCGATCGAATCGATGAGGCCGGCCTGATCGTCCAGCAGCATGATTCGGCCGCCCGAGGCCGGCAGCTTGAAACCCAGGTGGCCCGGAAACGCAATTTCATCCGCCCACAACCGCACGTGGCCTCCCGGCGCAACGAACACCGGCGCACGCAGCTGTTGGGTGGTCGATCCGCTCACCAGATACACCCCCGCGAGCGAGGCCGGCAACGATGGGTCGCCATTGCGGATCTCGATCCAATCCGGCTCGCCGGGCCGTGCGTTGGCCAGCCATTCGTTCAAACGAAGATTCGAAGCGCCGGCCAGCGCGGCGGTCTGGTTCGTGTCTCCCGGCGTGGGCAATGTCAATTGCCAGACGTCCCCTGCTCTGCCCACACTGGAATCGGCCACCTGGGGCCCATAGGTTACTAGATCGACGCAGTTGGTCTGATCATCGTAAAGCAGGATCCTCTCCCCATCCCGGTCGAGGCTGAAGTCCGCGCTGGACGGACCCGCGCCGGCTCCCATTCCGCACCAGACCACCAGAAACGATCCCCCATCCAGGATCGTTGGATCCGGAAACACGAACCGCCGCGGATCGTCGTTGTCGGTGAGGCTCCAGCCGGCCAGGTTCACCCGATCCGGTCCGCCGTTATGCAGCTCGATCCAATCGGGATACAATCCGCCCTGGGCGATGGCGGACACATTGTGGGCCATGACCTCACTGATCCGAACGGGCCCGGCCGCGCGAGGCGCCGCCAGGAATCCCGGCGAACCGCCGATGGCTGAGCTCGATTGCCAGTTGGCCGGATCGTCCGGGTCGCCGAACGGATCGCGAATCTCGAGCGACCGCCCGTCGCCATCGGCCTCTCGGGGCCAACCGTCTTGGTCGTCGTAGCTCACCGCCGCCACCACGGCGCCGGCCGTATCTCGCAAGACAACCCGCTCCCCCCCATTGGCAAGATTGCCCCCGAAATAGCCGTCGGGAACGACGCCCGGATAGCGGCTGGAAAAACTGGCTGCGTTGGCCGCCAGAACCAGGATCCCGCCCGTCTCCAACCACTGGTCCGCCGGAAACGCGAATTGAATCGAGTCGAACACCATGCCCGCCAGGCTCAGCCGATGCGGCCCCAGATTCATCAGCTCGACGAACTCGTAAGGGTCGCCTCCCGCCGGGTGATACATGATCTCGGTGAACCGCAGCGGCGACCCCGCCAGCCCTACCTGGAAATCCGCCTCGTTCAGCGCGCTCCACTCCGATCCATCGAGGGTCCGCGCCTTGACCCGCACCCAGCCGCGCAGCGGCACGGGCGCGCTATACCGCTGGGCGAACGGCGATACCGATCCTGTGCCGTAAACGCGCGGGTCTGTCCCGTCGGTCGTGTAATAGACAATGCCGGACGGCGCCTGCATGGCCAGCTTGAATCCGGCCGGCACGCGGCCGCCGTGCGGATCGAACGCCGGCGCCACGCTGTTGGCCGGATACAGCCCGGCCGACTTGAGCTGGCCGATCATCACCGCGGACCGCTTGCTCAAGAACGTTCCGACCATCCAGTTGACCTCCGCCAGCCACTCCACGTTCCGTGTGTAGACGTGATCGGGCCGCGCGTTGTCGCCCCACCGCGCCGATTCGAGCACGACGGACGGATCCATCTCCGAAATCCGGCGCGCGAACGCCGCCGCCGGCCGGTTCCGCTCCGGATGCGCCGGATCCCACTGCGGATGGGCCGGATCGACGTAAAAGGCGCCTCCGTTGAAGAAATGGCGATGCGCGCGGTCGGCGAACAGGAGGCGGAACTCGGCGTTGTTGCGCCTCAGTTGATCGTAGAACTGCGCGGGCGTCCCGCTGTTGTTGACCCCGGTGCGGTCCGATGTCTCGGACTTCATGATGTGCTCGCCGTCCCACATGAAGAACCTGAACTGCGCGTTCGTCTCCCGCTTGCGGGCGACATACCAGTTGTGGTGCGGCCAGTCGGTGTTCGCCAGGTAGAGATGGGTCAGCATGTAATCGGCGAGGTTGGTGACATCGACATATTGTTGCAGGGCCTCGTACTGGCTGTTCTGGGCCAGGCCGCTGTTGGCCAGCGCCATTGCAAGGTCCCACGCCACCCGGTCGCCATCGAGCACCTCGAACCCGGTAGTGTTCTTCAGCGAGTCATACTGCTCCTTCTCCCCGCCAAAATACGAGGCCGCGAACGATGCGTCCGGCCGCTCGTGCACCCACATCGTTCCCCAATACAATCCGTTGAGGTAGACCTGGAACAAACGCCCGTACGGCGACGGCCATCCCGTCGCAGCCTGCATGTCGGCTGCATACTGGTCCCGCACGTAATCGGCCCGTGTGCGCTGCTCCTCGGTGTTCCGATAGTGCCACACGTTGTTCAGGCGGGCGTCGAGCACCAGGGTGTCGAACCGCTCGACCGGCGAGTCGGGAAACAGCCGGTGCTCCAGCTTGCTCGCTCCGTAATCACCCCGGAACAGGAGGCGCAGGGAATGCTTGTGGACCTTGTTCGGCTCCCGACTCGTGCCTCCCTGCAGGCGCAAGCCCGCGTCGATCTGGACCGGCGCGCTTCCGTCGACGAAGATGAACTCGGCCGAGACGGGCCGCTCCCAGGCGATGCCCGATCCCCCGGGATTCGAGTATAGCCCCCTCTGCCGGTCAAAGAGATCGGCCGTGTCCATCACCAGCGACAGCGTGGGCACATCGGCCAACGCCTCGAGAGCCAGGTCGCGGTAGGCCGGATCGTCGGTCACCCGCGGGTCCATGCCGTAATCGGCCGGGATCGTCGTGCCGCTCTGCGTCACCCATGTGGCCGGAAATCCAGCCGGATTGGACGGCTGGTCCAGCACGTGATCCGGAAAAATATACGAATGCGTCAGCACCTTCGAAGGCAGATAGTCCTCCCGCACAGCCACCGCCCTCAGGTTGACAACCGCCCGCTCGAGCGTGCCGGCTACCGTCAGCGGCCCGGCGTACGCGATCCCGTTGACCGCGGTCGGCTCCCGCCCATCCAAGGTGTAGTAGATCCGGGACATCGGCGTTTCGCAGGCGAGGTATACCTCCATCGGATGCGCGTAAAAACCGCTGGCCACGCTCGCCCTTGGCCGGGCCACCACCCCCGCCAGCGGCGTCGCCGCCACATTCGATGCGCCCGGAGTCGGACGGGCGAAATAGCCCAGCGTCGCCGCCGGCGCCAGGCCATACGAATAATCCGCCCGCTGCTCCGGATAGGCGGGCGTGAACGCGGACACTACCCGCCGGGGCTGTTCGGCGCTGAGCAGCGCGAGATATTCGCCGGCGGCGCTCAGCTTGAAGTTCGTGTGCAGCGGCGTCGTCCCCGTCGGCCGGCGGTCCTTCCCGGAGGCGAACACGACCAGATGCCCCCCCGGTCCCAGAGTCCGCGCGGGAAACACCCATTCGTCCGGGCTGTCTGCATCGTCGGTGAGCGACCACCCCAGCAGGTCCACCGCGTTGCTGCCCCGATTGTGGATCTCGATCCAGTCCTGGAGGTCTCCGTCCTCGTCCTTCCAGCCTGTGTCGCTGACATTGGCCGCCAGGAATTCGCTGATGATGAGCTGGCCGGTCAGCAGATCCGGATTCAGGGTGCACGTCCATTCTCCCCCCGCAAACGCGTTCGGCGCGACCGCTAGGTCCGTGATGCCGTGGTCTGACGCCCACCGCAACCGCACCGGGCCGGGCGCTACGCCGCTCAGGATGAAACGATACGGCCCCGCGCCGTCGCCCTCCATCCCGGCGGCCGGCTCGCCGTTGACACGCAGATCGCCCGCGTCGATCCCCCGGACCGGCTCCGAGAAAAAGAGACGAATTTCCTCCAGACGCCCCACCGTGCTCCCTTCCACTGGAGTCACTGAAAGAACCGCCGGCGCCACCGCGTCCACCAGCTCATATTGCCAGCGGTGCGCGGGATCCTCGCCGGAGAAAGGATTTCCCGACAGGTCGGCGATCTGATGGTCGATATCCCACACGACATCGACCGCGCCATCCGCCGGCCGGGAAAAACCGAATGCATAGACCGCTCCGGCCCCCTCGAGCTCAGTGGCCGGAGCGCCCTGGATCCATAGATCCTCCGCCGACACGCCCCGGACTGGCTCCGTGAACGTGACGGTGATCCGCGACAATGCGTCCACCTGGCCCGGCGCCGGATCGATCGACGCGATCCTCGGCGGACTCTCGTCTCGCAGGGTAGCGGTCATCTCGAGCGTCAGATACAGATCCGAGCTGGTCAGGTTTCGATTGAACAGCTGGACAGCCAGCCAGTTGGTGCCGTCTTCGAGAAAAGGCACGGTCGTCGTGTTGTTGGTGGTGACCAGCAACCGATTGATCGCCAGGGGAGTGCCGTTGGTGTATTTGGGCTCAACGCTATACACGTTGTAGCGGACCGCCTCGCGCCCGTTCACCCACACGATGAGCCCGTCGTCGATCCACACCTGAAACCGGAGCTCCTCGACGCGAGACGCGTTGGCCAGCACGAAGGGCTGGCGCAGGAACAAGGTCGTGTAATTGTATCGCATGTCCGACAACAGGGTGCCCCCCGTGATGCCGCTCCCCCCGTAATAGAAAGGCGCCGCGGACCTGGGCCATTTCGAGACATCGAACTCGCCCGACCGCCATGCCCCGATCGGGCTCGAGACCTCGTTGGTTCCCTTTCGATAATGCCAGATCGAGTTGCTGGCGATCAGCGTGGGGCCCGGTTCCTGCCCCCGGCACCCCAGACCTCCCAGCCCCAATCCCACGAAGATCCACCCGACCATGGACAGCCGCCGGAGCCCGCAAGCCCGCCGCATCACCCCGGATCCCCTCAATCCTGCAGCCCAATCATGCGCGGCGTTCGGTCTCTCCTCGCAGAGATACTCGCGGCCGGCCCCCCTGGCTCGGCATCCTCGATGGGCGATGCCGCGGGCTATCGTGTGCTTATCGGGTTGCATGGATCGCATGGCTTGTCAGCTCGGCTATTTCTCCTCGAGCACTCGGTAAAACCGGATGGGCCGCTCCGCGGCGTCCGGATCGGAAAACTCCAGCCGGGTGGAGTAGAATGTCCCTCGCAGCAAATCCACCCAATCGATCAGGTTCGTCGATCCCTGGACCACGTAGCGGGTGCCAAACGGCATGGTCAGCTCGATCTCGACGGCCCCATCGCCGCGGCGGGCCAGCCGCTCGAACCGGAAGAACAGCTCGATTCGGACGTCGGCCGCCTCGCTGGGGATCGCTCCAGCCGCGTTCCGGACGATCGCCTGGTAGCGGCCCGCCCAGGAGGACTCCATGCCCTGCAGCTCGAGCACCTGGTTGGTCATGCCATCCAGGATGAGCCCGTTGAAATACCACTGGTATTCGAGCGGAGGCGACCCCTCCGCGCCGACTTCGAGGACCAGGGTTGCGCCCGGCGCCAGGTGCTGGCTGGCCGGCTGCCGCGTGATCGCCGGCGGTTGGATCCCCGGCTCGTCGATGGCATCGAGGCGGCCCGGCGTGGGCGGCCGAGCCTCCCAGTTCAACGGCTCGTTCCCGTAGGCCGACAAACTCAAGCGTTGCAGCGAGGCGCCCCCGCCATCCGCCGCTTCCGGCCATGGATGCCGATCGTCGTATTCCACCGCCTCGACCAGGTAGTCCGGAACCCATCCCCGCTCCTGCCCGGCCCCCGCCGGCTGGCCTGGGCGCCAGATCTCGATCCGCTCGCCGCTGTTGTCGAGGCGCCCTTTCCAAGGACCGAGGATCCGCGCTTCCGCCGGCACATCGAACCGAGCGCGAAACGACGTCAGCAACCCGGGCTCGATTTGGGGATCGAATCCGACCACGACGAGCAACTCGCCAGGCCCGAGAATGGCCCCCGCCGGCAGATCGAACTCGACACCGCCCGACAGCCGCCACGGAGCGTCTTCCTGCTCGGGATCCCCCAGGATCAGGTCTCCCGGCCCCCCATGCAGCAGCTCGATGAACTCGTCCGTCCGCGATTCATCGCCCGTCCCGCCGTCCACCGGATGGTAATGAATCTCCTGGATCGTCAGCGGGCCCATGCGCGGCGCCGCATTGGCCGCCCCCGATCCCCGCCGGAAATCCTCGATCGAAAGCGGCTGGTCCACTCCGAACGTGGGGCGCTCCAGGCTCGCAAAATCCACTCCCACGGACGTCAGAATCCGGCCCGACGATTCATCCGGCGGAGCGGGGCTGAACCGCGCCACCGCCCGCCACCCGGTTAGATTGTCGTAGGCATCCACCTGCGATAAGTGGACCTCGCCGCCACGGAGCGGATCGAGGCTCAGGCGGTTCGTCGCCCCCGCGGGTTCGCCGAAATCCGCCTGGTAAAAGACCCGGTGCCCGAGCGCCGGCAAAACCAGCCCGGCGGGCAGCCGATACTTGCGCAGCTCAGCCGTCTGATCGCTCAGGAACCAACCGCCGATCGCCGCCGGCTGCATCGTAGGATTGAACAGCTCGATCGCGCCCTCGAGCGGGGGCGTCCCCCACCCCATCACTTCGCTGATGACCACGTTGGTGAGCGGCTCGAAATTGCTGGCGCCGGGCGTGGATCCTGCCGCGAAACTCCACGCCACGCTCGAGCCTTCCGGCAGCCGGCCGGACGAGATCCCTGCCAGTTGAGGCCCGAAATCCACGCTGTCGATGGCGGTCAAGTTGGTGTGGTAGATCCGGAGCGTCTCGCCCCGTTGATCGAGGCTGAACCGGACATGGTCCGGCCCGCGATCCGTCAGGCCGTCTGCGCGCCAAACCACGTAGCCTTTCCGGTCGATGAAGCTGAGCGAACCCACCATGTGGTTGGTTTGGCCGGCCAAGGTCGGATCGTCGGTGAGGATCAGCCCGCTGATCTGGACCGGCTGGTCGGCCGTGTTGTGCAGTTCGATCCAATCGCCGTCCTCCTCACCGCTCGCCAGCCACTCGTTGAGGCGGACCTGGGTCAGCGCCCCCAGCGACATGGCCTCCGAGTTCTCCAGGCCGGGCGTCGGCTCGGCCAGCAGCCGCCACGGGCCAGCCCCGCCCACCTGGCCGACGGATCGATCCGGGATCTGAAAGCCGAATTCGATCCGATCCCAAAGCCCGCCTGCCGGATTCACCAGCCAAAGAGCCGCCCCTTCGCCCGGCAGGTTCCGGCCGAAATTCAACTCCTCCTCGTTCGAGGTGGAGGCCGGCCGCCGATCGTCCGCCCAAACCAGCAGATGCTCCCCTGCCCCCAAACGAACGCCTGTCGGGATCGCCCATTCGTACGCATCCGCCGATTCCAGCCGCACGACCGCACCCTCGAGGCTGATCTCGGCGCCGCCCAAATTCCGGATCTCGAACCAGTCCGAATACCGGCCCGTCGCCGCCAGAACGGCCTGCCGATTCACAGCCATGATCTCGTTAAGCCGGACCGTGGACGCGCCGGCGAGGAAATTCGATGCGCCAGGCGTCGGCACAAGCTGCCCGGTCACCCAGGCGCCCATCCCGTCCGGCCACCGCCCCTGGACCGTTCCCTCCCGCTGCGCCCCGTAATTGATCCGGGTCCACTCGATCCCCACCGGGTCCCACAAGGCGATCGCGCCGCCCGCAGCCGGCAGCTTGAAATCCACATGATCGGCTCCCGGCTCCTCGTCCGCCCAGAGCCGGACATGGCCGCCCGCCTGGATAAAGACCGGGGCCGTGATCTCGAACAGCGCATTGCTCGTGGCCAGAAAACACCCCTGCAATGCCGCCGGCCGGTCCGGATCCAGGTTTCGCAGCTCGAGCCAGTCGTCATCGCCGGGCAGCGGGTTGGCCTGAAACTCGTTCACGACGACCTGCCTCACGGGCGCCAGAGCCGCCGGCTCATTCTGATCGCCCGGCGTCGGCTCGGTCAACACCCACTCGCTCCCGCCGGCGCCGCGCCCGAATCCGCACCCCCGAGGCAGGGGGCCAAACGCTGTCGCATCCACCCGGTTGGTCTGGGCGTCATACAGGAATATACGGTCGCCTTCGGCATCTAATCCGAAACCGGCCTCGAGGCCCCCGGCGCCTGATTCGCCCTGACAGCCCACCACCAGGTAGGCGCCCGGCCCCAGCACGGTCGAGGCAGGAAAGACATACTGCCGGCGATCATCGCCATCGCTTAGGCTCCAATGGGCCAAATCGACCGCCTCGCTGCCCGGATTGTAGAGCTCGATCCAATCCGTCCCCTCAGCCCCTGCCGAAGATCCGCTGCCGTCGGCGCAGACTTCGTTCAACCAGATCCACTGCGAAAGGACGGCTCGATTCGACATGCCCGGCGAGCCGCCGCTTTGCCCGCTGGCGCTCCAGTTGGCCGGATCGTCAGGGTCGCCGGTTCCTCCCAGCCATTCGATCGAATGCCCGCCGCCGTTGGCCGATGCCGGCCAGCCGTTCCCGATCGCATACTCGACGGATGCCACCGTGCGGCCCGTTCGATCCAATATTGCCACTCGCTCGCCCGAATTGGAGAGCGCGCCCTGATACGTCCCCGCATAGCTGATCCCCGGGTATCGCTGTTGAAACAGGACGGGATTTGTCCCCGGTATCAATACCAGCCGGCCTCCCGGCGCCAGCGACGGCGTCCCTTCGGGAAACCGGAACTCGATCCCCTCGAACTCGAATCCGCTCAGGTCCAACGGCATGACGCCGGTGTTTTCGATCTCGAGGAACTCGCCCGCCTCGCCGTCCGGCGGCCGGTACATGATCTCGCTGATCCGCAGCGGGCAGCCCACCTCGGCCACTTGAAAGCGCGCGCGGGTCAGCGCGCTCCAGTTGGCGCCTTGCAGCGTGCGTGCGCTGACTTCCACCGATTGCGTCAGGATCAGCGACTGGCTCGGGGCGAACACCTGGGCATGGGCCGCCACGGCCCCGGTGAACGCGACGCGCGGATCCGTCCCATCCAGGGTGTAATAAACCGAGCCGGCGCCGCTTCTCAGGCTCCATGCCGTGCCCGGACGCACCCGGCCGCCAAACGGCGACAGAACCGGCGCATTCGACGACGCCAGCAATCCCGCCGCCGCCAGATGCTCGAGCATGTACCGCCGCCGCGACGGGATCCAGCTGGCCCCGATCGTGTTGTTGAAGCCGGAGATCGAGGGCTGAATCATCGATCGAAGCTGCTCGTACCGGGCCCGGATCCGCTCATCGGTCAGCGCCCCCCCATTGTAGAGGTGCCGATGCGCGCGATCCGCAAACAGCAGCCGGAACTCCGGGCTGAGCCGCAGCCGCTGGTAGAACTTCGCCACCTCCGTCGTGCCCGCCAGCTCGTTGCTCAGGGTGTTCCAGCTGACCGCGTTCCGATACCCGTAGCTCATCTCCGCGTCCCAGATGTAATACCGGAACCGTCCGGTCGCTGATCGCTCGCGACCCGCCCGCCAGTTGTTGTGAGGCCAATCGGATGTGGCGCCATAGATGTTGACCAGCAGGTAGTCCGCGAAGTTCTCGAGGTCGAACCGCCGTTCGATCTCGCGGTAGTAGGCCGGCGTCGCCGGGCTCATCGTGTTCACGTAATTCCGCAGCGCATTCCACGCCGTCAGATCCCCTTCCACCACCTCGCTCCGCTGCGCCACCAGGTCCCACTCCTTGCCTCCCCCGTGCCAGGACTGGAGAAAATCCGCGTCGATCCGCTCGGTCGGATTGTAGTAGCCCTTGTACGCGCCATTCAAAAACAGATGCACAAACCCGCCATGGCTCGAAACCTGGCCCGTGTCGGCGAGCAGGCGCCGCGCCAGCTCGTCCCGCAGAAACGGATTGGAATGATCGTTCATCCCCGCCCGCAGCACGACGTGGTCGAACTGGTCCACCCCGCAGTCCGGGAACAGCGGATACTCGAGCCGCGTGGGGCCGTAGTCGCCTCGGAAGTAGAGGCGGAACGAGTATTTGTTGGCCGGCAGGCTCGAGCTCCGGTAATCGTAGCGCTCCCGAATGTATGCGCCGCCCTGGATCCGGATCCCGCAGTCGACCTGGAACCCCCCGTTGTCCTCAGGCCGGATCAGCTCCGCCGACACCGGCCGCTCCCAAGCGATCCCATGATTGACGGTGTTGCGCGGCTCGACCTCCATGATGCCCGTTGTCCCATACAAATTCCGGTTGTCGGTCGTCAGCGAAAGCGCCGGGAGCGCCAGACGGCTCGACATCTGATTCAAAAGAAAGGTGTGCGTCCCCACGCGCGACGGCAGCCAGCCCGGCTTCCATGCCACCGCTCGCACCGCCCGCGTCGAGGTGATCCAGATCCCATTCGTCGTGTACAGCAGCCCGTTGGTCGCCGTCGGCGTCGTCCCATCCATCGAAAACCGGATCGCTGCGCCCGGCGTCGGCGTGTCCAGAAACAGGCGGATTGGCAGCCGCAGATATCCGCGCTCCACGCTGAAATGGACCGGCTCGACGATTCCTTCGAGCGCGGCCGCATTGTTCGTGGCCCAGGGCGTCGCCGCCGAGAAATAGCGCCATTGGCCCGCCCCGTCCCGGCCATAGGCGACATCGTGCCGCTGCTCCGGAAACTCGGGCGCCAGATCGCTCGCCGCCCGCGGCGGCGAATCCGGCGCATACAATCCCAGATACTCACCGAACAGGTTCAGCTTGAAATTCGTGTGCAGCCGCGCTGATCCGGACACAACCCGGCGGTCCTTGCCCGATGCGAAGACCACCAGATACTGGCCTCCGGCAATCTGGACGGGGGGGAACACCCATTGCCGCGGCTGATCCGCATCATCCGTCAACGACCACCCGTGCAGGTTCACCGGTGTCTTCCCCCGGTTGTGCAGCTCGATCCAATCCTCCGTTTCGCCGTCCTCGTCCTTCATCCCTCCGGCGTTCTCGGCCATGATCTCATGGATCACCACGTCGCCCGCCCCAACCGACGGATCGATCCGATACTCCCAATCCGCGCCTGCCAGCGGCTCGCTCGAACCCAGACCGCTGACAATCCCATGGCCCGCTCCCCAGCTCATGCGCGCCACCCCGCCGGCAGCCGCCGTAAATACAAATCGATACGGCCCGGCCGAAATCCCGCTCACGGCCAGCGCCGGCTCGCCGTTCAGCCGCAGGTCGGCCGCATCCACCCCTGTCACCGGCTCGGCGAAGCGGATTTCGACCTCTGCCAACTGGCGCAGCGTCATGCCCGCGGGCGGATGGACATCGGCGACCACCGGGGCCTTAACCCCCACCAGCTGGTAGCTCCACTGGTTCTCCGCCGCCTCCCCTCGGAACGCGTTCGGGGGCGTCGCCAGCCCCGCAATCCGCTGGTCCGGGCTCCAGGACACGAACACCTCGCCAGGCGCGGGCGGATCAAACTCGAAGGTGTAGACGCTCCCGCCGCCGCTGACTGCACGCGCCGGGACCTCGTTTAGCAGCAGATCGGCGGCCGCCACATTCACGACCGCCTCGCTGAAGGTGACCGTGATAAGCTCGAGCTGGGCCGCCGGGCCCGGAGGCGGCACGACGGCCCGCACCACCGGCGGCGGTCGCTCCTGCAAATCCGCCTTCAACGCCGCGTCCAAATACAGGTCGCTGCTCCCCATGGTCACGCTGAACACCTGCACCGCCAGAACGTTGATCCCCAGCACCAGCAACGCCATCCCCATCGCCCGGCGCCACCGCCATGCCTTCCCCGCCAGAACGCCATCCTCGATTCCACTGCCCCCGTCGGCCAGCGCACGGCACGAATGCCCCCGGAGCGAGCGACCCCTCGCGATCGCGGATTCCTCGAGTCTGGATACGTGAGCCAGTTGCATAGACACAGCTTTACGGATCCACACTAGCCGCTGGAGCGCCCCCCCCGCAAGCGGCTTGTTCGCCCGCTCGGCAGTTCCAAATACCGCATCGGGCTGGTCGTTATGCGAAAGGGCAGATCGCGAAGAACGACGCGGTGGGATCTTGGACGGAGCAAAGATTCGGCGCCGGGCAGCGTATGCCGGTCTGGCATCAGTTGCGGTGGGATCCTACATCTCCCGATAGCCCTCTTGGCGCCGTTTGACAGCCAAAGGCAGACGGATCAAAGTAAGCGGTGGAACAACAGAATCCAACAACCGATGAGTTGCAGGTGATGCGAATCATCAGGTCGCAATGAAAACGCACCAGCAGATCGACCAGCGCAGTCTGGCCCTCGCGCGAGCGATTGTGGCCAGGATCGACCGCGATCCGGCCCGAGCTGGATTGGCTCAGGCCAGGGCGACCTGCCAACGCTGGCTGAATCAACGTCCACTGCCGGCAGTGCGCGAATGGATGGAGATCCTGAGGCGGCCGTGGGAAGAAATCCGGGCCTTGTTGCTGGACGAGTCCGAACAGGGGCAACGGCTGCGGCAAAGCGACCCCTTCTGCGGCATCTTATCGCCGCGGGAACGATGGGAAATTTATCGATCCTACCGTGAGACGACTTGACCTCGAACACATCATCCGCGCTGCAGGCAGCATTGCGGGCGCAGACAGGCTCGTCGTGATCGGCAGCCAAGCGATCTTGGGCAGTTTTCCCGATCCGCCCGCTGAACTGGCTGTCTCGGCCGAAGCAGACGTTTATCCGTTGGATGCGCCGGAAAAGGCGGACCTGATCGACGGTTCGATCGGCGAGAAGTCCCCTTTCCATGAGACGTTTGGCTATTACGCTCATGGCGTGAATCCAGAGGCGGCGGTCCTGCCGGTCAACTGGCAAAGCCGCTGGGTGCCCCTGCAAAACGAGAATACCCGCGGCGTGATTGGCCTCTGCCTGAGCCCGGTGGACCTTGCGGTAAGCAAGTTGGCTGCCGGGCGAGAAAAGGACCTGTCTTTCGTGACGGCCATGCTGCACCATGGTTGGATCACTGTTGACGCAGTCCAAAACGTGTTGAGCGAAGTCGCGGAAATGCAGTTGCCACAAATTCGGCTCCGGCTGGAGTGGTGTCGCAAGAGAAGCCGCTCAGATCCTTCGAGCAACGTGTCGTGATCGCCGCCGCGCCAGGCTCACTTCTCGTGGCCGGATCGCCGCGGCCGCGGCACCAGCACCAACGGACATCCCTCGAATCCAAACGCCTTCCGGAGCTCGGACGCCAAATACCGGCCATAGGAGGGTGTCCACAGCTCCCGCCGGTTCACAAACAGCCAGAAGGTCGGCGGCGTCGTCTCCACCTGGGTCGCGTAAAAGAACTTCATGTGCTTGCCCGCCGCGCTGGGCGGCTGCCGCCGCTCGACCGCCTCGCGCAACGCGCGGTTCAGCAGGGCCGTCGGCACTCGCTGGCGCATCTGCGCCCCCACAAACCGGATCGCCTCCAGCAACCGATCCAGATGGTACCCCGACGATGCCGACGCGAAAACGACCGGCGCATAGTCCAGGAAGAACAGCTGCTCCTGCACCCAGCGGCCGAACTCGGCCAGGGTGGCCGGAGGCGGTTTGGCCCCCCCATATCGGGGCGCCTTCCCGGCCCCCTTTTTCCGCGCCGCCGCCACCAGAGGAGCCACCAGATCCCATTTGTTCACCACAACCACGCACGGCTTGCAGTGCTCCTGGATCAGATCGCCAATCTTCTTGTCCTGCTCGAGGATCCCGGACTCCGCATCCACCACCATCACCACCAGATCGCATCGCTGGACCGATTCCTCGGCCCGCTTGACGCTGAAAAACTCGATCGAGTCGTCCACGCGCCGGCGCTTGCGCAGACCCGCCGTGTCGATCAGCACGTAGCGCTCGCGCACCCCCTCGTGGACAAACTCGAACGGCACGTCGACGGCGTCCCGGGTCGTCCCGGGGATCGGCGTCACCACCACTCGATCATCTCCCACCAGCGCGTTCGTGAGAGATGACTTGCCCACGTTGGGGCGCCCCACGATGGCGATCTTCATGGGCGGCTGCCCCTCCCCGCCCGCCGGCTCCGCGCCCCGAGCCTCCTTCGGCAGCCGCTCGACCGCGGCGCGCAGCAGCGGTCCCACTCCGCGCCCGTGAATGGCGCTGACCGGCAGGCATCCCGCAAACCCCATCCGCTCGAACGTCGCGCAATCCCCGTCCAGCCCCTCATGGTCAGCCTTGTTGGCCGCCACGACCACTGGCTTGCCATGGCGGCGAAGCCGATCGGCCACCATCTCATCCAGCGGCGTCAGCCCCTGGACGATGTCCACCACCAGGATCATGACCTGCGCCGAGGCCACCGCCAGCTCGACCTGATCCAACGCCGCCCGCTCCAGCACGTCCGCCGCCCGCTCCCCCGCCGCCAGCCCAATCCCGCTCGTGTCCACAATCGTGAGGGATCGCCCTTTCCACTCCGTCTCCGCCATGATCCGATCCCGCGTCACGCCCGGCTCGTCGTGCACAATGGCAATGCGGCGCCCCACCAGCCGGTTGAACAGGGCCGATTTCCCCACGTTGGGCCGCCCCACGATGGCGATCATCCCGGACATGGGCCTCCTGCAGCTTGTTTGCTTTCCATGAAAACTATGTCGTTCGTCCCGCTCCCGCCAAAATCGGAAGGAATGTTGCCACAGACCCTTAGCGGCTCTTGTCCGGCCATGGAGGCGGAGGCGGTATCCGAACCGGCTCGCGCTCGAGCTTCTCGAGGATCACCGCGATCGCACGCTCGAGCTGGTCGTCCTGGCCTGCGAACTCGCGCGCGGGATCGTTGTCCACCCGGATGTCCGGCTCGACACCCCGGCCCTCCATGATCCATTCCCGGCCGGCGATGTCATAGCGCGAATACTCGGGCCGATTGAGATAGCCGCCGTCCAGCAATGGCAACGATCCCCGAATCCCCACGACCCCGCCCCAGGACCGCTTCCCGATGATCGGCCCCAGGCCGTAATGCCGGAACCGATAGGCCACAATGTCCCCATCCGACGCCGAAAACTCGTCCAGCAGCATCACTTTCGGACCTAGAACCATCCCCGTCGGATCGATGTTCACCACCGCGTTGCGCGCAACGGTCACCATCACCCACTCGCGCCGGAGCCGCTCGATGATCTGCGGCGATACGTTGCCCCCCCCGTTGCTCCGCACGTCCACAATCAGCCCCTGCTTGTGCGTCTGCGGATAGTAGAACTTGACGAACTCGTTCAAGCCGTCGACCCCCATGTTCGGGATATGGACATACCCGATCCGCCCGCCCGTGGCCTCCGACACACGCTCCAGATTCCGCCGCACCCAGTCGAAGTATCGCAGCGGCCGATCGTCGGCGATCGGAATCACGGTGCAGGTCCGGCTGCCCTCGGGACGAGGCTCGCCGTTGACACGCAGCACCACCGGACGACCCGCGGTGTTCACCAAAGCGGCGTTCGGATTCGTGAGCCGATCGGTCCGCCGGCCATCAATCTCGATCACGTAATCGCCTGGCTTCACCCCCACCCCGATCTCCGTCAGCGGCGACCGAAGGGATGAGTCCCAGTTCTGACCCGGCAGGATGCGCGTGATCCGGTAGTATCCCGACACGGCGTCCCGCTCCCAATCGGCCCCCAGCAGCCCCAGCGGAACCCGCTCCGCCTTCGGGTAGTCGCCTCCTCCCACGTAGCAATGCCCCAGATTCACCTCGCCGATCATCTCGCCGATCAGATAGGTCAGGTCCATCCGGTGGTGCACATGCTCGAGCAGCGGCTCGTATCGAGCCCGCATGGCGGTCCAGTCCACTCCGTGAAGATGCGGGTCGTAGACGAAATCGCGCATCTGGCGCCAGCACTCGATGAAGATCTGGCGCCACTCGGCCGGGCGATCCAGCTGCACCTGAAGCCCGCCCAGCTTCAGCCGTTCCTTCACCTCGATCCGCGCGGTGGGCAAATCGAGAATCGAGTAGGCGTTATCCACCCGGACCAGCATCTTCTGGCGATGGGCCGCCAGGCGGTACTCCTGGACCTCGCCCAGGTCGGTCTCCTTTTCCTTCCCCAAGTCGAACATCAGCAGCCGCCGCCTCTCGTCCCTGAGCCCCTGCCGGGTGTAATACAGCTTGTCGCCCGCCGATGCCAGGTCGCGATAGCTCGATGGGGTGATCGGCAGGACCGCGATCCGATCCGACAACCCATCCCAATCCACCCGGACGGTCGCCGGAGGCCGTGAAGCCGGCGCCCCGGATTCGGGCTTGGCCTCGCCCCCGGCCGATGCACCCTTGGGCTCCGAGCCCGCCCCACGGCCCGCCGGATCCGGCCCCGCCGCAATCTTCACCTCGTCGCTCTTGGGCGCCAGCGGCGACGGCGTGTCCGCCGCCAGGGTCACCAGAAAGATCCGCGCCATGTCGAAATACGCATGGTTCCACTCGGTCTGGCTATACCGCGGCGCAAAGCTCCGGTTCGACACGAAAAACAGATACTTGCCGTCGCTGCTGAACGCCGGTTCGGCCGAGGCAAACCATCCGTCCGTGACCGCCCGCCGCTCCCCGCGCGCCACCGAGTAGAGGTAGATGCGAGGGAACTGGCGCTCTTCCGGGCGCGTCCACGCCACCCATTGGCTGTCGGGCGACCATGTGTAATCCGAGACCTCCCACGCTGTCGCCTGGTCCACCCGCACCACCTCGAGCGTGTCGACATCCACCCATTGCAGCCGCAGCTTCTTGTCCGCCCAGAGGAGCTTCCGGCTGTCCGGCGACCACACCGGTGCATATTTGTAGGTGTCCCCATCCCGCGTAAGCTGCCGGGCTGCCCCCTGCCGACCGTCCTGGGGCGCCACCCAGATCTCATCCTCGCCCGTCGCGTCGCTCAAATACGCAATCCACCGCCCATCCGGCGACCAGCGCGCGTTCCGTTCGTGCGCCCCCGATGTCTCCGTCAGGTTCCGCGTCGATCCATGGGCCGCCGGCACCGTGAACACGTCCCCCCGAGCCCCGAAGACCGCCCGGCTGCCATCGGGCGCCACGTCGGCTTCGCGAATCTCGTCGCTGACATCCCACAACCCGCCCCGGCCGATGGCGAAATCTTCGCGGACCTGGATTCGCAGGCGGTGCGCCTGCTCCGTCTTCAAATCGAACCGATACAGCGCCCCGCCGTTCTCGAAGACGATGGCCTCTGGACCCAGGCTCGGAAACTTGACGTCATAATCCTTGAAATGCGTCAGCTGCCTCGGCGCCCGGTTGGTCAGATCCATTGCATAAAGGTTCATCCGCTTCTGATCGTCGCGGTCCGACACGAAATAGAGGCGCCCGCCTTTCCACATCGGAAAAATGTCCTGGGCCGAATGACCGGTCAGGTTGGAGGTTTTGCGCGTCGAGAAATCATACAGCCAGAGATCGTCCGCCTGCCCCCCACGGTACCGCTTCCAGGTCCGGAACTCGCGAAACCCCCGGTTGTACGCCAGCTGCCGTCCATCCGGCGAGTAGGCGCACCAGCCGCCCCGCGGCAGCGGCATGACCTCGGGCAGCCCCCCCTCGACTGACACCAGGCAAAGCTGTCCCTTGAAATCGTTCCACTCGTGTTCGCGCGACCGGTAGACCACGGTCCGCGCGTCTCTCCAGCCCATCACAATGTTGTTGGGCCCCATCCGGTCCGAGACGTCGTCCCGGTCCAGCGTTGCCGTGTAGGTCAGCCGGCGCGGCTCGCCCCCGCCGGCTGGCATCACGTAGACCTCCGTATTGCCGTCGTACTGGGCCGTGAAGGCCAGCCAGCGGCCGTCCGGCGAGAACCGCGGAAACATCTCGTACCCCCCATCGCTGGTCAGCCGCCGCGCCACCCCTCCAGCAGCGGACACGGTGTACAGATCGCCCGCATGGCCAAACACGATCTGGCTGCCGTGAATCGCCGGAAATCGCAGAAGCAAGGTTTCCGATGGCGCGGCGCCGGCCATCGGCATCACCCCAACAGCCGCGAGGAGCCCGATGCCCCATGCCACCCGCCCGAGCCATGCCCGGCATCGGCTCGGAGCCGCTGATCGATTCGTTACGAGGATTCGCATATTGTCTCTCCAGGGCTACGGCGCCTTCTTCGGCGCGCCGAAGTCGATGCTCACCGCCAGCTCGATCGGCAAGCCTTCGTTGGGCGCGATCCAGAGGTTCCGAACCCGGTACGGGAATCGCACCTCGCGCACGCCCGACCGATTCCCAGCCGCCGGGCGCACCTCGATCATGGACGTCTTGCCCGCCGCCAGCGTCACCGCGGCCGTCGCGGTCGCTTCCGACGGCCTGCCGTCCGCCTCGAGCACGAAATCGACCGGCGCGCGATTATGGATCTGCAGCGCCGCCCGCGTCCGGCCCGCCAGATTCACCCGCCGGCTCTTGTACTCGAGCGACGCCTCGAACAGCGGCCTCAGATACACCGCCTCGCCGATCAGCCGATCCTCCCAATAAATGGCCGTCCGCCGGCCGAACAGCGCCTCCCGCACCCCCTCCGCCGTGCGCTCCCGCGCGAACACCAGCGTCACCGGCCGATGCTGCCCGCGCGACGCGTCGTAGTTCATCCAGATCGGATCGTGAACGTCCGAGTTGCCCATCATCGTCAGCTGCTTGTCCAGGCACCACTGGTGCGCGATCGGATCGTAATCGTCCCCATTCACCACCTCGATGCCCCGCAGCCAGCCGTTGCGGTAAAACTGGTCCTGCTGATCGTACCACACCGGTTTCCGCTCCGGCTGCTTCCAGCCCGGATGGTTCCAGAACACGAACGCCCCCTGGCTCACCGCCGCCTGGACCGCATCCTCCACTTTCTCGGTCTGCAGCGCCGGAACGTTCCGCAAAAAGATCGCGTTCAGGTGCCCCGGCGGCTCGCCGCGCGTAATCTCCGCGCCCTGGATCAGGATCAGATCCAATCCCTCCGCCATGGGCTTCGCCAGATCGTACGCCCGGCCGTGCTTCACCGCGATGTCGTCCCGATGCGGCACATACTCGATATGATCGGTGATCGCCAAAACATCCAGCCCGTCTCGCCATGCCTCGTCCGCGCGCACCGTCGGCCATACGCTCCCATCCGAAAAGACGGTGTGCATGTGGAAATCGCATTTCAGCGTCAGGTAATCGGGCAGATCGGGGAAGGTCAGCTCCGTCCGGACCCGCTGCTGCCCCTGCCCGCTCGACGGCAGCCCGAGGATCCATGCCGAGAGCATCCCCACCGCCAGGAGGCGAGCGCCGAAACCGGCCTTTCCGCTGGATCGTATCGCTGTCATGCCCCGCATCATCGCGAGTCCGGCGCGGAATTCAAGATCCGTTCCTTAGCGGCCCCTTCCCCAGGCCCTCCATTGGCCATGGAGTCAAGGGGTTCCTGCGCGGCGCCTGACACGCCGCTCCGTCGGCCATCCTCGGAGGCTCCCGGTTCCCTCCTACGGCACGTCACCATCGAGCAAAGGGCGCCGGATCCGGTAAAACGTCCGCCGCTGATCCGTCGGCAGGTCCATCCGCCACCGGTCCATCTGATATCCCGGCCGGCTCGCCAGCGCCACCCACGACGCCGTCGGTGAGAGCGATTCAGCGGCCTCGACAATCGCCGATGGAAACTGGATCGGCCACGTCAGCCGAACTCCGCCAGCCGTCGGCGCCGCCTCCAGATCCAGTGAGCCGGGGACCGATTCGCCGCTCGCCTGCAAGTAATCCTCCGCCACCCAGCCGCGCACATTGCACGTCCACCACACCTCCCACCACGTCATGCGCTCGTAAGGGGAGGCCAGACCACAGGCCGGACGCTCCGGACCGCCGACGATGAATCCCCGCTGGCCTGCCGGGATGGTCGTCAGCACGACGCTTCCGCACGGCGCCGGCCGCACGTTCACCGCCGCCGAGGCCACCACCGGCGAATCGGCGCCCACCTCCGGCACGTTCGCAATCCCGATCCCGGTGTAATAGTGGGTGAGGATCTGGCGCCATCCCCAGCCGTCCCGCCCCGCGAACTGCTGCGCCCCCCGCTGGCACATCCCCACTCCATGCCCGTAAATATGCTGCGTCCTCCCTCCCACCACGATCGAGCAGCACTTCTCGGTCGTGCTCGAGCAGTTGACATGCCCGCTGCACGGGCGCGATCTCGCCCATGGCACATAGCCCGCACCGAGCCCGCCCACCCTGCAGTTCGACAGGGTCGGGCCATCCTCGCTGTTCAGGGTGTAGTCCCCGTGGCACCGCGCCGAAAAATAGGCTGTAATCACCTGCCCCTCGTGGACCATCACCCGCCGCGAGGTGTTCGCTGTCGCGTTGCGGCTCTTGGCCCCAACCTGCGAGGTGTAGGCCTGCCCGCCATTGGCATAGCCCCGGCGGCGCAGCCGATCGAGGGCGAAGCTGCGCGCCGCCACCGCCTGCGCCTTCAGCGCTTCGAACGGGAAACCGTCGTTCACCTCGGCGGTCACTGTGCCCGCAATCAGCTCGTCCAAATCCATGAAGCCTGTGTATCCCGCGCCCGCCAGGTTGCTCACGTAGACCTCGTCAGGCACGGCAAACAACGACGCCGCGGCCACCCCTGCCTCCGCCCACCGCGCGTCCCGGTCCACCGGCTCGAATGCCTGCGCAACCGGCGGATCATCGGCTGCATCGCCGCGCTGCTCGCGATGCGCCTGCATCACGCTCTCCGCCTCCCCAGCCAGCAGCTCGGCGTGGATCAGCCCAAACTCGATGGACTCGGCGCCCCCAGGCGCAGCCGGAACCAGCGTCCGTTCCTGCCCCAGCCACCCATCCGCCTCGATTCTCACCGCCAGCCAGATCTCTCCCTCTCCCACCCCCACCGCCGCCTCGAACCGGCCCGCCTCGTCCGTCTGCCCCCGCCACGCTACAGGGCAGTCCGCAAGGCGAGCCAGCCGATATACTCCGCCAGCCAGCAGCTCCGGCCGGCGGACGCGGATCTCGATCCTCCCGTTCGACACCGGTTGACCCGTCAGGATCGACTCCGCCCTGCCTTCGACCCGAAAAGCCTCGCCCCCGGCCGCCCAAGCCGCCTCAAGCGATAAAAGGAATGCGGCAAGAAGGATGGCTCGTCGCCCGGCACAGCGGTCCGCCAAAGGTTCCATCGGCATCTCACGCCGCCCACGCAGGCGGATTCTTGAGGCGGTACAGCATTTCCCCCGCCCGCGGAACCAGCAGGACGCCCTCGGCCTCGCGTTGCGCAAAGTCGGCTGGCTGGATCGTCTTGGGATCCCGGTAGCCCAGGTTGATCCGGCGGCATGTCTCGGGCGAGATCGCCGTGGCAAGCGTGACCCGCGCGCGCGCCTTCTCGACGCCATTCTCGAATGTCCCCTGCCCATACACATGCGTCGAGTGCGCCAGCACACCCCACGGATACCTCTTGTAGCGCTCCCACTGTTTGAGGAAGAAATCCCGGCAGTGATACCCCACCTCCTCGATCACCCGGCCATGCGTGACGCAGATCTCCGATATGTGCGGGGCGTAGATGATCAGCTCGCCGTCGTCAGCCAGAACCGGCTCGAGCTTGTACATGCACTTGCCGCCTGTCCACAGCTCGTCATACATCGGAGGCGCGCACGACAGAATCGTGTGAAACGGCCGGTCCATGTATACGATGTTGAGCTGGTCGGACAAGTCGCTCGCCGCCTCCCAGGCCGCCTCCGGCGTGCCCGCGAACAAGCCCGCCAGATCGTGGCCGTCGATCGCCATCGCAAAGCACAGCTTCGGGACCTGGACCATCGCCCCGGCGCGATCGATCACCCGGCGCACCGGCGTCTGCTTCCGGCCAATGATCTTCGCATTGGTCACCACCGCGCCCAGCCAATGGAAGAAATCCAGGATCCCTTGGCCCGCCACGCCCGGGAACAGGTACTTGTTGCCCCCGGAAAAGCCCACCACCTCGTGCGGATACACCGGCCCCACGATGATGAGCTGGTCATACTCGAACACCAGCCGGTTCACCTCGACCGGCACCTCCATCTCGAACAATCCACCCGACAGCTCGCGGATCTCCTCGGCGTGAATGGCGCCGATCGATCGCAATGCGCGCGGGTCTTTCCATGCGTGGTTGTGGAATTGCACCCGGCCATAGATCCCGCGGCGCTCCTCGGGCGTGATCTCCAGCCGCTGGCAGATGGCCTCCTCGCTCATCGGCTGGTGCGTCCCCAGCGCGATCAGGATGTCCAGCTGCCTCGCCACCGGACCGAGCCGCGCGTGCAGCGCCTTGAACATCATCCCCACCGGCGCCGTGCGCGTCCCGTCCGGGATGATGAGCAGAACCCTCCTGCCGCGATAGTTGGCCTCGGGACACGCTCGATCCACCACCTCGGCCACGTCGTTCGGACCCAGGGGAACACGGCCGGCGGCCGTTCGTTGAGCTGCCAGATCGGTTAAGGACATAGCCCCTCAAATTGTTTGCGCCAGAAATCCCCCGTCCACCCGGATGTCGGCCCCCGTCACAAAGCTGCTCGCCTTCGAGCTGGCCAGGAAAAGGGCCGCCCCCAGCAGCTCCTGCGCCTCCCCAAACCGCCCCATCGGCGTGTGGTTCCAGACCGACTGGGTCCGCGCGTTCGGCGTGCCGTCCTCGTTGAACAGCAGCCGCCGGTTCTGCTCGGCCGGGAAGAAGCCCGGCGTGATCGAGTTGACCCGCACCCCGTGCCGCGCCCACTCCCGCGCCAGGAACCGCGTCAGGTTCAATACGGCCGCCTTCGACGCCGAGTAGGAAACCACCTTCGATAGCGGGATGTGCGCCGATACGCTGGCGATGTTGATGATGCTGCCCCGCTTCCGCGCCACCATGCCCGGCCCAAACACCTGGCACGGCAGCAGCGCACCCCCCACCAGGTTCAGGTCGAAGTTCCGACGCCAGTTCTCCAGCGGGATGTTCTCGAACGGATGGTCCTCGCTGACGGTCGTCTTCGGATCGTTCCCCCCCGCGCCGTTGAGCAGGATCGTCGGCGCCCCCAGCGCCGACTCCACATCCTCGTTGGCCTTGCGCAGCGTCTCGCGCTCGAGCACGTTGCAGAAATAGAACTGGGCACGGCCGCCGCCCTGGTTGATCTTCTGAGCCCTCTCCTCGCCCTTCTCGACGTTCAGATCGAGCACCGCCACCCGGGCCCCCGCCTCGGCAAATGCCTCGGCAATCGCCCCCGCCAGCACGCCCGCCGCCCCAATCACCACCGCCACCTCGCCGTTCAGATCCAATAGGTTCTTCATATCAGGCCCGGATCTTGGCAAAACGGCCGGCCGCGCGACAGCAAAATCAGAGGGGCAGCCCCGCGTCCGCCTCGAGCCCGAACATCAGGTTGGCGCACTGGATCGCCTGCCCGCCCGCGCCCTTGGCCAGATTGTCGATCGCGCTCATCACCAGCAGCCGGCCCGTCCGCGGATCCAGCCGCCACCCGATCTCGACCGAATTGGTGCCCACGATGTTCTTCGTGTCCGGCAACGCCTTGCCGCTCAGCAACCGAATGCCTGCCCATCCCCCGTAGGCTGCCTGGTAGCAGGCCGCCACCTCCTCTCCGAACCGCCCCATCCCCGCCTCCCCGTCCCACCGCCGCGCCGGCGCCACATACAGGGTCGTTAATATCCCCCGGCTCACCGGAACCAGATGCGGCGTGAATTGGATCACCACCGGCACGCTCGCCGCCAGCGATAGCTCCTGCTCGATCTCGGACAGGTGGCGATGCTTGGGCAGCCCATAGGGCCGCAGGCTCTCGTTGCATTCCACAAACAGGTAGTCCAGCTCCGCCTTGCGCCCCGCCCCGCTCACCCCGCTCAGCGAATCCGCGATGATCCCCTCCGGCTTGATCAGCCCGCCCCGCAGCAGCGGGATCAGCGGCAGCAGGATGCTCGTCGGATAACACCCCGGCGCCGCCACCAGCGGCGCTCGCTGGATCGATTCCCCATACCATTCCGGCATCCCATACACCGCCCGCGCCAGCAGCTCCGGCGCCGGATGCTCGTGCCCGTAATACTCCCGATACACCGCCGCGCTCCGCAGCCGGAAATCCGCGCTCAGATCGATCACTCGGCACCCCAGCTCCAGCAGGGGCACCGCCAGCTCCGCCGCCACCCCGTGCGGCAGCGCCAAAAACGCCACCTGCGCCTGCCGCGCAATCAGCTCCGGATTCGGCTCGCAAAAGCGCAGACGCTGCGCCCCCGCATGCCCCGCAAATCGCGGAAACACTTGCGCCACCGTCTGCCCCGAGTACTGACGAGACGTCGCCGCCGTCAGCTCCACCTGACCGTGCCCCAGCAACAACCGCACCAGCTCCTCGCCGGAGTACCCCGATGCACCCACCACCGCTGCCCGTATCATGTCCATATTCCATCCCCGCCGGAGCGACCATCGCACCGACCGCTCCCTTGCCATCCGCCTTCCCCGGAAAATCCGCAAGATAAAACCGCCTTGAAAACACCTCGGAACACCAGTTTCTTGCCCAACGATGCACCCCAAACATCTCTGTGCGAAACCAAAATGAATCAGCTATCAACTTCTCGCGCAGCAGAGCGCGCGCCCTACCTTGCAAGCCGATAGCCGAAAGGTAGGGCGGCCACTCCGT
>CAYWIM010000036.1:0-40886 GCA_964458325.1 uncultured Verrucomicrobiota bacterium
TCTGGCCCGGCGGCGCTCCCGCCAAAATCGGAAGTAATTTTTGCACAGACCCTAAACGCCGCTCACGCACTCATGAAGGAATTCACCTTGCAGACGAACCGGCTATTATCGGATTGCCTGAGGTTCCTCACTCCTTGTTGCCTGGATGATCGGACTGATGCTCGAGCCCATCAGCTGGCTGGCAACGGGCGATTGGCTCTGGTGGGGCGCAGTCTGTCTGCTGTGCGCCGCGCAGGTATGGAGGCAGCCATGAACCGAACCGCCACCCGCAACTTCCTTGTCGCGCTGCTGCTCGCGCCGCTGGCCGCGCTGCACGCGGCGGACTTGCCCGCGAAACCCAACCTCGTTTTCATCCTGGCCGACGACCTCGGCTGGGCAGACACGACGTTGTACGGACACACGAAATTCTACCAGACGCCCAACTTGGAGCGTCTGGCCAAACGCGGCATGACCTTCAGCCGGGCCTATTCCGCCAGCCCGCTCTGCTCGCCCACGCGCTCGGCCATCCTCACCGGCCTCAGCCCGGCGCGCACGGGCATCACCACGCCCAACTGTCACCTGCCGCAAGTCGTGCTCGAGGCGACTCCCGGCAAGCCCGCAGCGCCCAACCAGAAGTCCATCCAGCCCAACCCGATCACGCGGCTGAAAACCGAATACCGCACGCTGGCGGAGTCGCTGAAGGAAGCCGGCTACGCCACCGGCCACTTCGGGAAGTGGCATTTGGGTTCGGAGCCGTATTCGCCCCTGCAACAAGGCTTTGATGTGGACGTGCCGCACTGGCCTGGCCCTGGTCCAGCGGGAAGTTATGTGGCCCCCTGGAAGTTCAGAGAGTTCGATGCCGATCCCGGCGAGCCCACCCAACACATCGAGGACCGCATGGCCAAAGAAGCCGTGGCCTGGATGGAGAAAAACCGGGACCGCCCGTTTTACCTGAACTACTGGATGTTCAGCGTCCATGCCCCGTTTGACGCCAAGCGGGCGCTGATCGCGAAGCATCGGGCTCGAGTGAATCCGTCGGATCCGCAGCGCAGCCCCACCTACGCGGCGATGATTGAGAGCATGGACGACGCGGTCGGCACGCTGCTCGACGCGCTGGACCGGCTGGGCCTCGCGGATGAGACCGTTATCATCTTCACTTCCGATAACGGCGGGAACATGTACAACGAAATCGACGGGACGACGCCTACAAGCAACGCTCCCTTGCGCGGCGGCAAGGCCACGGTGTTCGAGGGCGGCACGCGCGTCCCGTGCGTTATCGCGTGGCCCGGCGTGACCCAAGCCGGCACCCGGAGCGACGCGATGATCCAGAGCGAGGATTACTATCCCACGCTGCTGGCCGGCCTTCGCCTGCCGCCCGCGCCCGGCCAGCGCTTCGACGGCCTGAGCATCCTGCCTGCATTGAAGGGTGGCATCCTGCCGGAGCGCGCCCTGTTCCAGTATTTTCCCCACAATCCACCCGTGCCCGACTGGCTGCCCCCCGCGGTCACGGTGCATTGCGGTGATTGGAAGCTGATTCGTGTTTTTCACGGCGGTGAGAACGGCGCGCACCGGCACCTGCTCTTCAATCTGCGCGACGACCTGGGCGAGAAGAACAACCTCGCCGCGCAACAATCCAAACGCGTGCGCGAACTCGACGCGCTCATCGAGAAGTTCCTCGCCGACGCCAAGGCCGTGGTGCCCATTCCCAATCCCGCCTTTGATCCCGCCAAGTATCATATCGAGGACGAAGGCAAACCGAAGCCGCGACGCAATGCCCCGGCGGCGAAGTCCGTTTCCGCCGCCCCAGCGGATCCCGGCGCCCATCCGCGGATGCAGGGTTGGAAGACGCGCGCCTGCACCGCCGTGGTCAAGGACGGCATCGCCACGATCACGGTCACTGGCGCCGCGCCCTTCCTCGGCTTCGCGCCTGGCCAGCTTGAGCCGGGGGCGAAACTGCGCTTCCGGATCAAGTGCGGCGGCGGCAGCGGACAAGTCGCTTGGCTGCCCGCCGCCAACGCCAATCCTGCTGAAGCGCCCAAGCCGGTTGAGTTCAGAGTCAAAGCTGGCGCATGGGCGGAAATCAGCGCAGCGATTCCCGCGCCCGGCGACACTGCCGGCATCGTGCGCTTGTTCCTGCCGGCGCAAGACGCGTCCGTGGAGTTGGACTGGATCGAACTGACCTCCGGCGGCCAGACGCAGCGCTGGGATTTCTAAAGATTGCCTTGCCTTCGCATTTCGATATCTAAATCTTGCGATTCAACGGAAGTTAGGATATATTGCTCTCCATTCTCGTTTCCCTTCGTTCCCAAAACAAACATCAAAATCGCCAATTCATGATGCACACGTTCCTTTTCTCATGCTTCCTTGCGCTGCCGCTCGCGATTGAGGCGGACGCAAACAACGACTTCAACGTTCGCGCCCGGGGCGCCGTGGGTGACGGATTGAGCGACGAGGCGGCAGCGATCCAGGCGGCGATCGATGATTGTGGCCAAGCCGGCGGGGGGCGGGTGCTCTTCCCGCCGGGGCGCTATCGGTCCGGCTCGATCCGCCTGCGCACGGGCGTGGCGCTGCATTTCGAAGCGGGCGCGCGTCTGATCGGCACGACCAATCTCGCGCGTTACGCGCACCCCACGCCGCCGGTGTTCATGCCCGAGGCCAAGTGGGGCAAATGGCATCGCGGCCTGATCGTTGGCGAACACGTCGAGAACGTCGCCATTACCGGTCCGGGCATTATCGACGGCAACCAGGTGTTGGATCCGGCCGGCGAGGAGCGGATGCGCGGGCCGCACACGCTCGTTTTCGTGAACAGCCGCCGCGTGACCGTCCGCGACGTGACCTTCGTCGACTCGGCAAATTATGCGGTGTTCTTCCAGGTCAGCGACGATGTCGAGTTCCGCAACGTGAAGTTCGTCGGCGGTTGGGACGGGATCCACTGGCGGGGCGCGCCCGAACGCTGGTGCCACAACGTGAACATCACCGGCTGCCAATTCTTCACCGGCGACGACGCGATCGCCGGCCGCTACTGGGAGAACACCGTCATCCAGGATTGCCTGATCAATTCCTCGTGCAACGGCATCCGGCTCATCGGGCCGGCCAAACGACTGACCATCGCCGACAACCTTTTTCGCGGTCCCGGCGAACAGCCGCATCGCACCTCGCTCGAGAAGCGCCGCACCAACATGCTTTCCGGCATCATCCTTCAGCCAGGCGCCTGGGATGCCACCCGCGGTCCGCTCGACGAAGTGTTCATCGCAAACAATGTGATGGAAAATGTCGCCTCGCCGGTGACGCTCTGGGCCAAGCCCGGCAACGCCGTCGGCAAAGTCACAGTCAGCGGCCTGCAGGCGACGGGGGTTTATCGCTCCGCGTTCTCGGCGGAGAGTTGGTCTGACGAACCGATCGCGAAGGTCGTGCTGCGCGACGTGCATGCGGAATTCACCGGCGGCGGCAAGGCATGGCCCGCCGATCATGCCGTCCAAGGCCCTGGCGTGGACGCGCGTCCGCTGCCCGCGTGGGGACTCTACGCCCGGCATGTCGAGCGTCTGGCGTTGGAGGACGTGCGCCTGAGCGTCGCAAGCGACGACACACGCCCCGTCGTCCACGCCGAGCGCGTCGGAGAACTGACCCTGGACAACTTCCGGTTCTCGCAAGTGCCCGGCGTGACGAACGCCTTCCTCATCACGAACGTGACGAAGTTGCTGCAAAAACCACGACGCGGAACTCACGACAGGGGAATCGAGGTGAGGGAATGAAGCCTGTTTCTCGTGAGAACGCAATGGGTCATGAGGAGGGCGTCCCGGGCGAGTGCTTGCGCGGAGGGCGGAAGGGGGTAGGACCGGAGCGTTAACAATCACCCCACCGATCCGTCTCCGACTCCATCCGATTCTGGGGACTCGAAGGCTCGGGCGGATTTTGTGACGACCAGATGGACCGAAGTGCTGGCGGGCCAAGCCGATTCTCGGGATTCATGATGCCCGGCGTGTATCGCAACGTCGGCATCACCGTCGGGCGAGTGTTCCAGGGCACATGCGACATGGGCCCGGGCCAAACCGCCGAACTGATTCTGACGCTTTCGGATGCCAGCGATGAGTTCACGGGCCAACTGCGCCATTTGACCCGGAGGAGTGGCATCTCCAAAATATATTACCGCTCGCAATTTTAGCTATGCCCATAATGACCCCATTGCCTGTTTTCATACGCAATGAATCATAGAACTTGCGGAACGGAATTGTATGACAGCAGAGATTACCGTTTCGGTTGGGCGGGGGGCGAGGCGGAGGCGTTGGGATCGGCGCCGGGCCGGGTGGCGCCTTTGCGGGCGGCCAGGTCGGGAGGCTCGAGCTCGCGGCCCTGGTCGCGCGATTCCTCGATCCAGCGCTCGAGCTCGAGGCCCATGCTCTCGAGGGCCTGCCGGTGCTCGGGGCGGGTCGAATCGGCCAGGTTCTGGATTTCCCACGGGTCGGTCTCGAGATCGTAAAGCTCTTAGGCAATCAGCCATAGGATGTTAGGGCGAACGGGGGATGGATCGGCAGCGCGTAACAGCTCGGCTCTGCCCGCGAACGCCAGGATGCCCGCCATGCAGATCAGGTGGAATCTCATGCCGGGCATCCTGCGGCAAAAGACCTGTTCGTGGCAACCCGCAAACGGCGCCCCTAATCATCGCCTAATTCTCAAAAACCGTAAAAAAAGTGCTCCAGAGTGCAGATTTGGTGTTGACAGACATATAGATATTCTATAGCTCTAGCAACATGGCTGCACGCCTGCCCCTCCAAGCCAAGACGCCCTTCGTCTTGGACCCCCGTCCCTTGGAGGAAGCCACCAGCCCGCACGCGGGCGCTTTGGCCATCTCCCGAGTCTACCGTTCCTTGGGTCTGCCGGACCTGGTGGAGGCCAATCTGCAGTTGCGCCAACGCCAGCGCGGCTTTTCCGAGTCCCAGATGATCGAGTCGATCAGCCTGCTTCAGGTCGTGGGCGGAGATTGCCCCGAGGACATCGGGTTGCTCAGCGGGGACGTGTGCTTGGAACGGGGCTTGGGCTATCGCCCGCCCAAGGCGACGGCCCTGCGCGGATTTCTGGAGCGCTTTCACGACGAGAAACTCGAAGGCCTGCGGCCCCCGCGGGAGGAGCAGAAAAGCTTCATCGTGCCCAGCAGTGGTCCAGTCCAAGGCTTGCAGAACGTTCAGGCCGGGGTGGTGCGCCGGATCGCCAAACGCTACGAGCAGCAGGGGCAGGCCCAACGGATCGCCACGATTGATCAAGATGCCACGATCATCGAGAGCCATAAGCGGGCGGCGTTGGCGCACTACGAGGGAGGCCGGGGTTACCAACCGATGGCGGCGGTGTGGGCGGAAGCCGATTTGGTGGTGGCCGACCAGTTTCGGGATGGCAACGTGCCGGCCAAGCAAGAGCCCTTGACCTGCGCCCAAATGGCGTTTGCCGCGCTGCCCGGGAACCTCACCGCCCGTTATTTCCGCGGGGATTCGGCCTGTCACCAGTCCGGGTTGCTGGATTGGCTGAAGGCTCCGGCGCGGGCCCAAGAACCCGGGGGAGCGATTGGTTTTGCGGTCAGCGCGGTGATGAGTCAGGAACTACAAGCGGCGGTCCAGCAAGTGGCCGAAAAGGCGTGGAAGACCTTCGGGCAGGAGGACGATGGGACGTTGCGGCAGTGGGCGGAGGTGGATTTTGTGCCAAGGGATCAATCCGAACACAAGGACAGCCAACCGCTACGGTATGTCGGGCTGCGTTTGTTGAAACCCCAGGGCGTCCTCTTTGCAGACGGCTCGGACCGACACCATCACGCGGTGGTGACTAATCGCCAACTGGATGGGGGATTGCTTCTGGACTGGCATCGGGAAAAGGCCGGGACGGTGGAGCACGTGCATGACGAGATCAAGAACTGGCTGGGAGGCGGGCACCTGCCCAGTCAACACTTTGCGGCCAATGCGGCGTGGTTCAAACTGGCCTTGTTGAGTTACAATCTGGTGAGCGCGACGCGCGGTTTAAGTTTTTCGGTGGACGAACGGACCGTACGGGTGAAGCGGTTTCGCTTAATGGTGATTCACCTGGCCGGGCGGATGAATCGGAACAACTGCGTGATGGGGCTGCGTTTGTGCGCCAGTGTGGAGGCGATTGGGCGGTTGCAACGGGTGTGGGCCGTGTTTGCGTTGCCGACGCAAGCGACGGCGGCGGTGGCGCTGGGGCGTGCGAAAGGAGGTGGCGGGGGATAACGGAAAGGGCAAGCTAAAGGCACTATAGAATGCGTCCGGGAGGAAGTGTCTCCTGGTGAGCCGGTTTCGCTGACTTTCACCGGTTCAGGCGAGGATTTTGCGACTTCATTTTCATCCGCAGGGCAGCCCGGACTGCATCGGCCCCGCGGATTTTACGTCGCGTCGCGCTTAGGCGATGATTTGGGGGCGCCGCCTCCTGACGTCGGCGGCTACGGCTGCAACTTGATTCCTGGGCCGACACCGTGCACCATGGAGTATGATGAAGTCTGCGGTGGTCAGGTATGGCATGGCAGCGGCTCTGGTGGCGCTCGGTGTTTTTCTGGGCGCGCGGTTCGTTCCCCTTGATGCCAACCCTCATCCCCTGGCGCCCAGCCGGGATATCTTGCAGCCTCAGCCAGTTCGGATGCCATCGAGCGCGGCGCCAGAAATCCCCACAAGCGGCGCGGCTCAAGGGGAGGCTTCTCCGTCGGCTCCGGCGCTGGACGCGCAGCAGTCGCAGGACACTCCGAGCAGCACATGGACGGCTTTCAACGGCTGGCTCGAGCGCTTCCAGGCGGCGGACGATGAGGCGCGGCGGCAGCTCGAGGACGAAGGGATCGCCCTGGCCCGGGCCCGGCGGGCGGAACTGCGCGAGATGATCATCCGAGATCCGCGTGCGGCGCTGCGGGCGGCCTTGCCTCCGGCAGCCCGAAGCGGTTTGCCAGCCGGGATCGCATCGCTGCTCGAAGAACACGTCAGTGCCCGAGGCGATCTGAACGTCCTGTTTGCGAGCCCGAGGCCGGGGCAGGAATCGAGCTGTTCGGAGCCGGTGATTCGCACGGTGCAACTGCCCGGGCGTTTCTATTATGCCTACACATATGGGCGACGGTTGCGGCAGATGTCGACGCCGGCCAGCTCGATCATTGGCATCGCGGTAGACGATCGCCTGGCATTGCGGGACCAGCCCTATCGAGTGCTCGACGCCGCCGAGGCCGCGGTTCTGCCGGATCGGGAAATGCTGGCCAGCGGACCTTGCCCCGTGTGCGGCCAGGCTCTGCCCGAGCGGGCGGCCGAGGCGGCATTCGTGGACATCGGCGGCAGCCTGATGGCGCTCCACTCGCCGGTGGAGGCGCCTTCGTTGTTCACGGCGCCAGACGGGACGATTATCTGGGCTGCCGGCGGTTCTGGCGGAGCCGGCGGGGTGAGCCCCGTGGATCCGGAAACGTCCAGCCAGGGCAACAAGCGATTCCTCTTTATCCGGGTCCGCTTCGCCGATGACGATCCCGCCTACGAGCCGGAGACCGACGCCCAGGTGCGGGGCGATTTGAACACGGTGATGCGCCGCTTTGCCGAGCAGTCGTATGGCTCGCTGCAGGGCAGCTACGCGTTCACGCCGACGCTCACGCTGCCCAAGCCCCGCTCCGGCTACATGAACGGCTGGAGCGACATGGACGGCATGACGGCGCTGCTGAACGACGCCAAGGCTCGAGCGGCGGCTATCGCGTCCGATCCGGCCTTTCCCGGCGTGCCGTATCCGTATCGTCCAGCGGACTACAGCCTGTTTGCGGTGCGCTGGAATGGCGAGCCCGGGGGCTGCTGCAGCTATGGCGGGGGCGGCAACGCATGGATCCGGTGGGATGGCGCCTCGGTGCTCATCCACGAGTGGGGGCACGCAGTCGGCCTGCCGCACGCCAACTGGTGGAATCCCTCCACGGACGATCCCATCGGCCCCGGCGCGCACGAGGAATACGGGAACAGCTTCGACAACATGGGCAGCGGTGGGATCGAGGAGGACTACGGCGCCATGCACAAGGCGCTGGTGAAATGGCTGCCCTCGACCCATTACTGGACTGTCACGAACAGCGGCGTGTATCGGATTTTCGCGCATGATCAGCCGGCCCTGCTTTCGACGAACCGATACGGCCTGAAGGTGTTTCGCGCCAGCCGCGACGACACCCATTACTGGCTCGAACACCGGGCTTTCACGGTCAGCGGAGCCAATGCGCAATACTGGACGCACGGCGTCGCCGTCACGCGCGAATGGGACTGGGAGCTGCTGGACATGACGCCCGGCTCGTCGAAGGGCAAGGGCGATTGCACGCTCACGGTGGGCCGGACCTGGAGCGACGCGGCGGCGGGCGTTCATTACACTGCCGTTGCGCGGGGGGACACGCCGCTGCCGTGGATGGATGTGGCGGTCAATTTCGACGACGACTCGAGCCCGAACCATCCTCCGACGGCGGTGGTCGTGGCGAGCAGCTATGCGGTGGGCGTGGGCGCCAATGTGTCGCTCAGCGCCATCGCGACTGATCCGGACGCCGATACGCTGGCTTATGCGTGGGATTTCGGCGACGGCAACATCAGCGTGAACAATCGATCTGCCCAGCCCAAGAACTGGAGCGTAGCGGGGACCTACGTAGTTCAGTGCACGGTCTCCGACCTGCGCGGCGGCGCATGCATCCAGTCGGTCGCGGTCAAGGTCGGAACGCCGGCCGACTACAGCATTTCCGGGCGTGTCACGGCCAGGGACGGCAGCCCCATGGCCATGGTGCGAATCACCGAGCCTTCCGGGAAAGCTGCGTGGACCGACAGCGATGGGACGTTCGTTCTGGGGCCGCTGAGCGCAGGCAGCTACACGCTCAGCGCCGTCCGTAACGGATTCGCGTTCGCGCCTCCCAGCCGGACCATCGCCGTGGGCCCGAGCGTGATGGGCGCGGATTTCGTCAGCCCGACGCGGATGGGTCCGGGATCCGGCCTCGATCGCGAGGTCTGGCTGAACATCTCGGGCAGCGCCGTGCCCAACCTGACCGCCAACGCCCGCTATCCAGACCATCCCGATCAGGTCGAGGCGCTGGCCGACGCCTTCGAGTCGCCCCTGGACTGGAAGGAGAACTACGGACAGCGCGTGCGGGGCTATTTCGTGCCGCCGATCAGCGGCGGCTATACATTCTATATCGCGTCGGACGATGCCAGCGAACTGTATCTCGGCCCCACAACCAATGCGGCGGCGAAGGCGCGGATCGCTTATGTGAGCGGCTGGACCGACAGCCGGAGTTGGACGGCGAATCCATCGCAGAGGTCCAGCCTGTTCCAGCTCGCCGCCGGCCAGCGCTATTACATCGAGGCCATCCAGAAGGAAGGAGACGGCGGAGACCACCTCGCCGTCGGCGTGGATTTGCCCGATGGCACACAGGAAAGACCCATCCCCTACCATCGCCTCGTGCCGCTCAATGGATCCTCCGCACCGCCGATCGCCGTCTCCGTCACCGCCAGCGATCCAACGGCAACCGAGAGCGTAGATCCCGGAGCTTTCACGATCACACGGACGGGTGATGCCACGGCGCCCCTGGAAGTCTTTTTCCGTGTGTCCGGCTCGGCCCGGTATGCCGCCGATTATGGAGGCACCGGGCTCAAGATCGCCTTCCCCGCCGGCCAGACGAACGCGTCCATCTCGATCGCGCCCGTCAACGACACTGCGGCGGAGACGGCCGAGACGGTGACGCTGACTCTCGTTGCCGGAGCAGGATACATCCCGTCGGCGACAGCGAATAGCGCCACGGTCACGATCCATGACAACGACGGCTCGCTCGCCGTCTTGATTGTTGCCACCGGGCCCAACGCGTCGAAAGCGGGGTCCGAGCCGGGCCGCTTCACGGTTCAGCGGACCGGCATCGTCAGCGACGCAATCCGCGTTCGCTACACCATCGCCGGCACCGCGGCGAATGGAGTGGATTACGCCGGGATCGACGACGAGGTCGCGTTCGAGGCCGGCCAGGCCTCGGCGGACATCGTCATCACGCCGCTGGCGAGCGCGGGGTTGGAGCCGCCCAAGACCGTCGTGCTGACCCTTGTGGCGGGCAGCGGGTACGTGGTGGCCGCGCCCAACACGGCCAAGGTCACCATCGCGCAGCCCGGCCCCGGTCTGGGCTTGCTGCGGGAATGGTGGACCGGCTTGGGCGGCGCCGGGACCGTATCCGAGCTGACCAATTCCGCGGGCTTTCCGAATTCGCCTTCGGGCCGCGAGTTCTTGATGAGCGCGGCCGAAGGGCCCAAGGACTGGGAAGACAATTACGGAAGCCGGCTCCGGGGCTGGTTCATCGCGCCGATGACGGGCAGCTATTCCTTTTTCATCGCATCGGACGATGGCGGCGAGCTGTGGCTGGGCACCAGCTCGCAAGCGTCAAGCCGCCGCCGTGTCGCCTACGTGAGCGGATGGGTCGACTATCATGCATGGACGTCTCAGGCCAATCAGCGGTCTGCCGCCATCCCTCTCGTGGCCGGCCAGCGATATTACATCGAAGCGCTGCACTGCGAGGGCAGCGGCGGCGATCATTGCTCGATCGGCGTTCAATTACCGAACGCCACGCTCGAGCGTCCGATCACCGCCCAATGGCTCGAGCCGTGGACCGACCGGAGCGCGATCGTCGCCGTATCCGCCAGCGTCCCTCTGGCTTCCGAGGGCGGCACGCCGGGCGAATTCACCTTGAGACGCACGGGCGATCTCGGCTCGACGCTGGCGGTCGGTTTCAGCGTATCCGGCACGGCCGCTAGCGGCAGCGATTACGGTGCGATCGGGGTGGCGGCGACGTTCGCGCCGGGCAATCGCGAGCTGAGGATCCCGGTCCGGGCCGTGCTCGATGCCGCGATCGAAGGGCCGGAAACCGTCACCCTTGTCCTGAAGACCAGCGCGAACTACGAGATCGGATTTGCCGACTCCGCCACAGTGACGATCGTTGGCGACCCGCCTCGAGCGGCGGTCGCCGCGCCCGATGCCGGCGCGGGCGAGATTGGCGGCAACCCGGGGATGTTCCGGATCGCCTTGCCTATCGCCGCATACGGACCGGTCACGTTCCACTATACCCTCGAGGGGACCGCCACTCCGGGCGCGGATTACCCGGCGCTGCCAGGTTCCGTAACCCTGGCGGCCGGGCAAATCGCCACGAACATCGTCCTTGCCCCCCTGGCGGATGATGACACCGAAGGGCCGGAAACCGTGGTGCTGACCCTCGAGCCCGGTGACGGCTATCTCGTGGGAATATCCCGAAGCGCCACCGTGACGATTGCCGATGCCAACACGAATCGTCCCCCGGTGTTCGGGCCGATCCCGGATCGAACGATCTTTGCCGGGCAGATCCTGGCTTTCACCAACTCCGCCAGCGATCCTGATCTGCCCCCGCAGACGATCACGTTCAACCTGGTGAGCGCGCCCCCCGGCATGGCGCTCGACGAGCACACCGGCCTGCTCCGGTGGCGGCCGCACGTGGCGGAATCACCCATGACCACCCAGGTCGTCCTCTCGGCCACCGACAGCGGTTCGCCCAGCCTCAGCGTCACTCAGAGCTTCTGGATCACTGTGAATCGACCGGCCGCCGCCCTCGAGGCGCTCGGCCTCCGACCCGACGGCTTCGCGTTCCGTGTCACGGGCGATCCCGGGCCCGATCTCATCATCCAGCGGTCGGCGGATCTTGCGGACTGGATCGACCTGCTCAGGACGAACTCGCCCGCGCTGCCGTTCGATTGGATGGATCCCGGCGCGACCAACCGGGACCGGACCTTATATCGCGTGCGTCTGACGCCATAAATATTTCCTTGCATTCCGCGGCTGCAATTCATAAGTGTAAGAAAAGACCGATTCGGGGGGGAGCCCGCGTTGCTCGGCAGGGAATGGGGGGCTGGATTCCGTCGTGTTCGCCGAGCTGAATTGAACCATCGATATCGTCATGAACAGGACTCGAACCTTATCACCGCTCGTTCCATTCTGTGTCGCGCTTCTCGCCGCCGGGCACTGCCTTGTTGCTTTGGGCGGATTGAGCATGACAAACATACCGCCCGCCGGGCTGGATTCATCCAACGAAGGCCGCGCCATCACGCCGGACGGCAAGTATGTCGGGGGGCTTTCCGGGACCGGGAACGGCTTCTTTTATGACGTGGCCAACCAGTTCGTGACCGTGCCCCTGGCAGGGAGCTACGCCTCGATCATCACGGGGATCGGCTATCGGACCGACACCAGCCAGAGCCCTCCGGTGGTCCAGGTGGTTCTGGATGGCAATAACAGCGGCTGGCACGCGCAATTCGAGACGTCCGATGGCGGTCTCACCTGGGGCTTCAAGCGCCGCGACAACGTTTCACCCAACGCATATGGCTGGTCCGAATACCCGGCGCCCGTGGCGAACACCCTCGCCGCCACGACAAACTCGGATGTCTACTTCACCCTGTTCCGGGATTCGGCCAGAAACAACTTGTATACATGCCGGGGATCGAACTTGTGGAACTCGACGACGGCGGCATCGGTCCGAATTCTTGGCAAGGGGCTTGCCAGCGACCGAGGCGACGTGGGAGGCGTCGCAGCCAGCGGGCGCATCGTGGGCTACCGACAGGCCACCGGCGCGCCCAGGAAGAATTACGTGCTCGATTACCCGAACTCGTCGGCAACCGCCTGGTTTTTCAACGGCCTCAACGGCGCCACGGACGGGCAGGCCTTCTCGATCAGCCTCGATGGCAACAGCATTTTCGGCCAGTCGCCCCTCACGGTCGGCGGAACGAACATGCACGGCTACAAGGCCACGGTGACGAGCGCGTTGAACTCGCTCCAGAGCGTCAATCCCTTGCCCAATTTCTCTGACACCGCCGGGTCATCGAGCCTGGCGGTGCCCTATGGCTGCTCGGCTGACGGGCAATATGCGGTCGGCATGAACTACCGGGGCAAGGAGACAGCCGTGCTCTGGGACACCAGCCATCCCAATCCTGCGAGCTGGACCGTCAACGACCTGCACGCGCTGGCCGCTGCCAACGGGACGGCGGATATCTTCGTCGAGCTCACCCGCGCATTCAGTGTCGGCATCACGGCGGATGGAGACCCGGTGATCACGGGATACGGGACGGATGGCGCCGCCCGGCGCGCCTTTCTGATGACCGTTCCCCGCTGGATTGCAGCGATCGGTTTTCCGGGGCATCAGACGGTCAATCATGGGGAGAACGTCACCTTTCGGCTGACGACCAACGGCATGGATTCGCTGGCATACCAGTGGCACAAGAACGGCTCGCCGCTGGTCGATGGGGGAAACATTTCCGGAGCGACCGCATCAGCGCTCACGCTGGCGGGCGTGAGCTGTCCGGGGGGAGACGCAGGCAACTATCATGTCGTCGTGAGCAACACGGCCCTCTCGGCCGTCGTGACGGGGTACGTGGCGAGGCTCGAAGTCAGTGACCCGTTGATCGCTGCCCAGCCCGTCCACCAGACCAACGTCCTCGGCTCCACCGCCACATTCACCGTGGTTGCCTCGGGATCGACCCCCTTGTCTTACCAATGGCAGCGGGGCGGTTTCAATTTGACCGACGGCGACACGGGTTACGGCTCGGTCGTGGCCGGCGCCACCAGCGCCACCCTCACCATCTCGAATATCGCCGATCCGGACGCCTATTCCGGCGAGTATTCGGTCCTTGTGTCCGGATCGGCCTCCTGCCAGATCGCGAGCGCCGCGGTGACGCTGGCGATTGTAGATCCGCCACTCAAACTGGTGTCGATCGTCCAGTCGGCTCCCGGAAATATCGCGCTGAGCTTCACCGGTCCTCGAGGCCAGACCTACCAACTGCTCTACAGCACCGATGTCACGCTGCCGCTCCATGCATGGATTCCACTGACCCAGGGCATGTTCGATGTCGGGCCAGTGACCTTCGTTGACACACCAGCACCAGCCGATACGCAGCGCTTCTATATTCTGGCCGGCGGGATCTGAGGCAACCGGCACCAGGCGCGAAATCGTCACGCCGGCTCAGTTGGCCTTGGCCTGGGTTCTGGCGCAGGGCGAGGACGTCACCCCCATACCGGGCACGAAGCGGCGGTCCTACCTCGAAGAAAACGTCGCGGCCCTCGCCGTGCAATTCATTGGGGCGGAACTGGCGGAGATCGCCGCTGCGTTGCCGCCCGGCGCTGCCTCGGGCCCGCGGTATCCGGAGTTGAGCATGAAGGCCGTCAACCGGTGATGGGGTTAATGGGCAGCCCAGCGCAGTCGAAAGAACTCCTGGGCTTGATTGAGCGGCAGGGCATAGGGGCTGTCGACCTCGGGCGCAATGTTGGTCCAGGGGCCGGCAATGTCCAGCGCATGGTCCAGAACGAAGCCCGGCGCCTCCCATGTCAGCTGCCAGGATCCGTCGTTGGCCACCAGGTGCAACGGGGGGGATGCAGGGGCGACGAGGGCGACCCAATCGCGGGTGCTGGTCAGAGGGGGGCGGCCGAGGCTGGCCTTCGAGCCGCCGGCGACCTGGGCAACGGCGCCGGTCTGCATCGAGCCGCCGGCGCGCGGATCGAACCAGCGGACCGAAAACGGACCGTCAGCCGATGTCAGATCCAGGCTCGCGACGGTGTTCGTGGGCAGGTAAACAACATAGACGGCCCCAGCCAGCGCGAAGCAGTGCGCGCCGCCCGGCGCGGTGAGCAAGGCATCGCGGTTGGTCATGCTCTGAAACGGCACCGCATTTTCCCGAAAGAAATCGAGCGCGTGACGGCACTGTCTCCACCAATTCTCGCGGCTGCGGAAGTCCTGGCAGTCGAGGTCGTTGTGGGGGTGGCTGTAGCCGAAGTAGGTTTCGATTCCGGCGCCGCCTGCAAGCAGATGGGACCAGATGACCAGGCCGCGCATGCCGTCGTGATGGAAATCCTCGAGGTCCGTCACGATGCCGTCGTTGGCGGGATTTTGCTCGTCGTAGGCGACCACCCAGGGGACGCCGGCGTTGTCGGAGCGCCGGAGGTAATCGAGCGTGTCGCCGAAGATGGCCTCCGGGCTGGTCTGGCGGGAGAATCCGGTGAGGCATGAGGCGAGGCCGAGGAGGTCATAGTGGCTGGCGCCGTTGTGGATGACCTGGAGGTGACGGTAAGGATCGCTGTTGTGGAAGAAGTGGGACCAGGCCTGTTTTTGCGCGGTGGTGGCGTTGTCGATCTCCTCGCCGAGATTCCAGTTGAGCGCAAGATGGTACCCGAAGCGCGCGATCAGTTCGCGGTAGTAAAGGCTGCGATCGACGCCCAGGTTTCCTCCATCCATCGTCAGCTCATTCTCAGTCTCGAGGGTTTTGAAGTGCAGATACATCCCCAGATGCTCGCCATAGGAGAAGACCCGATCCCACTGTTCCATCTTCGAGATGTCGAATCGATCGTGGTGGACGACATTTCGATTCCAGCGTGGCGCCGGGGCGGACTGATAGGCGGCGACGGTCGAGACGAGGCGGTGAGGGAACACGTTATGATCGTCGCCATCGAGGGTGAAGGGGATAAACGAGAAGGCGTTCAAGCCCTGATCGGCGAGATACCGGATAGCGCCCAGCAGGCTGGCGCCTTTGCCGCCCGCCCAGGTGTAGGCGGAGGCGCCGAGCGGATCGAAGTCGCCGGCATGGCTCTCCCAGGTCTTGCGGCGTCCGCCGACGTTGGGCGTGTCGTCGAAATCGGCATATGCCAGCAGGTTCTCGGGGGAGTCGGCGCCCATCTTCAGGAAATACTCTCCCGTTTCCGCGAAGCGGAGGTGGTGTTTGCCCACGTATTGGAGCCGGCCTTTGGCTCGCAGGTCGCGTCCGGTCTTGTCGGTAGGGACGACGACGAAGCTGCCGGAGGCGCCATCGAAATGGGCTGGGATTCCGGCGGCGGGGCTGGCATTGGTGGCGACGTTGGCGCCGGCACGGAAGCTGGCGATGAAATTCCACTGGCCAATTTCGTCCGGAGCGAAGTGGACGCGCCACCGAACGCCGCCCGTGGCGCCCGTGTTGGCCGCGTCGCCGTCAGCAGCGAAAAATCCAGGCACGCAGTAGCTTTTTCCCGATGCCGGATGCGCGAACGTGACGTTGAGGCGATAATCGCGGAATGGGTTGGGATTGCTGGTTTCGCTCGAGGCGGGGCCGTCCCAGGTGATTGAGACGCGGTGCCATTTTTTGAGCTCGCCGCTGATCACGCCGTTGGTGTTGGTGCTCAGGACGGAGATCGCGATGGGCGGGGACGTGCCGATGCCGCCCCGGTCGTCCCATGCGCGCGCGCTGAGCGTGTAGAAGCCCGGCCCCGCGCCGGTCCAAAGCAGGCGATACGGCGCTGTTGCAGCCTCTCCCAGCTCCACTGAATCGGCATAAAACGCGACGTTGGTGACCGAGCCATCGGTGTCAAAAGCGGTCGCTTCGATTGCGATGTCAGCAGGGGCGACGAACGTCGCGGCGCCGGGCGGGGCGGTGAGCGATACCGTGGGCAGCGCATTGGCGGGCCCGTTCGTCCCAGGGGCGATAATATCTGTCCATGCCGTTGCCAGCTTGAGTTCATCCACGCGCACACGGTCGGGCGTGCTGCCGCCTTCCAGGGCCGCGGCGCGGATGATGACGTGGCTGACGTTGGCAAGGCCTTCGCCGGCAGTGAGCGTCAGCGTTGCGGACGGCGTGTTGGAATCGGCAAGACCCGGATCCACCCAGAGGTCGATCTGGTCGTAGGTGGTCGAGCCCGGCGGTCTGCGGAGGCGAGCGACCAGCAGGTAGGTCGTGTCCAAGGACGCGGTCCCCCATGCGGCGCCTTCGATCGGGGCGCCCGTGCCGTTTCTCACCATGAAATCGGCCCCGCCCCGAAGGCCGAAGTTGAGCGTGTTGACATTGCCGCCCTCGTTGGCCAAGTGGATGCTGAAGGTGTCGGTGTCAGTCCAGGATCCGCTGACAATGCGGACCAGGTAGGCAGCGTAGAAAGCGCCGGAGGGCGGGGCGGCGATCCGGCGGTGGGCGACGGGCTGGTTCACGGTTCCGAACACGTCCAGGGCAGCGGAGGCTCCGTCGATCCTCAGGCCGCCGGCCGGTTCGAAGGCGAGCTCAGCCCCGGTGGCATCGGCAGTGACGGCCACATTGCCCAGGCTGTTGGTGGCCCAGGAAGCCGCCCAGCCCGTTCCGCCGTTCTTCCCGTGCAGCGAGGCGCCCGCCGGGAGGTAATCGAAGGAGTCCTCAGCGATCAGTGCCGCTCTCGATCCACTCGCACCCCCAAGACAGCAGATCAGAATGCATGCAATGACGGCGGCCGATGGATGCCGCCAGCCCGGGAACCGAAAGCCAAATCCATTTGGATGACCAGTGGACCGAAAACCCCGCTGCGCTCGAGCCCTGACGCGGCGGCCCGGTTGAAAATGAGATGCGATTTTCTTCATGCCGTTGCCTCTTCAGCTTTTCAAACACGGCATGAGCCGTCGATGAGCTTTTGCGTTTTTCGCTTGTGAATTTGCGCCGGCAGGCGAGAGCGAAGCGGCAGGCGACAGAGCCCTTCGAGAACCGTCAGCGCGAGCCGGAACCGCGGAGGCGAAAGAACTGGGCTTGCAGAGCCGGAACCAACGGATAGGGGCTGGCCGCCAGGGGCTCAATATCTGCCCACTCGCGGCCGGGATCGCCGGATTGCTGAAGCACCCAGCCGCCGTCTGGCCAGCGAATCTCCCATCCGGTGCCGGCGGTGTTTTGCTCGAGGGCAAGGCGCGGCGGGGTCGGGGCGTTGCTTTGGGCAAACAGCCAGGTCGAGAAATCGGAGGCCATGGACGTTGTCCACCCGGTGGCGACCGTGGCATGGTCGAAGCTGGATGGATATTCCGAGTAGATCAGCATGTCCGATGGCGACGGGTCGTCCGCCGCAGTGGCGTATTGATCCAACCGGATGATGCCGGTGGACCCGTGGTTGTCGAAAGCCGGATCAATCAACTGGAGCATGCCGAGCGAGCCGGCGCCGTCCACATCGCCCGCGCGAGGCAGAAAATTGGGAACCGTCGCATCCACGGCCCCATGAATTGCCCAGAAGGGCGTAGCCAGAATCTGCTCGATCCGATTGGACGGTCCGCTGCCACAGGCAGCGATGGCGGCCGCATACCGGACCGCGCCCCGTCCGACGGTGTCCCACGCGCCATAGGCGCCCATCGAGTCGCCGATCACGTAGATTCGATCCGTGTCGATCTCGGCGGGCGCGATGTGAAGGACCGCTGTCAGTAGCGCGTGGTTTGTGGGCTCGATCAGGAAGTGAACCAGGTGTTCGGTCAGATGCATCGGAGTCGCGTAGGTGGCAGCGGATTGGACATAGGTTCCGAAGTCCCAATCCACCTCGACGAATCGCTGCCCAGTGGGCACCTGAGGAGACAGCACAAAGGCGTTGAACCGGGAGACGGTTCGGGCCTGATGGGCGAAGAAACGCGCGGTCTGGCGGGAAAGGTTGCTGTTATTATTGTTGCCGCGTGCGCCCGCCCCGTGCAGATAGAGGATCAACGGGTACTGGCTGCCTGCGCCGTTCGTGTACCCGGCAGGCAGCGCCAGCCCGAAGGGTATGCTGGCCGTGCTGCTGCCCGCCGGGTTGAGATCGGTGAACGACGCCTTCTCCCAATACAGGACCTGGCTGTTCCACGTCTCGCTGAAGTCGGGCAGCGCGGTCAGAGTTGCGCCTGCCGCAGCGGCGAGCGATGCCAAGAGGCCGAAGGCAGCCGCAAACCGCTGGATCAAGCTGATCCGTCGAGCGCGAACAATGCATTCACACATAAATGACCTCTCTGGAAACACGCGTCTGCCCCGCCTGCGCGGATCGAATCCGTGGAACGTCCGAGGACAGGAAGACGGCGCATTCCACAAACGGGTTGCATCGGATTCGGCTTCTCAACGGTTCGAGCGAAAGGCGCGTCGATGCATCGTCCACGCAAGCGCACCCAGCACCAGGAGAACCGCCGTGCCGGGTTCGGGGATCACGGCGACACCCGAGACGCTGATGGGATCAAAACCCAAGACAGCCCCGCTGGGCGGGGTGACGCGAACACCGAACACGGGCGAATCGGTCTGGACCGCAAGGCCGGCGGCGGTCTGGTTGTTGGCAGTCTTGTAGATGGATTTGAAATATTGGCTCGTTGCGAATGGGATTGACGATCCGACAGGATTTCCATCGGCGTCCAGGCCCTGGATGATCCCGGCATCGTTGCCGTTGTTCTCGATCAGGAAGATCGTGGTGACCCCTTGGGCAAACCGAGTGTCGAAAGAGGGTTGTTCGTCGGCACTGCCGAGGAGACTCAGATCGAAGTTGTCGGCGTTTCCGGGCGGAAATTCCGGATGAAGGGGTGTGTTGGGAAAGGTGGTTGTTCCCAAGATCAGATCGGATGTGGCAATGCCGTTCATCGAGGTC
Source organism: uncultured Verrucomicrobiota bacterium (assembly GCA_964458325.1). Lineage (GTDB taxonomy): Bacteria > Verrucomicrobiota > Verrucomicrobiia > Limisphaerales > UBA1319 > JAGMXM01. The sequence goes on from CAYWIM010000036.1 coordinate 19,327, forward strand.
ACCAACCCCGAATTCCCGGTGGCAATCAGGCTGTCCAAGGGGCCAATGCTGCTGAGACCGGCCTGGGCCAAAGGCGCGGGGGCAACCAGGAGCGCGAGCATCAGCGCCACTCCCCAACAGCCGGGCCGCACGCTCTTTGGAATCCAACTCCCATTCATGGGACTCGATAAAACGCGGGAGGAAAGCCGGCAGCCATCGGTGCGGTGTTGAGCATTCATTGATTGATTGGTTTTGAGTTTTAGGGATAGGCCCCCGTCACGCCTTGGGGATCAATTTCCTCGCTTCTCATAATCGATTGATGCGACAAAATCGAGGAGGTTTTCCGTATTAGATTTGTGGTTTTGCGGCGTTGGAGGATGAGATGCTGCGCGCGGGCTGCAAGTGGTTTTGCTCGGGATCCGGCAGGGCGATGGCCCTTCTTCTCGGCCACTTCGCGATAGTAGCGGTTCCGCGGGCACTCGCCAGAGTGAGGTGGCGGTATCAACGGCGCTCCGCTTTGCCGGAGGGGATCGTCTATGGCCTGGACTCGGGCTGGTAAGCTTCCCAGGCCTTCTCGGAAGGGACCACCGGGAAGATATCGAATGTCAGCTCAGGCCAGTCGGCGGTGTATCGCTGGATGGATTCCGCCGTGTCGGCCTCAAACAGGATGACCGCGCGGCCTCCCTGCACATCCGTGAAGCTTTGGGCATTCTTGAGGCCGGCGGGATAGACATAATTCCGGCGACGCAACAGGATCTCCTGGGCGGTCTTGTTGTCCCGAGAAAAGGTGGCGATGGCGATGTAGTGCATAAGCAGCGTTGAAGGCAAGTTACTCCACGCGGACGCGGCAAGCAAGACGCAGGGCAGGCCGCGGGGGATGGGGGTCCAGGACAAAACTCTTCGGCGCTTGGTGCGTTCGGTCGCAGTTGGGTGGTGTGTCTTCTCCCTCCCTTCCATGCCCGCATGGAGGGCCGGGGAGAGGAGGTCGAGCGTTGTTGAAACCCTCCCGCCCATCGCTCGCCGCCTCGCGGGGGGAGGGAAAGAGCAGTCAGCTTGCAAGAGACAAGGCGGCGCGGTGTCGAACTTGTTCACCGGGCATTGATCGTCTTCTCCCTCCCTTCCGCGCCAGTGGAGGGGAGGGCCGGGGAGAGGAGGTCGAGCATTGTTCAAACCCCTCTCCCTCCGCCCCCGCTCGATCCTCGCGGGGGGAGGGAAAGAGCAGTCGGCTTGCAAGAGACAAGGCGGCGCGGTGTCGAACTTGTTCAGCGGGCACTGATCGTCTTCTCCCTCCCTTCCGCGCCAGTGGAGGGGAGGGCCGGGGAGAGGAGGTCGAGCGTTGTTGAAACCCTCCGCCCATCGCTCGCCGCCTCGCGGGGAAGGAGATTGGCAACCAGGGTCGATTCTGCCATGTTGTTCGAGTGCAAACCCCTGGTGCCCATATTCTGCGGGAGAACAGTGGAACGTCAGGCCTCGAACGGACGCTGCGAAGCGCGGTTGGAATTCTGGCGCATCACGAGGTTCCGCACCTTGTGGTGGGCGGCATGGCTGTCCAGGAGCACGGCTATTTCCGCGTAACCCTTGACTGCGACATCGTGGTGCCGGATGTGCTCGAGGCAGTAGAACGGCTGACGGCTGGCTTGTCGGGGCCATTCGTCCGCGTTCCTGGCTGCGAGGACAGCGCAAAAGACAATCGCAACGGCGTGCTGATCAACCTGCTGCCGGCTGGGCGCGTCTTGAAATCGGGCTGCAAAGTGCCGTTCCCGGAGCCGCGGGCGGTCCGAGACCAGCCGCAATTCGCGTCGATCGAAGAGCTGATCTCGCTCAAGCTCGATAGCTGGTTGAACAGTCCCGTGCGGCGGCTGAAAGACAAGGCCGATGTCGTCGAGCTGATCCAGGCCCGGCGCCTTCCGCGCGAGTTGGCGGTCCATGAAGCGGTGCGCGTGTGCTACCAGGAAACGTGGGATGCACTCGCCGGCGAGAGCGGCCGGTGACCTGAGCTGTGCATGGGGCGAAGTCCTCATCCCGAATGGAGCGCCGGTTGTGAAGCCGGCTTGTCGACATCCGCCAAGCGCACGCCCTGGCGAGCCATCGGCGGCTGAAGACTCTAAGGCGATGCGGGAGGAGGCGGAACGGCCTTTCGGCGTTTAGCAGCCGGCAGAAACGGTTCGCGGAATGCGGCTTGGAAATCGTAAACTCCCTTGAAATCGTTGCGGCTGTCCTGCTCGGTCTTGCTCAGCAGTTGAGAGTCGACCAGGTTGAAGACGATTTCGCCGAAGTCCTCGCACCGGGAGACGCCCCAGCTTTCCAAGACGACCGGCGTGAGGGGGCCGAACTGGCCCAAGGCGTATTGCCGGATGCCCTCGAGCAGTTCCTGGCCCGTCACGTGGTGGGGGGTGCGCGGGCTATTTTTCGCCACGGTTTTCTGTGTGTAATCCAGCGCCTCGCGCACAAACAGATACGCATCCCTGTGGTAGCGCGGGTCCTTGGCAACGATCCGATCGAGCGTGGTCTGGAAGTCGGGCTCTTGCATGCAAATCACCGGGCCGCGGGTGGCGGGGCAGGGGAGATGGGATGGGCGGCGCGCCAGGTCCTGACCCCCCAGCCGACGAGCAGGAGGGCCACGACCGTCCAGAGCACCGTTCGTTCCCGTGGTGTCAATCGCCACATGGTTGCAGGCGGCGGCGAGACACGGAAGCGTGAACCCGCTGCCATCCATCGTCCAGACCGGCCATCGAGCCGAGCCGCGACGGGCTGGGCAGTCGCCATGGGGCCGCAATCGTTCTCACGCCGCTACCTCATATGTCATACATGCATGCGGATGGGGCATCCGTCAAGCGAGGGTGATGTTGACGATTTTTCCTGGCACCACGATGACTTTGCGAATTGCCTTTCCTGCCAGGAACGGCTGGATCGAGGGGCTGGCGAGGGCCGTGGCCTGAATTTCCGCCGGATCCGCCTGGGCGGGAACCTGGATCCGGCCTCGGAGCCGGCCATTGACCTGCACGGGCAGCTCGACAACCGCCTCGACCAGGAACGCGGGATTATGTTTGGGCCACGGCAGGTAGGCGAGCGTGGATGCGGCGCCCAGGGCCGCAGGGAAGGCAGCGGCCAGCCGCTGATACAGCTCCTCGGCCAAGTGCGGCGCGAACGGCTGCAGCAACTGCAGGAACGTGCCCAGGACCGCCGCGGGCCGCTGGGCCCATTCCATCGCTTCATTCACGAAAACCATCAGGGCGGAGATGGCGGTGTTGAACCGCATGGCATCGAGATCCTCGGTGACTTTGCGGATGGCGGCATGGAGGGCTTTGAGCTGGGCCTGGGCCGGCGGGGCATCCTGCACGAGCGCGTGCAGACGTAGGCCGTCGAGCAGCGCGATGTCATCCGCCCCGGCGACGGTCTGGGCCTGCTCGAACTCCTGCTCGCTGCGCTCGTCGACGAACAGCCGCCACACCCTGCCCAGAAAACGGTAAACGCCTTCGACGCCCTGGGTGCTCCACGGCTTCACCATCTCGAGCGGCCCCATGAACATCTCATAGAGGCGGAACGCATCGGCGCCGTATTGCACGAGGATCTCGTCCGGATTCACGACGTTACCCCGGGACTTGGACATCTTCTGGCCGTCTTCGCCGAGGATCAGCCCCTGGTTGACGAGCTTGAAGAACGGCTCGGGGGTCGAGACGCAATTCAGGTCGAAGAGGACCTTGTGCCAGAACCGGGCGTAGAGGAGGTGAAGCACGGCATGCTCGGTGCCGCCCACGTAAAGGTCGACGCCGGGCGTAGGCATGGATGGGGCGCCGAGAGGAGGATCGCCGGCCGGGCTGCCGGACATCCAGTAGCGTTCGGCGATGGGATCGCAAAACGCGCGAGAGTTGCGGGGGTCGAGATAGCGCAGGTAATACCAGCAACTGCCGGCCCATTGCGGCATGGTGTTCGTTTCTCGCAGGGAACCGTCGGGACGCTGGACCCACTGGGCCGCACGCGCCAGCGGCGGCTCGCCGGAACCGGTCGGCTTGTAATCCGTCAGCGGGGGCGGCACGACGGGGAGATCGGATTCGGGAATGTCTTCATGCTGTCCCTGGCGCCAGGCGATCGGGAAGGGTTCGCCCCAGTAACGCTGGCGGCTGAACAGCCAGTCCCGGAGTTTGTAGTTGACCATCCGATGGCCCGCCGCACGCTCCTCGAGCCATGCGGCGATCCGCTTCTTGGCCTCCGGAGTAGGCAGGCCATCGAGAAAAGCCGAGTTGACGCTGACACCGTCATCGATGTAGCCGATCGATTCCTTGCCGGCGGGCGCCTCGACAACAATCCGCACCGGGAGATCGTATTGGCGGGCGAACTCGAGGTCGCGCGTGTCGTGGGCGGGCACGGCCATGATGGCGCCCGTTCCGTAAGAGGCGAGGACGTAATCGGCGATCCAGATCGGGATTCGCTCCTGGTTGACGGGATTGATGGCAAAGGCGCCGGTGAACACGCCGGTTTTCTCCTTGGCAAGGTCGGTGCGTTCGAGATCGGACTTGGCGGCAGCGAAGGCGCGGTAGGCAGCGACTGCCTCACGGGGTGTCGAGGCGGGGTTGGCGCCTTTCCAGGCGGGAGGCGTGTGGGCCGGCCAAGCGTCCGGGATCAGGGCGTCCACCAGCCGATGCTCCGGCGCCAGCACCATGTAGGTGGCCCCAAAGAGCGTGTCCGGACGCGTGGTGAATACCGTGATCGCGTTCTCGCCGGCATCCGCTGACCGGATGGGATCGGCGACGGGGAAATGGACCTCGGCGCCTTCGGAGCGGCCGATCCAATTCCGCTGCATATCCTTGAGCGACGGGCTCCAATCGAGGAGATCCAGGTCGCGCAGGAGACGCTCGGCGTAGACGGTGATCCGGAGCATCCATTGGCGCATCGGCTTGCGCACCACGGGGAAGCCGCCGACTTCGCTCTTGCCATCGATCACCTCCTCGTTGGCGAGGACGGTTCCCAGCTCGGGGCACCAGTTGACGGGCGCCTCCGCCACGTAGGCCAGGCGCCGGGCATCGCGGTAGGCACGGCGCTGCGCATCGGTGGCGATGTCAGGCGGGTAAGGAAGCGTTTCGATCGGCTCCGCCCGTTGCGTGGCCGCATTGAACCAGGAGCCGTAGAGCCGCAGGAATATCCATTGTGTCCACCTGAAATAGCCGGGATCGGTCGTGTCGATCTCGCGCTCCCAGTCGTAGCTGAAGCCCAGCGCCTGGATCTGGCGCTTGAAGGTTGCGATGTTGGCTTCGGTGGTGACGCGCGGGTGTTGGCCGGTCTTGATCGCGTATTGCTCGGCCGGCAGCCCGAAGGCGTCCCAGCCCATCGGATGGAGCACGTTATAGCCGGCCGCGCGCTTGTAGCGGGCCAGGATGTCCGTCGCGGTGTAACCCTCCGGATGACCTACATGAAGCCCTGCACCCGAGGGGTAGGGGAACATGTCCAGAATGTAAAACTTGGGAGGAAGGCAGCGATGGCGATGGGCGAACGGATGCTCGGGCGGGATCGGCTCCCCCGGATTCCAGGCGCGGAATGTCCGCTGCCGATCCCACAAGCCCTGCCATTTTGGCTCGATCAGGTGAAACGGGTACTGTCGTCGGACCGTTGACATACCGGGCAACTTTGGGGCATCGATCCGCCCAGGGCAATAGTGGAGTGACAGGACGGCTGCGATTGGACGCTCGAAATAGGAAAACCCTGCCGGCGTTGATTCGCCGACAGGGTTTGTAGCTGGATCCGATCCGATGGATTACGGGATCGCCACCTTGTAGAACCGGATGGCCGCGCCGCCTGTATCATCCTGATAGGAGGCGGTGGCTCCGGTCGCGCTCACGGGCGACCCCCGGTTTTCCCACGGGCCGAGGGCAGAGGCGGCCGACATGACCTGGTAGCTCTTGCCCGACTGGGATTCCCACGTCAGCGTGACCACGCCGTTCGCGGCCGCCACGCTCAGGATCTTGAACGCGCCCGCAGGCGGCTGGTAACTCGAGTCGATCCGGAAGGCCATGAGCCCGTTGTTTTCGTTCAGGGCGAACAGATACGTGTTGCCGCCGAAGTCCAGCGCGCCGTTGGCTTCGATGCTGGCGTTGTAGGTGGGGAACAGCTCCTGGTCGCGCAGCTGCGGGCCGGCTTCGAGGTCGGCGACGCTGTAGATCTGCACGTTTTTCTGGTCGTCCCGGGCGACAGTGGCCAGGAATTTGAGGTCGTCGTTGTACGCCAATGTGGTGGCGGTCAGCGGCAGGTGACTGTTGTCGTAGGTCCTGAGGACGGTCCCCGTGGCGGCAGCCAGGTCGTATTGGACCAGGTAGGTGGGGCCCTGCCAGGTCTTGACCCAGAAGGTGTTGCCCGCACCCCACGAGATCCCGAGCCGCGCGAAGTTGGCGGGAACGCCTGGCACCAGGATTTCGTTCGGGACGAAATTGAGGCCATCGGTGGTTGTGAGGATCGAGAGCACGTTGGTGGCATCGGTGCTCAGGAGGATCTCCGTGTTGAGGCCCGCGCCGCGGACGTCCATAGTGTATCCGCAGAGCTTGTTGGGATTCAGGACGGGGAACGGATCGCCCCAGAAGGCGATGGTGGGAAACGTGGCAGGCTGGTCGTCGGCCCACCGATAGAGCGTGAACGGCACGGAGCCGGCACTGGTCGTGCGGTTCGCGGCGTAGACCACGCCGTCATCGGCGACTCCGATCTTGTTGATCCAGCGGTTGCCGCCGCTGACGAAGCTCACGTCCAGGGTGTGCTTGTCGGCGCCGGTCAGGGCATCAAGCACGGCGATGATGACCGGCGTGGGATTGGTCGCCACGTAGCTGGCCACCAGGAGATTCGATGTCGCCGGGTTAAAGGCCATGCCGTACTCGTAGTAATTGAGATTGAGATAGGGGCGGCTGCCCGCAATGGCCGACCAGATGTTCGTCATCTGGGCGGTGTTGTTGAGCGGCAGGACGGCCAGCGAGGCGGGAATGCTGTCGCGGTAGCCATCGGCATTAGTGACCCGGACGTGGTAATCGCCAGCCTGAGCGGGCTGGACATTGGTCAGGGTCAGGGAAGCCGACGTCGCGCCGGGGATCGCCTCGGCGCCATTGAAGAACCACTGATAGGTCAAGGGCGTGGGGCTGTCGGCCGTGACGCTCATCGTGGGGCTGGTGCTGGCGAACCAGGTCGCACCGGCCGGATGCGCCAGGATCACCGGCAGACGCGACGGCGCGCCCGCATTGATCTTGAATGCCTTGAGCCCGTTGTTGACACCGAGGGCGACGAGATAGCCGTTGGCGAAGTCGACGTTGCCCTGGAACTCGATGTCTGCATTGTAGGTGGTGAAAAGCTCGTGATCCACCCAGAAGGGTCCGGCGTCGATGTCGCTGACGTCGTAGATGGGGACGCTCACCGGCGAGGGCGGAGAGCCGTTCAGCAGGCCCGCAAGAAGCTGGGTGGCCGGATCGTATTTGATCCCTGTGATCGAGTTGAAGACGCTCCGGGGTCCAGTGGTCGGGTAGATCTTCTTCACCGACCCCGTCTGCGTGGCGAGGTCGAACTCGACCAAAACCAGCTGGCCGACGGATTTGGCCCAGAAGGTGTTCGTGCCCGGACCCCAGTCGATGCCCAGGCGGGCGAACTTGTCGGGCGCGTCGGCAATGTTGATCGCAGTCGAGGTAAAGAAACCGGAGTTGTCGAGCTGGAGGATGGCCACGGTCGTGCTCGATTGGTTGTAGCTGCCCGAGCCCAGGAGGATCTGGGTGCCGGGGCCGGCGCCGCGCACGGCGAGGGTGCCGCCCCAGACGACGTTGACGGATGTCAATCCATTGCCTGGATCGCCCGAATAGAGCAGCCGCCCAGCCAGAGCCGGCACGGGACCGTCGTCGGACAGGGCGTCGATCCGGAACGGATTGTTCGAGGTGTCGGTGCTGAGGTTGCAGAGATAGACCATTCCGTCGTCGGCCACGTCGACCTTGTTGTAGCCGGTGGAGCCGCCGGGAATGGGCAACAGGGCTGAATAATCGATGTAGTGTTTCTCGGCCCCGGTCAGCCCGTCGAGAACGACCAGCATGTTGGTCGGGTTTTGACGCGTCAGGACCAGCACGTTGGTGTTCACTGGATTGATGGCTACGCTGTATTCCTTGTAGCCCGGGATCGAGGTCAGGTAAGGCCGGAGATCGGGCTCGATGCTCCAGATGTTGGTGACCAGATCGGATGAATTTCCGCGGGTGACCGTGATCGTGCCGGGGTTGCTCGAGGCGGCGCCGGAGGCGTTGGTGACCACCACCTGGTAGCTGCCCGCGTGGGCCAAGGTCACGGCCGGAATCGTCACCGTCGCCTGCGTCTTACCCGCCAGATCCACGCCGTCGAACCGCCATTGATAGGCCAGGGGCTGCGTCCCGCTGATGCCGGCGCTGACCACATACCGGGCGCCTTCCCAGAGCTGGATGTTGGCCGGATGCCTCGTGATGCTCGGGGCGTAGACAGCCTCATGAACCGTGTATCCCACGATGCCGTTGTTGGTCTCGAGGGCAAATAGCAAGCCGTCCCGGAGGGAGACCGCGCCGACGGAGTTGCCGTTGCCATTCGCAGCCGGCATGTCCTTGGTCGTGTCGGTCTGCACGGGCGCGGCCGGATTCGAGATATCGAACACGCGGAGCTTGTGGTTGGCGGGATCCGTGGTCGTCGAGCATTGGAGAATAGCGATCAGGTTGCGGCTCAGGTCCACGGCGAGGGGCCCGCCAGGGCCGGCAGGCAAGGGGATGCTCCGCGTTGTCTTAGCGGTGTTTGCCTCGAGGTCGAGCGTGAGGTTCTTGAGGTTGCCCGTTCCCTGCTTGACCCAGAAGGTGTTGTCCGCGCCCCAGGCAATCCCCCAGCGGCTGTCCTGATCGGCCAGGTCGGTCACGATCTTGACGGCCGTGAAAGCCATGCCGTCGGCTGTCGTCAGCAAACCAACCCCCTGGTTGTACGTCCCCAGCAGGATCTGGGTGCTGGCGCCCGTGCCGCGGACGGCAATCGAATCGCCAAAGCGCCGCGGGCTTGTGCCGGTGGTGCTGCCGCCGGAAGGATCCCCTTCATATACCTTCTCGGGCTGCGCCGTTTCGCTCGCCCAGCGATAGAGCTTGAATGGCCCGTTCGCTCCAGTCGCGTCGGTGGTCAGGTTGCCGACATAGATCACGCCATCGGTCGTGATGCCAATCATGCTGAGGGGGAAATTGCCCCCGGAGATCACGCCGCTGTCAAAAGGCAGCGCCCCGATCACCGCGCCATTGGTCGAATCCAGTATATGAACCGCGGTGGACCCCTCGCGGCTCACCACCAGGAGGTGGCCAGTGGCCGGGTTGTAGTCCAGCCCGCGGGTTCGGTCGCCTGTGGCCTTCATGAAGGGGTGGGACGGCGCTTCCGCCACCACGCTCCAGACGTTCGAAAACGCATGCATTTGGCCGAAGGCGCTTTGCGTCAGGCCGAAGAGGATGGAGAGAACGATGAGAAATGGCAGCAGCAAGAATCCGATGCGCAAGGCGGCCTTGTGCCGGACGGTGGGATAGTATGTTTTCATAGTTACAGCGATTACGCCTTGGGTTGTGTAAGCCATCCGATCCCGTCCAGTCAATCAAAGTTCAGCCGAAGACACAGCAGCTTTCCGCAGTTTTTCCTTGAGCTGAGGGGGCTTGATCGGAATGTTTGTCCTATTGGATTTCATTCCGACGCCTGTGACCGATATGGACCATGCGAAGCTTTCAGCGGCCAGCATCCTGGTGGTCGAGGACGACCTCCTGTTTCGGAAGCAGCTCGTGGCCTATCTCGAGAAGCAGGGGGCGGACGTCACCGGAGCGGACACCGCAGCGGCAGCGCGCCGCTGGGCCGCCGAATCCGCGTTCGACTGGGTCTTTCTGGATGTCAACCTCCCCGATGGGCGGGGGACAGATCTGCTGCGCGACCAGGTGTTCAGCGGGAACGCCGGAGTCGTGGTGATGACCGCGGAGGGGGCCGTGTCGGGCGCCGTCGAGGCCATGCGATGGGGCGCCGTCGATTACCTGGTGAAGCCGTTCGATCCGGCGGAGCTGCCGCTCGTCATCCAGCGGGCCCGGAAGATGCGGCTGGCGGCGCGGCTCGATGAGCACCAGCGGCGTCACCAGGAGCCGTCGGAGGATGCTTTCGTCTTCGGACGCGCCCTGGCCGGCTTGCGGGAGCAGCTGGAACGAATCCTGGCCGTCGACCGGCGCCTCCAAGACCGGCTGCCGCCTGTGTTGATCGAGGGCGAAACCGGCACAGGCAAAACCATGCTCGCGCGCTGGCTCCATCACCGCGGGCCCCGCGCCGGCCAGCCGATGGTCGAGATGAACTGCTCGGCCGTGCCGGAAACGCTCGCGGAATCCGAGCTCTTCGGCCACGAGCGAGGGGCGTTCACCGATGCCAAGACCGCCCGGATCGGGTTGCTCGAAGCAGCCCAGGGCGGCACGCTTTTCCTGGACGAATTGCCCAGCCTGGCCCCGCCCCTGCAGGCCAAATTGCTCACCGCCATCGAGGATGGCCGCATCCGCCGGCTCGGAGCCAGCCGCACCCTCGAGGTCGATGTCCGGATCATCGCCGCCAGCCACAAGCCCCTGGCAGACCTCGTCGCACTCGGCCAAATGCGCGAAGACCTGGCGCACCGCCTGGATCTGTGCCGGATCCACCTGCCTCCGCTCCGCGAGCGAGGACAGGAGATCGTGTCGCTGGCCGAAGAACTCATGGCCCGGATTTGCCGGCGGCACCGCCTGCCCAATCGCAAGATCACTCCCGAAGGCCGCCAGCGGCTGATCGCTTACCGCTGGCCAGGAAATGTCCGCGAACTCATGCACGAGCTCGAACGCGCCATCATTTTCGAAGACTCCCACGAGCTCGATTTCCGCCAGCTGGCTCCATCTCTCGAATCTACTCCCGCTCCTCCGCCCGCGCCGGACGGTTCATCAGCAATCCCGGACGATTGGTTCAACGATCACTACCGGTTCCCGAACGATGGCTTCTCCATGGATCGGGCGATTCAGCGCCTGATCGGACACGCCCTGGCCCAAAGCGACGGCAACATATCGGCTGCAGCCCGGTTGTTGGGAGTCAGCCGTGATTACCTCCGCTACCACCTCGCCCAAGGTAAAAAGGATGGGACGATCGATTCAGCGGGATGATCGTAAGGAGATTGGGTGAAAAGACCCATCCAAGAGCACTCCAGGCAGAGTCGAAACTGGGCGAAATGCCCCAATTTCCAGGAACATCCACTTCCGGTTCTGGGTTCAAATATTTTGTTTATCATTCATTATCAATTGGTTATAAAATATTAACAATGTTGGCATAAAGGATGCATCTGTATCGGCCGGATGCGCAAGCATCCAGGAAGACGTAACAGAGCAAACGAGAGTTTATGAAAAAAGTTGTGTTGATTTTTGCAGCATTGACCGTCGCCGTGTGGATCGCGCCTGCATGGGCGGAAGATTCAGGTGATCCTGGAACCGGGGATCCCCCGGTTGTCCAACCGCCGACGCCGCCTGCTGATCCGCCTCCGGTCGATCCGCCAGTGCGCAAAGGGTGGGGGAAGGACAAGGGTTGGTTCCCGAGCCTGACAGACGAGAACCAAGCCAAGTACGATGCCTATGTGGCTGCGAGGGACGCCTACCTCAATGCACAGCGTGATTTGGTCAAGGAGATGAGGACGGCCGACGCGGAAAAGAAAGCGGAGTTGCTGGCGGCGCGGAAAGCTGCATTCGACGCCTACAAGTCGAGCATCGAAACGCTGCGCCAGGAAGCCAAGACCGCCGTCCAGACCATGCGCAACCAGCATGCGAACCAGGAGCGCCAGAGATTGTTGGAGCAGGCCAAGGAGCAAGTCAAAGAGCAGATTCGCGATCGCGCGCGGGGCGGGGAATAATTGGGCCAGGTTTGACGAACAATTCAGGTTGATTGGTTGAGTCACTTGGCTGATAGCACCGGGCTGGGCGGTCCGACGAGGATCGCCCGGCTTGCTTTTGGGGGCCATTTCAGGCCCCTTTTTTTCATACTCATCGGGTGTCTCGGCCCCCTCTGCTCCGGCTCGACATCATCGGCCACCTCGAGCGGCGCGCGGATCCCGCCCGCCAATCCATCGAAGGCGCCCCCGTTTTTTTGGGACCAAACACTGAATGTGCGGGCCGGATTCGGATACAAAGAAAACCTGACGATGGCGCCGTTCGATCCCGAGGGGAGCGCATTCGCCACGGCGGGATTCGATCTGGTCCTGATGCGCCTGTCGGCCACCGGATCGGAACTGATGTTCCTGCTGTTCGCGGACGACTGGCGGTATCTGAACGCCCAGAGCGTTGACAAGGAGAATCTGGTGGTGGCGCAAGCGAGTTGGAAGCAACCGCTGAATCCCGAGTGGCGGCATGAGGGTGTTTTAGAGTATTTCCACATAAACCAGGTCTTCGACGCCTCGATCACCGAGACCAACCGGTCGAGCGTGAAGGCCAGAGGGCACATGGCCCGCTGGCGGCCCGGTTTCCGACGGGACTGGGGCGCCAACACCCATGTCGATCTTCAATTCGGGCTCGGGCGCCAGTATTATCAGGAGCCATTGGATGATTACTGGGAGATGGGGCCGAAGGTCGCATGGGAACATCGCTGGTCCAACCGCCAAGGGCTCACGCTCAGTTACGAATACCTCTATCGGCCGTATGACCGCCGCACGGCCACCACTTCGGATGGGATGTCCATTCCCGGCACAAGCCTGAGTTTTCGCCAGCAGGAGATCGTGGCGCTCTGGCGGATGGACTGGGGGCGAAACCGGCGGTGGACGAGCACGAGCCGGGCCGGGATCGAGATCAACCAGGACAACGGCGCCGAGTATTTCGATTATCTCGATTACCATGCAAGCCAGCAGCTTCGGCTCCGAATGCGGCCGTGGGAAATGCGTGCCAAGATCGGCTGGCACTATTATGATTTCGAAAAACAGACGGCGGACCTGGCGGGTTTGCAGCGGCGGACAAGAACCGCCGTGGATTGGAACGTTCGCATCGAACGACAATGGGGCTCGCGCACGACGCTGTTTGTCGATTATGAACAGGAACACTCGCTGGGCAGCGCGACCTATGACCAATATCGGGTCCGCGTCCTGACGGGCGGGCTCGAGCTGGAGTTTTGAACGATGGACCGGCTTTGGATAGCATTGGCCGCATGGCGATCGCGGCGTCTGGGTTTCCTCGTGACGGGATTCACCCTGGCGCTGTTCGCGGCCGCTGTGTTCCTGGTCAGCCTGCGCCTCCGCCAAGCCGTGCGCGAGCAGATCCTGCGGCGCGATGGCGCTGTCCTCAGCGCGGTGGCGCTCATGCAGCAGTACGCGGATCAGGAGGAGGGCTCGACAGGGATCGAGATCGACAATCCCATGGACCAGCTGCTGATGATGCTCGATACCTCCCGGATCGAGGACGTGATGGCGATCCGTCTCTTCGATGAAAATGGCTCGATCCAGGCCGTGTTCCCCCCCGACGTCGTCGAAACCCGCCTGACGCGCGCCGATCTCGAGTCGCTGATCCGGCTCGAGACCGTTAGCCGGTTTCATCCGCGAACGGACCTGGCCGCGCTGTTCGAGCCGGCCGGATCGTCGACGGATTCGGATGGCGCCTGGCCCGCATTGCTCGAGGTCATCATCCCGATCTTCCCGAAAGACGATCCGCGGCTGGTGGGCGCCGCCCAGTTCTTCATGGATGGCAGCTCGATCGCCGAAGAATTCGCCCGCCTGGATGCGCATGGATGGCGATACGGATTGACCGTGCTCGGGATCCTGGGAGGCGCGATGGCGGCGGCGCTGGGCTGGGCGTTTCAGCGCATGCAGCACGCCAACCGGCTGCTGGCCGAACGGTCGAGCCACCTGGCCCTCGCCAATCAACAGCTCACCTTGCAGGCTAAAATGGGAGCGGTCGGCGCCCTCACGGCGAATCTGCTGCATGGCCTGAAAAATCCTTTGGCCGGCCTTCGAACCCTGGCCGTCAACCGCTCCGGCGAGGCCCGCAACGGCGCCGAAGACAGCGGCCAGTGGCGCGATGTCGCCGACGTCGCCGAGCGCATGCAGGAGCTGGTCAATGAAACCGTTCGCATTCTTCGCGAGGAGAACGGCGTGACCGAATACGAGTTGACATTCGAGGAGATGGCCGCGGTCTTGCGGGAGCGGATCCTCCCGCTGGCAGCCCAGGCCGGCCTCGAGCTCCACTGCCTCTTGCGCACCCGAGGCGCCATGTCCAACCGCGAGGCGAACCTCGTGCTGCTGATCCTCGAAAACTTGCTGCACAATGCCATCCAGGCAACACCCCGGGGCCGGCAGGTCCGCCTTCGAATCTACCGCCGCGCCACCGACACCATCATGGCGGTCGAGGATCAGGGCCCGGGCATTCCGGAGGCCATCCGGGATCAATTGTTCGTCCCGGGACGGTCCACGCACCCGGGGGGGACAGGCCTCGGCCTGGCGTTGAGCCGGGCGCTGGCCCGGCAGATGGGCGCCGAGGTCCGCCTCGAGCAGAGCGGAGACCATGGCTCGGTCTTCGTCCTGATTCTCCCCGCGGATCGACTGCTCGAGAGTGCGGATGCGCGGGCCAAGCGCGTCCTCGAATCGGCGCCGCCAGCGTGATCGTGCGGCCAGAGACGGGGTCGGCAACCGCGGCTGGAGCCGGCCCGGCGGCTCTCGATCGCCATCGAGTAGAGGCGATTGCCGGGCAGCGCCGTCAGCCGCCCTTGAGCACCACGAGGAACTGCTTCATCGCCGGCGACAGCACCTTGTTCTTCTTCACGATCGCGGCCAGCGGGCGGTAGAACTCCCCGTCCTCGATCATGACCTGCGCAAGCGTCTGGTTGGCCACCTCCTGGACCACCGTGGCCTGCGGAACCACCGAGACCCCCGCGTCGATCTCGACAGCGCGCTTCACGGTCTCGATGTTGTCGAACTCCATCACGTTGTTCACCTGGATCCCATGGTCCTTCAGGATCCGGTCGATGGCCTTGCGCGTCGGGATGTCGGGCTCGAACCCGATGAATTTCTGGCTCGACAGGGCGCTGAGCCGGATGCTCTTGCCCTTGGCGAACGGGTGTTGGGGGTGGCAGATCAAGACCAGACGATCCTTGCGCAGCGGGATGATCTCGAGCTTGCTGTCGCGCGACGGATAGGCGACCAGACCCAGGTCGACCACGTTGCCGAGCACGTCCTCATACACCTGGTTGGCCCGGCGGTACTCCACGTGCACGTTCACCGTGGGATAGGTTCGAAGATACCTCTTCAGGTAGGGCGGCAGATCGTGCAGCCCGATGCTGTAGATCGTCGCCAGCCGGATCGTTCCGGAGATCACGTCCTTGATCTCCTGCAGCTTGCTGTGAAGGGCGTCGTAGATCTGAATGATCTGCTTGCTGTAGTCATACATGATCTGCCCCTCCCGAGTCAGCCGGAACTTCTTCTTGCTGCGCTCGATGAGGACGGACTTGAACTGGCGCTCGAGAGAGCTGATCTGCTGGCTGACAGCGGACTGGGTGACCTCGTTGATCTGGGCGGCTTTGGTAAAGCTCTCGGTCTCAGCCAGATCGCAGAACATCTTCAGGCTTTCAATTTGCATAAGGCCAATACGACTTGCAAAGCGCCAAGTATCGTATTAAATAACCTTATGTCAATAGCGAATCGTGAGGGATTCTGATGTTCATGGGCGACCTGGGATCCCCATTAGGGCCTGTGCATCCACGGTCCTTTCGATCGCCCACGAACCGAATCCGCTGCGCCCACACCGAGGCCCGCCCTTCAGCGGCTCTTCCGATACCGCTCCTCGACATAATCCCAATGGATCACCTGGAAGAACGCCTCGATGTACTCGGGCCGGCGGTTCTGGTATTTCAGGTAGTAGGCATGCTCCCACACATCCAGGGCCAGCAATGGTGTTCGCCCCGATGTCAGCGGCGAATCCTGATTGGGTGTGCTTTCGATTCGCAGGCTGTTCTGATCATCGACGGTCAGCCACGCCCAGCCGCTCCCAAACACACCCGCCGCCGCCTTGCTAAATTGATCCTTGAACCCCGCAAACCCGCCAAAAGCCCGATCGATCGCCCCCGCCAGATCCCCCCGAGGCTCTTTCCGGCCCGCCTTGGATAGCATCTCCCAGAACATGGTGTGGTTCACATGCCCGCCCCCATGGTTGCGCACTGCCGTCCGAACCGATTCCGGCACGGATCCCAGCTGGCGGACCAGCTCCTCGGCGCTCTTGCCTGCCAGGGCTGGCTGATCGGCGACCGCCTTGTTCAGGTTCGCCACGTACGCCGCATGATGCTTGCCATGATGGATTTCCATGGTCCGAGCGTCGATATAGGGCTCGAGCGCATCCGTGGGATAGGGCAGGGGAGCCAGCAGGAAAGGCCCGACGGCCGGCGCTGCTTGAGCCCTGGCCGAATCCCGCATGACGGGCAGCGCCGATGCCGCCGATGCCACCACCATTGTCTTCAGAGCCTCACGACGAGTCATCATCTTCGAGTTTCCTTTCTTGGATTCTTTTCGGGTTTCTTGCGGTTGCCGGGTGGGCGCGAAACGTCATCGCTCGCTGGCTGCCAGCCGTGTCGATCCGGCGGCAGCAGCACTGCACCCTTCTGGCAACAGACGCCCGATACCATATCATAGCCGGGGCGTTTTTCCAGTCGCCCGCTCCTTTTGACCGCACCCGGGGCGCAAAAACCTTCAAGATTGTGAAATCGGCCTTGAAAGTTGCCTTGGCCTGTCGGCCATGGTCGACGCCCATGAACCGCTCACGCCGGGTCGGGGGGCCCGGCCTGTGTAAGCCCGGTGCCCTCACCGGGCGGTTCTGGGAAAGCGGCAGAGGACTACCGCGCTCGTGGCTGACGCCCGGTTCGGACACACCTATGCAGTGCGCGAAGCGTCGGAGCGCGGGCCTCCTGGCCCGCAGCGCGAACGGGTTGACGTGCGGCGGCCGGTGGTTGAGGGAAAGCGAATAGCTGACGGCTGCTGCGGACGAGGACGTCCGCGATCCGGCAGACTGGGAGTGCGGCAGCCCTCTGCGGCCTTTTGGGAAGAGCTTGCAGCCTGCTTTCGATTGCCAAGCCGCAATCCTCTGTTTTCAATTTTGTCCTACGCCCATCGGCTCGGCCTCCTCAAAATTCCCTTTTCATTCCATTGAAAGCGGGTCAAAATGAAGCCACGGTCTGAATTGAACGCAACGCAATTACATGTCGTAAACTATGCAGACAAATCCAATTACCAAGAAGACGCTGCTGGGCCTGGGTCTGGCGGCCGCGCTGGGCGCGACGGCTCGAGCCGACTTTGATCCGATCCCCCTGACACCGGAGAGCTTTTCCCACGACGTGGTGGTCGAAAGAACGGCCCCTGCGCCGCTCAACGTCTTCGCGTCCGCCACGATGGACGGCGGCACCAACAACAATGCTTGGGTCTGGTTCGAGCAAGGCTACCTGCCCTCGCTGCCAACAGCCGGTCTGCCCGAGCAAGGGACCACCTTCACCGCTGTCAGCGACGTCGCGCACGTGTTCAAGATGGCGTCCGATTACACGGCGAACAACGCGCTCCTGGTTTACAGCAACGCCCTGCCGAGCGCGAAGCTGACGTTCACGGCCCCCGGGGCCTACTACCAGCTCTCCGCACTGGTTGCGGGGGGCGGCGTCGTGTCCAACCTGGCCTACACGGTTCACTACCAGAATGGGGCTACGGAAATCGGCTCGATCCAGGTCTACGATTGGTTCAACTCGCCTCCGGAAATCGCATGGAATGCCGCAGGCCGTCTCAACTTCGATAACGGCCAGGTTGGCAATCTCAGGTCCAGCGATCCGAAGCTGTTCTACGCTGACATCTATCTGATGGACGCCAGCACGCCTGTCACCGGCATTACGTTCTCCTCGACCAATGGCAATCGCGCGGCGGTCTTCGGCGTCAGCGGCTGGACGTCCATGGATGGGTGCAAGCCCATCGACCTGGCCGGGTTCAACCGCGACATGATTGTCGAGAAGACCGCTCCGGTGACCGGCACACTGCAGAACCGGATCAACGCGGCGATGGACAGCGGGTATGCAACGGTCACGGGCAACACCTGGTACGAAGCGGGATTCAATCCCGCCGCGCCCGCGACTGGCCTGCCGGCCGCAGGATCCACGCTGGTTGTCGGCGGCACCAACACATTCGTGATGCCGGCATCCTACGCCACCAACAACGCCCTCTTCATCGCCGCGGCCGGCGGCTTCACCTCCGGAACATTGACGCTCGATGCGCCCGCGGCTTACACGGGCATATCGTTCCTGACGGCGGCTGGAAACGGGCCCCTGGTCGCCACCGTCACTGTCACTCACAACGACGCGACCACCGAGGAATTCTCGTTGAGCATACCCGACTGGTTCAATCAGCCCAACGAGGCGTATATCGTTGCCGGCCGTGTCAATCCGGTCGACATGACCTTCAACAATGTCAACTCGACGAATCCGCGGCTCTTCGCCCTCACCATCACGCCCGCTTCGCCCACGCCCATCACTCAGATCGCGTTTGCGTATGTGAGCGGCGGCCGTGGCCCGGTCTTCGCCGTCAGCGGCCAGACGACCGCCGGCGGCGCGTTCAATCCCGTGGCCGTCAGCGGGTTCAATGCCGATGTCGTTGTCGAGGCGAATCCGCCGTGGCCGCCGCGCGGCCTCCAGGCCTACACGACCGCCACCATGGACGGCGGGGTGGGCAACACCGGCAATACGTGGATCGAGCGGGGCATCTATCCTCAATTCCCCGATTGCGGTCTGCCTCCGGCGGGCACGATCATCACCAGCCTGGACAAGAGCGATCATCACTACCAACTGCCCGCCACTTACACTGGGAATAACGCCGCGTTCGTCGACTCGGTGCGGAGCAATATCAACCTGACCCTGGCCGAGCCGAAGGCCTACTCGGCCCTCTCGTTCCTGAGCGCCACGGCCAACAACAGCGTCACCAATGAGGTGGTCATCCAGTTCCAGGATGGCACCAGCGAGACCAACACCTTCACCTCGCGCGATTGGTTCAACAACTCGCCCTATGCCTTCACTGCTCGAGGACGCGTCCACGTGATCAATGGCACCATCAACAACGCGCACACGACCAACCCGCGGCTGTACGAAGCCGAGTTCCCGCTGATGAATCATGTCAGCCCCGTCACGAATATCGTCCTCAAGTTCCTCGGCGCCGTGAACCCCACCACGGGGCGCATGGTCGTGCTGGCGGTCAGCGCGACGGCGGGCGCGGTTCGGCCGATCATCAGGACTGTCCCGAGCACCATGCTGGTCCTCGAAGGCCCGCAGGTGTTTTCCGCTACCATGGGCGGCGGCGACGAGCCGATCTCGTATCAATGGTATCGCGGCACGGGCGGCGCGTTCGCGCCGATTGCCAACGGCGGGGCCGTCTCCGGCGCCAACACCACCGACCTGACCTACAATCCGATGCTCTGGACCGACGCGGGCGATTTCTACATGGTCGCCTCGAACGTCGCCGGGTCCTCGACCAGCGCGGTGTTCACCGTGAGCTTGCGTTCGGGCTTGCCGGATGTCACCCAGCCGGGCGACTCGATCTCGATCTACCAGCCTAATGGCGGGGATGTGCCGCCGGCCAACGAGAACGTCGAGCACTCGATCGACAACCTGATGGCGAAGTACCTTAATCGCGGCGGCGGCGAGAGCCCGTTCGTTGGGCCCGCCGGCTTCGTCGTGACCCCGTCCATGGGCGGCTCGATTGTCAGCGTCCTCCGGTTCTACACGGCCAATGACACCGAGAATCGCGATCCGGCCAGCTACCTTTTGGAAGGATCGAGAGACGGCGGCGGCACTTACACGACAATCGCCACCGGCGCGCTCGCCTTGCCGGCGGGACGCAATACAAACAGCACCGAGGTCGTGAATCCGTTGGCCCAGAACCTTCAGGAGGTTCGCATCTCGAACACGAGCGGCTACACCACCTACCGGATGAGCTTCTCGAGTGTCAAAGGCGCCACGGAGACCTTTATGCAAATCGGCGAGGTCGAGCTTCTGGGCGTGGCGGATCCCAACTCGCCGCCTGCGATCGTGTCGCCGCCTGCCAACACGGTGGCGAACGAGGGCGGCCCTGCCGCGTTCTCGGTAACAGCCGTCGGGCCGGGCACGCTCGGCTATCAATGGTACGACGTCACCTGGGGCGAGCCGGGGACTCCTGTCGCGGGCCAGACCGGGCCCACGATGGTCCTCTCGGCCGTCACTGCGGCCATGAACGGCAATCTCTATCGTGTCGTGGTGAGCAACGAGTTTGGGGCTGTCACCGGCCCGGCCATCGCCAATCCGGCCGCGCAGCTGACGGTGAACAGCGGGCCGCCGATGGTTGTGACGGACATCGATCTCGAGGCCGTGGTCTATGCGGGGCGCACTTATGTGTTGTCCGTTCCTGTCATCGGCACTCAGCCGATTACCTATCAGTGGCAAAAGAACGGCATCAACCTCGCCGACACGGATCGGATCAGCGGATCTCAGAGCAACGTGTTGACCATCGTCAACGCCCAGGCCGGCGATACCGGCAATTACCAGCTGGCCACCATCCAGAACAGCCAGGGCAGCGCGCAGACATCGATCCAGGCCCTCACGGTCCAGACGGTGGCCGCGCTGACACCATACGGCGCGGGCTGGGCTCTCAACGGAGCCCCTTCTCCGGCGACCGTCACCGAAGGCGTTCTCGAGCTGAGCGCTGGCGTGGGCAGCACGGCCCGGAGCGCCTGGTACAAGCATCAGCTCTACGCTCGTGCGTTCAAGGCGTCGTTTGTCTATCAAGATGTCGGCGGAGCCGGCGCGGACGGCATCGCGTTCGTCGCGCAGCGCGATCCTCGAGGGACAACCGCGCTGGGCGCCAATGGCGGCAGCCTGGGTTACTCGACCATCACGCCCAGCGCAGCGCTCCAGATCAACATCTATGCCAACAACACTCCCGGGATCGCGTTCCATACCAACGGCGCGACTGGCGGCTACACCGCCACCGGGCCGGTCAACGTCGCCAGCGGCGACCCGATCAAGGTGACCATGATCTACCTGGATGGCGTCGCACATGTCACCCTCAGCAACATGGTGAACGCGGCCACCTACACCGTGGATCTTCCCGTGGGTGACTTCCCCACAATGCTCGGAGGCGATCTCGCCTGGGTCGGATTCACCGGCGCGGACGGCGGCACTGCCTCGACCCAGCAGGTCAGCGAGTTCCAATACATCCCGCTGCCGACGCTGGCGGCCGAGAGGGCGGGCAGCAATGTCGTCCTGTCCTGGCCGGCATCGATTCCCGGATACAAGGTCCAGGCCGCCACCAGCCTCAACCCGGCCGACTGGGCTGACGCAGGATTGACCGAGATCCTCGTCGATGGCCAATACCAGGCCACCACATCCGTCGGCACCGGCAACCGGTTCTACCGCCTGGCGATGCCGTAGCACACGGATCATCATCTGAAATCACACAAAGGCCGGGCTCGAGCCCGGCCTTTTTCATTTGGTGCGCCCGGATCCGCGACGCCGATCCAGAGTGCAAGACAAAAACCTTCAGGATTGTGAAATCGGCATGGAAAGTTGCCTTGGCCTGTCGGCCATGCTCGACG
>CAYWIM010000037.1:0-40549 GCA_964458325.1 uncultured Verrucomicrobiota bacterium
TTCCGGACCGCGGACGTCCTCGTCCGCAGCTGCCGTCAGTTGTCCGCTTTCCCTCAACCACCGGCCGCCGCACGCCAATCCGTTCGCGCTGCGGGCCAGGAGGCCCGCGCTCCGAGTCCTTCCGGACCGCGGACGTCCTCGTCCGCAGCTGCCGTCAGTTGTCCGCTTTCCCTCGACCACCGGCCGCCGCGCGCCGGGCGGTCAGCTTGCAGCCATCAATGCGGCGTCCACGGAGTGGGCGCCCTACCCTTTCGGCTTGCGGCTTGCAGGGCAGATCGATGGTTCTGCAGTCCCGTGGCTCGGCGTTGCAAAGACCCTTAGCGCGTGTGTGCGCGGCGGCGGAACAACAGGATCGCACCGCCCAGAATAGCCAGCGCGAACGTGCTCGGCTCCGGGACAACGAACAGGAATTGGTCAGGCGCGAGCGCGGTGTCCGATAGGCGCACCTCATCGATGAAACCGTAAGCGCGATCGCCGTGTCCGCCGTTATACATGCCGCGGCCCACGGACCAGTTGCCGGCTGCCCAATCGTCGCCGCTGCCCAGGCCGGTCGTCAACGCCGTGTTGGCGCTGCCCTGGAGCGTCAAATCCGTCTGGGCGACCAACTGATAGCCCGTGCCCGCCGCAATGTCCGAGAGGTAAAGCGACAACATCGATCCATCGCTGGTCGCCGCCATGGCATACCATTTCGCGGTCAACCCGTCCGGGTCGCTGTTCCAATCGAATCCCTGGAATACGCCTTCAGCGGACACGGCCGAATACTGATAGCCCGTGACGTCCTGGAACGTGATGGCGACGCGATTGTTGGGCTGCATCTGAAAATAGAGCGCCGCCGCATTGCCATCGGCGCCGGGCTGGGTTCCTGCCCCTCGGCTGTCGCGCCCCACGATGGTCCGATAACCGCCGTTCTCGGGTTTGAACGCCGCCTCGATAGTGAACGCCGATGGGCTCCACGTGGCCAGGCTCTCGTTCCACATGCCCGGGTACCCGCCCGTGTTCTTCACGCTCAAGGTGTTGGCGGCGCCGGTCTGCGGGATCGTGGAGGAGGCGACATCGGCCCTGTAGCCGTAGCCAGCCCAGGCATCCCCCGACCATACCGAGAGGGCGTTGCCTTTGCCCGAACTGTCGGCCACGTCGGCCGACCAAACGCCGTTGGCTCCGGAGAGATGGGCCATCTGCGCATCCGCCGAGCCACCCTCGAATCGCCAGTAGGCCATCGTGTCTGCCTGGGCAGGCAGGACGCTGAACATCAGCGAGCTGGCGAGAGACAAGGAATAAGCCGCCGCAAAAACCTTCTGGTTCATTTTCATTGTATGCCTGTTAAACACATTTGCCTTCGACCGCAAACCCGAGCTTCACACGGATTCCCGATTGGCTGCTCATGATGCGGAATGTGGGTTCGGAAAGTCAATCCTTTACCGGCGGCGGACGGGCCGCTATCATCAAGCTCATGAAGCCGGACTCGTGCCATGTCCGACGCGCGACCATCGAGGACCTGGATGCGTTGCGGTTGCTCTGGGCCGAGGAGCGCTTGCCGGTCGAGGACCTCGAGCGGCGGCTGAAGGAGTTCCACGTGGCGGTGAACGAGGCCGGGGCTCTGCTGGGCGCCGTTGCCCTCGAAGTGGCCGGCCCGCATGGCCGGATTCACAGCGAGACATTCTGGTATCCGGAGCACGAGGACATGGTCCGTCCCATGCTCTGGGAACATCTCCAGGTGCTGGCGCACAATTTTGGACTCGAGCGGATGTGGACCGCCGAGGAGAGCCCGTTTTGGCGGCACTACGTCGGGTTCCGGGAGGTCATGACGGAGGACATGGCGCATCTGCCGGCACATTTCCAGACGCATTCGGCCCGCCTCCACGTGTTGAGGCTGCGGGACGCCAGTCATCTGGTGGAACAGGCCGAGGCGGAGCTCCGCGAACTTCAGGCAGCTCAGCAGCGGGAGACTGCCAAGCTGCTGCGCCGGGCCCAGCTCCTGCGGATGCTGGCGCTGGCCGTCGCGATCCTGCTCTTCGGCCTGATGATCATGGCGGCCGTCTACGTCATCCGCCGGATTCGGTGAGCCGCCCGGAAGCAGAGGTAACAGACACCATCCATTGGGACAACCCTTGGCACGTCGTGACGCCCGACGACCGCAGCGACGCTCTGAACATGAACGCGATTTTCGGCCGGAAACAACCGGGTTGGCTGATCGCTCTCGGGATCAGCATCATCCTCCCCCTTTCATCCTCCGCCCAGAATACTGCACCCGCGAACGTCGCGGAGATCGATGCGCCCGAACGGCCACCCGGCAAGATCGCTGATGCCCCTGCCCCATCGCTCGCTTACTCGGCCGAAACCCGCTCCAAGCCGCGTCCGCTCCGAATCCACGTGCTCCGACTGGACCTGCGGGATCCGGGCTATGCGTTGGACGTGGTCCTTGGGCGGGATCCGGACGGCACAGGTCCAGCCGAGGCTGAACTGACCCCGCCGCCCCGTCTCCTGGACACTCCGGACATCGTTGCCGCCATCAATGCCAACGCATTCGCCTACGCCGGGCCCCCTCGCCCCAAAGAGCGCGCCACGTGGTGTCCAGGGGATCCGGTCGTGATCACGGGCTGGGCCAAGAGCCTCGATCGAGAAGCCAGCCGCACCGCCGCCCGCGAAATCGCATCGAGTTTCTGGGTTGGCGCCGACGGCCGAGCGCGAATCGGTCCGCTCGAACCGCGCGACACTGCCCGCTTGGCCATCGCAGGCTTCTCTCCCCTGGTGACCGACGGCCGCGTGACAGCCACATCGGCCCAACCCCTGCATCCGCGGACCGCCATCGGCGTGGACCCCACCGGCTTTCGCGTTGTCATGGTCGTCGTCGACGGACGCCAGCCGGATTACAGCGAAGGCATGTCGCTTCTTGAACTGGCCGAGCTCATGCATTCCCTCGGCTGCCATCAAGCTCTCAATCTCGATGGCGGCGGCAGCTCGATCCTGTATTATCGTGGCAGTGATGGCTGGCTCGGAATCAAGAACCGACCGTCCGGCATCCTGCCGCGTCCGATTCCCGTCATGCTGGTGGTCCGCTGCCTTCAAAGCCCATAACGCTGAACAGTCTCTCTGCCTGTTCAACTTGCGCGCGGCCATGAACTCGCCCTGCATTCCGCCACTCGAGGGCGCTTTGAAAACCGACAGCCCGAAGATCAGAAATCAATCGGTTTCCGCTTCACACGGTAATAGCTCTGATCACCCGAGCTGGCCGCGGCAGCCTTGAACGCATTGTCTCCCAACTCGGTAATCGTGGATGGCACTCTGCTGTAGGAGCCGTGGACGGCCGGCGCCCGCTCGACCTCGAAGTCGGCGCCCGTGTCAGCCGCTCCCCCCGTGAAGCCAATCTCCAAGCTGCTCCCCGACGGCGGCGTGATGCTCGTGAGCCTGGGCTTGTGGAGGACCACCACCTTCAGGTCGTCCACGTAAATGCTCCCCATGTTCGGTTCCTGGCGGATCGAGACATGGCTGATCGGAGCGGGCGCCTGGAGGTCGGTGCCCGAAACGCTGGGAGAGGCTTCGGATGTTGCGTCGATCCAAAGCGTTGCCTTGGCGGTGTCGATGTCGTGGCGGACGACAATGTTGTACACGGTCCCCACGTAAAGGTCCGTCATCGAGTATTCCGTATAAATGCTCTCGCCGTTCGAGATGTGAAGCCGAAAGGCCCCTTCCGGCGCCCCGGTAGTCCGGGTGGCGACTTGCATGAGCTGATCCGCAGTGGCGCCGCTGCCCGGGGCAAGGAGAATGAACGCTCCGCTGGAATCCCCGACCACTGGGACATCGCCCACATCGATCCATTGCGCCTTGAACATCGTGAACAGCACCGTTCCGCTTCCGGGCGTGTAAGGCCCTTCCGCCAAGGAAACTGATGCGTCGTCCGCACCGCTCTTGGGCCGGATCCAGGCCTGCGCGTCCGACGAGGCGGTTCGGAAATTGATCCCTTGCGCACTCGAGTTGCGCCGGACCCAGAAGCCCGGGCTCGAATTCAGGATGCTTGTGTTGAAGGGATAATCGAAGTGATCGATCAGCACGACATCGGCTGACGGCCGCACCATGACGGCAAAGGAGACAGCCGTTGTCTGGCCTGTGGCATCGGTCACGCTCAGGATGACAACTCCGACACCGGTCGCATCGGCCACCGGTTTGACGATCGCGGTGCGGTTCGTGCCGCCGACATCGGCTTCCACCGTGACGCTCTCGATGATGCCCCCGCTGTAGCTGGCCACCGAGGCGCTCACCGTCAAAACGCTCGCCGGCGTCTCGCGATCTTCGACCGTGAATGGCACCGCGATGGGAATGTTCACAAGCGTGTTGGTGGGCGGAGGCGTCGAAATCGACGGCGCAAAATCCAGCGGAAGGACCGTCACCGCAAACGTCTGCTGGCCGGTGTTGCCATGCGAATCGGTGATGCTCACCGTGATGTCAGCCGAGCCGGCCCGGTCGCCTGCAATCACATACACCGTCCGGTTCGATCCGCTGCCATCGAAGAAGACATTCGCGGATGGCACCACGGCTTCGTTGGACGAGGTGGCGGCCGGAACAGGCAAGGGCGCCGATGCCGCGTCGTCCTCGGCGTCGTTGATAGCAAAGCTGTTCGTGACGGAAGTCTGGGTGGCCACAACCGTGATGTCAGGTATCTGGCCGATCACCGGCGGCGTCCCCATCGGAACGGAAACCGTCACGTTGTCAATGGCGACATGGATGTTCCCCCCGCTGACCTTGATCAGGGTCCACTTGAACCAGATCTCGTCGCCGGGCGGCACGTTGATATTGGGAAATGCGGCCGTCAGTCCGGCGGAGCGATTGGTCGGATTGTTCCCATCCAAGGCGCTGGCGTTGCCGGTGGTCGGAGCGTTGAATCTCAGGCTGTCCGGCGCTGCCGTCCAGCCGTCCAATGAATCCAGCCCTCCCCCTGCCCCACCCGGGAACACCTTGTAACTGACAGTGATGTAGCTGACATTGTTGCCGTCGCGCCGCCACTGCTCGCCATCGTAGCTGAGGATCAGGTTGGTGATGGTCGAGCTGCCGCCATTCACCAACCGCAAACCGAGCATGCCACTCCGGGTCGTGACCGGCATGCCCCCCAAGGCGCGCTCCGAACTGCCGCTCGCGCCCAGCGAATAGAGCGTGCTCGAATTGCCAGACGCGCCCGCCGTGGCGGTGTAAGCGGTCGTGTAAGGCCCCACTACGCCGTCCGTGACGTTGCTGACGCTTGCATACCAGCCGGCCAGGGTGAAGTTGTCCCACCAGGCGCCACTACTCGTCCCCAGGGCACTGAAGTCCTCGCGGTGGGTCGTGCCTGGCGCGATGCTCACCTGGGCCGACAACGGAACGATGGCCGCGAACAGAGCAGCCACCAGTAGAGCACGAATCGTCTTCATGATCGATCTCGGTTGGGTTTTGAGTTGAATATCCCCAGAAATAGATTGGTGCCAGCAAATTCTTATGTGTCGTCAGAAGTCCCGCCGCGTGAGGCCTGCCTGCCGGGGCGGCGCAGGCAGGGCATGCGGCCGGCATCGCCCGCAGCCTGCCCCCCCGTGTAGGCCCGGTCCCCCGACCGGGCGTCCGGAGCCATGTCTTTAACTCCGCCGCGTGAGGGCACGCGGCCTACATCGCGCGCGGCTGCCCCCCGTGTAGGCCCGGTCCCCCGACCGGGCGTCCGGAGCCATGTCTTTAACTCCGCCGCGTGAGGGCACGCGGCCTACATCGCGCGCGGCTGCCCCCCGTGTAGGCCCGGTCCCCCGACCGGGCGTTTGGAGCCATGTCTTTAACCCCACTGCCGCGGAGGGGAGAAGACAATCGGCTAACGGGGTCCAAGTTACCCAGCAGGCCGTCTGGAAGCGATTGCTGAGCGTGTTGCTTGGCTACTCGGTGTGCCACCACTTCCGTGTCACTGGGAAACCTCTTCTTGTTTCTCTCCCCCCGCGAGGGACGAGGGGGAGAGGGCGGGGAGAGCTGCGTATTCAGCGGATGGATACGGTGTGATATCTCTCCAGGCAACGTCAGAGAACGCCTTTCTTCCCGGCTCTCTTGGTGGCGACATGGTTGTCAAAATAGAGAAAGGTCCGAGTGCTGCCATGGACGGGCGTGGGCGGCAGCTCCTCTTTCCAGCCCACGTTCGGGCATCCCAATTGATCGAGATCCGCCAGCATCCAGACATCCGCCAGCGGCGCGACGGCCTGGATTTCGCTGATTTTGTGCGGTTTCTCCATCGCCGCTTCCTGCCCCGGCGGATACCCAAAAGGCCGGAATACCACATTGGTCAGCGCCGAGTAGCCTGGATGATACACGCCATAGCACGTCCGCTCGGCCATGGGCTCTTTCACCGGAGGCTGGTATCGCTCGAACGCCGGACAGAAAAATACTTTCGCCACATTCGTCTCCGGCCCGGTCGAAGGCGGCGGCAATGCGAGATATTTGGCCAGGTAATAGATGAGTTCGTATTTGTATCGAGTCGCTTCCCGGTAGCCAGGCCGCTGGCCGAAGTACAGACCGTAGATGGGGCCGGGGCCGGGCGGCAGGACGTCGCTGTTATCATCCAGAAACAGCTGCACCGCGATCCCGGTCTGTTTCAGATTCGAGATGCACTTGATCTGGTGGGTCTTTGCCTTGGCGCGCCCCAACGCCGGCAGCAGCATCGAAGCCAATATCGCGATGATCGCGATCACCACCAACAGCTCGATCAGCGTGAAGCCGCAACGCCCATCCGCGCCAACTCTCCGATTGCGCGATCCCGATCCGCTATGGGTATCGCTCATCATAGCCTTTCAAGGATTCCACTCGTGCGCGCCCCGATCGGATGCACGGCCGAATGGCACCGCATTGCCCCAGAAATCGCGGCCGCCGTGGCTGGGGACCGTGATGGCGGAGTCGATGCAGGGCGAGCCGGCCTCGAGCATGTAGCCGGCCAGCGTGCCCAACCCTGTGCCTCCGCTCCCCGGATTCACGAGCCGCGGATCGCTCGTCAGCTTGCGCGGATCGTCGGGCTCGCCCTCGGGGTGGCACCCAAAAAACAGGTTGCCCTCGAAAGTCCGATTGCCGTTGAACCACCGGTAGCGAGCGGTGGGGCTCATGTTGCAGATGACGTTATTGAAAAAGGAGTAGGTTTTCGCCGCCTTTCTCCGCTCGTCGATGATGGTGGGCGAAACATCGGGCCCCACATACACGGTGTTGTTGTAGACCAACGTGCTCGCAGCGTCGTAACTCATGCAGAAGATGATCCCCCGATCGTTCTGGCTGATGTTGCATCGAACGATCACGTTGGTGTCCCGGGCATCGGTGCATTGCCAGTAAAGGCCGTGCGCATTGTCGTGGCTGTAGCTGTATTGAAACACGCAGCCGGGACTCTGCAGATCCGCATCATAGAGCGATCCATCGAAGCTCCTCGATGGATCGCGCTCGCCGGCTCGATTCCGGTAGCCCTCGTTATATTGGAAGACGGTGCCCCGGCAGCTTCGCGAGAAGATGGTGTTGCCTGTATAGGCGCGATAGGCCGTGTCCCAGCAGAGGTTCCGCTCGATCAGCCCCGTCTCGTCCGTCAATCGGATGATCATGGCGTTCTTTGCGACGTCATGGATCGAGTTGCCGCGGATGACCACCTGGGTAAATTTTCGCGCCTCCCACGCAGGCGTGCCCGGGTAATCGCCCACGGAAACCCGGTTGTTGAGCGCGATGCCCTGGTTGTCGACGGTCGCGATGTCGCAGTTTTCGACGAGGATGTCGTTGAACCGCGTCGGCGCGGCTCTGTCGTCGATCACCTCGACAATGATCCCACCGGTCCGCTTGGCGGCGTTGCTGGCTTGATCCACCAAGCCCTTGATGTGATGAATACGGCAATTCCACACATGGAGATGATTGACCACGGTCCCCACAAAGTTGGATGCGCTCAGGTAAATCCCGCGCCGGTCGCCCCCCTCGGCGGCGTCGTTCACAATCTCGAGGTGGTTGATCTCCCAATGCTCCTGATTGAACAGGTAGACCGCGCCCCATCCCTCCGCCCCGCCTCCGTCAATCACAGGCATCGGCCCGGCGCCGTATCGGTCAATGACGATCGGATGGGCCGCCGTTCCAGAGCCTTTCGGGTTCAGTTGCCCGGTCCATGCGCACCCCGCCTTGAACAGGATCTTGTCGCCCGGCTCGAAAACCGTCCTGTTGATTTTGTCCAGCGTCTTCCATGGCGCATCCAAAGCGCCGCTGTTGGCGTCGTCGCCCTCCGCCGAATCCACGTGATACGCCGCGCCCCCCGGCGTTGATCCGCCAGCGCCTGCACCCCGCTTCAAATGAGCATCGAAGAATCCCAGCACCAGCGGACGCAGATCCCGCTGCCTGGGCTCGAGATGGAACGTGTGCGGCGCGCCTTCGACAATCACCAGCTCATGCCGGGCGCCCGCGCGTTTCAACGCCTCGGCCAGTAGCTCGGACTGCTCGAGATCCACGGTCTTGTCCGCGGTCCCGTGCAAAATCAGGATGGGCGGATCCGAGGCATCCGCGTAAGTCGTTGGCGAGGCAGCGCGGTAGAGCTCCGGCGCCTCGGCGCGCGTCTTGCCTAGCATTTTTGTGTCGCTGCGCCTCAGCAGATCCGCCGGCCCATACAGATCCACCGCGCACTGAACCCGACAGGAAAACTCCCCGTAAGGGCCCGTTGGATCCAGCCGGTCGCCCGGTCCCGTGACGGCCAGCATGGCCGCCAAATGTCCCCCAGCGGAACCCCCGATCACGCCGATCCGGTCCGGATCCACTCGCAACCGGCCGGCGTTCTTGCGCAGCCAGCGAACCGCCGTCTTGCAGTCGTGCAGGTTCGTCGGCCAGGTCGGATTGCCGCCAGCCGCCAGGAGGTAGTTGATGCTCATCCCCACATAACCGTGGAGAGCAAGATTGGTCCCGATGTTGATCTCCCGGGCAGCGCGTTTATCGCCCCCGGTCCATCCGCCTCCATGAATGATGACCACCGCGGGCGCGCGGCCGCCCGCCGGCAATCCCGCCGGAAGATAAAGGTCCGCCCTCTCGCTCCGCCCCGTCTCGAGATACTCGATGTCCGGCTCGAACCGGACGCCCTCGGGCATTGCCGGAAGCGTCGAGCCGCGATTGCCCGAGGTTGCGGCTGCCGGCAACCTCAGCACCGCCAGAACGACAGTCGCTGCGCAAAAAAACAACACAGCTCTCATGGCTTTGTTTCAAGGGTTTTCGTCCGGAACGGCGACGCCGGCAGCCCCGCCCGGTTGAACAGATTCACGTCCGGCGCTTGCGCCCATCCATACCGTACCGCAGCCGGGCGAGAGACGGCCTCGCTCGAGACAATCACCGTTTCGCCTTCGAAGATCGCCTCCGCCGCCACATATTGGCCACCATCGTCTGCGATCTCGAATCCCCTGAGCTTCCCTCCCTTGGCAACCAGCCCGCCCGCAGCGTGGCGGAACGACAGAATGGCCCGGCGCTCCTGGAACGTAACCCGTTCGAAGACCGGGCCCGAGTATTCGATGGACTCGCCATACGCCAGCGCTCGAGCCGCCAGCGCGAGCCGGACGCCCACCGTCTGCTTGTCTTTCGGATGGATATCCTTGACGTCCCCAACATCCGTCGTCACCGCCATCGCGGTCCGCGGCGTCTCTTTCCAGGCGAACCACTGCGCTTCCCGGATCTCGGGCGTCATCCGCTCATGCGGGGCGATCTGGACGAAGAGAAACGGAAAATCCCCCTGGCCCCATGCCTGCCGCCAGTTCCTGATCATCGCAGGGAACAGCACGCGGTACTCGGCCGCCCGGCTGGCATTCCCCTCCCCCTGATACCAGATGACCCCCGCAATCGCATAAGGCTCGAGCGGCGCGATCATCGCGTTGTACAATCCCGAGGGACGCCGGACCGTCCGGGACGGATCAGCGGTTGGAGCATTTGTCTTCTTTGCCGCCCCCGATCCCGTCGCTGGTTTGGCCTTGAACGCCCGGACCGCTTCCGCCTGACGCTCGAGAATCGGCGCCAGCCGCGGATCCGATGACAGCGTCGCATGCGACGTCCACGCCTCCGCCGGCGTGCCGCCCACGGACGAGTCGATCAACCCCACCGCAACACCGCGGTTCCGACGCAACTCGCGTCCGAAATAGTAGGCCACGGCCGAGAAGCTCGACGCGGTTTGCGGCGTGGACTCGATCCAGTTGGCCAGGGCCTCGGTCTTGGGAACGTCCGCAGCCTCGTGCGGGACCTTGAAGAACCGGAGTTGCGTGTCCGCGGCGTTGTCGATCGCTTCCCGTGCGTTCTCGGCACGGGCGAGCTGAAACGCCATATTGGATTGCCCGCTGCAGAGCCACACCTCGCCGACCAGCAATCCCTGGATTGTGACCGTGTTTTGCCCGATAATGGTCATGGTGTAAGGGCCGCCAGCCTCGAGGGGCTTCAGCCGGACCATCCAACGGCCGTCCCGGGCGACCGTCGTCACGGTCTGATCGAGAAGCTTCACCGTGATGTTTTCGCCCGGGCTGGCCGTGCCCCATACCGGCACCTCGCAGCCTTGCTGGAGAACGGCGCCATCGGAGAACAGCGGATTCGGCTTGACCGCGGCATTCGTGGGTAGGGCGGCCAACAGCATCGCGGCCGCCAGAGCAGGGTGCAGGCTTTGTTTCATGTGAAATATTCGCCGCGCATGATGCCTGATAATCCCGCCTGCCGCTACTGAAAAAGCCGGCGAACGATCTGCGGCGAGTCAACACGAGCGTACGGCCGCTGGTTTCCAGCAGCGATACTTTCGATTGACATGCGCCCTTCGGCAGATCTACGGCACTATTGGCTGGCGAAGGGGTGGCCAGATGATGCGGCGTTCATTCCCAGCCTCATCGAATTTCGAATCTTTGTCCGTGAAAAAAAGAAGTGCCGACATCTACTGGAATGCCTGGAGCGTGAGCCAGGTCCGCAGCCTGACGCGATGGAACGTCCTAATGTGCACAACTCGTGTAACAAACCCCGGACACGCATCACATCAGGGATGCAGCAGATGGAAGAGCAGCCTGGCATTCCCGGCCGGTAGGGTCAGACTCTTGTTCGTCCGGTCATCGGTAAATGGGTAACCGTCATGCCCGCTCGGCAGCCAGTTCGGAGCCATCCCATCGCGCTTCTGCTGCAAGGACCAGCCCGGCGACGCCGAGGGCCACGCCATCCGCACGGCACCGCCTTCACGGCTGATGCTCAACGCTGGTTGAGAAACGGCCGCTGCGAACAAGGTGGTGTTGAGCAGCACCGTGAGTGTGCCGTCGCGGAAATTTAAGAAGTTCGCATCCAGCCGGCCGTCGCTGTTGACATCGGCCGCCAGGATCGAAGTCGGGATGCTCCCCAGAGCCAGCGTGGCTTGAAGGCCGAAGCTGCCGCTGCCGCTGTTCGTGTATACGGTCAGCGAGTTGTCGGTCCCGCTGGAGGTGTTGGCGCAGATCAAGTCGGCGGCACCGTCGCCGGTGAAATCCGCCACCGCGACGGACGACGGCGTGGTGCCGACGGGCAGCGTGGTGTGCAAACCGAAGACGCTCTGGCTGTTGTTCGTCAACACGGTCAGCGTGTTGGCACCCCAGTTGACCGCGGCTAAATCCGGCCAGCCGTCGCCATTGACATCGCCGGCAGCGACGGCCACCGGGATGTTGCCCACGGCGAGCGTGGCGCTGAAGCCGAACCCGCCGCTACCGTTGTTGGTCAGCACCGTCATTGAGTTGGCGTCATGGTTCACAGAAATCAAATCCGGCCGGCGATCGCCGTTCGCATCGGTCGTGACGAGGAAGATGGGCTTGGCGCCCACCGGGAAGGCGCCCTGCAGACCGAAGACACCACGGCTATTGTTGGTGAGGACGGTCAAACTGTTGTCGCCGCTGTTGACGACCGCCAGGTCCAACGACCAGTCACCGTTGACATCCGCCGCGACGAGGGAACTTGGCATGCTGCCGACCGGGAGTGTCGCCTGCCAGCCAAAGCCACTCCCATCGTTCGTCAGTACGGTGAGCGTGCCCGCTGTCTGGTCGGCGGAGATTACGTCCGGCCGGCCATCGCCATTGACATCCACGGCCACCACCGAGGCCGGCCCCGCGCCGACAGTCAGCGTGGCGTTCGAGCCGAAGCCGCCGTCGCCGTTGTTGGTCAGCACAGTCAGCGTGGTATTCCACCCACCCGGCTCGCCGGGCAGGGCCCAGCGAAAACCGTAGTTCGCGCTGATCAAATCCAACCGGCCATCGTCGTTCACGTCGGCGGTTGCCAGACAATCCGGCCCGCTGTCTCCGTCGCCCACAGGCACGGTGTTGGCGGTGAAGGAGAACGAAGCTGGCGGGGCAGCCGGCGAGAGGAGGAACGGGCGCACGAGACCATTGGGGTAGCCGAAGCCGACGATCGGGTCGTGGTCATTGATGTCGCGGGCCGTCTGGGCCGTCCAACCGGCGGCCTTGACCTCGGCCGCGATCGTTCCGGCCACCTGGCCGGCGTTGTTGATGCTACAGCCTTTGCTGGTGTAAGCCCCACTGCCTTCGGCGCCGAGCGCGCCCAGGTCAGTGATGGTCCAGTTGGCCGCGACCAGTCGCGAGCAGATGAGTGCGCTCAACACGAAACAGCGGAGGGCTCTTGACAGCGTCATGGTGCTGAGGCTACAGAAACGGCAGAGTGCGACCAAGCACAATCGACTTGGTGCGAGGCCTGCTCACGGAGGAACCGGGCTCGCGATTCACCGGGGCTGCTGGATTCTGGCCTGACCGGCTGGCTCGCACGCACCCCTGCACCCCGCCCTTGATGACGCCTGTTGCTGGGCAGCCGTCGGCTCAAATCCGAGCAGGGACAATCACAAACGGAACGCCCGCCCGGCAAAAGACGCGCTGCAAGGCAAACACCCCGTAATTGTGCAGCCAGCGCGTCCACACCGTCTCACGGGTGAATGCGAGCTGGCCACCAAACAGCACAGCATCGGGATGCCGCTTCATCAATGGCTCGATCATACTCTCGATGGTGCCCACCACGTCATGACTCACTGCCGTGACCGCCTCCGCGGTGAAACCATGCTCTTGTGCAAACCCCACATAGCGTCGGGTGCTGGCGCGCGTTTCCGCTTTCAGCCGCTCCAACTCCTGCGCTCCCTTGAAGCTGCCGGCATCCAGCACGCCGACTTGCACAAACACGAAGTGTCCGAACGTTCCCGGGAAGATCCGCGGGATGCCCAGAAACGTGTGCAATCCGAGCCCGTTGAAACCATTGACCAACACGACGGCTGTCCGGCCCTTGGTGCCGGCCTTACTGGTTCCCCTGACCTCAGCCTCCACCGCCGGCACTAACTCCTCCAGATGTTTCAAATCCCGCAGCGCCCGCCTGTAGTGGCGCTTCACCCCAAACGCCCCCGAAATCTTGCGCCGTCTTTGCCGCCAGTGCGGGCAACTCTCCGACATGCCCCACGATGGCCACCAGAATGGCCAGCGCGTGTGTGCCCACAAAGACAAAGAACACCGGCGCCCAAAGCAGCACGGATTCCTTGACGCCGCGCAAGTTCACCAGTGTCAGGAACACCACACCCGCGCACGCGAAAGCCAGTTTCCTCGGCATCCACCCAGGGGGCAACACGGAGAACAGCGCATCGGCCCCGCTGGCCACGGACACCGTGATCGTCAGCACATAGTCCACCAGCAACGCCGATCCTGACACCACTCCCGCCGTGGGCGAGAGCAGCTTGCTGGCCACCAGGTAGCCGCCGCCCCCGCTCGGAAACAGTTCGATGATTTGCCTGTAGCTCGCGCAAATCACCGCAATCGTGAACACACACGCCAGCGCCACCACCAGGCTCAGCGCTGGACGCGCTCCCAGGGCGCGAAACGCCTCTTCCGGCCCGTAGCACGACGACGACAACCCGTCCGCACCCAGCCCCACCCACGCAAGCAAGGCCACCAATGACACCTTGTGAAAGAGCCGTTGATCCGAGAGATCACGGGCACGCCCGATGATCAGGGGCTTGATCCAGCCCCCCAAACGCTTCTTCATAACCACACCAATACATTCTGACCCGGGCTCGTGGTGCACGGGCCTGACTGCATTCACATTGGGGGGAACATGAAGCCCTGTCACACGACAGGGGCAGAGGTTCGCCCTTCCAAATGCCGGCGAGGTTAGCTGACGGGCTCGGTCTCGGAAGTGACCGGGCGACGGGTTTGCCGCCGCCTGCGCCCCGTCCTGACGCTTACGCCTCAGGAATCGGTTCCCCCGCGCCGCCGCGCAGGAAGGCGCGGCAGCTTAGGCTGCATAACAGAAATGCTAATGGATTCTCTGGTTTTGTCAAATCAGCCGGTTCGGACGCCAGCCTGAACCTCAGACACAAAGGATCGAGCGCCGCCACCGGGGTGTTTCGACACCGCCAAGTCGATGCCTCGAGTAATCCACGGTAGGGTTTGACCGCATCGCGAAGCTGCTGTGTAGTGCCAAATAGAATTCCCCCAGTGGAGAATGGTCGTTGACTTAAGCCCACCCCCGCCGCTGTAATGTTCAGAACCGTGCACGCGGTAGAACCGATTTCTCAAATACGCTTTAGGCTGGACAGCCAGCAACGATCAAAAGGAAACGGAAAGCAAACGTCAGGAGAAGACAAACCGAAGGAACCGCTACGAAACCATCCACACCGAACACCGAACCACCACCATCAACCCAACTCCGAAAAACAGTTCTCGGAGGTGCCCGTATGAGAACCAAAGCCTCCCCCAATCCTCTGATTTCGTTGCTGGCTGTCGTCGTTTTCACGCTGACCACCATGCCAGCCCTTGGGCAGGCTCCCGTCATCAGTTCCTTCAGCCAAAACGGACAACTGGTTTGCACGAATCTGCAACCCGCCAGCATCGCGAGCGTGGAATGGGCGTCATCGGTGCTGGGACCGTGGACCAACGCCTGGGCGGGCCTGGACGCGGTGACGGTGGACTCGAACGGGATGATCCAGGTGAGCGTGCCGATGTTCTATCGCGTGCGCGGGACTCCACCTCCACCTCCTCCCGGCATGGCGCTCATCCCCGGCGGGTCGTTCGTAATGGGCGATACGTTCAGCGAAGGGACCACCCTCGAGCTTCCGCTCCACACGAACCAGATCAGCGCGTTTTTCATGGACCAGACGGAGGTAACCAAGGCGTTGTGGGACGACGTCAAGGGATGGAGCGGCGGCAATGGGTACGCCTATGATAATCCCGGTGCGGGGATGGCAGCAAACCATCCGGTGCAGACGGTGAATTGGTATGATGTGGTGAAGTGGTGCAATGCGCGGTCGCAGCGGCAGGGACAGATCCCGGCGTATTACACGGATGCTGCGCTGACGCAGGTTTATAAGACTGGGCAGGTGGAGCCATATGTGCGTTGGAGTTCCGGCTATCGGTTGCCGACGGAAGCGGAGTGGGAAAAAGCGGCACGGGGCGGGACCAGTGGGCATCGGTTCCCGTGGTCAAATGTCGAGACGATCACGCACAGTCAGGCGAACTACTACAGCGCGCCGGCGAATTACCCTTACGACATCAATCCCACGGCTGGCTTTCACCCTGCCGTCGGCTCTAACGGTGGCACCACTCCGGTGGGGTATTTTGCGGCGAACGCCAACGGGTACGGGCTTTACGACATGGCAGGCAACGTGTTCGAGTGGTGCTGGGATTGGTATGACACGTATTCGAGCGGTTCGCAGACGGACCCGCGCGGACCCGCAACAAGCGAAGGCTTGGGGCGTGTGAATCGGGGCGGCTGTGATGGCAACTACGCGTCCTTCTGCCGGTCGGCGGCCCGCATCCAAAACCACCCGACCATCGCGATTTACACCACAGGGTTCCGGTCCGTCCTGCCCTCTGGTCAACCATGAGCCGGGAGAACCAATGGGGCCGGCTCAATAGTTGACATGCTGGCAAGACGCGCGCCGTCTCCAAGGCCGGGCCGGAGATCGGCGTTCCGGTTGCTGCCCAGAACCTGCGATCAAGCGGCGCGCAGCTTGAATCCGCGGTCGCTGGACAGCGGCCACGAGTGTGGCCATTGCCAATCATCAGATGCCGTCAGCAGGTTGATCAGCACACCGTTGCGATTGTCATTGGCGCTGTCTTCGGAGCCCGGCACAAGGAGATCGCACTCCAGGGTCACACTTCACCTGAATGAACCCGGCCTCAGCCCCGGCCAATTGCGGTGTCAAGGACACGGTCAGAGGGAGTTTGCATCTTCGTCCATTCCCCGCCCCGAAACCGTCGTCGGCCAAGGCCCTCCAGAAACAACGCTCCCCGACGGTCCTCCCGGTGAGTAACATGCTCTCAGTCGTTGGATAATCTGACGCGTGGCAATCGTGCCGGGCCTCCGTTTCATCCCCTCCGCCCCATATGTCAACTATTTAGACCCCATTGCCTAGAGACGCTGTCCGCTACCAATAGCCGAGGTATTCCGGATTGGGATTGAAGGAGGTCGCCGGGGGGCGATAGACCACGTAATGGGGGCGCATGATCATCTGTTTGCGCCACTCGACCGATCCGTCGGTCCGGCCGACATTCCCGCCCTCGGATCCGATGACAGCGGGCTCGACCAGCTGGCCGGAGGCGCTGTATTTGGGGCCGGCAGGGGTGTGCGGGGCGGACGTGATCTTGCTCAGGCCGAGCCCGCTGATCGCGTCGGTCCCTTTCTCGATGATATCGGTCATCAGGACCATGTGGGGCGTGTAGTTGTGGCTCTTGGCCGGGGAATCGAACGGGGCTGCCTGGGTCCCGTAATCGGCGTCCCGGGATCGTTTGTCGAGCTCGGTGGGCAAGCCCCACAGCACGTAGAAACCCAGGCGGGCGGCATTGTTGTTCAAAAAAATCCACTTGCCGTCCTTGTTCTTGTTCGGGCACGTGAAGCAGTTCGTCTTGATCGAGAGCCGCTGGACGAAATGGTCGTACACCGAAAGCGGCGTCCAGCTGGCGTGCATGACGCCATCGGCCCGCGTAGCGGGCGGGAAGCGCTCGGCGTTGTCGCCGGCGTACATGAGCGCGCCGAGCATGACCTGGCGCATGTTCGATTTGCAGACCGTTCGCCGGGCCTTTTCCTTGGCGCGGCTGAGGGAGGGCAGGAGCATGGATGCCAGGATGGCGATGATGGCGATGACGACGAGCAGCTCAATCAGCGTAAAACCGCGCCGCGCGACCGCCCCCGGGCCTGCCCGGGAATCTGGACGGGCCTCGAGCATGGCGCGATCGGTTCCGCCCGTGGCTATCAGGGTGTTCATCGGCTGCGCAGGCGGTAGTATTGCTCGGTGGCAAGCGGGGTCGGGATAACGTAGCCGCTCGAAGCGCCCTCGACATCCGACCATCCAGACGGCTGCGCGTCCAGAGGCGCCTTGCGCTGCAGGACCCAATCCCCCTCCCAGCTCAACACCAGGTCAGCCCCGATCCGCGCAATCGTCAGCGGCACGGGCGGCAGAGTTGGCGGCACATTCGCCACGATCTGGAAGCCGCTGATCGACCCGGGCCCGGCCAGCCCATAGGGATGAGACGCGGTCACGATCGAGAACGACGGTCCGTTCAATCCGCTGAAGACCGCGTAGTTGGCGTAGGCGGGCGTGTCGTTGACATCGGTCGTGACGGCCTGCACATAGCTGCCGTTCCAAACCGCCAGGTCCATCCCGTGGTAATAGTTGGTCGCGCTCCCCACACTGACCGCTCCGTACCAGTCGGTGGCGTTCACGGTCCCGGCGTTGGCGTGAGGGGCGCCCATGTAAGCGTACACCGAGTAGCCCGCGCTCTGATACTCGGCGGGAAGATTCGTTACGGTCACGACGACGTTGGTCACGCCCCCGTCATCGATGAGTCCGCCCAGCAGGGCGTAGTCGCCCGCAGGCGCTGCGAACGGGCCATTCCACTGTCGATTGTTGGCGGCGGTCCACGTGACCAGGATGGGGAAGGACTGGCCGGCGTGGTTGACTAGGTTGGTGAAGCTGCCGTTGCTCGCGTTGTAGCCGAACTCGTTCCAGTTGGACAGCGCGATGCAGCCGGCGACGCCGCCGCTGGCGGCGATGGTGCGGGCGTTGTAGCCCTGGATGTTGACGCTGATCGCCTGGCCGGGCAGCACGCCAATCTCGGCTTGCGCGCTCGAGACGCTGGCGGCGCCCTTCGACACGAGGACGCGGTACAAGCCCACCTGGGCGGTCGAGACCCCGGACAGCGCGAGCGCGGCGTTGGTGGCGCCGGGCAGGTTCGATCCGTCCTTTTGCCATTGGTAGCTCAACGGCGCCATGCCATGCGCCTTCGCCTCTAGCGTCAGGGCCGCCCCCGCCAGCGTCACGCGCGTTTGCGGCTGCTGGGTGATCCGCGGGGCGGCGCTCGCCTGGAACGCCGCGGCGTAGTGGGTCTGCACCTGCGCCTCGCTCAAAGCGGCGCCGTAGAGGGCCACTTCGTCCACTCGGCCGGGCCAGAAGAAACTGCCGCTGGCGTTCTCGGACGCGCCGGCGCCGATCCGGAAGGAATAGAGATCGTTGGGGACGAAGCTTGTGTCGGCGCGGCCCGCCAGCGCGCCATTGACATAGAAACGCATCGTGGCGCCGTCGTAGGTTCCGACCAGATGGGCCCACTCGTTGAGGGCTGCGGCTCTCCCCGCCAGCGTGGTCCAGCCGGCGCCATTGCCCAGCCAGAACTCCCAGTTGCCTGCGGGGCTGACGTAGAAGAGGTAGCCCTTCGTGTTGCCGGCGGAGCCGTCGCGCGAGGTCACCGGCGAGCGATACGCGCTGCTGCTGCCCGCCAGCAGCGCCCAGCACTCGATCGAGAACACGGGGGGATTCAACGCCGCATCATAAGCCGCATCGAGCTTCGCCCGCCCCGCTCGAGCGCCGAGCGAGTAGCCGCTCAACCAAAGCGCCGCATCCGCGTCGCCCAGGAGCGCGCCCTCGTATCCCCAGGCAAAGTCCCCTTCGGCGTCTCCATAGCTCGAATAGGCCGTCCGCCCACCGATGATGTCGATGGCGCCGACGGAACCGGCGGGCTCGTTCAGACGCCAATAGGCCACCGGGTTGGCAGTGGAAACCGCGGTCGCGTAGGGCTGCGTCGGGAGCGGCAGGACGCTCAGCGGGACTGCGGCGCTCGACACCGAGTCGGCGCCCAGGGTGACGACTGCCATGTAGTCGCCGGCGTCCGCCGCGGTGACCGGGAACAGGGTGAAGGACGCGCTCGTCGCGCCGGGGACATTCGTGCCGTTGCGCTTCCACTGGTAGGTATAATCCTGGTACGCGGGCAGGCCCGGCAGCTCGAGCGTGACGGTCCCGCCGACCAGAACCGCCTGGGCGGACGGCACAACGGGTCCCGTGCCATAAGCCAGCGTGACATTGGTGCTGACCACAGACCCGACCGCATTGCTCACCACCACGGCGTAAGTGCCCAGGTCGGCTGCGCCGGCTGGCGAAAGGGTCAGGGTCGCCGAGGTCGCGCCTGGCAGATCGGCGCTATCCTTCTTCCACTGATATTTCAGCCGCGGCGATCCGGTGGCGGCCACGCTGAAGGTGACTGTTGCGTTGGTGTCGCCCAACACCAGCCGGGCATCTTGCGGCTGGGCATTCAGGGCCGGCGCGACGCCGGCTCCGAGGATTCCAGCCATGTGGTGATCGGCCACCTGCTCGGGCGAGAGCGGGCGCCAATAGACGGCGATCTCGTCCAGCATGCCGATGAAAAAGCTGCCCGCCGTGGCAAGGTAGGTCTGGTCCGCACCGATGCGGAGCGGCGTTCCCAACGTGGGGTAGACAGGCGTTGTCTGGGTGCCCACAAGCTGCCCGTTGACGTAGAGCCGCTTGGTGGCGCCGTCGTAGGTGCCCACCACATGATGCCACTGGCCTGGCGTGACGGTGCCGCCGTTGAGATCGTTCCACGTCTCCGCAGTCGCATTGAGGGACGCCCCCGTGCGGAACTGCCATTGCGCGCCGTTGGCCAGCAGCTCGTATCCGCTCGACCGCGTGCTGGTGCGCGAGGCGATGATGGATTGGCGGCCGCTGGCAGCGATCGGGTTGGCCCAGCCCTCAATCGTAAACGAGTTCGTGCGGTTCAGCGCCGTCGAGTGGTCGACCTCGATGTATCCATTGCCGCCGGCCGGGAAATCCACAGCGGGATCCGCATCGCCCGTCACCGCTCCCGGTTGTTCCGGAGTGACAAACCCCGCGTAGGCGCCGGGGTGGAACGTCGTCACATCCTGCGCGACAGTGGCGCCGGAAGTCTCGCCCAGCCGCCAGTAGGCTGCGGGACCGTCCTCGAGCACCAGCCGCGCATAGGCCGAGCTGGGCGGGACCACGACACGCAGGTGGGCGGGATCGCTGGCGACCGTCTGGCCGGCCAGGCTCACCTCGACGGCATACTCGCCCTGGTCTCCGCTGGCCGCCACGGGAATTGCATAAACACGGGCCGTGGCATTTGCCAACGGCACGCCGTTTTTCTTCCACTGGTAGGTGTAGCCGGTGGAATCGGCCGGCATCGCGATGCCCAGCTCGATGGCGCCGCCAGCCACCACGGTTGCCTCGCTGGGATCCACCGGAGGCGTTCCCCACGACAACGTGGCGGCGTCGCTGGTGACGCTTCCGAAGCCATTGGATATGACCAGGGTGTAGCTGCCCAGATCGGCAGCGGTGACCGGGCCGATCACGAGATTTTGCGCGGTGGCGGCCGGCAGGTCCACGTTGTCGCGTTTCCATTGGAACGAGAAGGGCGGGCTGCCGGATAGATCCACGTTGAAGGCCGCCATTTCATTGGTGCCGCCCAGGATCGCCTTCTGCGGGACGGGCTGTTTGTCGATTTGAGGCGGGTTGCCGGCGCCAAAAACGATCGACTGGACCTGGGCCTGCGAGAGCTGCTCGTCATAGACCCGCACGTCGTCCACGTGTCCGTTGAAGCCATAGGCAGCCAGCGAATGCCTCGAGTTGCCGATGGTCAGCGGACTCATGTTGCCGGCGGTGGTGTTGATCAGGTTGCCGGCAAAGCTGAACGTGACCGGCTCCACATTGCCGTCAATGTAGAAGATGGTATCCCCCGATTTGGCATTATTGGGCAGGGTAGCGGCCACGTGATGCCACTGGCCGTCGGTGAGCTTGCGGCTGGTGCCGACCGCCGCCGAGTTTTGGAACTCGAGGCGCAGGAAGCCGCTGGGATCGATCCGAAACCGGATGGCTTGGCCGGGACTGTTCTGCCCATACGCCAAAAAGGTCGCGTGGTTCGGCTGATTCGTGGATGCCTTGATCCACGCGGCAAAGGTCCGTGCCGCGCCGCCCAAAACGCCCGGCGCGTCCGTCGAGACATATGGATCATTGCCGGTGTCGGTGGAATCCAGGCTGATCGCCGCCAGAGTGCCGCCCTCCGAAGCGGGCACTGGCGCCAGGCTGTCCGTCACCCATGCCGGGTAGTACGCCCCGCCCACAAATGTGCCGCTGTATCCCCCGACCGCCGACTGAACGGTGGCGGCCATCGGATCAGCGAAACCTTCCTCGAGTCGGAAATGCGCGACGAGCGCGGCTTGCCCGCTCGTGGCCAGGACGGCGGAGCTGACGGCCAAGCCAGCCCACAAGGGAAGTCGGAGGGGATTCATGGTCGATGTTGGCTGAGGTTGATGCGCCAATCTACGTCGAGCGACCACATGCAACCCAGGCAATGCCAGCCGGCTTCCTCAATGCATCCGGCCCGCAGGGTCAAAATCGGTGGTCACATCACCGCATAACTGATCGAATCCAGAGCTCCTGTCAACTTCTTCCCTTT
The DNA here is from genome assembly GCA_964458325.1 of uncultured Verrucomicrobiota bacterium. Taxonomy (GTDB): domain Bacteria; phylum Verrucomicrobiota; class Verrucomicrobiia; order Limisphaerales; family UBA1319; genus JAGMXM01. The sequence continues at coordinate 21,708 of CAYWIM010000037.1, forward strand.
TTTACCACAGAGGGCAGGACACGGAGAGGTTGCCCAACGAGACTCTCTTTTTGCGTTTTTTTGAGTTTCTTGTGGCAAGCAAAAGTCGATTTCATTGACGCCGATGTGTTGCGGCATCATGCTCGACGCCGCTGCGCTGGCGCACACAAGCTGGCCGCCGCAAAACCGACAATGACCGATCGATCCCATTCCGCGGCGCTTGCCATCTGTGCTCCACGAGCCGCGCATGTTCCGCGAGGCTGTCTTGCTCTCCTGGCGCTGGCGGGAATTGCGGTCGCGTTCGCGGCGCCCCAGCCGCCGGTGTTTCCCGGTGCCCATTGGGAGACGATCGAACATCCCGAGGGGCTGGGGTGGTCGACGAACACGCTGGCCCGGGCGCATGCCTTTGCGCAGTCAGCAGGTTCTGCGGCGCTGTTTGTGGTGCACCAGGGCAAGGTTGTCGATGAGTGGGGCCAGACAGCCCGGCGATTCAATGTCCATTCCATTCGTAAGAGCTTCCTCAGCGCCCTCATCGGCATCAGCGTGGCATCCAATCAGATCGATCGCGCTCAAACGCTGGCGCAGCTCGGGATCGAAGATAACGAGCCGGGGCTGACCCCGGCGGAAAAGCGAGCCACCGTGGCCGACCTGCTCAAGGCGCGCTCCGGCATCTACCATCCGGCGCTCTACGAAACGGCGGCAATGAAGGCGCGCCGCCCGGCGCGCGGCAGCCATGCGCCGGGCGCGTTCTATTATTACAACAACTGGGACTTCAACGCGCTGGGGACAATCTACGAACGAGCCGCAGGGATGAGCGTCTTCGAGTCCTTCGATCGGCGCCTGGCCGAGCCGCTCGAGATGGAGGATTTCCGGCTCGAAGACACCCAATACGTGCGGGGCGGCGACTCGATTCACCCCGCCTACGTTTTCCGGATGACGGCCCGGGACATGGCGCGCTTCGGACTGCTCTTCCTGCGCCAGGGCCGATGGCGCGACCGGCAGGTGATCTCGGCAGACTGGGTGGCAGAAAGCACGCGCGCCTACTCGGCCGCCACCACCACCAATGGCCAGGTCCACGCCGGTTATGGCTACCTCTGGTGGGCCGATTGGCAGGGACGCCACCTCGAAAATGTCGAGCTGCCTCCCGGTACATTCTCGGCGCGCGGCGCCGGCGGCCATTACATCCTGATCGCCCCTGCGCTGGACCTGGTCATTGTGCATCGGGTTGACACCGACCAGCAAGACGGTCCGCGCGTCGATCGCCACCAGTTCGGCACGCTCGTCCAGCTGATTCTTGATGCGATGCCGCCCGCCGCCGCCGGCAGCCCCACACGCCCTCGGCAACCGGCGAGACGCATGCCGGACACTGTCGACGAGCTCGTGCCCAGGCTCATGGTTCAGCACCGCGTGCCCGGCGTCGCCATCGCGGGCATCGAGAGCGGGCGTCTGGCCTGGGAACGATACTACGGCGTCCGCCGAGCGGGCCAGCCGGCCCCCGTGGATTCCAGCACTCGGTTCGAAGCCGCATCCATGACCAAGCTGCTGATGGCCTATGCCACGCTCAAGCTCGTCGAGGAAGGCCAGCTCGATCTGGACCGATCCCTGGCCGATTACCTCGACAAACCCTACCTGCCGGAGGAGCCCCGGCACCGCCGGATCACTGCCCGGATGGTTCTGTCGCACACGACCGGTTTCCCCAATTGGCGGAACAACGGCTGGGAGCAGGGCGGCCCGCTGCCTCTGCTGTGCGAGCCCGGCACGCGGTTCACCTATTCAGGCGAAGGCTTCCTTTACCTGCAGCGAGTGGTCGAGCACATTACGGGCACGCCGATCGAGGCCTATATGCGGCGAACCCTGCTCGAGCCGATCGAGATGACCCGCAGCAGCCTCGTGTGGCGGGATGAATTTGCGCCGGAGGCGGCCGCCGGACATGACGACAAGGGCGAGCCGTTCGCCCGCCGCAGCCTCTATCGCCAGGCTAACGCCGCCTACTCGCTTTACTGCACCGCCGCCGACTACGCGAAGCTGATCCTCGAGATGCTCGCCGAGGATCGGTCCGCGCCGCACTCGATTTCGGATCGCTCGATTGACGCCATGCTCACTCCCGCCACCGTCGCGCTCGGGCGCAAGCCCATTGCGCGCGGCGGCCCGCGCCGTCCCGGGCCGACCTATTACGGATTGGGATGGGCGATTGACACGGCGGCAGCCGGCGACCGCATATACCACGGGGGCTCGAACGGCACCGGGTTCCGGTGCTATTGCGAGTTCGATCGCCGGCGCGGCGCCGGCCTGGTGATCATGGCCAACGCCGTGAATGGAAACCGGCTCTGGGAAGACATCATGGCCGCCGCCGGCGAGCCATAAATCCATGAGCCGCATCCAGGGTCAGTCCATGGGATTGTGTTCACGAGACCCTGGCCGAGGCATGCCAGAAGAACGGCTGGCAAGTTCCAGAGGATTCGGCCGCCGGGCGCGAGCCATTCTCCACACGCTCGCCGCCGACGCGCCCAGCCGCCGCCCCGGGGAAACCCGCTCAACTCCGTTGGCCGTTCACCGTCGGCGCAGGCCGCACCGAACGCCCAGAAGCGCGATCCCGCCCAACAAGCCCAAGAATGCCGTGTTTGGCTCGGGGATCGCGAGGGCATAGTGGGCGGAGATTTCTGCCGGTGACAGCGCCCGGTCGTAAATCACCAGCTCATCGATTACGCCCGTTAGCGGGTCGACCAATGTGCCATCAGCCCGGATGGCGCCTGCAGCCAATGCCCAACGGGCCAGAGGGGAGCTGGCCGTGTCGCTTCCCGCCGGGGCGCCGTTGACATAGAGGCTGACGCCGGAGGTCTGGCCGACAAAGACAACGTGGGCAAAATCGGCTGGCGTGGCTGCCAGGGTATCCGCGAAGGTCACGTCGACCACCCCGAACTTGGTGTATCCCACCTTCTCACGCGAGGGGGTGGGCTGCGTTGCGGCGGGCGCGCTCCTGGACGAGGTAATCGCACCAGGCGTCGAGGCCCTGGCCGGTGCGGGCGGACAACTCGAACACGCGGGCTCGAGGGCAGACGCGGCGGAGGCTGGCATGGGCGGTGTCCCGGGCGAAGCCGGCGGCATCGGCCAGATCGATCTTGTTGATGACGACGGCGTGGGCGGAGGCGAACATGGGCGGGTACTTCAGCGGTTTATCCTCGCCTTCGGTGACGGACAGGAGGGCGACGCGGATGTCTTCGCCCAGGTCGAACGCCGCGGGGCAGACCAGGTTGCCGACGTTCTCGATAATCAGGAGATCGAGCGCATCGAGGTCAAGCCGGCCGGCCGCTCGAGCCACCATTTCCGCATCCAGATGGCAGAGCGTGCCGGTGGTGATCTGGATGGCCGGGGCTCCGGTGGAACGGATGCGAATGGCGTCGTTTTCGGTTGCGAGATCGCCGACGATAACCCCGGTGCGCAGGCGTGCCTGGAGTTGCTCGATGGTCTTCTGGATGAGGGTGGTTTTGCCCGATCCGGGCGAGGAGACCAGGTTGGCGACCAGGAGCCCCTTGGCGCGGAAATAGCCGCGATTGCGCTCGGCGAGCCGGTCGTTTCGGTCGAGGACCGGCTGATGGATTTCGACAGTTCGGGGCTCCGCCTCCGGCGCGGGAGCGTCAGGGGCGTGGGGGTGATCATGCGGGTGCTCGTGCGGGAGCGAGTGCTCATGCATATGGGGCGGCTCACCGTGGCGATGCGAGTGCGGGTGGGGATGGGCTGGATCCGGCGCGGGGGAATGGGGCGCCGGGGAATCCGGGTGAGGGTGGGAATGGCCGTGGATGTGAACCGGGCCGACGTCTTCGCAACCGCATTCTTTGCACATGGTCAATCGATCTCCAGGGAATCCAGCTCGAGCTCGCGTCCGCGGCGCAGCTCGGCGCTGGGCTGGCCGCAGCGCGGGCATTCGGCGATGAGGTCGGGAACGCCGAACTCGTCCTGGCAGCTGGCGCACCAGCAGGTGGCGGGCACGGGGACGATCTGGAGCCGGGCGGATTCGGCGAGGGTGCCGGCCCGGAGGAGCTCGAAGGCGAACTCGAGCGCTTCCGGAACCACGCCTGACAGGGCGCCGACTCGCAGGCGGATCTCGAGAATGCGGTGGGCGCCCGCTTCATGGGCGCGCCGCACCGCCAACGCGATGGTTTCGTGCATGATACCGACCTCGTGCATGATCGGGCCAGGTCGAATCGACCTGCTCGGCCGGCGATACTGTAGCGCAAGAGCCGGCCGGGCGACAGGAGGAAATATTTGGGCGTTGCCAGCCCGGTCCGCGTATTACACATTGAGGAGGATGTCACATGAGACGAGAGATCGAGAGACAGCGCGATTCACCGTATCGCTGCCCGCGGCGCTGTTGCGGCAGCTGGACGCCATGGCTCGGCAGAAAGGGTATCATAACCGGTCGCTGGCCGTCGCGGACATGATCCGCGACCGGCTGGTGGATCATCGGCAGGAGTACGGCGGCGGGGCGATCGCCGGCACGATCACGCTGGTCTACGACCATCACAGGCCGCATCTGCAAGAGGCGCTCACGGACATGCAGCACGAGTTCCGGGATCTGATCGTATCGGCGCTGCATGTGCATTTGGATCATCATCACTGCCTGGAGGCGCTGGTGGTTCGGGGGGAAGGGGTGAAGATCAAGACCTTGGCGGACCGTCTGATTGGCGCGCGGGGGGTCAAGCACGGCAAGCTGACCGTGACCACGACCGGCAAGGACCTGCCGGGCTGATTGCGCATGCACATTCCGGATGGCTTTTTGGATCTTCGAACCTCGCTGGCGGGAGGGGCGCTGGCGTCGGCGGGGGTTGGGTATGCGCTGCATCGGGCCCGGCTCGAGCTGGCGCCCGGCCGGGTGCCCCTGCTCGGCTTGTCGGCGGCATTTGTATTTGCCGCCCAGATGATCAATTTCCCGGTCCTGGGGGGCACGTCGGGGCATCTGATGGGTGGGGTGTTGGCGGGGGCATTGCTGGGGCCAGCCGCAGCGGTGGTGGTGATGACGGCGGTCCTGATCGTGCAGGTTTTTTTGTTCAGCGACGGCGGCGTGCTGGCGCTGGGGGCGAACCTGTTCAACATGGCGCTGCTGGCGCCGGTCATTGGTTCATGGCTGTATCGCGGGTTGCAAAGGGGGATGGGTGGCATGCGGGGTTTGGTGGCGGGGGCGGCCTTTGCGGGATGGTGTTCGACGGTGCTCGCGGCGGCCAGTTGCGCCGGGCAGCTGGCTATGTCCGGCCGGGTGCCATGGTCCACCGTGTTTCCGGCGATGGTCAACGTGCACATGGTGATCGGGCTGGGCGAAGGCGGGATCACGGCGCTGGTGCTCCTGGCTATTGCCCGGGCGCGGCCCGAGCTGCTGGCGAAGGCCGGTTCTCGGGAGGAGGCGCGGGTGGGCCGGATGATGGTTTGGGGGGGGCTGGTGGCGCTGGGTCTGGCTGTCTTCGTCGCGCCGTTTGCATCGCCCTGGCCAGACGGGCTCGAGCGGGTGGCCGAAGATCTGGGCTTTGCGGACCGCGCTGTCTCCGAGCCGGCGCTGCCGTCCCCGTTCCCCAACTATCAAGTTCCGGGGATCTCATCCGCGGTGCGGGCGACGGCGTGGGCGGGAGCTATTGGCACGATCCTGGCCCTTGCGCTGTCGTGGCTGCTGGCACGGATGCTGGTATCGAGGCCGTCGAACATGGATCGGGAAGGCGCCGGTGACCGGGCGAGCTCCGCCCCATCGGGCCGGCATCAGGATCTCGGCGCATGCGACTGAACTGGCTGGATCGAGGGGATGCGGTGGACAGCCGGGTGCGGCGGGCGCCGGCGGGTTTGAAGCTTGGGCTGGCGGTGGCCCTGGTGGTGGGCGTGGCGGCGGGGCCGTGGAGCGGGTGGCTGTTTTACGGTGGGGTGGCAGGAATGCTGGCTGCTGCGGCTTGGGCGAGCCGGCTGCCGGCGGTTTTTTTGCTGAGCCGCCTGTTGTTGCTCGAGCCGCTGGTATTGGGGGTGGCGCTGCTGGCGTGGTTCCAACCGGATGGCGGCCGGATTGCGCTGGGAATGGTGATTCGCAGCACGCTCTGCCTGTTCGCGATGGTGCTGTTTGCGAACACCACGCCGTTCTCGGAGCTCCTCCGGGTGTTGCGCAGCATCCGGGTGCCGGGGCTGCTGGTGACGACTGTGGCGCTGCTTCATCGGTATCTGCATGTCCTGCTCGAGGAAGCGGAGCGCATGCGCCGGGCGCGGGCCAGCCGCACATTTCAAGCGCGCCGGTCGGGATGGTCCACGCCGGCAGCGGTGGTGGGGGCTTTGTTTGCGCGATCGACTGAACGCGCCGAGCGGATTTACTCGGCGATGTGCTCGCGCGGGTGGAAATGACCGGTCTGTGCGATCAAATGCACAGTGGTCCAGGCCGGGCGCGTGGAGCATTCTGGGGAAGGCCGGCCTCGCGAGGCCGGACTGGAGAAATCAGGCAGCATGAGGACAAGCAGAAACGATTCGGGCCGGTCGGCGTTCACGCTGATCGAGCTGCTGGTGGTGATTGCGATCATTGCGATCCTGGCGGGCATGTTGTTGCCGGCGCTGGCGAAATCCAAGACCAAGGCGCAGGGCATCATGTGCATGAACAACACCAAGCAGCTGATGCTGGCATGGACCATGTACGCGGGAGACTACAACGATCGTCTGGTCAACAACCACGGCGTGGATGAAACCCGGGCGCGCCGCAACAGTTGGGTGAACAACGTGATGACCTGGGGCACGGAACCGGAAAACACGAACGTCGCGTTCCTGAAGGAGGCCAAGCTGGGGCGCTACACGGCGGGCGCCAAGAATGTTTACAAGTGCCCGGCCGACGTGTTCGCCAGCCGGGCGCAGCGGGCGCTGGGGTGGCCGACGCGGGTGCGCAGCCTGGCCATGAATGCGTTCGTGGGGGACGGCGGGGAACTGTCGCCCGGCGGCGTGCATGTCTGGTACCCCAACTTCCGGCAGTTCATCAAAATGTCCGATATTCGCGATCCGGTCAAAATCTTCGTCATGCTCGACGAGCATCCGGACAGCATCAATGATGGATATTACCTGAACGATCCGGGCCAGCGGGCCTGGGGGGACATGCCGGCGTCCTACCACAATGGCGCCGCTGGATTCTCCTTTGCCGATGGCCACTCGGAAATCCACAAGTGGCTGGATCCGGCCACGAAGAAGCCGGTCAGCTACGCCTCGTTCGGAGGGGTGAGCCTCGGGGCGGGCAGCACTCGAGATTACGACTGGGTGATCGAGCGGACCACGATCCGGGTTCGCTGATTCCTGGATCGACCCGGCCGGTCCGCGCGCCTGCGATCAGCCGACCTTGATCCAATCGTCGCGGTCGGCGGCTTGGTACATGGCTTCCATGACGCGGACCCGGTCGGCGGCCTCCTTGGGGGTGACCAGCGGTTGATTCGGCTTTCCGGCCAGCGCGTTCAGGAACTGGTGGAGGGGTTTGGGCTGCTCGGGGGGCAGGGCGATCCAGGGGCGGCGCCCGTCGGCTCCCTCGACTTGGGCGCATCGGAAGAAAAGCTGGCCGTTGACAACCACCGCGTGGGCCTTGGTGCCGCTGATCTCGATCGACACGGGATTGGCGACATCCACCCATCCGGCGGACAGCAGGCCATTGGCGCCGTTCTTGAAGCGCAACATGGCGTCGCCGGACTCGTCGCAGGCGCCATAGCGGCCGGTCACCACCAGGGTCTTGGCGGTCACGGCCTCGACATCGCCCGCCAGCCACATCATCAGATCGAGCGAGTGCGTTCCCAGGTCGCCGAATGCGCCGACGCCAGCCATGGCGGGATCGGCCATCCAGCGCCATTCGGTGTCAAACCAGCCTTCCAGCGACCCGGAGTGGCAGTTGCATCCCCGGATGCGGTTGATCTTGCCGAATACGCCCTTCTGCACCTGTTCTTTGAGGAACAGATGGACGGGATCGGTGCGCATGAAATAGCCGGTGGTGAAGATCAGGCCGGCATCCTCGATCGCCTGCGCCATGGCGTCGCTGTCTTTGCGGTTTCCCGCCAGGGGCTTCTCGGCGAACAAGTGTTTGCGGGCGCGAACGGCCGCCTGGACCAGCTCGAGATGCCGATGGGTCTCGGAACAGATGATCACGCCGGTCACGCCGGCATCCGACCAGATGGTATCGAGATCGACGACCTGAGCATCCAGCTCGGCCGCCCGTTTCCGAGCCCGGGGCTCATCGTGGTCCCAGACATACTTGACCCGCACTTCGGGGCGCTCGCGCCGAATCAGGTTGATGAATCCAGGCGTGTGGATGTGCGCGGCGCCAACCAGGGCCAGTGTGGATCGAGGCGCGGCGGGCGCCCCGGCGGACAGGCGTCCGGGGAGAGCCGATGCGGCGCCCGCGAGGGCGACGGTTTCGAGAAATCGCCGGCGCGGCATGGGGTCAAGATGCGGGGAATGCGTTGGGTTCATCGGATGATCGTGCGTATATCGTTGTCGTTTACCTGGGAATAGAACAATCAACCCAGCTCTTTCTGGCAAGAAAAATGCGCCGGTTGCCACGGGCGTCCGCCGATGATAAGGAATGGGACGAACACGATGACGCCAAGACGAAAATCGGTTGTGGCGCGCGGGGTTTTCCTGTGGGCGATCGACGACGACGAGCCGCCCTGCCACCTCAGCTCCGCGAGGGTCCAAAGCGGTTGACCGCTTCGTGCCGCGGTTTACAGTGGGGCGCATGACATTCGCGGAGGCCCAAGCCTGCCACGCCCGGTTGGCGGAGCAGATACGCGCGCATGATCGGGCGTATTACGTCCTGGCCCAGCCCGTGATCAGCGATGCCGAGTACGATCGCCTGTATCGGGAGCTGGCCGATCTCGAGAGGCAATTTCCCGCGCTGGCCACGCCCGATTCACCCACCCAGCGAGTCGGCGGCCAGCCGCTGGGGGAGTTTGGACCCGTGACGCATCGGCAGCCGATGATGAGCCTGGACAACACCTATTCGATCGGCGAGCTCCGGGAGTTTGTCGAGCGGGTGCAGCGGCTGGCGCCCGGCGAGAAGCTCGAGTGGCTGGTCGAGCCCAAGGTGGATGGAGTCGCGGTGAGCCTGACCTACAAGAATGGCCGGCTTGCGCTGGGGGCCACGCGAGGCGATGGGACCACGGGCGACGACATCACCGCCAACCTGAAGACCATTCGAAGCCTGCCGCTGCGCCTGGCAGGCGATGCTCGGCAATGGCCCGCCCTGCTCGAGGTTCGCGGCGAGGCGTATCTGCCCCGCGCCGGCTTCGAGAAGCTCAACACCGACAGGGTTGCGGCCGGGGATGAGCCCTTCGCCAACCCTCGGAATGCGGCCGCCGGCTCGCTCAAGCAGCTCGATCCGCGGATCGTGGCCCAGCGGCCGCTGGACATCGTGCTGTATGGCATCGGCGCGCTCGAGGGCGCTGCGGCCCCTTCCACCCAGTCGGAGGCGCTCGATTGGCTGGGCGGCTTTGGCCTCAAGAGGCCGGAGCGAACCTGGCATTGCCGGTCACTCGATGAGCTCGAGGCGGCCATTGCCGAGCTGGATATCGCGCGCCGGGGGTTTACCTACGAGACCGATGGGGCGGTGATCAAGCTCAACCGGCTCGACTTGAGGGAGCGCATCGGCGCCACATCGAAGGCGCCCCGGTGGGCGATCGCCTACAAATACGCTCCCGAGCAGGCGCAAACCCGCCTGCGCGACATCCTCATCCAGGTGGGGCGGACCGGGGCGCTGACGCCGGTGGCCGATCTCGAGCCCGTGTTTCTGGCAGGCAGCACCATCAGCCGCGCCACGCTCCATAACGAGGACGAGCTTCGCCGGAAGGATATTCGGATCGGGGACCTGGTCGTCATCGAGAAGGCCGGCGAGGTCATCCCGGCTGTCGTCGGGGTCGTGCACGATCGCCGCACGGGCCGCGAGAAACCTTTCCGATTCCCGGCGAAATGTCCGGAGTGCGGTTCCTCCGTGACACGGGAGAGCGGCGCGACGGCGGAGGACGCAGGCGTGGTCTGGCGGTGTCCGAACCCGGATTGTCCAGCCCAGGTCCGGGGCCGGATCGAGCATTGGTGTTCGCGCGGGGCGATGGACATCGAGGGGGCGGGCGAGGTGCTGGTGGCCCAGCTTGTGCGGACGGGCCTGGCGCATGACGTGGCCGATCTCTACCGGCTCAACCTGCTCGAGGTGGCCAGCCTCGAGCGCATGGGCGGCAAGTCAGCGCAGAATTTCCTCGATGGCGTCGACGCCAGCAAGAAACGCGACCTCTGGCGGCTGTTGTTCGGCCTGGGAATCCTGCATGTTGGCGCCGGAGTCGCCAAGGCTCTGGGCCGGCGTTTTGGCGCCCTGGACGAGGTGCGCCAAGCGACGCTGGCCGAGCTGACTCAGGCCGATGAGGTCGGCGAGGTGATCGCCCTGAGCGTGATGAAATGGATGGGCAATCCGCGCCATCAGCAGCTCATCGAGCGGCTTCGACAGGCAGGGCTCAATTTCCGGTCCGCCCTTCGAGCGCCGGACGCGACTCCGGGCGGGCTGGCGGGTAAGACATTTGTCCTGACGGGCGCTCTGGCCTCGATGACGCGCGAGCAGGCGGCGGCGCGGATCGAAAGCCTCGGGGGCAAGGTCAGTGGCAGCGTCAGCCGAAAAACCGATTATGTCGTGGCGGGCGCCGAGGCGGGTTCGAAGCTCGAAAAGGCCCGCGCCCTGGGCGTGGCTGTTCTGGACGAAAAGGCGTTTCTGGCTCTTTGCGAGAGACCCTAATCACTCGACCAGGATCACGCGGTAAAAGCGCTGGCCGTCGGGCGGTTGGAGATCGGCGACAGCGGCAGAGCCATCCACGAACGCCGCCCATCCTCCTTGGGGCAGATCCAGCCACGCGCCCGCATCCAACGCATCCCGATACTGGAGCTGATACCGCTTGCCGCGGACGGTCAGCCATTGGAGGAGCGTGCCGCCAGCGATCCCCTCGACCGTCGCCTCGAGACGCAGAACGGATCCCTTTTCGCGCGGATGGGTTCCAGCCAGGTATTCGAGCGCGTTGGCGGCGCCATCGCCATCGGGATCGGCGGTGTCACCCGCCACGGCTGGATTGTCGATTTCCTCGCCCGTGAAGAACGCGGATTTCCATTCGGCGATCGTGAGGCGATCCGGCGCGCCGGGGGTTCCTCCCCAGGCGGCGCTGGGTTTCCAGGTTTCGGGCCTGGAGTAATCGATGGCGCCGACCGGGGCGGCCAGCGCGAGTGAATATCCCTCGCCGTCGGCCAGGATCGGCCAAGGCGGATCGTCATCGTAATCGAAGTCGGCCAAGCCGTTGCCGGCGCCGTAGGAGAGCTTAAGGCGCTCCCCGCCATTGGCGAGTTGGTCCTCGCCGGCGTGCGGGTAATACTCGCCCGCGATGGGCAGCCCGGGGCCGTATCGGGCCAGGAAGGCGGCCTGGCGGCGGACCACAAGCGCGTAGGCGCTGGGCGCGAGGGACGTGATCGGCCCCGAGGCGAAATCGAAATCGATCCCCTTGGTGAACCGGACGATGCTCAGGTCAAGGGCCTGATCGCCCCGATTCCACAGCTCGATGAACTCGAAGTCCGACTCCTCGAAGCCCGCCGCGGCTTCGGCGGCGGTGCAGGGAGGCGGGTGATACATGATCTCCGACAGGACCAGGTCGCTTTCGAGCCGCGCCCAGGCCAGCGGCGCCGAGGCCGCGAACTGGACGGGTGCGGACCAATGGCTCCAGCGGCCCGCGGCATCCTTCATTCGCGCCCGGACGCGGTAAAGATCGGCGATGCGCGCGATACCGGGCGGGATCTGGATCCGGTTCTGGAACGGGCTGAGCACGCCGCTGGTCCAGGCCGCCTGGATTTCGTAGCGTGGGCGATGGGTGCTGGCCAAAAGGTTCGTCTGGGCGGGATCGGTCACGGCGGCGAGCCGCCATTCGATGCCGGCGAACGGCTGGCCGGCCGGGCTGGCAAACGGCGTCGTTTCGAACCGGAGATCATCGAGGGGGAACTGTGGGTTGAGAGCCGATACGGTGGGCTGCTGGGGCGCCAGGGACTCGTCCGTGAGCAGGTTGGCATCGAGCCATTGGCCGCGCGAAACGACATAATCCTTCTGCTTTTGGAGCATGCCGGCGAACGTGCGCGGGCTGGCGGACTCGTAGTAGCGGCCGTGGCCGGCCTTGCTGGCATTGATGTAGGTTGAAACGAGAATGGGGCTGTAATCCCACATCGCGCGGTCGGCGTCCACGAGGGAGGGCTGGCCCGGCTGGTAGACCACGCGGGCGATCTCGTCCAGGACCATCCCGGTCTGTTCGGGATTGAACAGCAGATCGCGCAACTCGCGGAGCCGGTTGCGGAAATCGATTGCAAAGGGCTCATGGACCAGGACGTATTCGTTCAGCGGATCGCGGCCATTGCCGCCGGTGTAGGTCGTCGTCCAGGTCAGATCGAGATCCCAGTTGATCACCCACCAGCGGCCGGTCTCGGGATGGTGATAGTAGAAAAAGTTCTTGCCCGCGTGCGAATCGTAGTCGTGGATCGCCATGAGGATCGAGCGGAACCGGTAGTACTGGTCGAGCTCGAGGTTCTGGGTCCACCACGATTGCGGCTGCGTCCCGCTGGTATAGGCCAGGAACGCGTTCAAGTCGGACTTGTCGGAGGGCTGGGTAGGGCCCTGGTTGTTGAGCTCGCCCGTGCCGCCCTCCATCTTGTAGAGGTTGGCATCCGGGAGCCCGTGCTCGTCAAGGAATCGGCCGTCGGGCTGCTCGATGGCCATGTAGAGCCCCTGGAAATCGGTGTCATACTGGGAGCCGGTCGCGCCGTTCTCGAGGGCCTGCTCGACGATTCGGAAGTGGACGTAATGGGTGAGGGGCGACGGGTTGCCAGCCAGGTTGTGCAGCCGGAAGCTGGCCCCTTCAAACAGGCCTTGCTCGCCCCTCTGGAGGAAGTTCCCCTGCTGGATCAACGCCGAGAAATTCAGCTTGCGCCACCGGGCTGCATAGGGCTGGCCATAGTCGTCCCGAGCCTGGAAATCATGCGAGCTGTTGAAGTCGAATTTCCACATGTTCTTGCCCATGGAATATCGCCAGACGCCGCCCCGAGCCCGGAAGCGGATGTGGTCGTAGACCTCGCCGTCGTAGACGAGCGTGCCCCACCAGGGATACTCCTCGCCCCAGTACTGGCCCGCCTGGGAGTTGGGGATGGACATCGCCTCCTCGTGGCCTTTTCTCGTCGTGATCAAATGGTAGACGGGGATCCGGCTGAGCAGCTCCGGGCTGTAGGTCGCCGGAGCGGTGACGCCCGGCTGGGCCGCCCCCGTCCACGGAGGCACGCCGTCATACACGAAATAGGCGAAGTTCGGCGACGGATCCTCCGGATAGGGCGCCCGCACGATGCTGCCCAGCGAATCCGCAGCCATGATCCGGTAGCGCACCAGGCATCGGTGGTTCTGGATGCCGGCCGGAAGGACACAGGTAAAAATCGTGTCGCCGCTGACCTGGTCGCCGCCCTGGCCGTCATCGCGCATGGGGATGGACGTCCAGTCCGCGACATAGCGCGTGTCGTTCCGGGAAACATAGCTGCCGGGCTCGACGACCTGGTAGGTGAGGGTCACTTGGGCGACTCCGTCGTCGTCGGTGCCCTTGACGGTGATCGCCACCTCCTGGCCGGAGCGGGGTTGGGAAGGCGTGTGGGTCACCTGGCGGAGCTGGGGGGGCTCGGACTCAGCATAGGCCGAGTTGCGGCGGCCGGGTGTCGGGCCGGCAACGCTGCTGCGCCATGCCCCGCCCAAATCGTTGTCCAGCAAAGGATGGATCAGCTCCATCGACGATCCTTCTCCGTTGGCGCGGTTGGGCCATGGAAATCCGTTCTGATAGGTGACTTCGTCGACCGGGTTTCCGGCGGCGTCCTGGAGCTCGACTCGCCCGCCCTCGTTTGGCAGCTTGTCTCCGGCGAACCAATAGCCGTGGGCCGCGATCCCAAAAGCGGCCCGAAAATCGGCAGGATCTTCCGCAACCACCCAGTACTCGCCCGGCGCCAGGATGGCGCCCGGGGGGAAATCGAAGTCCACCGCCCCCCGCAGACGCCATCCGGACAAATCCAGAACCCCGTCGCTCGCATTCGAAAGCTCGACGAATTCGGACAGGCTCGTCTTGTCGGAAGCGTGGTAATGGATTTCATTGATGACGGCTGAAGCGGGAAGCACCGCCAGCGTCAGGAACGATTGCGCGCCCGACCAGGCCTCCCCGGCGGCATTCCGGGCCCGGGCCCGGACGTAATACAGGGTGGATGGCGCGAGGGGAGCGAGCGAGGCGTGCCAGAGGTCGGATTGAGTTCCCAGCGGCAGGGTTCGTTCCCAGGCCGGGGCCGACGCGCCTTGATCCACCGTTCCGAAGAACAGCTCGATGGCAGGCGGATCGCCGCCCGTCTGGGTGACCCGGCCCGACGCGACCGCCGACCGATCGGAGATGCCGCGCACCGGGTCCAGAATCGCCTCGGGCATGCTCAACGCACCCGTGGTCCATTGGCCGGCGGTTGCGCTCCATGAGGCGCCGGCGCGGTTCGTCGCCTGGAACCGGTAGAAATACGCCGTGGCCGGCTCGAGGCCGCCGACAGTGACCGGAAAGACTCCGCTGGCTATTCCCACATTGGTTTGGGCTGCCCAGGCAGCGGGATTCTGCCCCCCATCCTGGCTTCCCCAAAAAAGAAACACGGTGGGCGCGTCTCCTCCGCTCGACACCACCTCTACCTGCACCGTGACTGAAAACGCGAACCGATCGGTGACGCCCCGGTCCGCAATCTCCGGCAGCTCGAGCGCCGTGGTGAACGAACCGCTCGATTCGGCCCAGGCGCCGGCCACTCGATTGCTGGCGAAACCGCGGAAGAAGTACTCGGTTCCCGGCGCCAGGCCGTCGACCCGGACCGAGAACGAACCGGCTTGGGTTCCAAGCGCGACCGACCGCTCCCAAGCGGCCGCTGTCTTGCCGCCATCGGCCGGTCCGTAATACAGCGTGACCTGGGGGGGCTCGATGCCAGGATCGGTCACGAGGCCGCTTAGGCGGGCCGAGCGGCTGGCGACCTCCTCAGCCGGCAAGTTCTCGATGGACGGCCGCCCCGCCACCGCGCTCTCGATGAGACGGATGCCCGTCAAGGCGTAACCTTTGGTTCCAGCGGTCGAATCCCCCGTGCCGACACCCGGCGTGGGTCCCCGGTATAGCTGCGAGATCACCTTGAAAGCGCCATCCGGACCGGGATCGATGTCGGTCCAGCGCGCGACCCAACCCTGGTCAGACTGGTGGTTCGCTCCGGTCCACAATGCGGCTTGCGTGGCCCAGAGACCCTCGGTGACGACTCCGATCCCGGTGCTGTGCGCGGGCGTGAAAAGGGCTGCTCCCTCGATCGTCACCAGGGTCCAGCGGTTGGCATAGTTGTCCATACCCCGCACCGCCGTCCCCGTGAAATCGTAACGGCGCGATGGATCCAGCCCTGTGAACTCGAGCGTGTAGCTCGAGGAGACCGTCAGCTCGATGCTCTGCTGGCTGCGGGCGGTGAAATCGACATAACCGCCGAATGCCTCCGCGGCATCGGTGCCGGGGGCGGGGACTCCGGTCTGGGTAGCGTAATTCACGGCGACGGCCGCGGCTTTCAGCGACACAGGCAGCGGCGCGCCCGTCTCGATGTTCTTCAGCGGACCGGAGGCCACAGTGTTGGCGGCGTATAGCGTGGCGTTCGAGTGCGTGCCTGGTCCCGCCACATGGTCGTTGTAAGCCACGAACCCATCGGCGCCCGCCACTCCGATCAGCATGATCCCCAGCCCCCGAATGATCCAACGTCGCATCATGTCCTTCCGGAACTCACTATCGTTTCACTCCGCCGAAAACGATAGGAAAAAGGAGCAATAACCATGCCGGAGAGCTCTCGACCTCCCTTGCGCCTCGCATCTGGCCCGGCGGCGCTCCCGCCAAAATCGGAAGTGCTTTTTGCAAAGACCCTAAGGGCTCGCAATCCGATAGAAGCGGTTGGATCCCAACGCCGGCGCGACGTCTTCGATCACGCATTCGCGGGTCGAGGCGGTGGGGGGGATGGTTTTCCATTCCTGCCAGGAGCCAGCGCCGAATGCGTCTCGGTACTGGAGCCGGCAGGCTCGCCTTGCCGGCGCCAGAAAACGGAGCCTTGGCGTCTGCTCATCGATGTTCCAATCCAGCTTGAGGAAGCTGCTCGGATCCTGCGGATTGGTGCCGAGAGTGAACTCGACGTAATTGCAGAGGCCATCCTGGTCGTCGTCCTGCCAGGGCTCGCCCCGGAAGGCGCCATCGAGGGTCTGGACCAGGCAGAATGCCGCGGCATCGACAATGACGTGGCCCGATGTGCCCGCGGTGCGAATCCGGACGCTGCTGCCGGTGCCGATGTTGGCGGCGATCGATCCTGCGAGCATCCATCGGCCACCGTTGAGCCTTTGGTTGACGGTGACAGTTTGAGTTCCGGCCCGGCCGATCAGGTCGACCGGCACCGCCTCCGAGCGGCTCGCAGAGGATGTCCACCGCAGATACACCTGGTATTCGCCGGCCACGGGGAGATCGGGGATGAATTGGACGCTCTTGGCGCCTTTGTCGGCGTTGCCATCATGAATATAATCCTCGCCAAAATATCCCGGCTCGTAGGTGCTGGCGGTCCATGCTCCGGTGATGCGCGTCCGGACGGCATCGCGGTTGTCGACCACCGTCACCAGGTTGGCGAGGTCCTCGGTCCCCGCCGAAAGACCCAGGAGCGATCGCAGCTCGGCGAGATGGTCTCGATGCACCCCGCGTGGCGTGGTCTGGTGTTTCTTGCACATCCATCGATGCGGATCTGGAATTGTCCGGCCGAATCCGGATGCGGGGCGGTCCAGTCCCGGGTTCGTGCCCAGAGCCGATACGTTCCGGCCGCGGGCAAGACCACGGGGGTGCGGGCATCCGCCACCGGTTTCCCGAGCCCGTGCGCCAGGAGGTAGGGCGAGCCCATCACATCCATGAACTGGGCATCGACCAGCCATCCTCCTGGCTCGGCAAAACTCTCCGCTTCGACCATGACGCCCGCTGCGATCGGGGCAGCGGCTGGGAGGGCGTTAGCCGTGCAGGCAATCAGGGCTATCGCCAGGCCGCCGAGCCAGTGCCATTCTTGATGTTGCCTGCTCATCCTGCATTCATGCTGCCCACTGCCTTCCATGCCGACATGAATGTCGGCGCTCCAATTCCACTCGCGCGGACGTCACCGGGCCTGGCGGACGCGGATGGTATATTTCTTGGCCCGATCGCTCATCGAGACGAACTGGACGGATTCCGTGGCGCTCTCGGTCAGGATGAGAGTCTGGAAGGGCGTCTCGTCTCCGTAGGAGAACCCCTGCTCGTCCTTGAACACGCAATTGACCTGGACCTGGATGCGTTTGCGTTCAAGGTTGAGGACCTGGGCGGCGACCTGGAGGCGGCCGTCGGGCAGGTGGGTCAACTGAATGCCGGTGCAGGTGACAGACTTTTGCGTGTAGCGATCGAGCAGGACGAAGCCGGCCTGGTTTTCGAGGCTTGGCTCGGTGGCATGGAGGGGCGCGTAGGCGCCGATGGTGGAGGCCGGCGGATCTGTCTTGGGCGGAGCGGTTTCAGGCGTGGCATCGAGGGGCTCGTAGGCGCCGCGGTGGGACGCGCAACCGACAGCCAGCGGGAGACATGCAGCGGCGATCCATAGGGGAGTCCAGGACAGTTTCATGGGCTTAAAGATTAGGGGGTTGATCACTGACGAATACCACGGCATCTCGCGATCCCGCGGGCAGATTCAGCGTGACGGTTTGTGTCTTTCCGGCCATGGGGCTTCCGGCCCCATCCAGGAAATCGATGGTCAGGGTGTGGGCTCCGGGCGGGAGCCGCAAGGCAGCAAAGCTCAGGTATTGCGGCAGGTTGTTCCAGGAGCGGGTATCGGCGGCCGGCGTGGTGACTCCGGAGACGATCTTGCTCAAGACGCCGAAGGCGAGCAATCCCAGCGCAGCCTCCTCGTGATCGCCGCCGACGGCGACGGCAGTCCCCCCGATCAGGGCGGCATCGCCGAGGGCGCTGGTAGTGTTCTTGAACACCGCCTTGTTGGCCAGGATATGGTCCATGACGCGCCCGCCGCGGGTGGTGGCCTGGAAGCTGAGATCGTCGAACACGCCGGCCTGGGTTGACAGGCTGCCGGCCGCGAGGCGGATCCCGACGGCCGGGGAGCTGCCGGGGCGGAATCGGAGCTGCTCGCCGTGGGCGCCGGCGGCGTATTTGACCGGCCCCTGCCCCATCTCGGCGAACACCATGACGTTGGCCTGGAGATCGAAGGGAGGGAGAGGGCCGCTGCGGCTGGCGGCCTGGGCGCGAGCGAGCGCCTCCTGGCCGCTGCCGGAGAGCCGCGTGCTGATGTAGCCATCGAGGTAATCGAACAACGCATAGTCGCCCGCATACTGGTGGTCCTGCGTGTCGCTATCCTGGACCTGGGCGTTCCGGAAACAAGCCCGCGCGTTGTCGGGCTGGCCGTCCATCCAATAGAGGATTCCGCGATAGAAAAAAGCCATCGATCGCTCGTAAGGCTCTCCGAAGAATGTCTTCCGGGATTCCTCCTGGAAATAGCTGCGCGCCTTCCGGGCGCTGCGGTCGGCCTCGATGATCACTCCGATGCGAGAGAGGGCGCTATCCAGAAGGTCCTTGGCCTTGTCGAACTGGCGCGATCGCATCGCAGCGGCAGCCAGCCGGTATTGCCAGAGCACATGGTCGCGCTCCGGATACTGCCCGAGAAAAGCGCCGGGCTCAGCGAGCGGATCCCCGGAAAAGGCGGGGCCTGACGGGGGACGGGACGTGGCACAACCCGCCCCCCATAAAAGCCAT
>CAYWIM010000038.1:0-40370 GCA_964458325.1 uncultured Verrucomicrobiota bacterium
ACCGGGGGCTGACGGTGGCGGAGCTGGCGAGCCGGAGGGAGGGGGATTACGCGGATCTGCGCCAATGGCTGTGCTACCGCGAGGAGAACCTGACAGCCTGGAGCGCGCGGGAGGAGGAGAACGCGCGGATTGCCCGGGACGATCTGCTCGGCGTGCAGAACCGGCGCAAGGCGCGCCTGGGCGGCCTGGCGGGCCTGCTGGATCCGGCATTGTTTCCCGGCCGGGAGGTCGATGAGGCCCGGCTTCGCGCAGCCATCCGGGGCCATCCCGAGCTGAGGGGCGCCGATGCCGCATGGGATCGGATCGCCGCCGCGCAGCATGCCATCGACGCGCACGCCTTGCGATACCGGCTCCTCGAAGCCGCGCACGGTTTCCGATCCAGCCTGTTCGAGATCGCGCGGACCCTGCTGCGCGCGGCCGAGGAGCGCGAGAAGCCCGATGGCGGCCGCCTGAGCGAGTTCCGCGAGGCCAACCGCGCGTCGCTCGAGCTGGAGCTGTTTTCCGCGCAGCCGATCTACGACCAATACGAGAGCGAGCGGCTGGCCGATGGGCTGACGTGGCTGGCGATGCGGATGGGGGCTGGGGAACCGCTGGTGCGGAGAGCGCTGGCGGGGCAGCCGCCGCGCGATCGAGCAGCCGAGCTGGTCCGCGGCACGAAGGTGAAGGAGATCGAGGAGCGCCGCCGGCTCTATGACGGGGGGAAGGCGGCGGTCCATGCCGCGCGCGATCCGATGATCGAGTTTGCGCGACTTGTGGACGCCGAGGCGCGGGCGGCGCGCGAGGCCATCGATGTGCAGAACGAGATCCAGGCGCAAGCCCACGCCCGGATCGCCCGAGCCCGATTCGCGCTCGAGGGCACGAACCAATACCCGGATGCGACCTTCACCCTGCGCCTGGCCTTCGGCGTGGTGAAAGGCTACAGGGAGGACGGGCGGTCGGTTCCCTTCCAGACAACCGTGGGCGGCCTCTACGAGCGCTGGGCTGCGCACCAGGGCCGGCCGCCGTACGATCTGCCCCAACGATGGATCGATCGGCGGAGCCGCCTCTCCCCTCAAACCCCGCTCAACTTCGTCTCGACGGCGGACATCATCGGCGGCAACTCCGGCAGCCCGGTCGTCAATCGCCAGGGCGAACTGGTCGGCATCATCTTCGACGGGAATCTTCAATCCCTCGTGCTGGATTTCCGGTACACGGAAGAAGCGGCGCGCGCGGTGGCGGTCCATTCGCAGGGCATAATCGAGGCGCTGCGGCGGGTGTATGGCGCCGACGGTTTGGCGGACGAGCTGATCCGCGGGAGCGGCGCCCGGTAGCAGGCTGGCGGCACGCTCTCAGGGATCCAAAGCGTGGTCCTTGGATCGAGGAGATGTCTCGCTCTCTTCCCACCCGCCGTGGGCGGGGGTGAGAGGGAGGTTCATGGAAAGGCGGCGGTCGCCAGCGGGCTCGTCGAGTGTTTCCGGGTATTCGAAGACGCGGCCTTCGTGGTTGCGGAACACAACGCGATCGGCGTTGTGGCTCAGGATGTAGGGGGGATGGATGGGTACCTTGCCGCCGCCGCCGGGGGCATCGATGACATAGCGGGGCACGGCGTAGCCGCTGGTGTGGCCGCGCAAGGTGTCCATGATCTCGAGCCCGCGCCGCACGCTGGTCCGGAAGTGGGCGGATCCGGCGATCAGGTCGCACTGGTAGAGGTAATAGGGCCGAACCCGGCATGCGAGGAGCTTGTGCAGCAGGGCGCGCATGACGGCGGGGTGATCGTTGACATGCCGCAGGAGAACGGATTGGCTGCCCAAGGGGATGCCGGCGTCGGCCAGCCTGCCGAGGGCCTGGCGGGCCTCGAGGGTGAGCTCGAGGGGGTGGTTGGCGTGGATGCTGACGAACAGCGGGTGATGCCGGCGCAGGCGCGCGCAGAGCTCGGGCGTGATCCGCGCGGGGAGGAAGATGGGCATTCGCGTGCCGATCCGCAGGAACTCGACATGCGGGATGGCGCGCAGCTCGCCCAGGAGGCTGTCGAGCTTGTCATCGCTCAACAGGAGGGGATCGCCGCCGCTGACGAGCACGTCGCGGACTTCGGGGTGGCGCCGGACATAATCGATCTGGCGGTCGAGGGCGGGATGGAAATCGTAGCCGGAGGCGTTGCTGACCAGCCTCGAGCGGGTGCAGAAGCGGCAGTAGGCGGCGCAGCGGTCGGTGGCCAGGAGGAGGACCCGGTCTGGGTAGCGGTGCACCAGGCCGGGGACGGGCGAATGGCCCTCCTCGCCGCACGGATCGGCCATCTCCCACGGGGACCAATCGTTCTCGGGGAGTCGAGGGACGACCTGGCATCGGATCGGGCAGTGGGGGTTGCCGGGATCGATCAGGCCGAAAAAATAGGGGGTGATGGCGAGGGAGAGCTTGCGGCTGGCCAGGCGGGTGCCTTCGCGCTCGGAGGGGGTCAGGGCGGGCAGGAGCGCCTCGAGCTGCTCGAGCGTGGTGATCCGATTCTTCAGCTGCCACCGCCAGTCGCTCCAGTCCGACTCGACAACTCGAGTCCAGATGCTCCGGCTGGCGGGGTGGAATTGCTTCAAAGAGGCCAGTCGGCGGGAGTCGATGTCCGGCGATCCGCCGCCAGGTTCGTCGTGTTCCTGCATTTGAACGCACTATAGGTGCGGTCTCGAACCTGTCAAGCCGACCACCTGCGATTTGCCAGAACGGCCGATTGATGCTTCAATCGGGGTGGATCGACGAAAAAGGCGCGGCATATGGAGACGGCCAGCGAGCGGCAAGTCCAGGATTCTTTTTGGAGGCGTTTGATCATCGGACGCCGGCCCCGATGGACTCTGGTGCGCCTGGCCGTGGTGGTGGCGGCCAGCCTGTTTCTGTTTACGGGCGTTCTGATCCCCATCCGCGTGCGGGGCACCAGCATGGTTCCGAGCTACCGCGACGGCGCCATCAACCTGGTCAACACATGGTCCTACTCGAGGCACGGGCCGCGGCGGGGGGACGTGGTGGCGATCCGGTATCCGGATTCGGCCCTGGTCCTGCTCAAGCGCGTGGTCGGCCTTCCCGGCGAGCGGATCGCGATCCGGCGCGGCACGGTGTTCATTAACGGCGAGGCGCTCGACGAGTCCTATGTCAAGAACCCGCGGGCGCCGTGGCATCTTCCCGAGATGCAGCTCGGCCCGGCCGAGTGTTTCGCCCTGGGCGACAACCGCGAGATGAACCAATGGGACCACGTCTACGGGCCGTTCAACCTGCGGCAGATCGTGGGAAAGGTCGTGTTTTGAGACGCGCGATTCAACTCCTGCTGGGGATGGCGATCCTTGCGGTGTGCGTGGGGATTGGCGTCCGGTATTTCACGAGCGAGGAGACCCGGATTCGGCGGGCCCTGGCCGAGCTGGCCGGATCGCTCCGGGTGCCGCCCAACGAGGCGCCGCTCGCGCGCCTGGGAGCGGCCCGGAAATTCCAGGGGCTGTTCGCGCCGGACGTCGGCGTCGTGCTTGCGGGGGTCCCGTCCGAGTTCCGCGAGATCCAGGGCCGCGACCAGCTGTTCGAGCTCTACATCAGCGCGCGAGGGCTGGTCAATGAATGCCGCGTCGAGTTCCGCGGCATCCGGGTTGCCGTGGGTCCGGACGGAAACGGGGCCCATGCGGAGCTGACCGTGCTGGGCGAGGTCGATGGAGATCCGAATGCCGTGGCTCAGGACGTGCGCATCGACCTCGTCCGGTCCGGCCGGGACTGGCTCATCCGGCGGGTTCGGACCCTGCGCAACTACGACCGGGCGCGCTCCGGCTAACGATTCGATGGAGTGGCTGCCGGGAGCGCGGCCTGGTAGCGCTTGAGCGTGGACTCGAGCTCGGCCTTCTCGCCGGCGTCCTCGCAGAGATCGATCGCCTTTTGCTGGAGCCGGACCGCCTCGGCGACCTTGCCGGTGTCGAACAGGGCGCGGGCATAGGTGTCCGCGATGGATGAGTTCTTGCCTTCGCTGAGGTCGTAGGCGGCTTTGGCCAGCTGGACGGCCAGGCTGGGATCGCGTTTTTTCACCTGCTCGCCGGTGAGGATCGTCCAGGCGAATTGATTGAGCAGCATGGGATTCTTGATCTCGGTTTTAGAGAGCTGGCGCCCGAGGTCGGCGGCCTGGGCGGCGTCGCCTTTCTCGCCCACGGCCTCGAGGTATCGAGAGAAAAGCCGCTGGGCGAGGACCATTTCCTTGATCTCCCGAAAATCGACTCCGGCGGGGGCGAGCGATTCGGCCTTTTTCGCCAGCTCGTTGGCGGCGGCATCGTCCTGGCCGGAGAAGACCGCCATTTGCCACTCGCGCATGGCCTGGCTGAACCGGGCGTGCTGGCGGGCATCGGCGGCGCGGAAATGGCGGCCGCCTTCGAGGATGCCGCCGAGCTCGGCATCGAGGGCTTCGAGCTCCTTGCCGAGGGACTCGATCCTGGCCTCGTCGCCGCCCTCCATCACCATCTCGAAGAAGGTCTCGATTTTCTTGCGGGCCTCGGCCCGCTTTTGTGCGGCGGCCATGTCAAATTTGCCGTCGATGATCTGCTGGAGGGTTTCCTCGAGGTCGGCCATGGGGTGGCCGTGCCAGACGATCCGGCCGGACCGGTCGACGACAAAGGCGTGGGGGATGCCGTCGATGCCGAAGGCTTTCATGTAGCCGGAGGCGGTCTTGCGCTCGTTATCGACCGCCACGATGTACTCCATCTGATCGCCCATCTTGTCGACGAACTTGCGGACGACGGCGGTCTGTTCGTCGCTGATGCCGATGAACTCGACGCCCTTGTCCTTGAACTTCTTCTGGAGGCCGGTCAGGTGGGGGATGCTGGTGCGGCAGGGGGGGCACCAGGTGGCCCAGAACTCGACCACGTAGACCTTCTTGCCTTTGCCGTCCGCCAGGGCGACAGGGCCGCCCTTGATCCACTGGGCGATATCGAGGGCCGGGGCCGGGCCGCCCAGATCGGCGGCGCGCCCCTGGTTCGACGTGGAGACAACTTGAAGGGCGGCCAGCAGGGCGGTCCCAACGATCACGATCCGTTTGACGGTCATGGTGGATTAGAGCATGGAATCCCGGGGCCGTTCAATCGCCAAATCCGCTCCTCACAACGCTGGGGAGTGCGCAGGATCGTCTGCCCCCAGAACGTCAACTTGGTGTGGTTCAGACCGTAGCCCTGCTTGCGAACACCAGCGGCCAGGGCCATTTCCTCGAGAGCGAGGACCCGATGCAAAAAGCTCAGCCGGTGTGCCGAGAGGATTGCTGCTTTATCGGGGGCGCAGAGGAGCCAAGCTCCTTGTTGACTCAAGGCGAAGGCAAGCATGTCCCTTTCTCCCGGATCAAGCCTGGCACTTCGCGGCTCCCTTACGAGAAGGTTGGTTCTCATCGCCTCACTGACGGCATGAACCTGGATTTCCCTCCCAAGCTTCTCGCCGTCCACCAGCACATACCCTTTTCTCCGCCGATCGCCCGTCGCGCACTCGATTACGCATTGCTCGACGGTTTGCAGGGAAAAGAAGCCGCGCAAGCCGGTCGAGCATCCAAGCCGATGAGCTTCAATCATCACCATCGTGTCCATCAATACTCGGTCGCCCTCCTTCATGCCGGCTAAAGATCGAAGGGTGGCTCCATCCCGTAACCGCGGAACATATCTCCTGAAATTGCCTCCATTCCTTGGGCTCGGCCTCGCCGCTGACCCGGCTGAACACGTTGCGCGCCTCCAGATAGACGAGGTGCGAAAGACCGATGGGCCCGCCGTGATGCCGCAGGAAACGCCGCACGATATCCGGCCGGGACTGTTTATCCGCGTCGGTGAGGTCGAAGAACATCGCTTCGAGCCAGTTCGTGTCGGCGAAGTTCATCGGCCGGCCTTCCTCAGTTCGTCGGCCCGGGACTTGAAAGCACGGCGCGGCCTGCGGTAAAAGGCATCCCAGCCGCTGTCCCACTCCCCTACAGCCCGTTCAATCAGGCCATTGATCCATTTGTTCAGATTTCCACCGGACAGCTTCTCCAACTCCGCCTTGGGGATGGAAGGCCGAATCGTGATCGTTTCATGCACACAGACCATGTAACACAACCAGATCGAGGGCTCAAGGCCTATCGAGCCAAAGCGAGGAATCGCATTGCCCGGACATGGACGCGGATGCCCGCCGCATGCAAACATCCTCGGGAAGCGTCCTCTGTCGTTTGGCTCAAACGACTGTCGAGCTCATCGCAGTGCGACCTTCACCCCGCGTTCCGTCTCTTTCACTGGTCTTCTGCGCGGATCCAAATCCGTCTCGATCATTCGATCATCGACAATCGAAGCCCTCCCGGGTAGTGTGACAGGACGCAAGACATCCTGTTGAATGAACTCGAGATCGATATCGTCTTATGCAATCGAATATGAATCGCAGACACGCCAACGCCGCCGCATCATCCGCTCTGATCGCCGTTTTTCTGGCCCTTTTCATCGCGCCGCCGACAGGGGGCGCCGCGGAGAAGCGGAAGGCGCCTGAGCCGCCCCTCCTGACCGCGCTGGGCTGGACCAACCTTTTTGACGGCAAGACCTTGAAAGGGTGGAAGGCGAGCGATTTCGCCGGCAGCGGCGAGGTCGCGGTCGAGGGCGGCCGGATCGTGATGAACATGGGCAACGACATGACGGGGATCACCTGGACCAACGAGCCGCTGCGGATCGATTACGAGGTCGCTCTCGAGGCGATGCGGGTGGACGGATCGGATTTCTTCTGCGCGCTGACGTTTCCGGTGAAGAAAGATCCCTGCAGCCTGGTGGTGGGCGGTTGGGGCGGCGGTGTGGCGGGCCTTTCGAGCATTGACGGCTACGACGCCGCCAACAACACCACCACGACCTACCACTCCTTCAAGGACAAGCAATGGTACCTGATCCGCCTCCGGGTCACCGCCGAGCGGATCCAGGCGTGGATCGACGACGAGCAGATCGTGGACCAGGAGCTGGCTGAACACGAGGTCTCGATCCGCTTCGAGGTCGAGCCATGCCGGCCGTTCGGCATCGCCACATGGCGCACGACCGGAGCCGTGCGCAACATCCAGTGGCGGTCCATCCAGCCCGCGCCCGCAACTTCCAAGTAGCGAGCGGGCGGGGACGGGCGGTGGCGCCGGGGGGATCAGCGGCGATTGGCGGGCCGGCCCGCGATCGAGCCGTTGCCGCGATCGAGCTCGATCCAGTCGCGCAGGATCCGCTGCGCCTCGCGCAGGGCGGCATCCACGTCCGGGACGGCGTCCTCGGGATCGACGCTGTCCGGATCGGGGGTATCGAGCGGGTTGTCGGATTCGGGGGTGCGGGCGACGGAGTTGGTGGGGCTAAGCGGGGGAGGCAGCCCCGGCAGATCGGCCTGCTTGAGCGCGATCTCGTAGACCGTCTCCTGGGGTAGGGGCCGGCGGCGGAGATCCTCCTTGTGCGCCTTGCTGCGGGCGTCGGCCTCGGCCTTCTCCTGGCGGCGCCGGTCCTCATTCATCGAGACAGTTTTCTCCGAGAGAGCCTTTTCGAGGCGCTGGATTTCGGCCTGCAGGTAGGCGAAATCGGGATCGGTCCGGACCCGATCGAGCGAGCGCTGCTGGAGGCGCTCGCGGTATGGCTGGACGGTGTTCATGGCGCGGAAGGGCACGCGCGGGATCGAGTCCCAAGGGAGCGCGTTGGGGAGGGCGCTTTCGCCGATCTCGTCATGGTTGTTGAGCGAGGGGAAAATGATGTCGGGCACGACGCCTCGCAGCTGGGTGGACCATCCGTTCGGGAGGTAGAACTTGCGGATGGTGAGCTTGAGGGCGCCGGGATTGGCGGCGGGCTCGATGCCGAAGCGGGCGAACAGCGGTTCGAGCTGAATGAGGTTCTGGACGGTTCCTTTGCCGTGGGTCGAGCTGTCGCCGACGACGAGGGCTCGGCCGTAGTTCTGGAGTGCGCCGGCGAGGATCTCGGAGGCGGAGGCGCTGAACCGGCTGGTGAGCACCACCAGGGGCCCCGTGTAAAGCATCGAGGGATCGGTGTCCTCGTCCACGGTCACCGAGCCGTCCGGGTCCTTGACCTGGACGACGGGGCCTTCGGGAATGAAGAGGCCGGTGAGACGGATGGCTTCCTCGAGCGACCCGCCCCCGTTGCGGCGGAGGTCGAGGATCATCCCGCTGACCTTTTCCTGGACGAGCTTGCGGATCAGCAGGCTGACATCGGCGGTGGTGCTTTTGGGGGTGCCGGGGCGCGACTGGAGGCCCATCTCGGCGTAGAACGATGGGAGGTCGATGATCCCCAGGCGCAGGGGGGTTTGGCCGGGCAGCTCGACGAGCCGGGCCTTGGCCTCGCGTTCCTCGAGCTTGATCTCGTCGCGGACCAGCGTCACGGTGCGGCGCACCGATGGATCGGCGGCGTCGGCGGGGATGATTGTGAGGCGGACCACGGTGCCCTTGGGGCCGCGGATGAGCTGGACCACCCGATCGAGCTTCATGTCGACGACATCCACGGACTCGCTGTCGGCCTGGGCGACGGCGATGATGCGGTCGTTGGGCTTGAGCCGTTTGGACTGCTCGGCCGGGCCGCCCGGGACCAGCTCCATGATCTTGCAGTAGCCGTCCTCGGACCGGAGCTGGGCGCCGATGCCGAACAGCGACAGCTTCATGTGGATGTTGAAGTTCTCGAAGGCGCTGGCGCCCATGTAATCGCTCTGGGGATCGTAGACATGGGCCAGGGCGTTCAGGTACGCCTGGAGCACATCCTCCTGCTCGTACTCCTTGAAGAACCGCTGCACGCGGGTGTAGCGGCGGGCGATGGTGTTGGTGATCTCGCCGCTGAGGCTGAGGTTGGTGGCGGCCGCCGGCTTATCGATGCGCACTTCCTGGTTGAGCTTTTCCTGGAGATACTCGTAGCGGATCCGCTGGAGCCAGAGCTGGCGGCTCTCCTCGAGGTTTTGCGGCCGCGCCTGCTCCCGCCGGTTGTAGCGGTATTGCTCGTCGGTATCGAACGTGAAGGAGTGCGTCCGGAGCGTCTCGAGAGCGAAGGCGACCATCTGGTCATATCGTTCGAGGAACCGTTTGAAGATGACGTAGGCGGGCCGGGTATCGCCGGCTCGAAGGATCAGGTCATCGAGCTTGTGGCGCAAGGGCTCGAGCTCCTCGACATCGGTTCCCATGAACACCAGCCGCGTCGGGTCGAGGGTATCGAGGTATTGATCGAGGAACCTGGCGGACAATTCGTCGCCGAACGGCCGCTGGGTGTAATGCGAGGTCATCAGGAGCCGCGCGGTGAATTGGGCGATATGGCCCGCGTCGGGCCCGGGCGCCAGGTCCCGCGGCGGGGCGGCGGGATCGCGCGGTGAGGCTGCTGGCAGATCGGGCGCCGCATCGGAAGCTCGCGGGGCGACAGCCTCTGCCCCGAGCGCCCCGGCAGCCCACCCGGCCGGTCCTAGCCAAATCAATGTCAGGCCCAACGCCAGGCGCGGGCTCCATAACCGCCAGCGGAACTCGAAATGTCTCATGCTCGATCGGAAACAGGCTGGGCCCGTCCGCGCTCCGGATTCCGGCCCATCCATATCAGGCCCTCGCCCATCACGGGCGTCCCGGAGCGCGCAAAGACCGCCTTTCCCGCGAACCAAGTTAGTGAAAGCCACGGAAAATACAACCGCTGGATCACGGGCATTGAACGGTGCGGGGTTGGTCTGCCTTGCCAATGGGCCGAGTTCCATTAGCATGAAGCGGAACAATCCAATGCTGAACTCATGAACTTGTTTGGGAAACGGCGGTTGATTTGGCTATCGGCCATGATGGTGTCCTTGGGCGCAGGGATGCCGCCTCTGCAGGCTGTTGATGTGCATGTGGCGCCCGACGGAAATGACGCTTGGAGCGGCCGGCTGGCCCGGCCCAACGCGGACCGGACCGACGGCCCGCTGGCGTCGCTGACCGGCGCGCGGGATGCGGTTCGCGCCATGCGTCGCCAGGGGGCCATTTCGGGGCCCGTTCGAGTGGAGGTTGCCGGCGGCCAATACGCGCTCGAGAAACCGTTGATCCTCGAGCCTCAGGATAGCGGCACGGCGTCGGCGCCGGTCGTCTATGCGGCGGCGGCCGGCGCCCGGCCGGTGTTCAGCGGCGGACGCGTCCTGCGCGGGATCACCGTGGGTTCCGATGGGCTCTGGCGAATCCGGGAGCCGGACGTGGCGGCCGGGCGGTGGTATTTCGAGCAGCTGTTCGTGAATGGGCGCCGGGCGACGCGGGCGCGGTCGCCCAACGAGTTTTACTATTACATGGCCAGCGTGCAGGAGGACGCCCGGGAAGGGGGCGGCGCCCGGCGCGCCCGGCGCGCCATCCAGACCGTCGGGCTCCGGGACGACGCGATGGCGGCGCTGTCCGGTCTGAGCGCGTCCGAGCTCCAGGACGTGAATCTCCTCGTGTACCACAAGTGGGACAACACCCGGCGGTTCATCGAGCGGATCGATCCGGCGCGAAAGGTGCTGGTGACGCGCGGCGAGGGGATGAAATCGTGGAATCCATGGCAGACGAACACCCCATTCATCGTCGAGAATTTTCGGGCGGCATTGGATCAGGCCGGTGAATGGTTTCTGGGCCGGGACGGCACTCTGTATTACCAGCCGCTTGCGGGCGAGGATCCGAGGACGGCGGAGCTGGTGGCGCCGATGACGGACCGGTTTGTATGGCTGCGAGGGTTGCCGGACGAGGGGCGATGGGTCCGGCACATCGCGCTGCGGGGGCTGGCGTTTCGGCATGGCCAATGGCTGACGCCGCCGGGCGGGTTCGAGGCGGCTCAGGCCGCCTCTCCCATCGAGGCGATGATCCAGGCTGACGGCGCGCAGGACGTCACGATCGAGGATCTCGAGCTCGGGCATTTCGGCATCTACGGCATCTGGTTTCGGCAGGGCTGCCAGGATTGCGCGGTCCGGCGGTGTCACGTGCACGATTTCGGCGCCGGCGGCGTGCGGATCGGCGAAACCGCAATCCCGTCCGCCGAGGCGCGCTGCACAAGGCGAATCACGGTCGACAACAACATCATCCGCCATGGCGGCCGGATCTTCCCGTGCGCGGTTGGGATCTGGATTGGGCAGAGCGGGGACAACGAAGTGACGCACAACGAGGTGGCGGATCTCTATTACACGGGGATCTCGGTGGGGTGGCGCTGGGGGTATGGCGAGAGCCCGGCCAAGCGGAATACGATTGCGTTCAATCATGTGCACCATCTGGGGTGGGGCGTGCTGAGCGACATGGGAGGGATCTACACACTGGGGCCGTCCGAGGGCACGGTCGTGCGCAACAACGTGTTTCACGATGTCGATTCGTATTCGTACGGCGGCTGGGGGCTGTATACGGACGAAGGGAGCACCGGGATCCGGTTCGAGAACAACCTGGTGTATCGGGTGAAGAACGGCGGATTCCACCAGCATTACGGCCGCGAGAACGTCGTGCGCAACAACATCCTGGCCTTCAGCAAGCTCTACCAGCTCCAGGCGACTCGCATCGAAGATCACCTCTCATTCACGTTCGAGAACAACATTGTGTTCTGGGAGAGCGGCCACCTCCTGCAGGGGCCTTGGGACAGGGTCCGGCATGTCATGCGAAACAACTGCTACTGGAACGGCAGCGGGCAGCCAGTCGATTTCAAGGGCAAGACCCTCGAGGCATGGCAGGCGCTCGGCCACGAAGCAGGATCGATCGTAGCCGACCCGAAGTTCGCCGATCCGGCGAACCTCGACTTTCGATTGGCGCCGGACTCGCCGGCGCGGGCGATTGGGTTCGAGCCATTCGATCCGGGCCGGGCGGGAGTGTATGGAGACGCGGAGTGGATCCGGCTGGCTCGAAGCGCCACCTATCCAGCGCGGCTGTTTACTTCTGGACGCTGAAGCGGTGGATGGTCGTCTGGCGATAGGTTTTCCCGGGGCGGAGGATCGTCGGCGGGAAGGCCGGCTGGTTGGCCGAGTCGGGGAAGTGGTCGGCCTCGACGCAGAAGGCGGCGTGTTTTGGGTAGACGCGGCCGTATTTGCCCCGGATCGTGCCATCGAGGAAGTTGCCGGAATAGAACTGGATGCCGGGCTCGGTGGTGCGGACCTCCATGACGCGTCCGCTGTGGGGATCGGAGACGCGGAGGGCGCGGGCGAGGCGTCCGCCGCGGCTATTGAGCACGTAATTGTGGTCGTAGCCGCGGGGATTGTTCGTGAGCTGGTCGATTCGCGAGCCGATGGCCATCGGGCGGGTGAAATCCATGGGGGTGCCCTGGACGGGCTGGAGCTTGCCGGTGGGGATCAGTGTGTCGTCGACGGGCGTGAACCGATCTGCGGCGATCATCATCTGGTGGGCGAGGATGTCGCCTTCGCCGGCGAGGTTGAAGTAGCTGTGATTGGTGAGGTTGACGGGGGTGGCTTTGTCGGTGGTGGCCTCGTAATCGATGCGCAGCTCGTGGCGATCGGTGAGGGTGTAGGTGACGGTGACGGTCAGGTTGCCGGGGTAGCCCTCCTCGCCGTCGGGGCTGGTGTAAACGAGCCGAACGCTGGCGGCGCCGCGCCGGGCGGCCGGCTCGGCTTTCCAGACCTTGCGATGAAATCCCTGGGGGCCGCCGTGGAGATGGTTGGGGCCGTCATTGCAGGCGAGCTGATACGAGCGGCCATCGAGCGTGAAGCGGCCTTTGGCAATCCGGTTGGCGACGCGGCCGACCGTCGACCCGAAATAGGGATGCTGGCCGAGGTAGCCATCGAGCCGGTCGAATCCGAGGATGACATCGCCGAGCTTGCCGTTGCGGTCGGGGACCCAGAGCTCGGTGAGCGTGGCGCCGTAGGTGATGACCTTGGCGACGGCGCCGCGGGCATTCGTCAGCGTGTAGAGCTCGATCTCGACGCCATCGGGCGTTCGGCCGAAGCTGGATTTTTCGACGCGGGCCTTGCCGGCGGGGGCGGCGGCCTGGGCGAGGGGCGCGGCGACCGCCAGGGCCGCCAGCCAACCGCACCAACGGAACATTCCAAGCGATAAACAGGTTTTCATGATGCTCGATATGGATCGTGGATGGTTGCTTATTCGGTTTCCTCCTTCAGCTCTTTCTTGGAGGCCTCGATGATCTTGCGGGCAAGCTCGTGAGGGATGGGATCGTAATGCGAGAATGATTTGGTGAAGAATCCGCGTCCCTGGGTGATGGATCGGAGGGCCTGGGAATAGTTCTGGATCTCGGCCTCGGGGACCTTGGCGACGATGGTCTGGTAGCTGACGCCGGGCTCCATGCCGCTGATCTTGCCGCGGCGGGAGGAGAGGTCGCCCATGACATCGCCCGTGTTTTTGTCGGGGACGGTCACGCGGAGATCGACGATGGGCTCGAGGAGGATGGGGCCGGCCTTTTCGAAGGCGAGCTTGAACACCTCGCGGCCGGCGATCTGGAAGGCGATGTCCTTCGAATCCACGGGGTGGGTCTTGCCGTCGACGAGCATCACCCGGACATCCACGATGGGGTAGCCGGCCAGGATGCCGGTCTCCATCTTCGCCCGCGCGCCCTTGTCGACGGCCGGGCGAAACGGCTGGTCGATGACGCCGCCGACGATCTTGTCGACGAACTCGTAGCCGCCGCCGCGGGGGAGCGGCTCGAGATCGATGGCGACCTTGGCGTATTGGCCGGCGCCACCGGTCTGTTTCTTGTGGGCGTATTCGACGTATTGGACGGAGCGAGTGATGGTCTCGCGGTAGGAGATGCGGGGCGGCTTGCGGTCGACCTCGACCTTGAACCGGCTTTTGAGGTTGTCGAGGATCATGTCGATATGGACGTCGCCCATGGCGGAGATGAGCTCCTGCCGGATATCGGGGTGGTATTTGAAGGTGAAGCTGGGGTCCTCCTCGCGCAGCTTGGCCAGGCCCAGGCCGATTTTATCCTCGTCGCCCTTGGTCTTGGGGTGGATCGCGATGCTGACCAGGGGCTCGGGGAATGCGATGGGCGGCAGGAGAAGGTTCTGGCCGCGATCGGCGAGCGTGTCGGATGTGTGGGTTCCCTTGAGCTTGAGGATCGCCCCGATGTCGCCCGCGACCAGCTCGCCGGCTTCGGTCCGGTCGTGCCCGCGGAGCAGGTAGAGGTTCATGGGCTTCTCGGTGATGTTGCGGGTGTTGTTCTGGACCTCGGTGCCGATGGACAGGCGCCCGCTGAAGACGCGGACGAGGTTGAACTCGCCGATATGCTCCTCGGAGATGGTCTTGAAGACCAGAGCGGTCATGGGGGCGGCGGGGGCACAAGGGACCTGCTTTGGAGCCTGGCCTTCGAGGGCCTGGATCTCCTTCCGCGATGACGCGGAGGGGCTGAACTGGACCAAGGCATCCAGGAGGAGGTCGGTGCCCATGTTGAGGGTCGCGCTGGCGCACAGGACGGGGTAGAGGCTGTTCTTAGCCAGCCCTCCGGCCAGCCCTTGCCGGAGCTCCTCGACCGACAATTCGCCCCTGTCAAAATAGGCGTTCATGAGCGTCTCGTCAGTCTCGGCCACCGATTCCATGAGGGCCAATCGGTGCGCCTTGATCGGGTCGGCGAGGTCGGCCGGGATCTCGATCTTCTTGCCGATGCCGTTGCCTTCGCGCGCATACTCGAAGGCTTCGAGCGTGATGAGGTCGACGATGCCCTTGAATCCGGCGCCTTTTCCGATGGGGAGCTGGATCGGGGCGATGGCGGTCTTGAACTGCTCCTTGAGCGCGGAGAGCACGGCCTCGAAATCGGCGCCGTCCTTGTCCAGCCCGTTCACCAGGAAGAGGTGGGGGAGATTGGCGTCGCTGACGATGCGGAGGGCGCATTCGGTGCCCACCTGGATGCCGCTGGTGGCGTCCACGAGAACCACGGCGCTTTCGACCACGCGCACGGCGGCATGGATATCGCCGGCCAGATCGAGGAATCCCGGCGTGTCGAGGAAGTTGATCTTGGTGTCCTTCCACTCGCAGAAGCCTGGGTGCATCGAGATGGTCATCCGACGCTCCTTCTCATCCGCCCGATGATCGAAGGTGCTGGTGCCGTTGGCGGTCTTCCCGAGGCGGGGGAAGCCTTTGGTGGTGAAACAGAGGGCTTCTGCCAAGCTGGTCTTTCCCACGCCGCCATGGGAGACAAAACACAGGTTACGAATGGACTGAGCGTCGTATTTCTTCATGTCATTTCCGCCGCAATGTGCGGCCCAACTTCCTGGACCGGAGCCGATGGCTATGTCGGCGCCACACCTGATTGCTGATGCCCGTGCCGCCGTAAGCCGATCCAGCGGCCATGGATTCCGTTGGATATACCAGAGCCCCCAAAAGCCGTGCAAACAAAAACCGGGCACGCGCGTCTGGATTCTTGGCTTTGGGCCATGGGAAGGATATAGTCCGCGTTCATGAAAACAGATGTTGCTCTTGGGACGGAACGTCGCCGGGCATCGGATGCCTGGCATATCGGGATGATCTGCCTGGCTGCGGGCATCCTCTCCGCGAGCGGCCAGGCCGGTCCCGGTTCATCCGGGGCGGGAGGGGCGGACCCGCGGGGCGGACGGAACCTGATCGCGACGACGGTCTACAGCGAAGCGGAGGACCAGCGGATTCTCGAGCAGTTCAGAGGGCTGCGAGTATCGGACGCGATCGACGGTATGGACGCGGTGGGATTGCCAACGGCCGGTCTGATGGATCCAGGGATTCGGCCTTTGTGGCGGGACACGGAGAATTTCACGCATCGGATCATCGGAATCGCGGTGACGGCGCGGTATGTGCCGACGCAGCAGCCGGCGGCCGGGGTCCGCGCGATCGAGGATTACGACCGATGGGCGGGGGAGTGGTATCGGAACCGGTCGAGCGAGCCGTTCGCGGCCCTGATCCGGCCGGGCACGGCCCTGGTGATCGAAGACGCTCCGGAGGCGGATGTGGGATCGATCGGATCGAACAACATTCTGGGATGGAAGGTGCGGGGCTGCGTGGGCGTGGTGACCAGCGCGACCGCGCGCGACACGGATGAGATCATCGCCGAGAAAGTGCCGCTCTATTTCCGCCAGCCGGGCCGCGGGATCCGGCCGGGGCGCAACGAGATCGAGTCGGTGAACCGTCCGATCGTGTGCGGCGGCGTGCTGGTGATGCCCGGGGATGTGATCGTGGCGGACGGCGACGGCGTCCTGGTCGTGCCGCGCGCGAAGGCGGAGGCGGTGGCGGCCTACGCGCGCAAGATCCTCGATGGAGACAAAGAAGGCCGGCGCCAGCTCTACAAGAAGCTGGGGATGCCGGCCGACGAATCGGTGAAATAGCCTACTTTTTCTCCTGTTCCTGGGCCTGTTTCTGGAGCTTCTCGACGTCTTCCTTCTTGATGACCTCGATCTTGGCGCCTTTCTTGAGCTCCTCGGCCGATGGGACCTTGATGATATCGCTGGTGACGGGCTGGGCGGGAGCGGCCTTGGGGGGTTCGATCTCGAGCAGCTCGACCTCGAACTGGAGCACGGCGTTGGGGCCGATCTTCTGGCCGGCGCCCGCATCTTTGTAGGCGAGCTGGCTGGGGATGAAGAGCTGGTACTTGGAGCCGACCGGCATGAGCTGGAGCCCTTCGGTCCAGCCGCTGATGACGCGGTTGACGCCGAAGACGGCGGGCTGGCCGCGAGAGTAGGAGCTGTCGAACTCGGAGCCATCGATGAGGGTTCCGCGGTAGTGGACCTTGACCATGTCGTTGGTCTTGGGTTTGGGGCCCTGGCCTTCGGTGATCACCTTGTATTGGAGGCCGCTGGCCGTGGTCTTGATGTCCGGCTTTTTCTTGTTCGCTTCGAGGAACGCCTCGCCTTCCTTGAGGTTCTTCTCGGCTTGATTCTTGCGGATTTCCTCCCGTTTGACGGCGTATTCCTTTTGGAACGCGCTGACGACCGCCTGCATCTCCTGGGGGTTGAGCAGCGGCTTGGCCCCGCTCATGGCGTCCTGGATCCCTTTCTGGACGATGTCGAGGTCGAGGTCGATCTCGCCGTTTTTCCACGAGTTACCCAGGTTATGGCCGATGGTGTAGCTGAGCTTCTGCTTCTGGTCGGCCAGGGTGACGGCATTGTCCGCGGCGGGCAGGGCGCAGGTGATCCAGGCCAGGCCGGCGGCGGTGATGATCCATGATTTCATACAGTCTTTCATTTTCCGACAACCATGAGGCCAAAGGCAGCGCATTTCAACGGAAATCATGCAACGAGCAGGGCGATGGGATCTTTCACTTGTTCACAGGATGTCTGCTTGGCAAAAGGGGCGCGAGGGGATACGTTCACAGGATCAAAATGAAAACCATGAGAATGCAAACATATCGAAGCCGAATCCTGTGGGCCGCGATCCTGCTGGCAGGCGGGGCGATCGGTCTTGGGGCGGCCCAATCGGCGAATCCATTCGTGGGTTCGTGGGCGCTGACCCTGCCGGGCGGCGGCGCTGGGTGGCTCGAGATCGCCCAGGAAAAGAGCTATTACGATGGACGGATCCTGTGGGGCGGCGGCAGCGTGGTCCCCGTCTCGAGCGTCTTTTTCAGCGACGACCAGGACGTTGTCCATGTGGTTCGGATCAGCGAGGTGAAGCGGAGGGATGCGGCGGGCCAGGTCGTCCGGACGCATCAGTTTCCGGAGCTGCTGATGGGGCGTGTTGATGGGGACGATCTGCGGCTGATGCGGTTTCGGCCGCGGGACAACGGGGAAGGGATTCCTCAGGAGGAGCTGTCGGGCCGGCGGATCCCGCCGCTGCCGCCCCGCCCCGTCCTGGCTCGAGTTCAGTATGGAGAGCCGATCCGCCTGTTCAATGGGCGGAATCTGGACGGCTGGCGTCTGACCGAGCCGCGGCAGGTCAACGGCTGGCGGGTCGAGGATGGCACGCTGGTCAACGAGCCCGTCCAGCAGGAAGGCAAGCCGCACCGGTCGTACGGCAACCTGCGGACGGAGCAGGAGTTCGAGGATTTCACGCTGGCCCTCGAGGTGCGGGTGCCGCCGAAGGGCAACAGCGGAGTGTATCTGCGGGGGATCTACGAAGTGCAGGTCAGCGACAGCTTTGGCCAGGGATTGGATTCCCACAACATGGGCGCCGTCTACAGCCGGATCACTCCCGCCGTCAGCGCCGAAAAGCCCGCGGGGCAGTGGCAGACGATGGAGATCACCTTGCTGGATCGCCATGTGACGGTGGTTTTGAACGGGCGGAAGATCATCGACAACGAGCCGCTGCTGGGCTGCACGGGCGGCGCTCTCTGGTCGGATCAGTTCCGTCCGGGGCCGATCTATCTTCAGGGCGACCACACGGGGGTGGCGTATCGGAACGTCGTTCTCAAGCCGATCCGGAAGTAAGCCGGCGCAGGCGGGCCACGTAGGCGCCGTCGGCGCCGTCCTTCATCGGCAGCAATTGGCGCTGGCCGGCGAGGATCCAATCCCGATGCCCGTCCAGGAAGCGTTGAACGACGCACTGGTTCTCCTCGAGCTCGAGGCTGCAGGTGCTGTAGACGAGGACGCCGCCGGGCTTGGTCAGCCGCGCAGCGCGTTCGAGGATTGAGGTTTGCAGGCGGGCCATCCGGGGGATGTGGGCCGGCTGCAGGCGCCATCGGAGCTCGACTCGCCGGCGGAGCACGCCCGTGTTCGAGCATGGCACGTCGGCCAGGACGCGGTCGAAGGAGCCCGGCTGGGCTAGGCGGGGATGCCGGTCGTCCGTGATGATGGCGTTGCGGATATCGAGCCGCGCGCAATTTTCGGCCAGCCGGCGGCGCCGGTCTGGGTCGGGTTCGGCGGCGAGGATCTGGCCGGGGGGCCGGATGGATTCGGCCAGGCAGGCGGTCTTGCCGCCAGGCGCGGCGCACAAGTCGAGCACCTGATCCTCGGGCTGTGGATCCAGCCAGCGGACGGCCAGCAGCGTGCTGGGATCCTGGAGATAAAAGCCGCCCATCTGAAAGCTGGGCAAGGTGGCCAGCGGCGGGAAGGACCGGAGCTCGAACACGGTGTCGGGGCCGGTCCAATCCCAGGCGCGCGGAATGGCATCGACGCCTTCGGCGAGCCAGCGGGCTTGGAGCTCGGCGGGGGTCAGGCGCAGGCGGTTGACTCGGGCCATGACGGGCGGGGGCGAGTTGTTCCAATCGAGGAGGCGCAGCAGGTCCGGTCGTCCCCAGCGGTTTTCCCAACGGTGGCACAGCCAATCGGGGTGGGAATAGCCGACGGCCGGCTGGCGGCGCCTGAGGTCCTCGAGCTGGAGGCGGATGCGATCGCGGTCCCGCGCGCAGCCCCGCAACAGCGCATTGACGAATCCGGCATGGCGCGGGGAATGTTTTTTGGCCAGCTCGACGCTTTCATGGATGGCGGCGTGATCGGGGATTCGATCCAGCCAGAACATCTGGTAGAGGCCGAGGCGGAGGAAGTTGCGGAGGCGAGGGGAGGGCGGATGTTTGGCGGCGCGTTGGTCAGCGAGCCAATCGAGCGTGCGCCGCCAGCGGGTGACGCCGAACACCAGCTCCTGGGCGAGCCGCCGGTCGGCGGCGGTCATGTCAGCCGGGCCGAGGGCGGCCTCGAGACGATCTTCGAGGTAGCCTCGAGCCGCCGATGGAGATGCATCGAGCAGTTCGCTGGCAAATTGTCTTGGTTTTGCGCCCATCAGGACCCATAATGACACGGCTTTGTGATCAGGCGATTCGATTTATGAGAGAAGAGTTCGAAAAACTGGTGTCCGCCGGCAAGATCAGCCGGGCGCATGTGGATCGTCTGGTGCAACTGGCGCACTGTGGATATTGCCGGCATCGGAGCTGGGGCTTTGGCAAGATCACAGCAGTCGACACGATTTTCAGCCGGTTCATGATCGATTTTACGGGCAAACCGGGGCATTCGATGGATCTAGCGTTTGCGGCCCACTCGCTCGAGCCGATTCCGCCCACGCACATCCTGGCTCGCAAGGCGCACGATCTGAACGGGTTGCGTCAAATGGCCGCGTTGCACCACCTGGAGCTGATCAAGCTCGTGCTGGATAGTTACGGCGGCAAGGCGACTCTCGAGCAAATCCAGCAAGTGCTCGTTCCGGACGTGATCACGGAAGATTGGCGGAAGTGGTGGGAGGCGGCGAGGCGCGAATTGAAGAAGGACGGTCATTTTCTGGTTCCGATGCGGAAGACGGATCCGATCCGGTGGGCGAGCGAGGAGGTGAGTTTGCAGGATCGGCTGATGGCCGAGTTCCGCGGCGCCAAGGGGCTCAAGGCGCGTCTGGTGCTGGCCCATGAGATCCTGAAGAACCATTCGGACCTGACCGATCCGGCGGCGACGGTTCGGGAGATGTGCGAGCTGCTGAACGCGGAGATTGCGACCCATCAGAGGACACAGCCGGCGCTGGCGCTGGAGGCGATTTTCGTGCGCGACGAGATCCGGCAGGCAACGGGTGTGGCGGCGGCGGAGCCGGAGCTGGGCGTCCAGGACGTGTGGGCGCACCATCATCCCGTGGGCGAGGTTTTGGACCAGGTCACGGCCTCTCGGCACAAGCATGCGCTGGAGTCTTTCCGCGCCTCGTGCCCGGAGCAATGGACGGCGGTGCTCATCGAGGCGCTGAATCAGGTCTCGTCCAAGCTCTGTGGCGAGATCGTCAAGCTGCTCAACCAGGAAGGCCGGATCGAGGAGTTCAAGGTCTGGCTGGCCCGGCTCATCAGCCAGCATCTGGCCAGCAGCGAACTGCTGCTTTGGCTGGCGCGGGAGCGGTCGGATGTGTTTGCGGACATTCTGGGGCCGGAGGTGTTTCGCGCGATGCTCACGGCAGTCGAGCGGGATCAATTTCTCGAGAAGAAGTCCAACCGCCTCCGGGATTACATGCTGGACGACCCGACCCTGCTGGTCGATCTGATCGAGTCGGCCGATCTGGATGTCATCAAGGATCTGACGCGGACGCTCCAGCTGTCGCCCAGCTTTGACGACATGGACAAGCGGTCGCTTCTGGCGCGGATCGTGAAGCATTTCCCGGCCATTCAGAGTCTGATCTCGGGCGATCAACATGCCCGGCAGGAATCCAGCCTGGTGGTTTCGTGGGAGAGCCTCGAGCGCCGGAAGGCCGAATACGACGAGCTGGTCCACAAGCGCATCCCGGCCAATTCGCGCGAGATCTCGGTGGCTCGAAGCTATGGCGACCTGAACGAGAACCACGAGTACAAAGCTGCCAAGGAGATGCAGAAGCTCCTGATGCGCCGAAAGGCCGAGCTCGAGAACCAGCTGGCCCGCGCTCGGGGCACCGATTTCGTCAGCCCGCGCACCGATGTGGTCAGCATCGGGACGCGAGTTCATGTCACCGATCTGGCCGACACGCATGGCGAGATCTACATCATACTGGGCGCATGGGATTTCGACGCGCAGCGGGGCATCATCAGCTACCTGAGCCCGGTTGCCCAGAGCCTGTTGAACCGCGCGGTGGGCCAGGAGGTCGAGCTCGAGCACGACCATCAGCTGCATCGGTACCGGATCGAGGGGATCGAGGCTTACATCCAGGCTCCTCCGGCAGCGCTGGAATCCGACGCGGCGCCGGCTCCGCCTCTCGATCCAGAGGCATCCATCGCGCTGAGCTCTCCGTCCGTATCCGATCCCGTCGTTCCGCCGGGAGAGCAAGCGGCGGAAGGGGCGACCCCGCCGTAGGCTCAGGGCCACTGGGCGGCTCGATCGAGGCGCCGTCCGCACCCGGCGGCCGGCCAGGACAGCCCGGGCCGATCGCCGTCCATCCAATCATCGCCGTCTGCTTCCCAGGGGATTTCTCCGCGCAGCTGTCGGGGCGAACGCCGTGGTCGATGATACACTGTTATGGTTTCTATGAATAAATATCCACTTGAAATATAAAGCCAATAATAGATAATAAGCGTATGACTCGAAGGCCGAATGGCGGCCGGAGGTTGTCGAAAGT
Source organism: uncultured Verrucomicrobiota bacterium (assembly GCA_964458325.1). Lineage (GTDB taxonomy): Bacteria > Verrucomicrobiota > Verrucomicrobiia > Limisphaerales > UBA1319 > JAGMXM01. The sequence goes on from CAYWIM010000038.1 coordinate 21,779, forward strand.
GGATATTATGGCAAGACAAGGCAGATCGTTGCATGTGGGGTTGAACCGGGTGGATCCGGCTCATTACGAGGGATGGAGCGGGGCATTGCGGGCATGCGAGCACGACGCGCGGGATCTGGAGGCGATCGCTCGAGGGCAGGGGTTTGCAGCGCGCCGGCTGCTGACGGGGGAGGCGACCGCAGCGGCGGTCACGGAGGCGATTGGCGAAGCGGCGGAATCGCTGCGCAAGGGGGACACGTTTCTGCTGACCTACTCGGGCCACGGCGGGCAGGTCCCGGATCGGAACGGGGATGAGCCGGACCACGCGGACGAGACCTGGGTGCTGTATGACCGGCAGTTGATCGACGACGAGCTGTATGCTCTCTGGGCGCGGTTTCGAGCGGGCGTTCGGATCGCGGTGTTATCGGACAGCTGTCACAGCGGGACCGTGACGCGCGCGAGGGCGGTGTATCGGCTGCTGGGCATGGGGCCGCGGTTTCGGCTCTTGCCAGCGGCGGTGGGGAGGCGAGTTTATGCGGCGCATCGGGCGCTCTACGATCGTGTGACAGCGCGATCCGGGCAGGCGGGCAGCCGAGCCAAGGTCAAGGCGACCGTCCTCCTGATCTCGGGTTGCCAGGACAATCAGTACTCGCTCGATGGCGATCGGAACGGGCTGTTTACGGGCACTCTCAAGCAGGTCTGGGACGACGGCCGTTTCGAGGGTGGCTGGCGCGCGTTTCGCCGGGCGATCGCTGAGAGAATGCCGCCCACGCAAAGCCCGAACTACTACCGGATCGGATCGTCGAATCCGGATTTCGAGGACGGGAAACCGTTCAACATTTGAGAGCGGGCCATGGGTGATCGCTCGGGTGGATCGGGCCGGGCGCGGGTGCTGGTCGTGCCGGATTGGGGAGGCGAGGGTCTGGGTGTTGCCGGGGCGGATTCCTTGCGGCGGCTGGCCGCCTGGCTCGAGGGCGTGTTCGGCCGGGGGCGCATCGAGTTCCGGTGGGTGCGCTGGCCGGGTGGCGGTTGCGCAATGGAGCCGGGCCGGCCGGAGCTGACGTCCTGCATCGACGAGTGGGCGCGGTGGCTGGATCGGCCGCTGTTCGCGCGCCGGAGGCAATACATCGAGGGCAGGCTCGAAGCCATTGATCCCAGGGGAGTGCTGGCTGCGGGGATGGGCGCCTTGGTGGCGATCGAGGCTTTGCGCCGGCGGCCACCGTCCCGGTCCGCGGCCGGTATTCGCCTGATCACGTGGGATGCCCCGGTGATGGATCCGGCGGTGCTGGGCTCGCGTCTGTTTCGGGGGCGTCTGGGCCTGCTGCCGGTCCGGCATTGGCATGCGTTCGAGCCGGAGGGCCCAAAGAGCGGAACGGCCGGCGAATGGCTCCGCGAGAGCCGGGTCACCCGGCGCATCGTCTCTGAGTGGGCCGCGCGAGAGGACATCGGGTCGCCCCATCCCTGGAGATCTGGGTTTGGAGGGCAGGTGGTGGAGCGGGCGAGGCCGGGTCGATCGGGCAAGCCGCGGCTCGAGCCGCGAGTCATCCGCAGCTCGATGCCGCGCCGCACGGCGCCCGACCGCCGGGCTCTGCTGGTCGGGATCGATCGTTACCCGGATCCGGCTCACCGGCTCGAGGGATGCGCCAACGACGTGTTTCTGGTCAGCGCCCGCCTCCAGGAGCGCGGATACGCCGCCGAGGAGATCCGGGTGCTGTTGAACGAGCGGGCGACGGCCGGCGCCATCCGCCAGCGATGGGACTGGCTCGTCGAGGGCGTTCGCGGCGGCCAGCAGCGGGTCTTCTATTTCAGCGGACATGGGGCGCAAATGCCGGGCTATGGATGGGGGGAGCGGATCGATCATGCCGACGAATGCCTGGTCCCGGTGGACTTCGATTGGACGGTGGATCGGGCGATACTCGATGACCAGCTGTTTGCCTGGTACAGCCAGCTGCCCTACGACGTCCGTTTCGCAGCGATGTTCGATTGCTGCCACAGCGGCGGCCTGGACCGCGGCGGCATCGGCCGCGTCCGGGGATTGCATCCGCCGGATGACATTCGGCACCGGGGGTTGCGCTGGGACGCCGCCTCAGGCGAGTGGGTCGGGCGCGATCTCCCGGCCTGGGGCGGCGGGTTGGGAGCAGCCAAACAGGCCGAGTTCTTCGGCGCCGGAGGGGCGGTGCGCCGGCTGGGCCGGGCCGCGGTCTTGCGGCGCACCATGGACGCGGGATTCCAGGCGGCCTGCAGGGAGCTGGGGCACCGGGGTCCATTCATGCCCGTCATCCTGCAGGCTTGTGGCGAGGCGGAGACCGCGGTGGAAATCCGGATCGGGACCGTTGCGCATGGGGCGTTCACGTGGGCCGTGAATGCCGAGCTGAAGCAAGGGCGTTCGATGACATGGCTGGGTCTCATCTCGGCGGCAGCCCGCCGGATGCGGCGCGCTGGGATCCGGCAATCGCCCCAGGCGGTCGGCCCCGCAGCCGTCCTGGCGGCGAGCGTGTTCGAGTTTTGAAGCCAGGTGGATCGGCTGGGGGGATCGGTCTGCGCCTCCTTACAGCGGGGGCTGCGGCTCGCTGTCTTGCTGCAGGCTGATCAATGGCTGGAGATCGCGCACGGCCTGCTCGATCCGCTGCCGGTCGGTTTCGTGGAATGGGGGGAACGGTTCGGCCATGCGATCCCCGCAGATCCCCAGACAGGCGGCGGCGGTCTTGATGCCTTTGATGACCGCTGACGCGTGAGCGCCCACCCCGTAAATCCGGGCGGCAACCTGTCCCACGATGTCCTGGAGCGTGCGGGTGCGAGCCACGTCTCCGGCATGGGCCGCTTCGAACAGGCTGACGTAGAGGCGGGGGAACATGTTGGCGCCGCCGCAGATGCCGCCATGGCCGCCGAGCAGGACGGCCTCGCCCAGGAGCTCCTCGGGGCCGATCAGCAGCGTCCAGCCGGGCCGCCGCGGCAGAAGGGCGCGGAGCTGGTGGAAATAGATCATGCTCGCCGAGCTGTCCTTGATGCCGACGATGCCGGGCTGATCCATCGCCCAGCGGACGATATCGAGCGTGATGGGCACCTTCGTCAGAGAGGGCAGGTTGTAGAGGAACAGCGGCAGGGGCAGCTCGGGCAGGAGATGTTCGAGGTAGGTCCGGAGCTCCGGCGGCCCGGGCGGATGGTAAAAGGGCGGCGCCAGCACGAGGCCGTCGGCGCCCGATTCGGCGCTGTGCCGGGCGATGTGGAGCGACTCGACGAACGAAGTGTCGGTGATGCCCACCAGGACGGGAAGTCGGCCTCGAACGATCTGGCAGGTCCGCGCGATGAGCTCGCGGCGGAGGCGGTAGCTATGGTTGGGGCCTTCGCCGGTGGTGCCCAGGATGAAGAGTCCGTGGACTCCCCCGGCCAGGAGATGATGGATCAGACGTTCCAGGCCGGCGCAGTCGAGCGCGTCCCGGTCCTCGAGCGGGGTCAGCATGGGCGGCACGACGCCGGCCAGCGGTTGGGGCAATGATTTCATCCAAGAGCCTCTCTCTTCTCGGTTCTCCGAACTCGATCTCGATGCTGGCGCCCGGCGGAACAGCGCCGGGTCCCGCCGCAGCCGGGGCGTCCCCCCATGTCAGCATCGCGTCCATTCGTGCCAAAGGTCGCGCATGGCGGCGCAGTCGGCCTGTTCTCGGGGGAAGACGACCGGGCGAAGAATGACGCGGGCGCCCGTCTCGCGCACGAGCCCGGCCAGGCGCCGGACGTAAGGTTCCCAGCTCTCGCCGGATTCGGCCGCCAGCCGGCTGTAAAGGACCGTGCGCGTCCGTGCGCAACGCTCGAGAATCCATCGGGAGTCATATTGTTCGGGATTGCCGAGGTCGATGGCGCGGACCGCATCGAGCGCGCAGAGCCGCTCGAGCAGCGCCGGGTGCCGTCCGCAGAAATGGACGAACACGCCGCCGAACGGGGCGGCGGCGCGCTCGAGGACAGGCAGGATCCATCGGTCGATCATGGCGGGCGAGAGGAGGGTGGCGGTGTCCTCGGCGAGGCGGGCGCCGGCCGCGGGGAACCAGACCCCCTGGCTGGTCCCGTGGCCATGGATCATCGAGTGATCGGGCTCGCCGAGGAACGCTTTGAGCTGGCGGGTGGCGCGGAGATAGAGCTCGAGGCTGATGCCGAGGAGCTCCTCGATCCACGCGGCCTGGCCTGGATCGGCCAGATCGTAGAAGGTCGCCGAGCCATTCAGCAGATGCGCGATGTCGAACACGCCCTGCGTGTCGGCGTGGTAGGCGGCCACTTCGTCCATGCCGGACTGGCGATGGATGGCGTAGAACTCCTCTGCCAGGCGCATGGTTTCCGAGCGGCGAATGTCCGCATCGAGCGCGGCGCGGATCGCCTCGCGCTCGAGGGGTTCGCCGGGCCAGGGCATCGATCCCTCGGGCAGGCGGTAGCCGAGGCCGGCCATGGCGGGGACGAAAACCACCCCCAGGTTGGGGCGCACTGTGGGCAGGCCGTCGGTCGGCCAGCCGATGAGCGGCTCGGCCCGGCGAATTTCCGATTCCCACATCAAGCGGGGGGCGCGGAACTTGGCCGGGTAGTTGTCCAGGTCGTAGAGATCCTGCGGGGCAGGGGGGATCAGGATCAGGCTGGGGCCGCTGCCGCGCCAGAATGCATCGTGCGAGGCCAGGCGTTCCGAGCGGATTCCCGGGCGGCTAGGCATAGGGTTTGAGCAGGAGGGCCAGGGCTTTTCGGGTGGATGCGGGCCAGTGGCGTGGTTCGGTGAGCAGGGCATGCTCGAGGGCGCGGTGGCAGGCGCAGCCGGGCTTGGCGGGGATCTCGGGGATGGTCAGGCGGATGACCTGCTGGGCACGCTCGGCATTATGGCGGAGGTTGGCCACAATGAGATCGACGCTCACGTGGGCCTCCTCGGGATGCCAGCTGTCGTAGTCGGTCACCAGGGCGATGGTCGCATAGGCGATTTGGGCTTCGCGGGCGCAGCGGGCTTCTCCGAGGTTGGTCATCCCGATGACAGCGAAGCCCTGGGCCCGGTGCCAGAGGGACTCGGCTCGCGTGCTGAACGCCGGCCCTTCCATGTTGACATAGACGCCGCCGTCGTGCACGCGCGCGCCGGCCGCCCGCGCGCCCGCCAGCGCCAGCCGCCGCAGATCCTCGCACACCGGATGGGCAAAGGAGATGTGCGCCACGATGCCGCGCCCGAAAAAGGTGTGTTCCCCGGCCTTCTTGGTCTTGTCGAAGAACTGGTCGGGCAGGACGATATCGCGCGGCTGGTATCGTTCCTGGAGCGAGCCGACCGCGCTGACGCTCAGGATCCATGCGACCCCGAGCTTCTTCAGGGCGTAGATGTTGGCCCGGTGGTTGATCTCGCCGGGCAGCAGGCGGTGCCCGCGCCCGTGGCGGGGCAAGAAAACCACCCGGCGTCCCGCCAGCTCGCCCGTGAGGCACTCATCCGAAGGCGCGCCGAACGGGGTTCGCACGCGCACCCATCGGCGCCGAGTGAATCCTTCCAACTCGTAGAGGCCGGTGCCGCCGATGATGCCGATGGCTGCGGGTTGTTCCGATCGCATGCGGTATGATTCGCGGCGCCCGATGACCGGCTGGGAGGGGGCTGCCCGCAGGCGGCGCACGCCGCCCGCATCCGTGAACCGCGTTCCCCGGCCCGGCGTTGCGAACGATGTATAACAGCCACACCCGCCCGCCCCAGGCAAGCCAAACATGCATGCTCTGTCCACATGAAAAGACCTTTGTGCGGGGCGCGAACGCCGAGGCGGGAGGCCTGTTTGCCGAAGCGCGCGCCCACTACCGCGAAGCCATTCGCGTGGACGGCCATTTCGCCGAGTCGCACTTTCGGCTGGCGCGTTGCGCGTGGATCCCGACTGCGCGCCAGCGAAAGCCGCGCTGTCGCGTTCCGTGGGCCGGAGGCAGCCCTGAGCCCGCGGGGCGCTCGTGCAACCGGCGTCTCGGGATCGGATCGGCTGGCCGATAGACAGACAGTGGGGCGAATCGAGACGGCAGTCAGAACAAGAGATGATTGTTAGAACGGGCAGAGCGCATCCCGGATCGGCACGCCGCGCACTTCGATTCGGTTCAGGTCGATAGCGCCGACACCGGCGGCGGCGAGCAGGCGGAGGTGGTTGTCGCCCTGGAACGGTTTCTGGCCGTGAGGGGCCTGGGGATCGAATCCCATGACGGCGGTGGCCACCGCGTCGGTGCACACGCCGTTAAGGCCAGCCAAAAGGATCTTGGGTTCCTTGAGTGCGATTCCGCGGTTCCAGGCGCCTTCGCCGCCGCTGATGGTGCGGATGCCATCGACAATGTTGACCTCGGAAGGGCGCGCGCCGAAGATATCGGCGGTGATGCGCGGGACGCGGATCGGTCCGGATTTAGGGAGGCCATGGTCGAGCTCGCCGGGGACGCCGGCGGGAGGAGAGCCGCGGCCGCTGTGGAACATGGCGGCCCGGTGTTTGATGGCATGTTCGCCCGGGCCATCGTCGCCATAGATCGAGCTGGGGGTGATCCCGAACAGGTTTTTGACGGCGCCGGTGATGCCGGCGGTGGCGTGTTGTTTGAGTTTCGCCAGCGAGATCAGCACGTCGGTTTGCTCGAATCGAGAATTCACGTCGAAGGACGGAAAGATGTAACCGCCCCAGGGGACGCGGAACCGGCTGTAGCCGGCGAAGCGGCCCTGGTTGCGAGTATCTTCGAAGGTGACCCGGTGCTGGCCAGCGGACTGGATGGCCTTCACGTCCCAACCGGCTTCGGTCAGGATTTGCTCGAACGGTTTTGCCCAGTAGAGGTTTTCGACCAGGACGATCTGGCGGGCGCCTGCATCGGCCAGGATCGCGCACAGAGCGGCCGCCGTGTTGGGCTGCGTCTGATACGTTTCCTGGGCGGGCAGATTGAACACCGGCTTCCATTCCATTCCGGTGAGGTTCAGTTTGACCGTGACCGTCCGGTTTCGCACGAGGGATGCAATGCCGCCGAGCAGATCGAACGACCGATCGAGGGCGCGGCGAAACTCGATCGGCTCGTAGGATGCACAGCGCGCGATCGCCACCGGCGATGCGGGCGCCTGGGCGGAGCGATCGCGGGGGGCAGGCTTGCGAGCGGGCGATTCGGCCGCCGGCAGGCCAGCCCGGCCGCCCCCAAGGACGGCCGCGACGGCGACGCGGGCCAGGAATTCCCGACGATGGATGGAGTTGGATTTCATGAATAGGACGAGATTGAGTTTCCGAGAGTGAACCGCCACTCCGCGCGGCATGTCATCAGGTTGTTGTCGGACACCACACGGTTTGCATATAGCAGATTCGTGTCCAGTGGCAATTCGGAACGGGGGAGCGTCGACAATCCCGTTGACGGCGGGGGAGGGGGCCCTCAATATGCGCCGGGTGGTGGGGCTGGCGCCGCAAGGAACCGCGATCCGCCGCCCCGGACAACCTGAACCTGCAATTGGATTATGAACCTGGACGCACTGTATTCGGAACTGACACTGAAGCCCGCGGCGAAGATCGCGATGGTCGTGCTGGACGGTCTGGGCGACATCGCCGTGAAGGAGAACGGCTATCTGACGCCGCTCGAAGCGGCACACACGCCCCATCTCGATGCCCTCTCGAAGCTGGGCGCGCAGGGCCGGATGATCCCGGTGGCGCCGGGGATCACGCCGGGCAGCGGGCCGGGGCACCTGGCGCTGTTCGGCTATGATCCCATCGAATACCAGGTGGGGCGGGGGGTGATCGAGGCGCTGGGGCTGGGGCTGGATCTCAAGGCCGGGGACGTGGCCGCGCGCGCCAATTTCTGCACGCTGGATGCCCGGCGGATCGTGACCGACCGGCGGGCGGGCCGGATCGCGACCGAGATGTGCGAGGAGCTGTGCGAGATGCTGGCCCGCAAGATCAAGAAAGTCGACGATGCCGAGGTGATCATCCGGGCGGGCAAAGGCCATCGGTTCGTGGTGGTGTTCCGGGGCAAGGGCCTCCAGGGGCCCTTGACGGACGCCGACCCGCACCGGGAAGGGCTGCCGATCCCGTCCGCGGCCCCGGTGGATCCCAAATCGGCCAAGGCCAAGAAAACGGCGAAGCTGGTGGCCGGCTTTTACCAGCAGGCGCTGCCGCTCCTGGCGGGCAAATCGCCCGCAAACGGATTCCTGATGCGGGGCATTGCCCATCAGCCGGAGATCCCGCTCTTTGCGGATCGGTATGGGCTCAAGGCCGCCTGTCTGGCGGTGTATCCGATGTACAAGGGCTTGGCCCAGCTCGTCGGCATGACCAAGATCGAGGGGCCCCAGACCATCGCCCAGCAGTTCGAGCGGTTCCACGCCGAACGGGCCAACTACGATTTCTTCTTCATCCATTACAAATATCCCGACATGTACGGCGAGGACGGCAACTTCGCTGCGAAGAAGAAGGCGATCGAGGAGTTCGACGCGGCGCTGCCGGTGTTGACCCGGCAGATGCCCGACGTGCTGGTCCTTACCGCCGACCACTCGACGCCCGCGCCGATCAAGGGCCACTCGTGGCATCCGCAGCCGGTCCTCCTGATCTCGGAATGGTCCGGCTGGGACAAGCTGGATCGATTCACCGAGACGGGGGCCAATCAAGGGTCGCTGGGCGTCTTCGAGGCCAAGCACCTGATTCGGTTGATCCAGGCCAACGCGCGGATGCTGGACAAATTCGGGGCCTGATCCGCCATGGCGGCTCACGGAACCAGGCCGGCAGCCCGGGCGGTCATCCTTGCGGCGGGTCGCGGGACTCGGATGCGAGGGATGACCGCGGAGCTCCCCAAGCCGATGCTCCGCGTGCAGGGCCGGCCGATCCTGGAGCATATTATCGATGGGATCGCGGCAGCCGGCATCCTCGAGTTCTGCCTGGTCACCGGCTACCGCGCTGAATCCATCGAGTCGCACTTCGGCGACGGCCGGTCGCGCGGGCTGCGGATCGAATACGTCCGGCAGACGGTTCAGGATGGCACCGGCCGGGCGGCCGGATTGGCCCGCGATTTCGCCGGCGCCGATCCATTCCTGCTGACCTACGGAGATATCCTGGTGCGTCCGGAGACGTACCGGCGAATGCTCGATCGCAAGGCGGAGGGGGCCTTTGACGGCGTGCTGGCCGTCACGCGCGGCGCGGATGTGACGAAGGGCGCCATCGTCCTTTTCGACGGCGATTTCTGCCTGAAGCGGCTGATCGAGAAGCCGGCGCCTGCGCAGATCGATTCGCTGCGGCGGGAGGGCCTGCTGCGCCCGGGCGACCCCGCCTGGTACAACGCCGGAATTTACCTGTTCCCGCCCGCGGTATTCGATCGGATCGACCGGCTGGAGCGGTCACCGCGGGGCGAGTATGAGCTGACCGATGCGATCGCGGGGCTGCAGGCGGAGGGGCGCCGAATGGCGGGGCTGGAGATCGCCGGGCGCTGGGTGGACGTGCGCGATCCCGAGGTGCTGGCGGCCCTCGAAAGGGACATGCAGGGCGAGACTTTTACCGGCCCATGACCGGCTCGTCCTCCTTGTGAGAGAATATGAGAGCGGTGATCCAGAGGGTTCGAGAGGCATCGGTTGCGATCGGGGGCGAGGTGCGGGGCGCGATCGGCGGCGGGCTGGTGGTGCTGGTAGGGATCGAGGAGGCCGACACGCTCGAAGACGCGCAGTGGCTGAGCGGCAAGCTGGTCCGAATGCGGATTTTCCAGGACGACCAGGGGCTGATGAACCGGTCCGTGCTCGAGACGGGCGGCGGGATCCTGGCGGTCAGCCAGTTCACCTTGTTCGCCAGCACGCGGAAAGGGAACCGGCCTTCATTCATCCGGGCAGGGCGGCCCGAGACCGCGGCGCCCCTCTATGAGGCGTTTTTGAAGCAGATCGAGGCCGATCTGGGCAAGCCGGTGGCGCGGGGCGAGTTCGGCGCGATGATGGAGGTGGCATTGGTCAACGACGGCCCTGTCACGATCGTTATGGACACGCGGACCAGGGAATAGGGTCAGAGGGCCGCCTGCCGGCGCAGCTCGGCGCGGCGGGTCTTGCCGCTGATCGTCTTGGGGAGCTCCCGGACAAATTCGATCTCGCGCGGGTATTTGTAGGGGGCGACCGCTGGCCGGCAGTGTTGCTGAAGATCGAGGCGCATTCTGTCGCCGGGCTCGAATCCGGGCTGGAGCACGACGAAGGCCTTGACGATCTGCCCGCGGACCGGATCGGGCTGGCCGATGATGGCGACATCGCTGACGGCCGGGTGTTCGAGGAGGACGTTTTCGATCTCGGAGGGGCCGATGCGATAGCCGGAGCTTTTGATGACGTCATCCTGGCGGCCGACGAACCAGAAATAACCGTCGGCATCCCGCATGGCGCGGTCGCCGGTGAGATAGTAATCGCCGCGAAACTGCCGGGCCATCTCCTCTGGATTGAGCCAGTATTCCTGGAACAGCCCGAGCGGCCGGCGGGGCCGGACGCGGATGGCGATCTCGCCTTCCTGGCCGGCGGGGAGTTCGCGGAGATTTTCGTCGACGATGGCGATCTCGTAAACGGGTGCAGCCTGGCCCATCGACCCGGCCAGGACGGGCCGGTTGAGCTGCCGGAAATGCCCGATCGACACCACGGTCTCCGTCTGCCCATAGGCCTCGTAAAGCGTGAGACCCGTGGCTGATCGCCAGCGATCGAACACCTCGGGATTCAGCGGTTCGCCCGCGGTGACGCAATGGCGCAACCGCGGAAACGACCGCGACGCCGGGAGCTCGCGGATCATCAGGCGAAGCGCGGTGGGAGGCAGGCAGCAAGTGGTGATGGGGAAATCCTCGAGGACTTTCAGGGCCAGCCCCGGATCGAATCTTCCGTGGTAATCCAGGATGAACACGCAGGCGCCCTGATGCCACGGCCCGAAGAAGCTGGACCATGCTGCCTTGCCCCAGCCCGGATCGGAGAGGTTCCAATGAACGTCGTCCGGGCGCAGATCGAGCCAGAGATCGCCGGTCAGGCGGTGGGCAAGGCCATAGCTGGCCTGCGTGTGGAGGACCATCTTGGGCTCGCCCGTCGTGGCGCTGGTGAAGTAGATGATCCCCGGATCGCTGCTGGCGGTCGAATCGCCGGCGTCGCCCTCGCCGGCCTGGCCCCGGGCCGCATCGAAATCGCGCCAGCCCGATCCGCCTTCCCCCCCCACCAGGAACCGAATCCCATCGAAGTCGCCGGCCTTCTCGATCCCGTCCGGCGTCGTGATGACGGCGCGGGTTTGGGCATTGGCGATGCGGTAGGCGATGTCGCGGGGGGTCAGCAAGAGCGTGCTGGGGACTGGCACGGCGCCCAGGCGAATGAGCCCGAGCATGACCATCCACCAGGCGGGAATCCGCGGCAGCAGGACCAGCACGCGATCACCGGGGCCGATGCCTGCCTCGCGAAAAACGCAGGCTGCCTGGCGGCTCGCGGCGGCGATCTCGCCAAAGCTCAGCCTCTGCTCGTGGCCGGCAATGCCGTGCACGTACCAAAGAGCGGGCGCTTCTGGACGAGACGCCGCCCAGCGGTCCACGACGTCCCGGGCGAAATTGAAACGGGCGGGCGCCGTCCAGGAATGGATATTCCACTCGAGCATGGCCCCAGCTTGCTTTTCTCGTCAGCTCATGAGCCGACACGAATGCCGGCACTCCCCATTGCCCAATGCGATCCAAGACATCCATCGAGGATCGCCGGTTCGTCCGATTCAGGCTTTGGGAGCCAGCTGGTTGAGACGATGGGTCAAACGCGATTTCTTGCGGCTGGCGCGCCCTTGATGAATGATGCCCGTCTTGGCGGCCTTGTCCAGGGCGGAAACGACCTGCCGCAAGGCCTGCCCGGCATTATCCTTCTTCCCCGACTTCACGGTCTCGAGGTAGCTCTTCTCGAGCGTTTTCAGGCGGGATTTCACGCTGCGGTTCCGGTCCCGTTTCCGGGCGCTGCTGCGCATTCGGCGTTCGGCTGACTTCGTATTCGGCATATAGCTTCGAATTTACTTCAATCCAACAACCGTAGCGGAACAGCCCGGCTTGTCAATCGCTGGGTTTGCGCGCCGCGACGATTCGACGATTCGCCGATTCCGCAACGAGGGCGGACGGATGGTTTCTGGCGTCCGATCCTCCTGGACTCGGCAATCGCCACTCCTGCTGCTTTCCTGACGTCCGAATGTCGCTTGCCTGGCCGCGGTTTGGGGGGTATAAGTCCTCCGTTACGACAGCGATACAGCGATAGGGTCCAGCTATGCCGACCAAATTCTCCACCATCCTTACCAATAACGTGTTGTCCATCGTTATGGGCGGTGGGCAGGGCACACGCCTGTTCCCGCTGACCAAGGAGCGCGCCAAGCCGGCGGTGCCTCTGGCCGGCAAGTACCGCCTGGTGGATATCCCGATCTCCAACTGCATCAATTCGGGGCTGAAACGGATCTATCTGCTGACCCAGTTCAACTCGGCCTCGCTGCACCGGCACATCTCCCAGACCTACAAGTTCGACCAATACACCAACGGATTTGTCGAGGTCCTCGCCGCCGAGCAGACCCTCACCGATAATTCGTGGTATCAGGGAACCGCCGACGCCGTCCGGAAGAACAAGCTGCACCTGAAGACCCAGGAGTTCGATCTGGCCCTGATCCTGAGCGGCGATCAGCTCTATCGGATCGACATGCGCCGGGTCATCGAGCAGCACGTGGAAACCAACGCCGACGTCACGGTCGCCACCATCCCCGTCTCCCGGCAGGCGGCCACGAGCCTGGGCATCCTCCAGATCGATTCCGAGAGCCGCATCACGCGGTTCGTCGAGAAACCCAAAGATCCGGCCGTCCTGGATACGCTCCATGTCGATCCGGCCTCCTGCGAGCGGCTGGGCATGGAGCCCAACACCGAGCATTTTCTCGGGTCGATGGGGATCTACCTGTTCAAGCGGGACGTGATGTTCGAGCTGCTGGACAACGACCTGACCGATTTCGGCAAGCACATCATCCCGAACGCGATCCATACCCACCGTGTTTTTGCTTTCACCTACCAGGGCTACTGGGAGGACATCGGGACTATCCGGAACTTCTTCGAGGCCAACATCGAGCTGACCGCCGAGCTTCCCCGGTTCAATTTCTTCGACATGGAGGCGCCGATCTTCACCCGGCCCCGGTTCCTCCCCGGCTCGAAAATCAATGGGGCCGAGATCGACCATGCCGTCATCTCCGATGGATGCATCATCAATTACGCGAAGATCCGGGAGAGCATCATCGGCATCCGCAGCCTCGTCGACCGCGGCAGCATCTTGAACCGCGTCATCATGATGGGGGCCGACTACTTCGAATCCGAAGCCTCGATTCACGACAAGAAAACGCACGGGATCCCCCGGATCGGCATCGGCTGCCACACCCGCATCGAGAATGCGATCATCGACAAGAACGCCCGGATCGGGGATCACTGCGTCATCACGCCTGCCGGCAAGTCCGAGGAAGTCACCCAGCCGCATTACTACATCCGCGACGGCATCGTCATCATCCCCAAGAACGGCATCATCCCCGACGGAACGACGATCTGACGCGGTCTGCGCGAGTGCGGCTGGTGGGGCGATGCGGATCGAGCGCAGTCTGCAGGGGGGGGCGGCGGTTGCCCCTCGGATGTTCAGCGGTTGGGGCCGGCGGAGATCCAGACCAGGGAGCCCGAGGGCAGCCGGTCGAACAGCGGCATCAAATCGGCGGCTGCCACGTGCACGCAGCCTTTCGAGGCGGGCCGGCCGAGCGTGGGCTCATCGCCGGTTCCATGGATGTAGATGTAGCGGGAGTGTGTATCCACGCGGCCGCCGCGGTTCCAGCCGGGCTCGAGGCCATCGAGCCACAGGATGCGATGGGCAATGGGGCCGTGGGGCATGCCTTGCCAGGTGCATCCGACGACCCGCCGGCTTCGGAACACCGTGCCGATGGGCCAGCCGGCCCCGATCTTATCGAGCACGCGGTGCAGTCCCAGCGGCGTGCGGTTGGCGCCTGCCCGCTGTCCGACGCCGAGCCGGGCGGTCGAGATCCGATAGCGCTGGATGGCGCGATATCGCCATGGGCCCGGGCTGGCGGCCCCGCCGGGGTCGCCCCGGAACAGCCACATCGACTGCTCATCCACGCGGACCCACAGCAGCCAGCGGGTGGGCCTCACGCCCCATCGCCGGCACGATTGAAAGAATCCAGGCGGAGGTTGGCGCTGCATTCGAAGGCCGCCCGGGCGGCGGATCATTTGAGCCTCTTGATCATCACCTTGGACTTGCGGCCGCTCTGCTCGTATTTCTCGCGCCGGGAGGGCGGCAGGTCGTCGGGTGTCCCATCGCTGAATCCGCCCTTGCTCTGGAAGTAGGCGAACGCCTGGGTGGACAGGAGGAAAAGCTCTCCGAGGCCCATCTCGCGGGCCTTGCTCTCGACGAACTGGATGAGCTTGCGGCCGATCCCCTGGTTCTCGTGAGACGAGTGGACGTAGAGGCATGCCAGCTCGCCTTTGCCCTGCTCCGGATACACATGCAGAGCCACGCAGGCCACCGGATTCTTGTCGATCTCGAACAGGTAATAATCGCCGAGGTGTTTCTCGATGCTGGCGTAGGTGCGCCGGAGCAGCTCGTCGGTGGCCACGGACTGCTTGGTCAGCTTGAGGATGCTGCGGATGTCCTTCTTGAGGGCGCGCCGGACCTGCTGGTACTCGTTGGCGTAAATGAGCGTGCCGATGCCTTCGTTGGAGAAGACCTCGGCCAGCAGGCATTCATCGGCCCGGCCATTGATGATGTGGACCCGCGGCACGCCGAGCCGGCAGGCGGCGGCGGCATGGATGGCCTTCGAGAGAAGCGGGGGGGGGAAATGCTCCGCGTGGGCGGCCAGGAGGGCCTCGAGATCGCTGGCGAGCATCTGCCGGATGAATCGTTCCTGGCAGATCAGACCGTCATAGGAGGTGATGAACACCACCTTGACTGCCTTGAGCGCGTCCGCCACCGCCAGCGCGATGGCGTCCGAATTCACCCGGTAGGTCTTGCCTTCGCCATCGAATCCAAGCGGAGGCACCACGGGGACGATCCCCTGCGCGAGAAGCTGCTGGAGCATGTCGACATCGACGCGCTCGACCTTGCCGGTGAAGAGGTGATCGACCCCATGGAGTATGCCCATGGGATAGGCGGTGACGGCATTGGTGCAGGCGGCGCGCAGATCCGCCGCCGCCAGCCCTTCCAGGAGCTCGTGCGTCAGCCGGTTGGCGGCCATCAGCGCCACGCGCAGAGTGTCCGCATCCGTCACGCCGGCCCCATCCAGATCCGACGGCGCGAACCCGTCGCGCGCCGCCAGGTCGCGGATTTGGGCGGAGGCCCCGTGCACGAGCACCACGCGGATGTTGAGCGACCGCAGCACGGCCACATCCAGCAGCAGGTTGGGCAGGCTCTCGTCGGTCACCACCCCGCCATCGAGGCTGACCACGAATGTCTTCTCGCGAAAGCTGGGGATGTATCGCAACACCCCGCGCAGATCCGTGGGGCGCATCAGCCAACCTCCTTCCATGGGGACCGGTCCCGGGATTTCATAGGGCTGTGGAATTCAGATCGACGCCACCACCTCGAGGAGGGCGGCGATGCAGCGCTCGTTTTCCGCGCGTGTGCCCACCGTGATCCGCACCCACTCCGGCAGCCGATAGCCGCCCATGGGCCGCACAATGACCCCCCGCTCCTGCATGCGCTCGAACACGCCCTGGCCGTCGCCGACTCGCACCAGGATGAAATTAGCTGCCGAGGGCACCCAGGCCAGACCGGCTGCCCGGAATGCCTGCTCGTAAGCGCGCAAGCCGGCGGCGTTGTTGGCCCGGGTCCGCTCGAGGTGTTCGTGGTCGTCCAGGGCCGCCAGGGCCGCCTCCTGGGCAAGCCGGTTCACGTTGAACGGCACCCGCACCTGGTCCAAGGCCGAAATCAGGTCGGGATGCCCCGCCGCGTATCCCAGCCTCAAGCCCGCCAAGCCGTAGATCTTCGAAAACGTGCGCGCCAGGACCAGATGAGGCTGGCGCCCTTCCCGCACCCAAGGCAGAAGGTCCAGCGGCTCTTCCTGGTACTCGCGATAAGCCTCGTCCATGACCAGCAGGACGCCCGGGGGCAGATCGTCGACGAACTGCTGGATCTCGGCCGCTGGCGCCGCGACGCCCGTGGGGTTGTTCGGCTGGGCCACGAAGACCACCCGGGTGCGGGGCGTGATGGCCCGCCGCATCGCGGGCAGATCGTGGCCGTAATCGCGCGCCGGCACGGTGATCAGATTCGCCCCGAACAGATGGGTCACGATCGGATAGACCGCAAAGGCGTACTCCGACACCACAACGTCGGTCCCCGGCCCCAGGAGGGCATGCCCGATCAGCTCGAGGATCTCGTTGGATCCGTTGCCCAGCGCCAGATGGCGCGGATCGACATCGAGCTTCTCCGCCAGCCGCTTCTTGAGGTAATACGCGTTGCCGTCCGGATAGAGATGGATCTGGTCAAGCCCCTTGCGGAGGGCGGCCAGCGCGCGCGGGGAGGGCCCCAGGGGATTCTCGTTCGAGGCCAGCTTGATGACCGCCTCGGGCGCCAGCCCCAGCTCGCGCGCCACCTCTTCGATGGGGCGCCCGGGCTGATACCGGGGCACAGCGGCCAGCGTGGAATTGAATGGGATCGTGAAGTTCATCGGAAAAGTTCGCGCGGAGATCAATCGTCGTACATGTCGCCTGGCAATTGCTCGCCTGCGCCCGGATAGAGGAGGTGGTAGTCGATGGCTTGGACGCCAACGATGGCGGCCACGCCGAGGATGTCGTGGGTGCTCGAGCCGCGCGAGACGTCCGCCGCGGGCCGGTCGAGCCCGAGGAGGATCTGGCCGTAGGCCGTGGTGCGCGCCAGGTGCTGCAGCAGCCGGCTCCCAATGTTGCCCGAGTTCAGGTCTGGAAAGATGAGCACCGTGGCGCGGCCGGCCACCGGGCTGTCGGGGACCTTGCGCTGGGCGATCGCCGGGATCAGGGCCGCATCCACCTGCAGCTCGCCGTCGAACTGGGCCTCGAGCCCCTTGGCCTGGGCCTTCTGCTGCGCCAGCGCCACCGCCGCCTGGACCCGGCCGATCGAAGGATGCGTGGCGCTGCCTTTGGTCGAGTAGGAGAGGAACGCGACCCGCGGGGGTTTCCCCACCAGCTGACGGGCCAGCCGGGCCGTCTCGATCGCCACGTCGGCCAGCTGGTCCACCGTGGGCTCCGGGATCACCCCGCAGTCCGCCAGAAACAGGACGCCATCCTCCCCAAACCTCGAGTCCTCGACTTCGAGGATCGTGCAGCCCGATACCGTGGTCGTGTGCGGCGCGATCCGGATGATCTGAAACAGCGGCCGCAGCACGGCGCCCGCAAACTCGTTGGCGCCGGATACCAGCGCATCGGCCCGGTGCATCGCCACCATCATCGCCCCGAAATAATTCGGCATGAGGACGGTCTCGCGCGCCTCGTCATCGCGCAGCCCCCGAAACCGCCGGAGCCGCTCGAACCGCTTCACGAATGTCTCGAGCTCGTCGTTCTCGGCCGGATTGATGATCCGCACCCCTTCCAGCGTCACGTTGAGCTGCTCGGCCGCCGCCTTGATCCGCGTCCGATCCCCCAGCAGGATCGGAACCCCCAGACGCAACGAGTAAAACTGCCGCGCCGCCTGGATCACCCGCGGCTCGGCCCCTTCCGGGAACACGATCCGCTTCGGATGGCGCTGCAGCTTCTCGTAGATCGAGGCGATGAACCGCATCCCGGTTTAGTACCCGACCCCCCGCCAAACGACAAGCCGTTTTCCTTTAGCCTCGAACCAGGACGAACACGGCGATCTGGGCGCGGAAGTTGGGCAGGATCCAGATCTGGCGCCGGTTGGCCAGGAAGAGCGAGCGCTCGACCCCGGCGGGAATGCCCTGGGCGAACTCGATGAATTGCGGGATGGTGATGGTCCGGGCGCGGGGCGCGCCGGACGTGAGCGATGCTTCGATGGTGCCGCCCGCCAGCGCCCAAAGCCGGGATCGCCAGTAGCCGGCGCTGTAGAAAGAGATGATCGCCCGGCGCCCCACCCGCAGCATTTCGCGCACGACCTTTTCCGGGCTGTCGAGGTAGGCCAGTGTCTGGCTCAGAATGACGCAGTCGAAGGCATCGTCGGAATAGTCCTCGAGCCCCTCCTCGATATTCCCCTGGCGGACCGAGAGCCCCCGGCCGATCGCCGCGCGGACGTTATCCTCGCAAAGCTCGATCCCCCGCGCTTGAACCTGCTTCTGCCCCACCAGCAGCGCCAGCAGCTCGCCGTCGCCGCAGCCAAGATCCAATACCCGCGCCCGCGCCTGGATCAGCGCTGCTATCGCATCGATATCATGACGTTCCTGCATCGGACCGGTCGATCTCCATTATAGCCCAGCCGGCCCGCAAGTCCGCAAGAATTTCCAGAGACCCCGGCTGGCGTGCTGGACAGCCGCTTCCAGGCCTGTCGCGTATCACCCACAAGCAGACGAGCCAGCGGTTCGTCGAAAGGTAGGGCGCGCACTCCGCTGCGCGCCGAGTTGTGTGCTTGCAGCGGTCAAAGCGGCGTCCACGGAGTGGCCGCCCTACCTTTCAGCTTTCGGCTTGCGGGGTAGGGCGCGCACTCCGCTGCGCGCCGAGCGGTAGGCTTGCAGCCATCGGCGCG
>CAYWIM010000039.1:0-5017 GCA_964458325.1 uncultured Verrucomicrobiota bacterium
CAGCCGCCGCGATCAGGTTAGGAAGTAATTTTTGCACAGACCCTTAGGGGCCGGAGGCTCGCTCGACGATCGAAAAACGGTCCTGCCCTCGCATGAGCTCGATCGACGCCATCTTCGCCTGGCTCTGCGGCCTGCATCCGGGGCATGTCTGGATGCCGGGGGGCGATTGGCTGCCGGTCTGCCAGCGGTGCGTGGGCCTTTACGCAGGGATCCTTCTTGGATCGGCATGGCATTTCTTCGTTCGCCCTCGAGCGACTCCTGGATGGCTATGGGCTCATGGGTTCCTCATGGCGATCACGGCTTTCTTCGGGCTTCAATTGTTTCCTGAAACCGGAGCGATGCGCACGGCGACCGGTTTCGCCTTTGGTCTCGGCGCGGTCGCCTTTCTATGGACCGGCATCGCAGGGAAGGGGGATGTCCGCATGGAGAGGGCCAGCAGTCGCGACTACGCGGCGGCCGTTCTGGTCTCCTTGGCTGTCCTGCTGCGGGCCTGCCAAGCGGGCGGTCGCGGATCTTGGATCGTGTTGAACGGCCTTTGCGCCTTGGGGCTTGTGTGTGGGGCGGTTTTGGTGGCCGCCGTGGCTGGGCAATGGCTCCTCCGGGCTCTCTACGCCATGTTCCGCGGCCCCGGCCGCCTGATCCCATCCGCTTGAAACCTCGATTCGTTCGGGTGTTATGGCGGGGGACACGGTTCGCTTTGGAGCGCGCCGGGTGGAGGGGTCATCGGAACAAAACCGATTCACGGCGAAAGGCTGCTGCGGCGGCCGCCAAGGCCGCGCCGGCATAGAGGCAGCTGGTGCCGAACACCACGGCGATCGCTGCCCAGGGGAAGCGGCCCGTGAGGATCTCCTTGCTGATCAGGCTGACATTCGTGACCGGCACAAACACCCAGCGCCAGCTCAGCTCCATCCCGGGCAGCATACCCACAAGCGCCAGCCCGATGACCAGGAACATCATCGGTCCCCCATAGCTTTGGGCTTCCTTGTAGCTGCGCGCCAGCAGCGACACCGCGAGCAGCACCGCCGAAAACATCACCGCCAGCGGCGCCATCATCGCCAGGACGGCCAGCAGCCCTCCCGGGCTGATCGAGAACAGAAGGCTCGCTCGAGCATCGGGGCCGGATGCCGACAGGGCCAGCGGAAGGATCGAGAAGGTTGCGCCAAACGATGCCAAGGACAAAGTGGCGCTGGCGAGCGCTGCGGCCAGCGTCGCCAGAAATTTGCCCACCACCAGGCTGCCCCGATCCACCGGGCTGGTGAGCAAGGTCTCGAGCGTGCCTCGCTCTTTCTCGCCGGCCGTCAGGTCCATGGCAGGATTCATGGCTCCGACAAAACAGAGTATGACGATCATGTAAGGGATGATGCCGCCCAGCAGGTTGCCGCTGACCTTGCGGGAGGCGGCAACGTTTTCCTCGGCCACGCCGAAGGGCGCCAGCAGATCGCGACTCATCAGGCCCAGGCCCGCCAGCCGGGCGGTCACCATCCGGTCCCGGTACTCGCGCAGCAGACGCTGCAGCTCGCGGACGGCCATCTGGGACCGGTACTCGCCCATGTAATGGAGAATGCGGACCACGGGCGGCCCGGCGGCTGCCGGGGGATGGGCCTGCGCATCGCCAGCATCGCCGGTCTCCAATCCGGCGGGGATGTCGATCGCCGCCCGGACTTCCTTGGACGCAATCCGCGCGGCATGATCGGGCGTGGCCGGCGCCAGGCGCAGCACGGGCGATTGCGCCAGGAAAGCGACCAGCCCCGGCGCCCGTTCCGCGCCGATGACCATGACCTTCAATCCGGTCTGCTGGGCTTCCTGGCGGACCTTGCCAGCCTGGCGGGCTGTCAGGAACCCGAAGCCCACCGCCAGCAGCGGAATCAGCAGCACCGGCAGGACCAGCGTCGAGATCAGAGTCCGCCGGTCCCGCATCAGCTCCCGGACTTCCTTGCCCCAGACGATCCGCGCCTGACGTGCGTTCATGTCCCAGCCTCCACCACTCGGACAAAAACGTCCTCGAGGCTTGCCTCCCGATACTCGGACCGGAGGTCGCCGACGGTGCCTTCGGCCAGGAGGCGGCCCCGGTGGATGATGCCGACCCGATCGCACAAGCGCTCGACCTCGCTCATGACATGCGAGGAAAAAAGAACGGTTTTACCCCGAGCCCGGCAGGTCTGGATGAATCGCATGATGGCGCGCGCGGCCAGCACGTCGAGCCCCATCGTCGGCTCGTCGAAGATCATCACGGGCGGGTCGTGGACGAGGGTGCGGGCCAGCGAGACTTTCTGCCGCTGGCCGGTCGACAGCTGGTCGCAGCGCGCCTCGGCCTCGGGCCCCAGCTCGAGCCAGGCGAACAGTTCGTTTACTCGATCCCGCAGCCGGGCATCTTGCATCCCATGGAGGCGCCCGAAGTAGGCGACCTGCTCGCGGGCGGTCAGGCGGCCGTACAATGCGGTGGCCGCGGAGAGAAAGCCGATCCGGGCCCGGACCGCGCCCGGTTCGTTCTGGATATCGTGTCCGGCCACGCGCGCGGTGCCGGCGCTGGGGCGCAAGAGGGTGGCGAGCATCCGCAAGGTCGTGGTTTTGCCGGCGCCATTGGCTCCCAGCAGGCCGTAGACCTCCCCAGGCCGGCAGGCGAACGAGACCGCCTCGACCGCCTGCACCTGGCCCCGGCGACGGTCTCGAAACACCTTGCTCAATCCGGAGGCCTCGATCATGGATGCCTTTCTGTCTTGCCGGCGACTTGCGCGGCTCGCCGGGGTCCTCGACGTTCAGACCTTGATGAAACCCTGGATTCGTTCCGCCAGCCGGCGTCCGTCCGTCTGATCCAGCCGCGAGAGCACGCGAAGCCAGCGAAAGGCGAAGCTTCCTGGATCCTGCTTCTCGTGCTGAAACAGCGTGTCGAATGCGCGCCGGCGCCTGCGGTAATCCCCTTGCACGCGCAGGAACTGCTCCGTGAATCCGGCGATGTAAGTGCGCGCGAACAAGGCCGGGTTTGGCAGGTGCGGAAGCCGCGCATTGACTGGCCGCGCGTAGGCCTCGGCGAATTGCTCGAGCGGGCTGGCGAAATCCACGAAGGTTCCCGTATGATCCGACACAACGATCGCTTTGGGCCAGCCGTTCTCGTCCTCGACGACCACCTCGTCTCCGTCGTCGAATATGACGACCTTCTCGAGCGTGGTCCGGCCGACAATGATGTTGGGAGCCGCCGCCCGTCCCAGGAGCCGGGCAAGCCCGACGGCGTATTCCGGCTGCTCGAGCCTGGATCGCGGCACTTTGTCGCTGGCCACGCCGAAGATGTACTCGCGCTCGAAATAGGTGGATCCAATCTGGCAGCCGAAATATTCGGTGCGTTTGCCCTGATACCGCTCGAAGATCTTGCGCTGGACGATCCGGGTGGAGAGGTTCATCCCCAATTGCCGGCAGCCGAGCCGGCGGTCGAGGATGTACTCGGTGTATTCCTCGGCCTCGAGCATCGCCTGGAGGAGGCCCTTGCCCGCCTCGAGATGCTCGTGGATCCCCCATTTCTGGATGCGCAGGATCCGGGCCACCCGGCGCTCGTCCATTCGCAGCTTCAGCTCGGCGATATAGACGGCGCGGCGGCCGGGCATCTTGGCCCGCAGCGACAGCGAGCTCTCGACCCGCCCCACGTTCACGTACTCGAGATCCCCGAACTCGCGAATGAAATTGAAAATGAAGCGCCTGGCTTTGGGGTCGCACAGGTCCGCCAGCTCGGGATCGCCGGGCGCATCTTCGAATTCGTCATAGACGGTGTCGAAGATGAACTCGCCCTCCTCGAATCGCCCCCCCGGCAGCCAGTGGATCTGCAGATAGAATTCGGGGCTCAGCCCCTGGAGCACCGCCTCGGTCAGATGTTCGCCCTTGCCTCCCAGCAGCCGCTTCATCATCTGCGTCCGCCACGCCGGATCCTCCGGTTGGTCCCGGCGGAGCTCGGGCGGCACGGCCGCCTCGAAACGCTGTTTCAATTCCCGATAGCGCTCCCGCAGCGCGTTTTCGTCCGCACGCAGGAAATCGAATCCGGCGAAGGCGGCGGGGCCCCAGGCGGGATCCGCGCCGAGAAAGCAGACCTCGAATTCGCCGAGCCGGTTGCGGCGCTTGGAGTATTCCTGGATTTCGGCGAGGTGCTGAGCCAGGGCGGGCGCGGGCAATGCCTCGAGCCGGCTGAACTCGAAGAAGGTGAGATACCGTGCGCCGGTGATCCGGTTGAAGTAGTAGATCGCATCCCCTGCGATCCGCTCGCGCGACTCGCGGATCATCCGCTGCATCTCCTCGCCCGTTTGGGGCAAGGGGCTGATGCGCCAGAGCTCGCCGCGCGCCTTGATGGCCGCCTGCACCCGCTCGTCCAACACATGCAGAAAGCGGATCTGGCGTTTGGACATGAGCTTCTGCAAAAGATCGTCCGCCTCGAATGCCAGCGGCATGTCCTCGGGATGCGGCCGGATCAACACCAGGTCCGGCTCGAGGATCAAGTCAACGGATTGCGCCAGCTCGGCGCTTTCTTCCTCCGCGGCCAGCGGGCGCCCGCGTTCCTGGCCGAGCTTCTGAATCCAGGCCTCTCGCTGCCAGGCATGAATGCCAGGGATCGTCACCACCACCCCGCGCCGCGGAAAGACTGTGGCAATCCGCGATATCGGTTTGCCCTCCGCGTTCCGCGCGAAGAACGGCTCTCCGATCCATCGCACGGCCGTTATCGTATCGCCCATGGGACGGTACGCATAGAGCAGGGGACCCGCGAACTCAAGGAGCGAATTCGCACATTTTTCTCGGCATCGGCGCTGGCCCGCCGTAGAGTGCCGCCCGATGCGCGCCGGCCCGTTCATCCTGATCGTCTGGCTTGCCTGGATGCTCCCGGGCAGCGGCGCAGCCGGCTCCGACTTCGACGCGCAGCTCGGGGACCTGCAGGCGCGGCTGGCTGGCGCTCCGACGAACAGAGCCCTTCTCTTCGCGCTCGGGGAACTTTGCCATGACGAAGGCAGCGTCGAGAAGGCGGAGGCGGTGCGGTTGGCGATAA
>CAYWIM010000039.1:5027-39390 GCA_964458325.1 uncultured Verrucomicrobiota bacterium
ATGGCCGAACGCTACTTCCGGCGCCTGCTGGATCTGGAGCCCGAGCATGCCCTCGGCCGCGCCCTGTATGGAAGCGTCCTGACCATGCGCGCCCGGGACACGACGTGGCCACCCACGCGCCTTTCCCTGGTCAAGGCCGGCATCCGGGAGATGGACGCCGCCGTTGCCAGGGCGCCTCTGGATCCTCGGGTGCGCCTGGTCCGCGCCGACAACAACATCCACATGCCTGCGTTCCTGGACCGGAAAGAGCTGGTGGCTGCGGATCTCGCCTGGCTTTGGCGGCAGGCAGTCGAGCCGGCCGGCGTGCTCTCCGCCCCGCAGCGCCAGAGAATCGCGCTGCACCATGGCAGCGCGCTCGAGAAAAAGAAACGCCTGGCCGAGGCGCTTGCCGTCTGGCGCCGCGGCATTTCCTTCGATCCGACATCGGCCGCCGCCCGCGAAATCCGGGCGATGGTCGACGCGCGCGATCCCTTGTCATCCTCCTGCTCCGTCCCATGAACCCACTGACTGCGATTCTGATCTACGCCATGGCCGCTGCACCCATTGCCCACGCCGGTTCGCCCCCTGCGCCGCCCTCGTCCCTGTCGGACCGCGCCGCTCGGTTTCTGGAGCTGGTCAACGCCGCTTACCAGGCGCTGATCGCGATCGAGGGCCAGGCCCAATGGACCGCCTCGACGGATGTCTCCCCTGCGCATGACGCCGCCTCCGAGACCGCCTCGCGCGCGCGGGCGGCCTTCACGGGCAATCCGGCCTTGATCCGCGAGGCGCGCGCGCTGCTGGAGCATCGCGAACAGCTCGATCCGCCTGTTGTCCGCCAGCTCGAGCGCGTGCTCCTCAATGCCGCCGAGGGCCCCATGACGCGCCCCGAGCTTGTCGCTGCCCGGATTGCCGCCGAGACCCGCCAGGCATCCGCGCTGAACGGATTCGAGTTTCGGCTCGATGGCCGGCCGATCACGCCCAATGAAATCGACCGGCTCCTCGATACCCGCACCAACCTCGATGAGCGGCGCGCCGTCTGGGAAGCCTCGAAACAATCCGGACCCGCCCTGAAGCCGGGGCTGATCGAGCTTCAAAAGCTGCGGAACGGCGTGGCCCGCGAGCTGGGTTATCCGGACTATTTCAGCCTCCAGGCGGCCGGCTATGGGATGAGCGCCGGCGAGATGCTCCGCCTGCAGGAAGGATTCATGCGCGATCTCCGCCCCCTCTATCTGCACCTGCACACCTGGGTGAAGCACGAGCTGGCGCGCCGCTACGGCCAGCCCGTTCCCCGCCTCATCCCCGCGCACTGGCTGAACAACCGATGGAGCCAGAACTGGACCGGCATCGTTCCCGCCGCGGACTTCGATCCGTTCTTCGCGAACCGATCGGCGGAATGGATTGTCCGGCGGGCGGAGGCGTTCTTCACCAGCCTGGGTTTCCCGGCCCTGCCGGCGACGTTCTGGGAGCGATCCGACCTCTATCCCGTTCCGACCGGCTCCGATCGCCGCAAGAACACCCACGCCTCCTGCTGGCACGTGGACCTCGATCGCGATATCCGCTCGCTCATGAACGTCGAGCCGGACTGGCGATGGTTCGAGACGGCGCACCACGAGCTGGGGCACGGCTATTATTTCTGGTGCTATACCCGGCCCGAAGTGCCTCCTCTCCTCCGCCAGGGCGCCAATCCCGGATTCCACGAGGGGATCGCCGAGCTGATCTCGCTGGCTTCGGGCAGCATCCCTTACCTGAAAGCCGTCGATCTCTTGCCGAAGGACTTTGCCGCCGACGATACGGCCCTTCTGCTCAACGACGCCCTGGCCTCGTCGGTGCCGTTCATTTTCTGGAGCTCGGGCACGATGACCCACTGGGAAGCGGATCTGTACGCCCGCGAGCTGCCGCCGGATCAATGGAACCGTCGGTGGTGGGAATACGTCCGCCAATTTCAGGGGGTCGAGCCTCCGGCGGCTCGAGGGGAGGCGTTCTGCGATCCGGCCACCAAGACCCACATCAACGACACGCCGGCCTATTACCCTGCGTATGCGGTCGCCACCGTCCTGAAATTCCAGCTTCACGAGCACATCGCCCGCCGCATCCTCCGGCAGCCGCTCCACCAGTGCAACTATGCCGGGCACCCCGAGGTGGCGGGGTTCCTTCGCCAGATCATGGACCCCGGTGCGTGCCGGGAGTGGAGGGATCTCCTCCTCGAAGTCACGGGGGAGCCGCTCTCGACTCGCGCCATGCTAGCCTATTACCAGCCCCTGCTCGCATGGCTCGAATCCGAAAACCGCGGCCGCGTCATCGGCTGGGAGCCGGATTCCACGCGATAATGGCTCGAGGCTGCTGGGCCGTGCATGCGGTGTCTGGCGGCGGCCTTGCGGGGCCCGGCCGATCATTTCACCGCGGCCCAGACCCGGTGGACGTCGTCGTGATCCTCGAGCGATTGCAGGAATTCGCCGACTTCGGCGCGCTGGGCATCGCTGAGATCGGGGTAGAGTTTGGGCACATATCCGATCTCGCTCGTCACGACGGTCCAGCCGTTCTGGGTGAGCCAGCGGGCCACCGCATGCACGGATGCGCGATCGCAGATGAACCGCGCGCCGGCAACGCCCTCGGGGATGTCGTCATTCTGGTCGGGGGTGAGTGTCTCGATCTCGTTGGCGCCAGCCTCGATCGCGGCGGCCTCGCGATCGACGGCGGGATCGGGGTGATGCGCCTCGATCCAGCCGACGCAATCGAAGAGGAACTTGTTGCTGCCAGCCGTTCCGAGCTGCCCGCGCCGGAAAAGGACGCGGATTTCGGGCGCGGTCCGGTTGACGTTATCGGTGTAGACCTCGACGATGACCGGCACCTTGCACGGCGCATAGCCCTCGAAGACGACGTGGTCCATCACGAGCTTATCCTCGCCAGTGCCGGCGCCCTTGCGGATCGCCCGCTCGATAACGTCCCGGGGGACGCTCTCCTTTTTTGCTTTTTCGACGGCGGCGAACAGGCGCGGATTCACGGCCGGGTCCGCGCCGCCGCTCTTGGCGGCGACCGAGATTTCGCGAACGATCTTGTTGGTGGCGCGGCCTTTCTTGAGCCCTGCCACCAGGCGCTTCGCATGCAACCATTGACGTCCCATGACCGCAGCCTAATCCAAATGGGGCGCGTCGACAACGCCGTCAATACTCGGCATCCGCCTCCTCGAGCACGGCGAGGATCCGGCTGAAGGCGTCGTGGATGTCGCCGTAGTCGCGCAGGTCGACCGTGAATCGGCCATCGGAATTGCGGCGCGAAGCCGCGCTGCCATCGGCATACAGAATGTCGGCGATCTTCATCCGATGATGGGTGCGGGGCTTCACGTTGAAAGCGGCCAGGTCCGGCGGGCTGAGGAATTGCGTGTCCATTGCCAGCGCGCGAATGGGCTGTCCGTTGCGGTTCTGGCCGAGGTTGTCGAGCTGGAGGTGGACTGGATCGTTGGTGCGAGAGTGCGAGTCGAACAAGTTCGTGTTTCCGGCGTGGCGATAGTAATAGGAGCCTTGCGCCTGATACCGCCCCACCTTGGCCAGCTCCGCGCCGGCGTCAATGGGTTGATCGCTGCCGGGGCAGAAGAGCACGCGGGGCTGGCTGGCCAGCTCGGCATCGAGCAGCCGTCCCAGCCCCACGGGCGCGCCCGTCTCGAGCGAGAGGAGGCTGGTGGGCGCGCCGGTCGATGGATAGAAGCTGGCGGGGCTCGTGAAGGGCGGCGCTTTCGGCCCGTATGGGATCCGGCCGCGGTTCTCCTGGGCGTATTCGTGCAGGGCGATTCCCACCTGCCTCAAGTTCGCAAGACAGGCTGCTTTCTGGCTCGCTTGCCGGGCCGAGGCGAGCGCGGGCAAGAGCAAGGCGGCCAGTATGCCGACGATCGCGATGACCACCAGCAGCTCGATCAGCGTGAATCCTCGCGCCACGGATCCAAGCCCCCACTGCGTGCGGCACGGGTGAGAGTTCAAGGGCTGGATGGCGCCTGGCGCGCCGCGTAATAACGCCGGGCCTCGACGGGCGCCGTCTCGATAAACGCCGCCCTTCCTGTCTGGTTGGTCAATGTGCCTGCAACCGTCCATTGCGACAACGGGAAGCGGGCGTCGGCGCTCGAAAGGACCTCGATCTGCATTCCGGGTTCGCTCCGGATCGTGAATCCAAACTGGCCGCCGGCCCACCCTGGCTCGATCAGGATCGGATCCGATATCGAAGCAAGCCGGATGTTGTCCAAATCCCAGTATCCGCCCTGGAGATCGAATCCGACCGTGGACAGGATCCGCACGCCCAGGTTCCGGCCCGCCCATGGGTCGGCAGGCTCGACGCGCGGCGTTCGCACCCCAAAGTCAACCAGATGCGTGTTGTTGCTGAAAACGGCGAAGGTGTGGACGATCGAGGTGGCGGCCACCGTGACCATCTGGCCGGCTGGATCCCGATAATACAGGCTCAACTCGAGGCTCGCCCCTTCGGCCATGTTGCCTCCGCCGCCTATGACCCCCGCGGTCAGCTCGTAGGAGTTGCCGGCCTCGAACACGACATTGAAATCGCGCGATGGCGCCGGATCGTTCCAATCGACCGTGTCGGCGTCCTGGAACAAGCCGACTCCGGGCACGGCGAACACCCAGACCGCCTGGCTCGCGTCGCAGTTGTCAATGTGATCGGCGCGGGTTGGAGCCGGATTCTGGAACAAACCGGTCAGTTGCTCCCAAAGAAATCCGCCTCCCTCGTCATACCAGTCTGGTTTGGGAGTCTTTTGCCAGGAATCGATGTGTGTATCGACAAAAAGGGTGGCAGGGGCTTCGAACGACCCATTGGGAATCGCGATGGTAGCCGCGCGCAAGGCTGCGGCTCCGGCGATGAGGATCCACAGGCCGGCCATGGCCGCGCGTCTTGCCCAGCGCAGGAGCCGGGAGCCGGATCGTGCGCGCCCGCTGGCCCTGCCCATGCCGTCTTTCGAATGCGGCGTCATTCACGCTGGGCGGCGGATGCGCCAACGTCTCGCCGTGATGCCCGCCAATCCAGCCACCAGCGTTGCCGCCACCGTCGGCTCCGGCACGGCCTCGAGCCGGACATTGTCGAGATCCCAATATCCAGCGCCCATGCCCGAAGTGGCCATGATTTGCACGCCGATGTTTTGGCCAGCCCAGGGATCGCCGGTTTGCACCGTGGGGACCTTCACGCCGATATCGACCAGATGGGTTGCCGTGGGGAATCCGGCCTGCGTATACGCGATCGGGCTTGTTGACACCGCGACCGGGAGGCTGGCGCCATCGAGGTAGTACAGGCTCAAGGCCAAACCGCTGCCCTCGGCGATCCCGCCACCCCCAAGGGCGCCCACCGTGAGCTGGTAGGACTGGCCGACCTCGAACGTCGATTCCAACTGCTGGAACAGGGCGACCTCGGGCAGCGTGAACAGATAAGCCGCCTGGCGCCCATCCACGTTGTCAATATGATCGGGGCTGCCGGCAGCCGTGTTCGGGAACACCCCCGACAATTGCTCCCACGCGATCCCGCCGGTCGTGTCCGGACTGAACCAGGCCGGCGCGGGGGACTTCCGCCACTCGTCAATGAACGGTGTGGCCGGATAGCCCGGCGGAGGGGTGGGCGACTCGAACGATCCGTTCGGGATTGGGATGTTTGCCGCCATGGGCGAGCCTCCGCCTGCCAGGAACAGGAAACCGATCGCCACAAGGGCCCCCGCCTGCCACAGGGAACCGCCCCTTCTCATCTTGGCCCCCGAGGGATCAAGCATGTTCGAACGCCGCACATTTGAGCGCATCATATGGATCACTTTGCATGTGGCTCACACCTCCTGCAAGCGGCTTCTTGCCGCCTATCCGATCTCCGGGCCGGCCAACGCGAATTGGCGTCGTGGATCGCCCGGGGCCAGGTTGGCGCCCGCGAACATTCGGATCAGAGGCCGTTGGATCGCAAATCCCATCCGTCCCGCCCAGGCGGTCGCGGGCTCGTTGGTTTCAGGGATATCCCAATACACTGGCTGGCCGGGACAGCCGGCCAGCAATCGTTCTGCCAGCCCGATCCCCGCCTCGGCGGATTCGGCCGCCACTGGTCCGAGATAAAACGCTCTCGATCCCGCTCGCAGCATTCCAAATCCCGAGATCCTGCCCGGTTCGGGCTCGAACACCCAAGCCGCCTGGCTTTGGGGCAGCAAGAGACGCAGGATCCGCTGGCGCGAAATGCCGAAGGCTGCCTCGTCCAGCCGTTGGACCAGGGCGGTGTCCTTGAGATCCCAAGGGCGCAGACGCGGGTCCGATTGGCAGCGGGGTTGGGAGGGGGCGACGCCAGCCCAGCGCGCCAGCCGCCACTCGTCCTCGAATCCCAGGCTCTGGTAGAGGGGGCGCCCCAGAGGTGTGGCGTCCAATTTGATGCCGCGCACCCCGCGCCGGCGCAGGTAATCCATGCAGTGCCGCAGCAGGGCGCTGCCGATGCCGCGCCGGCGAACATCCGGATGCACGAGGACCATGCCAATCCACGCCAGCGCCGGTCCGTAGACGGTGGTGGTGGCCGTGCCGGCGGGCTGTCGATCCCATTCGGCCAGGAAACAGCCCTCCGGCTCTGCGGCCAGGAACCGATTCCAATCGGCGTGCGTCTGGTTCCAGCCCGCCAGCTCGCGGACCCGGTCCGCGAACTCGAGGTCCGCGCGGGTCAACGCGCGCACGCGCAACAGCGGATTCATGGAGCCGCTGCCGGCCGCCAGCCAGTCCCGAGGAAATGCTCGAAGAAAGCCACCAATTGGTTGCAGGACTCTTCGGTGACTGAATGTCCATTCCGGCTGGTGAGAGCGATGCGGTTGGTGCAGCCGAGCAACCGGTTCACGGCGGCGAGGTGGTTGAGCGCGATCCAGCGCGACGGCGGATCCTCGGCGCCTCCCGAGACCAGGAATGGCCTCGGCGCAATCAGCGCATGCAGCTCGTGCAGGTCCATGCCTTTCTCGATCATCTTGCGATAAGGGCCCGTCCGAGGATTATCGGGCGCGGGCACGCCGCGTTTCGGCCGCCGCTGGTTCGGATCGAGCCCCAGGTACCACGGCTCCCAATAATTGATGCTGGGGCGGGTTTCG
The DNA here is from genome assembly GCA_964458325.1 of uncultured Verrucomicrobiota bacterium. GTDB lineage: Bacteria > Verrucomicrobiota > Verrucomicrobiia > Limisphaerales > UBA1319 > JAGMXM01. The sequence continues at coordinate 12,085 of CAYWIM010000039.1, forward strand.
TCGAACACGATTCCGGGATCGCTCACGGCCACAGCGGTGAACTTGTCCCATAATGCCGCGGCGAACAGGGCCCATTTGCCGCCGTAAGAATGGCCGGTGACGCCAATCCGGCGGGCGTCCACCTCGGGCAGCCGAGCCAGAGCCTGCCAGGCGTTGGCGGCGACATAGGCGTGATAGGAGAGCGGCTGGCATCGGGCCTCACCGATTGCCGGCTTGAACGCGTTGCCGCCCGGCGTGCCGATGTTCAGGGTGACGAATCCTCTTCGAGCCAACCGGCTTCCGAAATCGCGGCCCTGCTTCTCGCTTTGGCCCACGCTGGTATCGGGCTCGTAATAGACGACGAGGACGGCCGGGAAAGGGCCCGGGCCGTGGGGCGTCAGCAGCCAGCCTTCGCCCGTCTGCCCTGGGCCGATCCCGAGCCGAACCCGGCGCTGCATGTAATCCTGCTGGCGTGTCTGGCTGAGGATTTCGAGTTGAGGCGCATCGAGAAGCTTCGGCCATGGCCCCATGGTTTCGTGCCAGCGATCGAGGATCTCCCGGCGCCGGCGCGGCCAATCGGCCGCCGACTGCACCCTCGATCCGTCCTCGAACAACAGTGGCGAACGGTAGGTTCCGAGCTCGCCCGCGTAGCGCGGCGGAGGCTGAAAAAAAGGGGCAATGATTTCCCACGCCTCCGAGGATCGAGGGTAGTCGCCGGCCTGAGCGATCGCTTCGGGGGCGCGCGCACGTTCGCCGCCGGCGGCCGCCGGTGTTTGAGCGTGGGTTACCGCTGCCCATGCCGCGAAGCCGGCCGTGATCTGCAGAGTCCAGTGCGTCATATGGGGTGGATGTTACCAGGTTTTGCGAATCCGTGCTCGAAAAACCATGCAACGGCATCGGCGATCGCCTGGCGGGGATCGTTCTGGGGCAGTCCGAGTTCGCGAATCGCCTTGGCCGGATTGAAGTACATGCGGTAGCGAGCCATTCGGACGCCGGCCATCGGGGCAGTGGGCGGCCGGCGGGTCAGGGCGGAGCAGCCTTCGTTGAAGGCGGCTGCGAGCCAAGCCACGCAATAGGGCACTCGCCAGCGCGGGGCTGGTTTCCCGGCAATGGCCGCCAGCACGCCCAAGGTCTGTTTCATGCTCCAGTTCCCCGCGGCATGTCCCAGGATGTAACGCTGGCCCACCTCGCCTCTCTGGGCTGCCAGGATGTGGCCGCGCGCGACATCCCGCACGTCCACCCAGTTCAATCCTGTGTCCATATATGCCGGCATTCGTCCGTTGAGGAAGTCCACGATGATTCGTCCGGTGGGAGTGGGTTTTGCGTCTCGAGGGCCGACGGGCGTGCTGGGGTTTACGATGACGACGGGGGCGCCCTGGCGGGCGATTTCTCGAGCGGCCAATTCGGCCTGCCATTTGGAGCGCTTGTAATGGTTGCTGAGCTGGGCTGGCAGCGGATCCAATGTCTCGTCGGCAGCCGTTTCCGGCGTCAGATCCGGCCGGGGCAATCCCACGCACCCGACGGTGCTGGTGTACACGATCCGGCTGCAGCCTGCGGCCCGGGCTGCGCCGAGCACGCACCGGGTTCCCTCGACATTGGCCGCATACATTGGGCGATAGTCCGGCAGCCACAGGTGATAGCTGGCTGCCGCGTGGAAACACCAGTCGCATCCGGCGACGGCTCGCCGGACGGCGTCGGGATCGGTGATGTCAGCCTCGATCATCTCGCAGTCGGCGCCGATCGGATCGCGCGGGCGGCTGCCCGGGCGCACCAGCGCCCGCACCGCATGCCCGTCCCTCGCCAGCTCCCGAACCAGATGCGCCCCCACGAATCCCGCCGCGCCCGTCACCAGGCACTTCATATCCTGTAAGGGGCCCGGTACGGATAATCGAGATGCGTGTTGGCCTCGGGGTTGTTCGTGAACCGTTCGGCGGCGGCGTCCCAATCGAGGCAGGCGTGGAGCCGGTAGGCCACATTGGCCAGCAGGGTGGTCGAGGTGCTCCGGTGGCCCGTTTCAAGGTCGCAGTTGCAGGGCTGCCGGCTCTTGACGCAATCCAGGAAATTGCGCGCGTGAAAAGCGGTGTCGGAGCTGCCCTGGGCCTTGCGGGGCTCGATCATCGGCTTGGCGCCGACCCGGTAGCGCCTTTCGTATTCACGATCCACGGGCGTTCGTGCGGGGAACTCGTTGGGCGTGATGGCATCCGGCACGACCTCGTAACCGTTTCCGAACAGGTAGAGTGTCCCTTTCGTTCCCCGCAGCTCGACCTCGCATCCGGGCCGGCTCCATTGGCCCGCCGTGGCGTTGAATTGCGAAAACGTCACCAGCGTGTCGCCCGGATAATGCCAGATCGCCTCGAGCGTGTCCGGAATCTCGCGGTTGTCCTCGATCGCAAACCTGCCCCCCAGCGCCGTCACCCGCCGCGGCGCGTTTTGTCCCAGCGCCCAGTGGATGAAATCCATGTAATGGACCCCGAAGTTAGTGACTTGTCCGCCGGAGTAATCGAAGAACCATCGGAACCGATAGTAGGTGCGATTCTTGTTGTACGGTTTCCGAGGGGCGGGTCCGAGCCACCCTTCCCAATCCAGGTCAGCCGGAGGCTCGCCGTCGGGAGGGGTGCCGATCCCGTGCGGCCACTCGTTTTGGATGTGAAACGCACGGGCTACCGTCACTTTTCCGATCCCGCCGTTGCGCACGAAATCGGCCGCCTCGCGGCAGAAGGGCGACGATCGGCGGTGAATGCCGACCTGGACGACACGGCGATTCTGCCGGGCGGCGTCGACCATCCGCCGTCCTTCGGCCACGCGAAGGGAGAGCGGTTTCTCGACGTAGACATCCTTGCCCGCCTGGCATGCCTGGATGGTCTGCAGGGCATGCCAGTGATCCGGCGTGCCGATCACCACCGCATCCAGGTCGGGCAGTTCGAGCAGCCGCCGATAATCCTTGATCTGGCGGGGCGACCCGCCGATCTTCCGCGCCGCGAAATCCATGTAGCTCGCATTCAGATCGCACACCGCCGTCACCTGGGCGTCCCCATGCGCCAGGAAGCCGTCCAGGACCTGGTCCCCGCGGTTGCCCAGCCCGATGAACCCGAGCCGAATCCGCTCGTTGGCGCCCATGACCCGGCTGGCCGAGAGGGCCGATAACGCTCCTGCGGCGAGGACCGTTTGAGTGAAATGGCGGCGAGTAATAGCTTCCATGGCTTCGTCCTGGTTGATTTCGATATTCGAGCCGCCCGGATGATTCCGCTGCGTTCCGTCGCGGATTCCCGGGCTTCGTCAGGGCCAGCATACCGGCTCGCGCCATCCGACGACAACGAAAAACCGGGGGGTCGGGCGGCCGGATGCAGAACATCGCCCCCCGGGAATATCCAAACACCGTTTTGTTCCGGGTCAGCGCCGATTAGCGATCGAGGCAGGGTCTGAGGTTTTCTGGGGAGCCCTGCTGGCCGGCCTTTCTCCGAAAAGCCGGGACAGGGTGATGCTATGGGGATCCGCACAGAAGGGCGCGCGCAGCGGCGATGTCGCGGGCGATTTGTTCTCGGAGGCCGTCGGTGGAGGAGAACCGGCGTTCGTCTCGGAGGCGCTGGACGAATTGGATTTCGAGGTCGCGGCCATACAGGTCCTCGTCGATATCGAGGAGATGGGCTTCGGCGTGGAGGGAAGGGGCCGGGTTCTGGATGGTGGGACGGAAACCGAGATTGAAGACGGCCGGGGCTGACCGGGCGCCGAAGTGGGCCCAGGCGGCATAAACGCCGAGGGGAGGCAGGAGAAGGCCGGAGACATCGAGATTGGCCGTGGGGAACCCGAGCTGGCGTCCGAGCTGCCGGCCGCGGATGACGGGGCCGCAGAGGGCATACGGGCGCCCGAGGAGCTGGGCGGCGCCATTCCAGTCGGCGAGGCGGATCATCGAGCGGATCCGGGTGCTGCTGACGGCGTGGCCGTGGGCGTGGACGGGAAGGATTCCGTGGGCGGCGAATCCGAAGCGGGAACCGAGCTGCTGGAGGAGGGCCAGGTTGCCGGATCGCTGGCAGCCGAACGCGAAGGCGCGGCCGACCGTGATGCTGGCGATGGGGGAGCAGCGGTGGGCGATGGACTGGATGAATTGGTCGCCCGTCTGGCGGCTGAAGGAGACGTCGAACGGGATGACGAGGGCGTCATCGGCGCCGAGGCTCGCGAAGAGGCGAAGGCGTTTGGAGAGCGGGTAGATGAGGGGCGGGGCGTGGCGGGGGTTGAGGATGGCTTGGGGGTGGCGGTCGAAAGTGACGACGATGGAGCGGCCGGAAGAGGATCGGGCCTGGGCGATGCAATGGCGGATGACTTCCTGGTGGCCCAGGTGAACGCCGTCGAAGAAGCCGATGGCGAAGCTGGCGGAGTCGCGGGCGGGCGGGAGCTCGGCGAGGCTGTGGAAAATCCGCATGGCGTCGGATGGGAGCGCGCGGATCAGGAGGCCGCCATATCAACGACTTTGAGGAAGGGGATGACCAGCGGTTCGAGCTGGGGCCGCGCGAGGGATAGGATCTGGTCGAGAGGGGTGGCGCGGGCGACCTGGAACGGGCCGGCGGCCAGCCGGCGGAGCGAGGCGAGGTGGGCGCCGCAGCCGATCTTCTGGCCGAGATCGTGGGCGATGCTGCGGACGTAGGTGCCTTTGGTGCAGAGGATCTGGAAGCGGGCGATGGGTTCCTGGTAGTCGGTGAACTGGAAGCGATAGACGTGGATGAGCCGGGGTTCGCGGGGGACTTCGAGGCCTTGGCGGGCGAGTTTGTACAGGGGAACTCCAGCCTTCTTCACGGCCGAGACCATGGGCGGGGTCTGCATCTGGTCGCCAATGAAAGCGGCGGCTTCCTGGTTGAGCTGGTCGAGGGTGAGCGGAGGGACGGGCAAGGATGCGACCAGCTGGCCATCGGCATCGTATGAGTCGGTGGTTTCGCCGAAGCGGATGGCGCCGGCGTAGTGTTTATCGGAGGCGGTGAGCTTCTCGCTCAGCTTGGTGGCGCGGCCCAGGACGATGATGAGGAGGCCGGTGGCATTGGGATCGAGCGTGCCGCAGTGGCCGACCTTCTTGATCTGGAACTGGCGCCGGATGGCATCGACAACATCGTGCGAGGTGGGGCCGGCGGGCTTATCGACCAGGAGAGCGCCGTCGAAAGGATCAAATGTGTGCATGGGAGTGGCCGGCCTGGTCGAGGGCTTTTCGAATGGCGTTGACGACCCGGCGCTGGACCGACAGAGGCCGGCCGGCGACGCGGGCGCCTGCGGCGGCGTGGTGGCCGCCTCCGCCAAACTGGCGGGCGATGGCGTTGACATCGAGCTGCGGGCTCTTGGAACGCAGGCTGATGCGGACGATCTCGGGCTCGACTTGCTCGAACATGCAGGCAACGACAACCGGCTCGATGGCGCGGATATGGTCGATGAGCCCCTCGCTGTCGCTCGAGGCGGTGCCGGTGCGGGTGAAGTCGGCGGGCTTGAGCCAGAAGTAACCGATCTGGTTATGGTGGGTGAGGCGGAAATGGTTGAAAACGTGCTGGAGGAGCCGGACGCGCGAGAGGGGATAGGACTGGTAGATCTCGTCGCTGATCCGGGCGAGGTTGGCGCCGCGGTGGACGAGTTCGCCGGCGCAATAGAGGGTCGTAGGCCGGGTGGTATCGTATTGGAAGGAGCCGGTGTCGGTCGAGATGGCGGCGAAGAGGCAATCGGCGATGGGCGGGGTGATGGGCCAGCCGGCAGCCTTGAGAAGCTGGAAGACGAGCTCTCCGGTGGAAGGGGATCGGGGGTTGATCCAATTAAGGTCGCCGTAGCGGGTGTTGGAGGCGTGGTGATCGATATTGGCGAGGATCTGGCGCTCGAGGACGAACGGGGCGACGGCGCCGAGGCGTTCGAGGCTGGCGGCGTCCAGGGCGACGACCATGTCGAAGGAGCGGCCGGGGGCCGGGGGCTCGAGGCGTTTCCGGGGATCGAGAAAGGCCAGCTTCTGAGGGATGACGTCCTCGTTCCAGCAGACGACGTCCTTGCCCTGGGCGGCGAGGGCTTCGGCCAGAGCGAGCTGGGAGCCGACGCAATCGCCGTCGGGGCGGACGTGGCCGACGATGGCGACAGAGCGGGCTTCCTTGAGGGCGGCGATGATGCGGCCGAGGATTTTAGGGAAGCGTTTCATTCCGCCGGGCCGGTGCGCTCGATTTCATCGAGGATGGTCAGGACGCGGTTGCCGCGCGCGATGGAGTCATCGAGTTGGAACCGGAGGCGGGGGGTGTATTTAAGGATGACCTCGCGGCCAAGAAGCTGCTGGATGCGGGGGCTGGACTGGCGCAGGAGGGCGAGGCTTTTCTGCTGAGCGGCGGACGGGCCGAGGATGCTGACGAAGACGGTGGCAGCGTGGAGGTCGCCAGCCAGCCCGATGTCATTGACGGTGACAAGACCGTGTTCGTGGAAGGCGATCTCGCGGCGGATGATCTCACCGACGGCCCGAAGAAGGAGGGCGCGCACGCGTTCGTGTCGGCGGGAAAGCATAGTCGGCGCGTCAGATGGGATTAGAGTTTTTGGGGGATCTTCTTGACGGTGTAGCACTCGATGACGTCGCCGGGCTGGAAGCTGGTGAATCCATCGAGGCGGAGGCCGCATTCCATGCCGGAGCGGACCTCGGAGACCTCGTCCTGGAATCGGCGGAGCGATGCGATGGCGCCTTCGAAGAGGCGGTCTTTGCGGCGGAGGACGCGGCAGCGGCCTTTGACGACGCGTCCGGAGGTGACGATGCTGCCGGCGACGCATCCGCCTTTGGAGAGATCGAAGATCTTGCGGACCTCGGCCGAGCCGAGAAAGACCTCCTCGATGATGGGATCAAGGAGGCCGGCCATGGCGTCTTTGACCTGGTCGATCAGCTCGTAGATGATCGAGTAGAGCTTGATCTCGACGCCTTCGCGCTTGGCGAGCTCGGCGGCGGCGCTGTCGATTCGAGTATGGAATCCGATGATGATGGCGCGGGAGGCGGAGGCCATCTGGACGTCCGACTCGGTGATGATCCCGACGGCGGCGTGGATGATCTCGAGGGTGACCTTGGTGGCCTCGATCTTCTTGAGGGCCTCGGCGATGGCTTCGACGGAGCCCTGCGCATCGCCCTTGACGACCACCTTGAGGACTTTGGCGGCTCCGCTGGCGAGCGTCGCGAAGAGGTTCTCGAAAGTGACTTTGGGGCGTATGTCCAGGTCGAAATTGCGCAGGGCGGCAGCTCGGTCGTTGGCCAGCTCGCGGGCATCCTTTTCGTTCTCGACCACGGAGAACTCGACGCCGGCGTCGGGAACGCCATTGAGCCCGAGAAGCTGCACGGCGACCGAAGGGCCGGCGGACTGGATGCGTTTGCCCTCCTGGTTGACGAGGGCGCGGGCCTTGCCGTAGCAAGGGCCGCAGAGGACCATGTCGCCTTGCTTGAGCGTGCCTTTGCGGACAAGGACTGTGGCGGTGGGGCCGCCTGCGGCCACGCCCGACTCGATGACATTGCCTTGGGCAAGCCGCTTGGGATTGGCCTTGAGCTCGAGCATTTCCGCCTGGAGCAAGATCATCGACAGGAGCTTGTCGATGCCCGTCTTGGTGAGGGCGGAGACGTCGACGAAGATGGTGTTGCCACCCCATTCCTCGCAGAGGAGCTCATGTTCCTGGAGCTGCTGGCGAACGCGGGTGGGATTGGCGTGCGGGTGATCGCATTTGTTGACCGCGACGAGGATGGGAACGCCGGCGGCTTTGGCATGGCTGATGGCCTCATGGGTTTGGGGCATGACTCCATCGTTGGCGGCGACCACAAGGATGACCAGGTCCGTGACATTGGCGCCCCGGGCCCGCATCGAGCTGAAGGCGGCGTGGCCGGGCGTATCGAGGAAGGTGATCTGCTGGATTTCCTTCGGGCGTTCCGGGTGCGGAAAGGAGATCGTGTAGGCGCCGATATGCTGGGTGATGCCTCCAGCTTCGGTGGCGACCACGTTCGACTTGCGGATCACATCGAGCAAGGTCGTCTTTCCGTGGTCGACGTGGCCCATGATCGTGATGACGGGCGGCCTGGGTTTGAGGTCTTCCGGGCGTTCATCGGCGACGCTGATTTTGGGCGGCTGGACGGGCGGAGGGGTGTGGACGATTCCCCCGCCCCGATCGCGGCGTTCGAGCTGGAAGCGGAAACCATATTTCGCGCACAGCCGTTGGGCAATGGACTCCTCGATGGTCTGGTTGACGTTGGCAAAAACGCCCAGCTCGATCAGATCGCCGATCAATTGGTAGGGCTTGCGCTTGAGCAATTCCGCCAGCATCCGAACCACGATGGGCGGCTTCATGGTGATCAGTTCACCCTCAGCGGGCGGGGCGAACGGGGCGGCGGCCGGGGCCGCAGGCGGCTTGGCCGTGCGGCCGGGGCCAGCCGTTGCGGGAGGGCGGGACCTGTCGAATCTGCCTCGTGTGCCAGGACCTCCGGGACCGGTTCGCCGGTCGCCGGGACCGCCTCGTCCGATCCGTGTGGGCACGGGCGGCCCAGGCTTGTCTGCGGCTTTCGTCAGCCGAGGCGGAAGCTGGATGAACCCGATCTTATCGCCCACGCGCGGCGCGGGTGGAGGTTGGGGCGGAGCGGGGGGTTCGACAGAAGGCGGCGGCCCAGGCTCGACGGAGATGCCCGAGGGGGATTCGGCGGCGGATTCGACGGCCTCGGCGGGGGCTTGTGCGGCGGATTCGATCAGATCTGCGGGGGGTGGCGGTGCGATCGTTTCGATGGGGTGCGAGGTGACAATTTCGACATGGGCAGCCGGGGCGGAATCGCTTTCGAGGGTGGGCGCGGGCGCCGCTGGGATCTCGACGGGCGCCGGCTCGATGGGGGGTGGGGGCGGAGCAGGGGCGAGGTCGGCGGGTGCAGGCGGTTCGGGTTGTGTTGCCGGAAGGGCGGCTTCGGGTGCAGGAGAGACGAGCAACTCGGCGGCGGGCGCAGGGGTGGTCGCCGGGGCGATTTCTGCCACAGGGGCAGGGGGCAAAGGCTCGACGGCGGCGGGCTCGGCTGGCGGGGCAGGGGGCTCGGCGGGGGGAGGTGGCGGTGGGGGTGGAGGGGCGGATTTGACGAGGGTGGCGCTGATTTGCTCCTCGAGATATTCGGCGGTGATTTTATCGAGAGTGCTGGAAGGGACCCTGGCGTAGGTGATGCCCAAATCCTTCGCCCTGGCGAGGACCTCCTTGCTTTCGATACCCAGTTTCTTGGCGATGTCGTATATCCGAACGGGCATATTTCAATCTATTGGCCGAGCGATCCCACCGGATCGAAATCCAACCGAGAACCGGCCCTGTCAAGGCCGATTCCGAACCCCGATCATGCGGTGGAGGTTTCCCCAATTTTAATATTGCGCCGGGCTTGTTCAGCCTGGATGGCTTGCCAGACTGCATCCGCTTGGTCGGCCAGTTGGGGGATGGCCTGCAGATCACTTTTCTCAACCTGCAATAAATCTTCCAAGCACAAAAAACCGGCATGCACCAGCCAATCGGCTTGTTCGGGGCTGATGCCGGGGATGGCAGCCAGGTTCTGGACCGCCTGCGCGATTTTGGCTTCGAAACCCATCGCGGCGGTGGGTTCGGGTTCGATATCGACCTGCCAGCCGGTCAGCTTGGAGGTCAATCGCGCGTTTTGGCCTCGTTTGCCTATCGCCAGGGAGAGCTGGTCGTCCGAAGCGAGGATGCGTATCCGCCGATTGGCCTCGTCGACATCGAAGGACTTGAGCTTGGCCGGCGCGAGGGCGTTGCTGACGAAGGTCTTGATATTGCTGTCCCACTTGATGATGTCGACCTTCTCGTTATTGAGTTCTCGAACGATATTTTTCACGCGCTGGCCTCGCAGTCCAACGCAAGCGCCAACGGGATCGACCTTCTCGTCCCGGGAATGAACGGCAATCTTGGTTCGGTAACCGGGCTCACGAGCAATGGACTTAATCTCGATCGTGCCGTCGTTGACCTCGGAAACTTCAAGCTGAAAGAGCCGGATCACAAAAAGCGGATCGGCCCGGGAGAGGATGATTTCGGGGCCATGGGAGGTGTTCTCGACGGCTTTAACGAAACAGCGGAGCCGGTCGCCCACCTGATATTCTTCGGTGGGAACGCGTTCCCGTTGTGGCAACAGGGCTTCATAGCGTCCGAGATCGACGAATACATCCGACCGCTCGAAGCGGCGCACGACCCCGCTGACGATATCGCCGGTGCGGTCTTTGAATTCCGAATAAATGAGGTCCTTTTCAGCCCGGCGGATCTGCTGCATCAGCGCCTGTTTGGCGAACTGAGACGCGATACGGCCGAAATGGGCTGGAGTGACCTCGACTTCGACTTCCTCACCGATCTGGATATTCGGATTGATTTTTCGGGCATCGGCGATTGGGATTTGATCGTGTTTAGATTCGACCCGATCGGAGGCGACCAAGCGCGCGAAGGCTTTGATATCGCCAGACTTGGGGTCAATCGCGCAGCGCAGGTTGCGGGCGGGTCCGACGGCCTTTTTCGCGGCGGTAACCAATGCCTCTTCGACGGCCGTAAGGAGGACATCCTTGCGGATGCCCTTTTCCCGTTCCCAAAATTCGAGCACAGCCAAAAACTCGGCGTTCATAACACGACCCATCGATCGATGGCTGCCAGGGAACAAAAAAGTCGGCAGATCACTCTCCGACTTCCACACGCTGGCAGGCCAGCAACAAAATCCGTTACCGTAAACTTATATTAAATTTAGCGGAGCCGAGCGTCAAGCCACAAATCCCGTTTTTCGAGCGTTGGGTTTGTGGCGGAGAAAGCTTTGCATTTTGCGCGTGGGTATCGCAATTTCAATCCATGACGAGTCCGCTGGCCATGCTAGTGTATGAGAATCTGCTTCCGGGAAGCCAGTTGATGAACCGGTTGCAGGATTTGGGGTATCGGGTGCAGTCGCTGGCGGGCCCGGATACGCTGGTCAGCCAGGCGCGCGACACGCGCCCGTTTGTGGTGATCATCGATCTTGAATCGCAGAAGGCCGATCTATGCGTGGCAATCCAGGCACTGAAGAGCAATCCGGACACGCAGCACATCCCTGTGCTGGCGCTGGTGCGGGATGATCGATCCGATCAATGGCAGGCGGCTCGAGCGGCGGGGGCGAATCTGGTGGCTGGCCACGAGGCGATCCTGCCCCAGCTGGCCCAGTTATTGGATCAAATAGTGGCGGTGGATTGAGGGGCCATGGATTGGGGCATTGGGGGGGCGCTTGCGAAAACGAGGTGGGAACAGAGCGGCTCGCCGGCCCGCAACAAAGGCATATCCATGAGGAGACCCAGCCAGTGGTTTGCCTATTGTCCCCGGTGCGGCTGCCGAACGGACACTCCGGCCCAGGACCAACCGTTCCGGTGCGGCTCCTGCGGGTGGGTGTATTATTTCAATCCGGCGATTGCGGCGGCGGCATTCTTGCGGCGGCCGGACGGGCGGGTTTTGTTCATCCGGCGGGCCAAGGATCCGGCCCAGGGCAAGCTGGCGTTGCCCGGCGGATTTGTGGACATTGGGGAGACGGCCGAGGAAGCCCTCGAGCGTGAGATCGAGGAGGAGGTCGGGATGAAAGCGGCGGACCTGGTGTACTTGGGATCGCATCCGAACGACTATGTTTTCCGGGAAGTGGCTTACCCGGTGCTGGACTTGTTTTTTCGCGGGCAGGTGGGGCAGGGCGCTTTAGCGCAGGCGCTGGACGGGGTGCAATCGGTGGTCTGGCTCGAGGCGCGTGAGGTGGATCCGGATGCCCTGGCCTTTCCATCCTTGCGGCAGGGGCTGGGGGCATATCGCGCGTGGCTGGATCGGGACGAGGAGCAGACGCGAGTGGGATTCCCGCCGAAAGGATCCGATCCGCCACCCCAATGATTGATCCGCCGCCCGTGGGCTGCCGCAGCGGTCCCCGGGCTATCGGGCCGGGGCAGCAGCAGGGCCGGATTCGGAATGGAGTTCGGCCAGCATACGGATCGCGGATTGGACGAGCAGCTCGCCGGCGCCTTCGCCGACGCGCGCACTGACGACTTCATAATTCCCCTCGGCGTAGGCCGACCGATTGGGCACATAGCCGACGCTGCCATTGGCCAATTCCGCGATGTGGGTTTGCCGGAAGGGCGAGGCGGCCTTGATGCTTAGGCCGAGCTCGACAAAAATTTCACCCGGGAGAGCGACCCATGCCAGGTCGCGGCCCAGGGCGACCACCTGGACTTCGGCTTCGATCGGCTCCCCGTTGCGGCGCTGGACATCGAGGGTCTTGTAGGCCCGGACCCGCTCGAGGAACGGGGCCGCGGGAGATCGAGCGATGACTTCGCGGGCCGCTTGCACGTCCTCGGGGCTGATCGGCGCCAGAGGGAGGGCGAGGATTTCATGCCGGGCGCGGAGCGTGCATTCGGAGGCGGGCTCGAGGTCCATATAGGCCTTGAACACGGCGGCGGCGAGAATGGCGCCGAGGCGGTTGGCCTCGTTTGTGCCGGACTGGCGCTCGCGCCAGCGGACGTTGGTATGGTTGATATTGCCGCAGGTTCCGTTGGCGAAGAGCGTGACCATTTCGGGGCCTTTATACGTGGCCAGACAGCGGGCGAGGGCCCCGGGCATGTCCGCGGATAACCGCGTGCCCCCGGTCGTGTCCGTGTGAATGGCGAAATTGACGAAGGTCGAGATCGGCTGCCGGGCGATGGACTCGACATAGACGATACCCACCTCGGGATCGATCGAGCTGACGGGGCGAACGGTGTTGGGATTGAGCTTTCCGGGGTTCCAGCCGACAGTGCCGTCTTTCATCCAATACCGTCGGACATACGACATGCGATGCTCGAATTCGCGGGCGAAAGAAACCCGCGCGGGCCCCAGCCGAGCCTGGGCATCCTGCACGGCTCGGGCCAGGAGCCGAGGCAGGGCGGAGGTGTATTCGCGGGATGCGGCGCCGCTGCCGCCGTCGGATTCGTCTCGAGCGGAGCCGCGGGTCATGACAGGTCCGGTATGGGTATGGGTGGCGGAGATCATCACGTGCGAAGCGGGGATGCCGCACTGCTGCTGGATAAGCTGGCGGGCTTCGAGCGCGGTGTCGCGCGGCAGGCTGATCAGGTCGCAAGCCACGAAGGCGACTCGAGTCTGGCCGTCGTGGAAAACGAGGGCTTTGGCCTGAAGTTCGTCAGCGACGCCATCCGCGCCGCGGGCATGGTAGTAGCCGGCCAAGGGGATGCCCAGGGGCGGAGTGATGTTCACGGAGGCGGCTCCAGCCTGGAATACGTTCGTCTGAGCATCGAGGGTGCAGCGAGTCAGGAACAGGCCCAGGACGATCAGCACCATCCGGCATGCGGCCGCAGGTTGGGGTTGGGTCCGAAAAACTTTCATCACGGGGGGAGTCTATCCATAAGATGGTCGGTCCGCAATGCCGGATCAGCGGTGGAGCGGGATTCGAACTCCGGGTGGCGAGCGGGTGCGCCCGGCCGAAGGCCAGGAATGGCTTGGCAAGGATAGGTAAAGAGATCAGGATCGATGCTCGATGGGCATGGGCTTGCCCAACGGCTCGAAGTCGGACGGCCATCGGCGGCCAACCATAAGGACTGCATGCGACCCGAACAATGGCAACAATTCAAGGCTGCCGCCCGGCAGCCAGGACGTCACCATCCGGTTCCGCTGGCGCTGATCGTGGATTGTCCCTGGATACCTGCTTATGCCGGGATCAGCCACTGGGACTATTTTTTCGATCCCGAGGCATGGTTCGAGGCGAATCGGAAGGTGCAGGAGGATTTTCCAGAGGTGATCTGGTTTCCGTCGTGGTGGTCGGAGCTGGGAATGGGGGCGGAGCCGTCGGCGCTGGGAGCCCGGCTGAGGATCTATCCGCGCCGGATACCGGATGTGGAGCATCTGCCATTTCCGATGGAGGAGCTCGAGCGGATGACGCCGCCGGATCCGCGGACCGACGGATACATGGCGCTCTGTTTGTATCGGTATGCGCGGCTGAAAGACCGGATTCGGCAGGCGGGCTATTGTGTGCCGGTCGTGGCGGCTCGAGGGCCGCTGACCATCGCATCTTTCTTCCGCGGCGTGACGGAGCTCATGACGGATATCGTGGATCATCCCGAGCGCACGAAGCGGCTGTTCGACATGACCACCGACCTGTGCATTGGCTGGCTGAAGGCGCAGGCCGAGGTCTTGGGGGAACAGGTGGAAGGGATCCTGATCCTGGACGACCTGGTCGGGTTCGTCGGCCGCCGCCATTACCAGGAGCTGGCGCATCCCTATCTTCAGCGGATTTGCCAGGCCTTTCCATCCGATTGGATCAAGGTGTTTCACAACGATGCCAGCGTGGCGGCGTGTTTGGATCTGCTGCCGGACGCGGGTTTCGACGTGCTGAACTGGGGGTTGCAGCCGGGGGTCGAGGCCGCGGGGATCCGTCTGGAGAAACGGCTCTGCCTGATGGGCAATGTGCCTCCGCTCGATGTGGGTGTGCGAGGGACGCCCGACCAGGTTTACGCCGCCGCGATGCAGGTTCTCCAACAAGCCCCTTATCATCCCTTGATCCTGTCGTTTGGAGGGGCAACCACCATGGGCACACCGCCAGATAACATCCGCGCGATGGCCCGGGCGGCCGGCGATTTCAATGCCCGCCGTGCTCGAGAGGAACGGAAGAGCCATGAATAGGGCCGGCCATTGGCGGGGGATCGCGCGGCTGTCGCGGCGGGCGGCAGCAGCCTGGGCGGCGGCGGTGATCGGGGCGCATGCGGCCACATCCGAGCTCCTGCCGGTCCAGTGGGTCAAGCCGGTGGGTCAGAGCGGCTTCGAGACCGGCGCGGCGGTCAAAGTGGATCCGCAGGGCAACAGCTATCTGGCGGGGATGTACCGGGGCCCGATCGTTTTCGACGGTCTGACGCTCACCAACGCGGGTGATTACGACCTGTATCTGGCCAAGCATGATTCGAGCGGCAATGTGATCTGGGCACGACGGGCCGGTGGGCCCGGAGAGGATTACCCGATCAACCTGGCTGTGGACGCGCAAGGGAACATCGCCGTGACAGGCTATTTCAAGGGACGCTCAGTTTTCGGCGGGCCAGCCGGGCTGGAGGTGACCCTCGACAGCGGATCGATCGACAATGCCGACCTGTTTGTGGCGCGCTACAGCAGTGATGGAAACCTCCAATGGGCCATGTCGGGAGGGGGGGCAGGGCACGACACGGGCGTCTGCGCGGCCATGGATACCGCGGGGCGCGTGTACGTGGTGGGCGTCTTCAGCGGGACGGCGGTCTTTGGAGGACGGACATTTAACAGCGCGGGCCAGAGCGATGTTGTGGTGCTGCGGCTGGGAGCAGCGGATGGGAGTCTGGATTGGGCGCGCCAGGCTGGGGGCAGCGACATGGAATGGGGACAGGGGATTCACACGACCAGCGACGGAGCGGTCTACATCACCGGGTTTTTCACCGGCCCGGCCGCCTTTGGATCGCAGGTCCTGCCGGGATGGGGCGGGCGTGACATATTCCTGGCGCGGCTGGATGCGGAGGGGAGTTGGAGTTGGGCGGTGGCTGCGGGCGGCAGCGGCACGGATTACGGATTCGACCTGGCAGCGACAGGCTCCGCGGGGGTCTTTGTAGCGGGCTATTTCGCGGGCCAGGCGCACTTTGGGGGCGAGGTCATCGCCAGCGAGGGGCAGTCGGACTGGTTTGTCGCCCGATACGCCACGAACGGAGTCCCGGTCTGGGTGCGCCGGGGCGGCGGCTGGACGCTGGACGAGGCATGGGAGATCGACGCGAATCAGGCTGGCGATGTGTATGTCGCAGGCTACATCACGCGCTCGGCGACGTTTGAATCCTCGACAGTGACGAGCCGGGGAGACACCGACATCGCGGTGGCCCGTTATGGGGCGGCGGGCGACCTGCGCTGGGTCCGGCGCGCGGGCGGTGTCTATGGCGATTCAGGCCAGAGCATTGCGGTCGACCCCGCAGGCCGGGTGGTCGTGTCCGGGATGTTCAGCGCAAAGGCGGATTTCGGGTTGGCAGACGGGACAACGATCCAGATCGCAAATCAGGGCGGTGCGGGGGCATTCATCGCGCGGTTAGCGGAGGAGAGCCCGCCCGATTGGGCCCCGCGGTTGAACATTGCGCGCGCAGGCAACCAGGTCAGCGTCCAATGGCCAGCCCCTTCGACTGGCTACCGACTCGAGTCCAACCGGGTGGCGCAGGGAGCGGGTTGGCAGCAGGTGCAGCCGGATCCCACAGCGATGGGCGGCACCAACCGCGTGGATTTGCCCGTGGACGGCCGCCGGTTCTTCCGTTTGCGCAGAGATCTTTAGACCCTATTGCCCCTATGTTCGGGGGAACCGGTCGATGGCGAGCAGGATGCCGTGGAGGAGGGCGTGGGGGTTGGGCGGGCAGCCGGGGACATAGACATCGACGGGGATGACGGCGTCGACCGGGCCTCGGGTGGCGTAGTTGACGCCGAAGATGCCGCCGCCGCAGCCGCAGGCGCCCACGGCAACGACGAGGCGGGGCTCCGGGGTGGCGTCGTAGGTCTTGCGCAAGGCGAGCTCCATGTTGCGGGTGACAGGGCCTGTCACCAGGAGCATGTCGGCATGCCGCGGGGATGCGACGAAGTGGATCCCGAACCGCTCGATGTCGTAGACGGGGCTGTTGAGCGCGACGATCTCGATTTCGCAGCCGTTGCAGGAGCCGGCGTCGACCTCGCGGATGTGGAGGGACCGGCCGAAGATCTGGCGGCTGCGTTGGTGGATTTGGCGGCCGATGGATTCGAGGGGGGTGGACAGCGCGGCGGCTGGGGGCTGGGCGGTCTGCGGCGCGATGGGGGCCGGTCCGGGCAGAAGCTGGCGGTGCGCCCCGTCGTCGCGGAGCTCATAGCGGGCGGAAGCTATCAGGCTGGCCCGGTCCCGGGCGGCGCACTCGATCCGGTTGGTCATTCGAATGGCTGGGTCAACGTCGGCGCAAAGGCCGCAGAAGGTGCATTGGGCCAGGTCGAACCGGGCGGTGCGATGGGCGTCAGCGTCCTGGAAGGAGATGGCGCCGGTAGGGCAGGCAGCGGCTGCGGGGCGGGCGTCCTTCCACTGAGCCCAGTCGATCTCCGGTCTGCCCCTGGCGCGGATCGAGACCTTGGGGGGGGCTGCCGGGTATTTCGTGGTCACGATGCCGGTCGACAGGCTTTTGCCAAGAATGCCAAACATAGGTCAGCGGTCGGTGCCGGAGTAGGAGAGGTTGAAGCTCTTGTTCACCACGGGGAAGTCGGGGACGATATTGCCGAGGATGGCCTCGCTGAGGGCGGGCCAGTTCTGGAGCGAGGGGTCCTTGATCTTGCATCGGGCGAGCCGGTTGCCGGGGGCGGTCCGGATCCAATGGAAGATCTCGCCGCGCCAGCCTTCGACGTAGCCGAGCGCGACGCGGCCGGCCGGCAGCTCGCCCATTTCGGATCGGATGGGGCCGCCGGGGAAGCGGGAGGCGAGCTGCTCGACGATCGAGAGGGATTCCCGGACCTCGTCCACGCGGACTTGGAGCCGGTGTTTGACGTCGCCGGCTTGATAGACGGGGACTTTGACCTGCACCTGGTCGTAGGCGGCGTGCGGAAAATCGCGCCGCAGGTCATGGTCGAAGCCGGACGCGCGGCCGGCGATGCCGACGACGCCCAGGTCGCGGGCGACCTGGGGCTGGAGGATGCCGGTGGTTTCGAGGCGGTCGCGGGTTGAAGAAGAACCGTCGATCAGCTCGACGAGCGAATCGAACTCGGGCCGAAGCTCGGCGGCCGATGCGCGGAGCATGGCGATCTGGCCGGCGTCCCAGTCGAACCGCACGCCTCCAAGGCAGGCCATGCCGCGCAGCAGGCGGCTGCCGGTCAGCTCCTCGCAGGCGCAGAGGACGGTTTCCTTGAGCCGCATCGCGTGCATGTGGGCGGTGACGAAGGCCACGTCCGTGCAGATGGCGCCGATGTCTGCGACATGGTTGTAGATGCGTTCGAGCTCGAGGCACGCGGACCGGATCAGGCGCGCCCGGGGCGGGGCTTCGACATCGGCAGCGCGCTCGACGGCGTGGCAGAAGGCGGTGGCATGGGCGAAGCTGGAATCGCCGGAGACGGACTCGGCGAGGCGAACGCCGTGAGAGACGGGGAGGTGTTCGAAGAGCTTTTCGGCGCCTTTATGGACGTAGAACATGCGCAACTGGAGGTAGAGGACCGGCTCGCCGGCGACGCTGAACAGGAAATGGCCGGGCTCGATGATGCCGGCGTGGACGGGGCCCACGGGGACTTGAAACACGCCTTCACCCTCGACCTGGCGGAACTTGTGGCGCTCGCCCTGAAAGGGGGGCAGCACGGTGCGGAGGTCGAAGTCCTTGCGGAGCGGGTAGACCTCGGGCCAGTCGTCGTGCAGCGCGCAGCGGCGGGGGTTGGGATGCCCGACCAGCTTGAGGCCGAACATGTCCTGCACCTCGCGCTCCTGCCAGTTCAGGGCCGGAATCGCGTTGGCCAGGGACGTGAACTGGGGCGCGTCCGGCGAGACGGGGACGCGCAGGAATACGAACCCATGGGCAGCGTCCATGGCCAGGGCATAGTAGAGATGAAACACGCCGCCCTCGTTGCGGAAGTCGTCGGCAAAGACGGCGACCAGGCGGGCGTTCCATCGGCGATGAAGGTGGGCGCAAAAGCCGGCGGCCAGGTCCATTTTGGCGTGGACATAGACCTCGTTGGAGCGGGGCGTCTCCCAGGCGTCGATGCGGTTGCCGAAGCGGCGGGCGATATCCTCGGCCAGGGGCCGCAGGTCAGGGGAAACCCGGTCCAGGTTCATGGTTTGCCTCCGATCAACTGGGCCCCCTGTCGCAGCAGTTCGAGCAGCGGTTCGGGGAGCCAAAGGCTGAAGACCACAAGCCCGGCAATGAGCATCGCCATGGCCGGGAGGCCGTCGGCGGGACGGGCGTCCGGGGGGGGATCGCCCTGTTTGCGAGATCCAAGCAGAATCCGGCTGAGCTGCTGCAAGATGCCCCAAAAGGAGCCCAGCAAAGCGACCAGAATGAGGACGGTTGCAACGATCTGACCCGATGCGAGGCCTCCGCTGACGATGGTCAGCTCGCTGAGAAACAGGCCGAAAGGGGGAAGGCCGATGGCGGCCAGAGCCGCAAGCCCCATCAGAAGGGCCGTCGCGGGCAGCACCTTTGCGACCCCGGGGCCGATGAGCCTGAACTCGAGCGAATGGAACGTCTGGTGAATATTCCCCGCGGCGAAGAACAGCACCGGCTTGGCCATGGCGTGATAGCCCATGTGCAGCAAGGCGCCGAAGATCGTGGCGGGCGTGTTCATGGCGATGCCGGCGCAGATCAAGCCGATGTGCTCGAGGCTTGAATAGGCCAGCATCCGTTTCAGGTTGCGCTGGACCAGGATGAACGGCACCGCCAGCAGCATCGAAAACAAGCCGAACACGAGCAGCAGATTCCGGCTGAAACCCGAGTCCAGACATGCCGAGGCCAGGATGTGAAAGCGGATCAGGGCGTACAAGGCGATCTTGAGGGACACGCCGGAGAGCATGGCGCTGGTGGGGGACGGCGCCTCGCTGTGGGCGTCGGGGAGCCAGGTGTGCATGGGGGCCAAGCCAGCTTTGGTGCCGTAGCCGACGAAGGCGAACACGAACGCCAGCTTGAGCAGATGCGGATCGAGGCGGGCGGCCACGCTCATCATGTAGGACCAATTGAAGCTGGGGATGGAATCGGGCTGGTTCTTGCAGGCTGCGGCATAGACGAACACCGTGCCCAGCAAGGCCAGGGCCAGGCCGATGCTGCCGAGGATGACGTATTTCCAGGCGGCTTCGAGCGAGGTGCGGCGGTTGTAGAGGGCGACCAGAAGGACGGAAGAGAGCGCGGTGGACTCGACAGCGGCCCACATCACGCCCAGGTTGTTGGCAAGAACCACGAGGAACATGCCGGCGCCAAACAGGGGGGTCAGGACGTAAAACTCCCGAACCCGGCCTGCGGTGGCGATGCCGGTCTCCTGGTCGCGGCGAAAGTAGCGTCCGGCATACAGCATCGTCGACAGAGACACCATGGAGATCAGGAGGACCATCCAGGCGCTGAGGGCGTCAGCGCAGAGGAACTCGTTCCACTCGGTGACGGCGCCGCGGGCGAGGACCTGGTGAGCGAGGGCGATGCCCAGGCCGAGCGTGGCGGCGAACGCCGCCGTCCCGAGGAGCTCCATCATCCGAACCGACCGGGCGGCCAGGCAGAGGCAGCCGGCCAGGAGCGGCGCGAGGAGAATAGGCGTCAGAAGCAGCATCTCAACCTTTCAACTGGTTCAACTGGCTGGTGTCGATCGACGCGATGTTCTCGCGAATGCGGTAGACGAGGATCCCCAGGACCATCACGGCGACGAGGACGTCGAAGAAGATGCCGAGCTCGACCACCAGGGGCATGCCGTAGGTGGTGAGCGCGACGGCGGCGAGCATGACGCCGTTCTCGACGGTCAGGAGGGCCAGCACCTGCGTGATGGCCTTGCGCCGGTTGATCATGAGGAAGAAGCCGGTGAGGAGGAGGGTGAGGGCGATGGCCAGCGTGTTGTGGCCGAGGCGTTCGAGCGAGGTAAACGGGCGTGCGACGACGTAGCCCAGGAGGGTGAGCCCGCCGCCCAGGAGCATGGATGCAGGGGCGTTGAGGAGGGGCTCGATCTCCTGGTGGATCTCGATGCGGCGGACCAGGCGGTTGAGGAGCCAGGGGAGGAGCAGGACCTTGCCGACGACGGTGAGGATGGCGACGACGTAGACGTGGCTGGCCTGATGATGGTAGGCGACGACGGCGGCGATCGCGGCCAGGAGCAAGGATTGGATGGCAAAGAGGCGGATTGTGGCCAGGAGCATCCGCTGGGGGATCATCAGGAGCTGCAGGACGAGCATGAGCGCCGCCATGAACGTGATGGCCTGCGAGCCGATTTCCGTTGGGCCGGGCGGGTGCATGTTTAGCGAAAGAGGAACATCGAGAGCAATGCGAGCGCGGCCAGGACAAAGGCGGCGCTGAGAAGATCGGGCACTCGGAACAGGCGGAGCTTGGCGTTAGTGGTCTCGACGACGACGACCGCAGCGGAGAGGGCGAGCAGCTTGGCGACGTAGGCGGCCAGGCTGAGGCCCAGCTCGAGGGGGCTGGCGCCTGCCCCGGCCAGCCCCACGGGAAAGAACACGTTCACCAGCAGCGTCATCAGAACCAGCTGCTTGATCGACGCGCCCCACTCCATATAGGCGAGGTAGCGCCCTGAATACTCGAGGAGCATCGCCTCGTGGATCATCGTCAGCTCGAGATGGGTTGCGGGATTATCCACGGGGATCCGGCCCGTCTCGGCCAGGAGGACGATGAAGATGGCCGCGAACGCGAGGACATGGGCGGGATTGAGCAGGTTCAAGGCGGTGCTTTGCGTGGTTCGGGCCATTTGGCTGAGGTCGGTGGAGCCGGCGGTGATGGCGACGGTGAAGATGGCCAGCATGAGAGCGGGCTCGGCGATGGCGGAGACGGTCATCTCGCGGCTGCTGCCCATGCCGCCGAAGGCGCTGGCGGGGTCGAGCCCGCCGAGGGCGAGGAAGAAGCGTCCCAGGGCAAGCAGGCCCACCAGGGCGAGCGCGCCGCCGAACAGGCTCAGAGGCGCCGGGATCCGCAACATGGGAACCATGAGCCCCGCCAGAAGCGCGCTGAGAAACACTACGTAGGGAGCGAGATGGAAGACCCAAGACGCGTGTTCGGGGATGACCATGTCCTTGCGCAAGAACTTGGCGATATCGAGGAAGGGCTGCCAGGGGCGCGGACCGCGCCGGTTTTGGAGCTTGGCCTTCCAGGACCGGATGGCGCCGCTGAGCAGCGGCGCCAGCGCGAGCAGGAGCAGCGCTTGCAGGAGCAAATGGATCGGATCCAGGTTCATAGCGCGACCAGGAGCAGCGCCACCAGCGTGACGAAAATGTAGATCAGGTAGGCCTGAATGCTGCCGGCCTGCAGCGCGCGCAGCCGGCGCGAAGCGCGCAGGACCAGCCATTTGAGCGGGCGGTAGATCCGGGTCTGGAACGGCTCCTCGACCTGGCTTTCGAAGCGGATGGTCGTAGCAAAGTACGGGGAGAAGTCGTAATCACGCTGCACCTCGCGCCTGGGACGGAACAGGGCCTTGAAGATCATCCGCAGCGGTTTCGAGAAGCCGGTGGCGGTGTATTCCATCTGCGGCGTGAGGCCGCGCAGCCCGCAATCCCAGGTCGGGCCGACGCGCGTCCGGGCGTGGCGCGCGAACAGGAACCACAGGGCCAGGGGGGCGGGCAGGAGGCAGACCAGCATGAGAACGATCCCGAGGGTGGAGACCGTGCCGCCCTGGGGAGCGACCGCGGTGATCGCCATTCCGTGGCCGGCTACCAGTTGCTGGCTCAACTGCTGGCCGGTCAGCTGCAGGGTCAGGGGATCGAACATTTTCAGAACGAGCATGGGGAAGAGCCCCAGGAAGACGCATGCTGCTGTCAGGATGGCCTGACCGGCCTGCATGGATGCCGGGCACTCGACGGCGTCGCGGGCATGGGCGCTGCGTGGCTGGGCCAGGAACGTGATGCCGAAGGCCTTGACGAAGCAGGCTGCGGCCAGGGCGCCCGTGAGCGCCAGCATCGCCCCGCTCAAGGGAAGCATCAGCCGCAGGAGGCTCGATGTGGCGCCAAAGCCCTGGAGCAGCGACTGATAAGTGAGCCATTCGCTGACGAAACCGTTCAGGGGCGGCAGCGCGGAGATGGCCACGGCGCCGACGAGGAAGAAGAGGGCGGTCCAGCGCATGCGCCGGGCCAATCCACCCATCTCCTCCATGTTGCGCGTGTGCGTGGCGTGCAGGACCGCGCCCGCGCCGAGGAACAGGAGCGCCTTGAACGAGGCGTGGTTGATCGTGTGGTAGAGGCCCGCGATGAGGGCCAGCGCAGCCAGCGCCGGCCGGCCCCAGTGGAGAAACATCATCGACGCTCCCAGCCCCATGAGGATGATGCCGATGTTCTCGATGCTGTGGTAGGCCAGGAGCCGCTTAAGGTCGTGCTCCATCAGGGCGAAGAGGACGCCCAGCAGCGCGGAGATCGTCCCAATGGCCAGGACCGTGCCTCCCCACCAGCTCGGCGGTGCGCCGAGCCAGTCGAAGCTGACCCGCACCAGGCCGTAGATGCCGGTCTTGATGAGGGCGCCCGACATGAAAGCGGAGATGTTGCTGGGAGCGACGGGATGCGCCGCGGGAAGCCAGATGTGAACGGGCACCATCCCTGCCTTGACGCCGAAGCCGAACAGGAAGAGGAGGAAGCAGGCGTTGCGAAGGCTGGCGGGCAGCCGGTTGCCGAGGGATCGGAAGCCGTCGAAGTCCCAGCTGCCGGAGGCCTGGTGGAGGATCAGGAAACCGAGAATCAGCCCGGCCGTGCCCGCATGCGACATCACGAAGAAGAGCACGCCGGCGTCGCGAGATTCCTCGCGCTCATGGTCGAAGCTGACCAGGCAGTAGGCCGACAGGGCCATGATTTCCCAGGCCATGAGAAAGAACCAGGCATGGTCGGCCAGAAACACGAGGGTGGTGGACAACAGAAGCAGGTTGAACAAGGCTGCCAGCGCGCCCACGCTCTTGCGCCCGTAATAGCCGCGGGCGTATCCGATCGAGTAGATCCCGATCGCAACCGCCAGGAGCGAGATCGTCATTCCGAAGAAACAACTTAAGGGATCGGCCCGGATGCTGAACCGCACGAAGGGGATCAGGGAAGGGAAGAGCCGGATGGATCCGGCGGTCGCGCACGAGCCGCAGGCCAGCGCGGAGACGAACGAGAGCAGGCCCAAAATGCCGCCCGCCGACGCCAGGCCGAATCCGATCCCGTTGGCCAGCCTCTCGGCGCGCCGGAAAACAAGCGCTCCCGCCATCCCTGCAGCGTAGGCGCACAAGGCCAGCATCAGGAGCGTGCTCGGAAATTCGCTCATGGCGATTCGCTTTCCGCGAGGTCAACGCAGGACGGCAGGGGCGTCTCGAAGCGGATTCGCCCCACGCACTTCGTCAGTTCGTCGCGGCCGGCTTGCGAGGTGACCAGGTTCCGGAACGCCGCGTCGCGGAGCGCGAACGAGATATGGGAGAGCAGATGCAGATGGCCCCGGACCGTAGGGCTGATCACGGCAAAAAGGGCATGGACCGGGCGCCCGTCGAGCGCGCCATACTCGACCGGCTTTTCGAGAAAACAGAGCGACACCATCGGTTTGTTCAGGTGCAAAACGATCGGATATCGTGGATGTGGAACCGCGATTCCGTCTCCGATGCCGGTCGACGCCAACTGCTCGCGGGCGATCAGCGCCTGGAAGAGGTATTCGCGATCGACGTCTTCTGGCAAACGCACGATCTCGACCACGCCGCGGAGCGCGGATTCCTTGTCCGTGCCGCCCACTCGGTAGTGGATGCCGCCTGCCTGAAGGGCATCGGGCAGGGCAGGCAGGGGGAGGTCGGAGGACTCGGTTTCCTGCAAGGCGGCGGTGGACAGTTGGAGCTTGTTGGCAGTGGCCCACTCGAGGACCTCGGCGCGATTGAACCGGTATTGGCCGCTGACGCGGTAGCCGGGGAGTTTCTGCTCGCCGATCCACCGGTAGACAGTCTTTTCCGAAACACCCAGCATTTCGGACATGTCTCTCACTGTGAGCTTCATTCTGCCTGGATCTACCTTATATTATCCCATAAAAGACATCTAAGGACATAATGGGCAAATGTCGGAACCGATGTCAACGAGGATATGCAGAGGTGTTTTTGAAGCCGCACGGGCCGGCTGAACCTTGAATCCTCTGGCGAGCGGGCAGTTGACGATTAGTGAGAACCGAATAATATCCGAGCAGGATTCGAAGTTCTGTCAGCAGTGCGGGAAAGCGATTTGATTATGGATGTTTTAGCGTTATCCCGGATCCAGTTTGCGGCGACGATCGCATTTCACTACATTTATCCGCCGCTGAGCATCGGGCTGGGGGTGATGCTGGTGATATTCGAGTCGCTTTGGCTGCGGACGAAGAAACCGCTTTACCATCAGCTGGCGAGGTTTTGGACCCGGGTATTTGCGCTGACGTTTGCGATGGGGGTGGCGACCGGGATCGTGATGGAGTTCGAGTTCGGGACGAACTGGGCTGCCTACTCGCGCTATGTCGGGGATGTCTTTGGGAGCGCGCTGGCGGCGGAGGGGATCTTCGCGTTTTTTCTCGAGTCGGGTTTTCTGGCGATCCTGCTGTTCGGTTGGGACAAGGTGGGTCGGGGGCTGCATTTCTTTGCGACCTGCATGGTGTGTCTGGGGGCGCATTTCAGCGCGATCTGGATCGTGGTGGCGAACTCGTGGATGCAGACGCCGGCTGGATTTCAGATTGTGGGCGAGGGGGTGAAGGCGCGGGCGGAGATCACGGATTTCTGGGCGATGGTATTCAATCCGTCCTCGATGGACCGGCTTTTCCACGTGTTGTGCGGCGCGTGGCAGGCGGGGGCATTTCTGGTCGTGAGCGTCAGCGCCTGGTATCTGCTGAAGAACCGGCATCTGGAATTTGCGAAGGGATCTTTGAAGGCGGGGCTGGCGGTGGGGATGGCGGCATCGCTGTTGCAGCTGGTGAGCGGGCACGGCAGCGCGGCGGGCGTGGCGCGGAACCAGCCGGCGAAGCTGGCGGCGTTCGAGGGGATTTATTCGACCACGACGAACGCGCCGCTGGCGTTATTCGGCTGGGTGGACGAGGAACGGGAGAGCGTGCGGGGGGGGCTGGCGATACCGGGGATGCTGAGCTGGCTGGCGTTTGGCAATCGAGCGGCGGCGGTCCAAGGGCTGCGCGAGTTTCGGGTGGAAGACCGTCCGCCGGTTCAGAGCGTGTTTCAGGCTTATCACGGGATGGTGGCGGTTGGATTCGGGCTGATTGCGATTGCGGCGATGGGGTGGATCGGGCTGTGGCGCGGTTGGATTCCCGGGAGGCCATGGATGCTGCGGGTGCTGGTGGTGTCGGTGCTAGGGCCGCAACTGGCCAACCAGCTGGGATGGTTTGCGGCCGAGGTGGGCCGCCAGCCATGGATCGTGTATGGCAGGATGCGGACATCGGAGGGGCTGTCGGCGGTAGTCCCGGCGGAGACCGTGCTGGCCTCGCTGGTGCTGTTCGCGGTCATTTACCTGCTGCTGTTCGCGGTGTTCGTGTATTTGCTCAACGACAAGATCCAGCATGGGCCCGAGGACGCGGATCTGAAGCCGTCCGGAAAGCTCGCATTACCCTTATGACCTTCGGCAACCTCGATCTGAACACCACCTGGTTCCTCCTGATTGGCGTGCTGTTTACCGGCTACGCGATGCTGGACGGGTTCGACCTGGGCGTGGGCGCGCTGCATCTGTTCGCGAAGAAGGACGAGCATCGCCGGCTGATGCTGAACGCGATCGGGCCGGTGTGGGACGGGAACGAGGTCTGGCTGGTGACGGGCGGCGGGGCGCTGTTCGCGGCGTTCCCGAACGTGTATGCGACGGTGTTTTCGGGGTTTTACCTGGCGTTCATGCTGCTGCTGGCGGCCTTGATCTTCCGGGCGGTTGCGATCGAGTGCCGGAGCAAGAAGCCGATGCGCTGGTGGCGTCAGATGTGGGACATCGGCTTTGCTGGCGGGAGCATCCTGTCGAGCGTGCTGATCGGGGTGGCGATGGGGAACATCGCCTACGGGATCCCGATCGACGGGCGCGGCGAATATGCCGGCGCCTTCTGGGGCCTGCTGCGTCCCTATGCGCTTCTGCTGGGGATCACCACGCTGGCGCTTTTCATGATGCACGGCGCGATCTACACCGCGATGAAGACCGAGGGCGAGCTGCACGAGAAGGTGCGCGTCTGGATCCAGAACTGCATCATCTTTTTCATCCTCTGCTACGGGGTGACGACCGTGGCGACGCTGCTCTACGCGCCGCACATGGCGGCGCGGATGCGATCGAGCCCGTGGCTGTTCAGCGTGGCGCTGCTGAACATGCTGGCGATCGCCAACATCCCCCGCGAGATCCATCGGGGGCGGGATGGGCGTGCGTTCATTTCATCGTGCGTGGCGATGATGGCGCTGATGGCGCTGTTCGCCCTCGGGATGTATCCGAACCTGGTATTGAGCCATCCGGAGGCGGCGAACAGCCTGACGATCGCCAATGCAGCATCGTCGAAGAAGACGCTGGAGATCATGCTGACGATCGCGGTGATCGGGATGCCGCTCGTGCTGGCGTACACGGCGAGCATCTACTGGATCTTCCGGGGCAAGGTCAAGCTGGACAGGGGCAGCTACTGAGGCCGGGGTGTGAGACAGATTTCTTCGGCGCTTGTTGCGTCCGGTCCCAGTTGGGCGATCGTTTGCAGTTTGTCTTCTCCCTCCCCTCCG
>CAYWIM010000040.1:0-38697 GCA_964458325.1 uncultured Verrucomicrobiota bacterium
GCTGGTGTCGTAGCCGCACACGCGAACCGGATTGGCCGGATCGCTCACATCAATCACTTGCAAGCCAGACCAGCCACATGCCATATAAGCGTATGGGCCCGATACCGCCACGTCCTCAGCCCAATCGCTGATGTCGTAGCCGCCCACGCGAACCGGGTTGGCCGGGTCACTCACATCAATTACCTGGAAACCAGAACTGTAATCCGCCACGTAAGCGTATTGGCCCGATACCGCCACGCCATTGGAATACCCGCTGGTGTCGTAGGCGCCCACGCGAACCGGATGGGCCGGGTCGCTCACATCAATCACCTGCAAACCAGCATTGTCATCCGCCACGTAAGCGTATTCGCCGGATACCGCCACGCCATAGGCGTACCCGCTGGTGTCGCACCCGCCCAGGCAGACTGGATTGGCGGGGTCGCTCACGTCTACGATTATCAATCCGCCTGTGTATGCGGCGATGTAGGCCAGCCCGTTGGTCACCACAAGGTCATAGGCTGTCCCTCGCGCATGGCCAGGCCATTGGCCCGCCAAAGCCGGGTTCACAGCCGAGGCGGCTATCGACGTCGAACTGGCGCCTTGCACCGACTTTGGCAATGGAAAGAGTGCCAGCAAGGCCGCGATGATACATGCGATAATCGGTGGAAAAGCAGGCCACGCCGACAATACAGACTTTTTCATGGTCGAACCGGAGTTTTATGTCAGCGAATGGGTAACATGAACAGTACGAAATGGAAACATGAAAACAGGATGAAAAGACAGGTGAAGATGAAGTGGGCGGCGAACCGAGTTTCCGACCGGGCCTTCCCCGATGCATTTGGCGTCCATGTTCAATCCCCTTGTCCCGAGAATCCATTCACGGCGGATACGATTTCCCGGGGATCGGTTTCGAGGTCGTAGAGCTCCTCGGCCAGCGGCGGCGCATCCGGCGGGGCAATCGGTTCCAGCCGGTCCATCCGGCTGTCGTCCAGGAAGGGCATCCATCGGGTTCGGCTGAAGGATCGGGCCAGCAGTTCGGTGGGCATGAGCCAGAGAACCGGCGAGGGACTGCAGATCCAACGAATGGGCTCTGGGCCGTGATCTGCTGCGCCAACCGCTACACCTTCGAAGCGGCGGACAGCGGAAGGACGTTCTTGGCCGCCGGCGGGGAGATGCCGAACCATTTCGTCGCGTCTACGGGTAGAGCGAGCTGGCGGTAGTGCTGGTGAACGACCGCGGCGCTGTTGCCCAACTCACCAGCCACGCGCCCAGCGTCCATCGTCTGCGCAAACCGATACGACGCATACGAGTGGCGTAGCGCGTTGGCTTTCCACTTTACGCCCGCCGCTTTGCTGACGGCTTGTTGGGCGTCGTAGAAACCGTCGTGATCGCCCATCCACACCGGGCCACGCCTTTCGGCGTACGGGGCGAGCCAGTTGGCCAGCGTCTCACAGATCGGAACGATCCGGCGGCTCGCCGTCTTTGACTTCGCGGCTCCCACGGTGATGAAGCCTGACCGCAGGTCGATGTCCTCCCACGCCAATCGTTCAATCTCAGCCGACCGGAGCCCGGCCAAGCCGGCAATCGCCAAGCTGGGCAGGAAGTCCACCGGGGCGGACGCGAGAAGCCGGACGAATTCGTCCGGGCGATAGATGGCAATTTCAGAAGGCCGAACCTTTGGACGTTCGACCCGGTCAACTTCGTCCCAGCCCTTCGGGAGGTAGCCGCGCCGTACGCAGAAACCAGTGAAGTTCGAAATCACACGTCTGAAATTCAGCGCCGATGAATTGGAGCCAGTTGAGGGATTCGAACCCCCGACCCACGGTTTACAAAACCGTTGCTCTACCACTGAGCTAAACTGGCTCTTGCGATGGGCGGCCGATGTCCAGACGCGGCTGCAAGGGCGACTTCATCCATCGGCCGACAAGATTGCCGGCGCTCCGGCACGGGTCTCGTCTTCGGCGATCTCGGAGCGGAGCGCCACGCGGCTCATTACTATGCGATCGGCCCGGAGGCGGGCAAGCGCAAATGAGGGCGCGCTACAGCCAGCCGCGCCACCGGTAGATCCACCATCCGATCCACTCGTGCCAGGCGGCGGTGAACTGGTCGACGTAACCGAGCTGCGGCAAGGGGCCCGACGGCCGGCGGCTGACCGTGATACCGGCCACGCGGAAATCGCAAGGGGCAGGCACGACCTCGATGCCCGCCTTTTCGAAGACGGCCACGGCGCGGCGCATGTGAATGGCGGACGTGACCAGGAGGATCCGCTTCCAGCCCTGCTGCTGCATGATCTCGTGGATCTTGAGGGCTTCGTCGTAGGTGCTTTTGCAGGGAGGCAGGTAGCGGATCTGGACGGGGCGGAGGTCGTAGGCCTCGGCGACACTCTGGGCGAGCATGGCGGGCTGGCCGACCTGGTTGGTGTACATCCCCTCCCCGAACACGAGGTAGGGGGCGCGGCCGCGCCGAGCCAGCTCGAGACCGGTCAGGAGCCGGTCCCCGGCGTCGCTGAGATCCAGCGGCAGTACGCTCGAGGTCGAATCCGCATACGACCCGCCGAGGGTCACGATGGCGTCGGCTTGCGGCAGCTGGGTCCAATCGACCTGAGCATAGGGCCGCTCGAAGGACTCGAGGAACGCATCGGGCAGCCAGGGGGTGCCGACGAGCGACAGCAAGGCCGCGGCGGCAGCCGGGATCGCGGCTGCGCGCCATCGGCGCTTCCACGCCGCTGCCAAGGCGCCGGCGGCCAGGAGCAGCCAGATCAATCCGAGCGGCTCGCCCAGCGGGCCGAGCGCGCGCAACAACGACACTGTCATGACGGTCAAAAACCATAAAATCCGGAGCCGCGCAAATGGATTCCATCCGAATAGACATTGAAATTGCGGGGGGGGACTTTACATTGCGGCTCATGATTCAACGGTATTCACGGCCCGAGATGCGCGAGATCTGGAGCGAGCAGCGCAAGCTGGAGATCTGGCTGCGGATCGAGCTGCTGGTGGCGGAGGCGCTGGCGGAGGCCGGGCTGCTGCCGCGGAAGGATCTGGCGCGGATGAAGGCCGGGGCGGCGTTCGACATCGAGCGATGCCAGGAGCTCGAGCGCACGCTGCACCACGATGTGATCGCGTTCACGACCAACGTGGCGGAGAACATTGGCGCGCCGGCCAGCCGGTGGCTGCACTTCGGCCTGACCAGCAGCGACGTGCTGGACACCGCGATGGCGGTGCAGATGACGCAGTCGGCGGATCTAATCCTCGAAGACTTGGGAGCGCTGAGGGGGGCGATCGCAGCCCGCGCGCGGGAGCATCGGTTCACGCCGATGATCGGCCGCAGCCATGGAATCCACGCGGAGCCGATCACCTTCGGGCTCAAGCTGGCGCTGATGTATGACGAGTTTGGGCGAGCCGAGAGGCGGGTGGCTGCGGCGCGGGATGCGGTTGCGGTCGGCAAGCTGTCGGGCGCGGTGGGGACGAGCGCGCATCTGTCGCCGCGGATCGAGGCGCGGGTGTGCCGGAAGCTGGGGCTGCGCGCGGCGCCCCTGTCGACGCAAGTGATCCAGCGCGACCTGCATGCGGAGTTCATCCAGGCGCTGGCCCTGGTGGGCGCCAGCATCGAGCGCTGGGCCACGGAGTTCCGCCACCTCCAGCGCACCGAGGTGCTCGAGGTCGAGGAATACTTCGCCCGCGGCCAGAAAGGCTCGAGCGCGATGCCCCACAAGCGGAATCCGATCACGGGCGAGCGGCTGACAGGCCTGGCTCGAGTCCTGCGCGCCCATGCGGCGGCCGCCCTCGAGAACGTGGCGCTCTGGCACGAGCGCGACATCAGCCACAGCTCGGTCGAGCGGATCATCTTCCCCGACTCGTGCACCCTGCTCGATTACATGCTGGTGACGCTCGAGCGGCTCGTCGAGGGGCTGATCGTCTATCCGGAGAACATGCGGCGCAATCTCGATCTCTCGATGGGGCTATGGCACTCGCAGAGCGTCCTGCTGGCGCTGATCCGGAAGGGGCTGACGCGCGAGGCCGCTTACGAGCTGGTCCAGCGCAACGCGATGAAAACGTGGGCCAACCACCACGCCG
The DNA here is from genome assembly GCA_964458325.1 of uncultured Verrucomicrobiota bacterium. Classification (GTDB taxonomy): domain Bacteria; phylum Verrucomicrobiota; class Verrucomicrobiia; order Limisphaerales; family UBA1319; genus JAGMXM01. The sequence continues at coordinate 4,053 of CAYWIM010000040.1, forward strand.
GGCGCGCGGACGCCGATTTCAAGGCCCAGCTGCTGGCCGATCCCGAGATCGCCCGCCTGCTGACCCGCGCGGAACTTGACAAGCTGTGCCGTCTGGACTTCCATTTCCGCCAGGTCAACGCGCGGTTCCGCCAGCTCGGATTAGATTAGGCCGATGCATCGCCGAACTCGGGCATGCTGGCGGCAGCGTTCCCGGACAGTGGACATGAACATCTCGCACTTGAACCATCATCCAGAAATGAACTCACGGATCGGACTGAGTCGTCGTCGGTTTCTTCAGGGGGCATTGGCGGCGCCGTTTCTGGGGCAGATCGTGCCCCGCCGCCTTTTGGGGGGCGCCGGCCAGATCTCGCCCAGCAACGAGCTGACCAAGGCGGTGATCGGCGTGGGCGGGATGGGCCAGGGGCATCTCTCCTACCCCGGCGCCCGCCTGCTGGCGATCTGCGATGTGGATGCGGGCCACCTCGAGTCGACCTTGAAGAAGGTGGGCCCGGCCGTCCGCGGCTACCGCGATTTCCGGGAGGTGCTCGAGCGCCCCGACATTGATATCATCCACATCCCGACGCCGCCGCATTGGCATGGGGCGATCGCCGTGGCGGCGGCGCGCGCGGGCAAGGACATCTGGTGCGAGAAGCCCATGACCCGGACGATCGGCGAGGGGCGGAAAGTCGTGGCCGCGGTCCAGCGCTACGGCCGGATCTTCCGGCTCAACACGTGGTTCCGGTTCCAGGGCCAATTCTACGGGTTCGGCACGACGGTCCAGCCGATCAAGAAGCTCGTGGCTAACCGGCTGCTGGGCTGGCCGCTCAAGGCAACGGTGAGCGGGGTGACCGGATTCGACTGGAAGTTCCAGTGGGTGGGCCGGACCGATCTGACCCCCCAGCCGGTCCCGGCGGGTCTCGACTACGATTTCTGGCTCGGGCCCGCCCCGATCAAGCCGTATCATCCGCACCGCGTTCACAGCACGTTTCGCGGGTATTGGGATTACGACGGCGGCGGTTTGGGCGACATGGGCCAGCATTACCTGGATCCGGTCCAGTATTTGCTCGAGAAGGACGACACCAGCCCGATCGAGATCGAGGTGGACGCCCCGCAGCAGCATCCGGAGGCGGTCCTGACCTGGCGGCGGTTCCGGCTGAAATACGCCGACGGCTGCGAGATCATCCTCGATGGCGAGAACCGGGATCAGAACGCGCCCTTCCTCGAGGGGCCCGAGGGCCGGCTCGACCGCGGGTTCCGCTGCTCGGTGCCGCATTTTGCCGACAAGCTGGCCGCCCTGCCCGATCCCGAGCCGCAGGTCACCGATTTCAGCGAGGCGGTTCGGACCCGCCGGAAATTCGCCCTCAACGAATCCAACGGCCATCGTTCCTGCACGATCGTCAATCTGTGCAAGGCCGCGCTCCAGCTCGGACGCAGCCTGAAGTTCGATCCCGTTCAACAGCGGTTTATCGGCGATGCCGAGGCGAACCGCCTGGTGGATCAACCCATGCGCGCCCCGTGGCAGATTTGACCGCACATCGCACGATCCAATGGCGCGTTTGATCCTTCACCCTGGCTCAACCCATCCGATGATGCACACCATGAACGATACCTGTGCCGCTCGACTCGATTGCCCGCACCACCCGAACGCCAAGCGAATCACCATCCGCACCCCGAGACGGGGCGCCGGGCTCTCCGCGATCGCGGGGCTATCCGCGCTTCTCCTCCTGTTGTTCCTGAACCCGAACGCCCGGTCGGCCTCGCCAGACGAGGCGGCGGCGGCATTCGTGGCGCGGATGCCGATGGCATCGACGGCGGAGCTCGAGACGGCCGTCGCGGGCTTGATCCGCGAGGGGCCGGAAGCGGTTTCGGCGGTGTGCGGCCGGCTGGCGCCGGCCGGCGCCGGCTCCGACGCGCCGGCTCGATTTGCCGTTCACGCCCTGGCGATCCAAGCGGCCCGGCCGGGCGCCGACGCCGAGCGCGGCGTGGTGGCTCGAGCCCTGCTCCAGGCCTTGGAGCAGAATCGCGACCGCGGGGTGCGATCGTTCCTGCTGGCCCAGCTTGCGTGGGTGGCCCAGGAAGAGAACGCGGCCGCCATGATCCCATTCCTGAAGGACCCCGATCTGGCGGATCCGGCCGCTCGAGTGCTGCTCACGATCCGCGCCCCATCGGCATGCCCGGCCGCGCTCGAGGCCCTTGCCAACGCGAAGGGCACGCATCGGCTGAGCTTGATCCAGGTGCTGGGCCAGATGCGATGCACGAATGCGGCGCTCGCGCTGGCCGACCTGGCGAGTAATCCGGATCCCGCGACTCGCCTTGCCGCCGCCCACGCCCTGGCCGAGATCGCCGTCGCCCCGGCCGGACGAACCCTCCGCGCCGCCCTCGAGGGGGCTGCTACCGTCCGCGAGCGAGACGAGCTGGCGGCCGCGAGCCTGCATTACGCAGGCCGGCTGGCGGACTCGGGACAGCCCCTGCGGGCCGCGCGGCTTTGCCGGGAGGCCATCGATCGCTGGACCGCTCCCGACCAATCTCACCTCCGATGTGCGGCGCTGAGCACTCTGGCGGATGCAGCGGGAGCGGACGCCATGCCAGCCCTGCTGGCGGCGATGTCGAGCGAGGACTCGGCATTCCGCAGGACCGCGGTGGGCCTTGCCCGCCGATTTTCCGGGTCCGACGCGACGGCCGCCTGGGCGAGCCTTCTCCCGGGCGCATCGACGGCCGCGCAGCGTGAGATCCTTGCGATGCTGGGCGAGCGCGGCGATTCCACCGCGCTCCCCGCGGTCTTCTCCCGGCTGAAGGAAGGGAGCGATGAGGTCCGGCCCTCGGCGATCGAAGCTGCGCTGCGCCTGGGCGGCGCCGCCCAGCTGAAGCCCATCCTCGATCTCCGCCCCGAGCCCGGGGCCGGCGAGATCCGAGCGATAGTGGACGGACTGCGGTTGTTGCCAGCCGGCCGCGTGACTTCGGCCGTGGCGGACCAACTGCCGCGAGCTCGTCCGGAGCTGCGGGTTGGCCTCATCGAAATCCTTGGGGCCCGGCATGCTCGCGAGCAGGCGGGGCTGCTTCTGGCTCAGGCCGAGGACGCCGATCGCGGCGTGCGGCTGGCGGCGCGCAAAGCCCTTGCGACAACGGCTTCCATGGACCACCTGCCGGCGCTGGCGGACATGGTGGCCAAGGACACCGATGCGGATCTGCGGGCGGCCGCGCAGCAGGCGGTGATCGCCGTGGCGCGATCCGGATCCGATCCTGACACGGCGGCCGGCCCGATCCGGCTCCAGGTGCTTCAAACGGCAGACGCCCAGCGGATCGCCCTGATGGAATGCCTGGCTGGCGTGGGCGGGCCGCGGAATGCCCACCTGGTCGCGATGCACCTTCGGCCCGACGACGCCGCCATGCAGGATGCCGCCGTGCGCATCCTGGCTGACTGGTCGGACGCATCGGCGGCGCCGGCGCTCCTGGAGGTGATCTCGGGCGATCATCCGCCCCGCCTGCAAGCGCTCGCGCTGCGCGGCCTGCTCCGAATCGCCGATCTCGAGACCGTCACCGAGGCGCAGCGGCTCGAATGGATGCGGGCGGCGCTGTCGCGTCTCGCCCGGCCGGAGGACCAGAAGACCGTGCTGGCGGCCTTGGCGGAGCTGCGGACGGTCGCATCGGCCCGCCTGGTTGCCGACCACCTGGGCCGCCCCGAGGTGCAGAACGAGGCCGCGCAAGCCCTCGTCCGAATCGTCTGTCCTCGCAATGCCCGGGATCAGGGACTGCGGGATCCCTCGCTTGTCGGGCCGCTGCGGCAGGCGCTCGCGTTGCCTGGGATGGCCGAGCCGATGCGCCGGCAGATCGAGGCGCATCTGAAGAGGATGGAATAGCGGGCGCCCCGAACCTTCCGGACCGCGGACGCATGCCTTGGATGGCAAGCGACAATGTCCGCCTGGCCACCTCGGCGGCTACGGGGTTGGGCTGGGCCCCTCGATGGCTTGGACCCAGGCCTCGTTGAATCGGGCGTGTTTGATGGCCTTGGCGAGCGGCTGGCCATCGGTTCCCCGAGGGAGGTCGGGGCGGTTGAGATGACAGCTGTAGGTGACGTGGAGCCAGCCGTCTCGGGTTTGCACAATGCTGGGATAGTGGTAGCGGCCGGCCTCGGGGCCGGGCCTGTCGGACTCGAGATGCCGCTGCCAGCGCCACGATCGGCCCTCATCGTCGGAGATCCAGACCGCGAGGCGATGCCGGCCCTCTTCGGTGTCGTTGCCCACGAAGGCCCAATGCCCGTTGTGGAGGGCGATGACCTCCGCGCCCGAGCCCGGATTGGGCCAGGGGCTGTCGGTGACATCCGACCATGTGGCTCCCCGGTCTGTGGAAACGCTTTGGGCCAGGCGCATCGGCGGAGGGCCGTTGTCGCGCATCAGGGTATAGAGAGAGCCGTCGCGGCGCCGGACGACGCTGGGCTGGACATTGGCGATGCCCGCCAGGGGGGTGCTCGATCGCCACGTCTGGCCTGCGTCATCGCTGTAGACCATGAGAGACAGCTCCCAGCCGTCGGAATAGAGCGGCACCAGGATGCGCCCGCCTTCGAGCACCTGGGGATGGGCTCGAGTCATCCAGCCCAGGCGCTGCCAGAGCTTGTCGGCGGCGCGGCCGCGAAGGCCGGCGACCGCATCGCGCCATTCGTCGAGCTCCGATCCCGAGAACCAGCGGGGAAGCTCGGCCTCGACGCGTTCGAGGTGATTGCTCATGGCGGAGGCGAATTCGGGGCCGGGGGTCACGTGCAGGACATCGTCCCTTTCCCAACGGGGGGATCCATCGCCATCCCAATCCCGGCTGATCCGATATTTCAGGAGGGCCGTTTCCCATCGGTTGGCGAGGATGACCGGCCAGATCAGCCAGAGCCGCTCCTGTCCATCGACGAACATGGCAGGGTTGGTGTCGGGGTATCCCGGGGTGTCGGCGAGGACAAATCGCGGGCTCCATCGCTCCTGGCCGGCGCGCCAGCGGGCGCCCTCGATCCGGACGTCATCCGCGGTGCGCTCGCCGGACCCATGGAACCAGCACGCCAGCAAGCTGCCGTCGGGAAGCTCGACCACGCAGGAGGCATGGTTATGCCAGCCTTCGAGCGGAAAGATGAGGGCCGACTCGTGATGGGGCGCGCCCCCGACCGGCTGATCGGCTTGAACGGGCGCGAGCATCGCCACGAGCGACGCCCAGAGGACCGCCTTCTTCGGACACCCCAGGGAGTTCATGGCCGGAGAGGCTACCCATCGAGGGCCGTCGGGGCGAACAAAATGATTTGACGGCGTCGCCAGCTTTCGGATGGATGCCGTGGTGCGAATGCCGCGCGCATGGCATCGGTGGAATGTGACAGCCGCTCGGGCTGTGGCGCTGCAGCGCGAGCTGGCGGGGCGGATCACGCAGCAGCCGCTGGCGGCATCGGCCCACTGGATCGCCGGCGTGGATTGCGCCTTTCCATCCGACAGTAGGTTCTGTCTGGCAGCGGCCGTGGTGTGGGACCGAATCGATCAGGAGTGCGTCGAGACGCGATTCGCGTGCCGGCGGCTCACCTTTCCCTACGTGCCGGGCCTGCTATCGTTTCGGGAGGCGCCAGCGATTCTCGCCGCGCTGCGGCGGCTCGAGCATGAGCCCGATGTAATCCTGTGCGACGGCCAGGGGCTGGCGCACCCGCGCCGGTTCGGATTGGCCTGCCACGTGGGGTTGTGGGCGGATCGGCCGACGATCGGATGCGCCAAGAGCCTGCTGATTGGCGAGCACGTCGAGCCATCGCAGGATCGGGGATCGCGTTCGCCGCTCTGGCACAAGGACGAGACCGTGGGGACCGTCCTGCGGACGCGGGCGGGGGTTCGCCCGGTCTACGTGAGCGTGGGCCACCGGATCGACCTGGCATCGGCGGAGCAGTGCGTGCTCGACTGTGCCGTGAGATATCGCCTGCCCGAGCCGACGAGGCTGGCGGACATCGCGGTGGCCGCCGCCAAGAGATCATGGCCCGAGGAGCATCGCCCGCGAGAAGGCAGCGGGCCGGCGGCGTCTCACGCCGCGTAGCGGTCGCGCAGATAATCCCGGAAGGCAGCGTAGTCCGGGCTCATGCGGTCGTATTCTTCGGGCAGGTCCTCGACCTGGGCCAGGCTGGGGGGTGTTTCAGGGCTGAAACCTAATAGCCGCTCGATCTCGTCGGGGAACTTGGCGGGATGCGCGGTCTCGAGCACAGCGGCCGGGTGGCAGGTGGCGGAGGGATCGGCCTTGCGGAAATCGAGGTAGCCGTGCCAGGCGACGGCGCCGTGGGGCTCGAGCAGGAGCCGGTGCCGCTGCCATGCCTCGACGATCGTGGTGCGGGTTTGCTCGTCGCTGACGGAGACGGAATAGAGGTCGCGCCGCATGGCGGCCAGATCGGGCGGGCGGCGCTGGCAGCCGGCCTCGTCCAGCCATCCGCCGTAGACGGCCATCAGCCGGGCCAGGTTGCTCGGGTGGCCGACGTTCATCGCGTTGGATAGACAGTTGCGCGAAGGGGCGATCTTTTCGTATTGGCCCGTGGCCAGAAACCGAGGGAACTCGTCATTGCCATTGACGGGCGCGACCAGCCGATGGATCGGCAAGCCCATCTGCCGGGCGATGACGGCGCCCATCATGTCGCCGAAGTTGCCCGAGGGCACCGTGAACACCATCGGCTCGCCCTCGGGCGCCATGCGGGCGGCGGCATAAAAATAATAGACCGTCTGCGGCAGCAGCCGCCCGATGTTGATGGAATTGGCCGAGGAGAGGGTGAGGGAGGCGAGCGCCGGATCCTGAAAGGCCTCTTTGACCATGGCTTGGCAATCGTCGAATTTCCCCGACAGCGCCAGGGTTCGGATATTGCCGCGCAGGGTGGTCATCTGGCGTCGCTGGCGGTCGCTGACCTCTTCGAGGGGGAACAGCACGAGAACGCGAATGCCCGGCACGCCGTGGAAGGCGCTGGCGACCGCCGATCCGGTATCGCCGCTGGTCGCCGTCAGGATCAGCAGCTCGCGGCCTCGCTCCTTGACCAGAAGGCCCAGCGCGCGCGCCATGAATCGAGCGGCGAAATCCTTGAACGACGCCGTGGGGCCGCGGTCGAGACGGAGCACTCGGACCCGGTCCCACACGGGATCGATGGGGATCTCGAAATGGTAGGCATCGGCGCAGAGAGCGCCGAGGGCGTCTGGATCGAGGAAGCCCTCGGTATAGGGAGCGAGGATTCGGGCGGCGATCTGGGGATAAGCCAGCCCAGCCAGCCCGGCCTGGTCGGCCGGGGAGAGGCGCGGGAAGGTCTGGGGCATGTAGAGGCCGCGATCGGGCGCCTGTCCGCGCCAAAGGGCCTCGCGGAGGTCCACCGGGGGCGCCTCGCCATTGGTGCTATGGTAAAGCAGGGTTGCCATGCCGCAGCGCTCGATCCGGCGATGGCCCTTTCCACGGGCCCATCGCAACAGGATGCAGCGGGATCATCATCGGTTTTTCGCCGCTCGGAGGCGAGATGATTTCGAGGATTTTGTTGGGTCAATCCGGCGGGGTTCGAGGAGGGGAAATCGGCGGGTTGGAGCCCGAGGATCCGATCCGGCGTCGAGCCAGGTCGAGATAGTGGCGGGCTGCCGCGTAATCGGGCTGGATCTCGATCGCGCGCTGGAAATGGACAATGGCCTCGGCGAACCGCTGCTGGCGGGCAAAAGCGACGCCGAGGTTGAGGTGGGCTTCGGCGAACCGCGGATTGAGGCGGACGGCGTCCTGGAATCGGGCGATGGCGGCCGCATCGTCTCCCAGGCGGGACTGGTCGTAACCCACCTGGAAATGGGCTTCGGGCAGGTTTGGATTCAGACGCAACGCCTCATCGTAGCATTGGCGGGCTTCCTCGAGCCTGCCCAGCGCGCGATAGGCATTTCCGAGGTTCATGTGGGCCAGTGCATCCTCGGGGAAAGCGCGGATCGCCTCGAGATACGTGGCGATGGCATCGCTGACCTTGCCCTCGCGGTTGAGGAGCTTGCCGAGGTTGATGAAAGCGGCGGGGTTCTCCGGCTTGAGCGAGATGGCGGTCTGGTAATGAGCGCGGGCCTCGCCGGGCCGGCCGGATTCGGCCAGGGCAAGCCCGAGGTTGACGTGGGCGCCGGCAAATCTCGGTTTGAGCTCGAGGGCGCGCTCGTAGGCCCGGATGGCCTCGGGCCAGCGGCGCTGGCCCGCAAGGGCGAGGCCGAGGCCGTTGTAGCTTTCCGCGTTATCGGGGTCGAGCGCGATGGCCCGCTGGAAGCTGGCGATCGCTTCGGGGCCCTGGCCAGCCCGGTCGAGGCCGTTGCCCAGCTGATACCAGGCATCGATCGAGTGGGGGTATTGACAGGACAGGATCCGCCACTGGGCGATCGCGCTGTCGGAATCTCCGGTCTGCTGCAAGAGCCGGGCCAGCATCTGGCGGATGAACAGGTCTTGGGGGCGGGCCGCCAGAGCCGCCTCGAGCAGGGCGAGCGCGCTGCTGAGCGCGGCCTCGGTCAATCCGGCCTGCATCTGCTCCAGCTCCTTCGCCAATGTCTGGAACCGGCCGGCGTGGCCAGTTTGGAACGTGAAGGGTGGAAGCTGGAGACGCCGGTGGAGCTCCTCGAGAATGCCGGCCTGGGCCCAGCCGGTGCGCGCCAGCACGCGATGGCAATCCTCCTCGGTCAGCCAGGATTGGGGTTCCCCTGTGTGGCGGGGGAAACGCTCTCGCAGGAATGGATCCGATGCGCCGGCGAACAGGCGGGCCAGGGCGTAGTTCCCCGCAGCCGTCAAGTGCACATGCTCGAAAAAGGCCGCGCGGCCAGTGAAGCCTTCGCTCGCCCGCGCGGCGAATTGGGCCTGGGCATCGACGAGCCTCAAGGAGGAATTGGTCCCAGCTCGCAACACCGTTTGGCGGATGAGATCGTTGATCGGTCCGTCGGCGCGGAACCGAAGCAGATCCAGGTCGCGGGCTCGTTCGAAGCAGGCATCGGCTTCCGCTGGGCGATCGAGGGAAAGGAGCGACTGGGCCCAGCGGAAATGGAGATCGGCGTGCCCATCATCGAGGGCGGCGGCCTGCCGGAAGGCCGATTCGGCTCGAGCCCAATCCCGAGACTGGGCGGCTTCGCTCCCCTGGCTCGAGAGGCGTTTCCATTGGGCTCGCGCATCGGAGTCGAGGCTGGATCGGTTCGTGGAGGCGAAGGGCGGGCAATCCCGGAGGTTGACGGCGACGGTGCCAACCAGGACGCCCGCGCTGGCGCGGCGTCCGAACCGGATGATGTCCGCAAGGTTCGCGGCGAAGTGGCCGTAAACGCGGCGCAGGCGCGGGTCATCGGCGGGGACCTTATGCTCGAGGAACATCTCCATGCCGCCCCATTGATCGGGCAGGCCGGTGCGGCCGGCCAGGCGCTGCCAGAGCGCCCGCACCGCCTGGCCGGTCCGCGTGCGGCCCAGGGCCAGCACCAGGCGGATGAAGGCCCGCCCGGCGGCCGGCCGGCCAAAGACAGTTCCGGCGCCAAACGGGCCGACCACCTCGTTGTTGCCCATGTAGACGATCCACAGATCGCCCTGGCGGGAGGCGCATTGGCGTGCGATGTCGCGGACCACATGGGAGTTGATGGCGGTCATGGCGACATTGACCACCTCGAACTGGAGGCGCGGGTAGCGCCCGGAGAGCAGCGCATCGAGGTATCGCGCGAATCCATAGGCTGGCTCGGGATCCCCGAAAGCCGCCGACTCACCCAGCACGAAGATCCGGCACGTGTCCGGCGGTTTCACGGCGGAAAATCGCAATGTCCCCGGCGCCCGGGCCAGTCGAGGCGGGAAAAACTGCCAGCCGTACCGTGCGTTCTCGATCTCGAACGGCTGCCCCTCGATCCCGGCTCGGAGGAAGAAGCTGGGCGAAAACCCCGCGCCAGCCAGGCGCAGACTCAGCTCGAGACCGCCTAGCAGCATCGCCGGGATGACGGTCAGGGCCGCCAACCGGAAGCCCCAGCGCTTCCTCGATCTCGATTCCGCAGGCGGCGGGGCCGGAGGCGCCGAGGATGCGGGGCCGCACGGGGGGTCGGGCTTCGGGGTGGCGGGACGCGGCTCTCGCTGGTTTCGACGGTGCTTCAATCGCGGTGGATCCTAGCGGCAGGCGGGCCTGAATCCAAAAGGATATTTTCATGTTTACAAATCATGCGGGTTGGGGTCTTTAGGATGAGATGCTGACGAGCTGGGAATCCCTATCGAGCCTGTTCCAGGGGGTGGGCACTCTGTTCGAAGTGCCATGGCCGGTCGTGGCAGCTCGGTTCGGCCTGATCTTTCTGGGTTTCCTTCTGGTTTATCTTGGGAAAAAGGGGGTGCTCGAAGCTCTGATCATGATCCCGATGGGGCTGGGGATGGCGACGGTGAATGCGGCCGTGATGTTCTTTGATCCGCTGGACCTGCATGGAGGCATTGGCAACCTGTTTGTCGAGCCGCAGGCGGGGGCCACGGCCGATGCGGTCAAGAACGCGGCCGAGCTGATGACGATCCTGCAGATCGACTGGCTGCAGCCGATCTACACGTTCACGTTCAGCAACGGATTGATCGCCTGCCTGGTGTTCATGGGGATCGGCTCCCTGCTGGATATCGGGTTCATTCTGGCCCGGCCATTTTCGAGCATGATTCTGGCACTGTTTGCCGAGCTGGGGACGATCATGACGCTGCCGATTGCGATTGCGTTCGGATTCAGCATGAAACAGGGCGCGGCCATCTCGATTGTGGGTGGAGCCGACGGCCCGATGGTGCTGTTCACGTCGCTGCAGCTGGCGCCGGAACTGTTCGTGCCGATTGCGGTGGTGGCCTACCTGTATCTGGGGCTGGCATATGGGGGATATCCGTACCTGATCAAGCTCATGGTGCCGGAGCGGCTGCGGGCGCTGCCGATGCCGCCGGTCAAGCAGCCGCGGAACTACACCTCGTTTCAGAAACTGGCGGTGGCGTGCGTGACTTGCGTGCTGCTGTCGTTCCTGCTGCCCGTGGCGGCGCCGCTGATCTTCTCGCTGTTCTTCGGCATTGTCGTGCGCGAATCGGGCATCAAGGCGTTTCAGGAGCTGATCAGCGGCCCGATCCTGTATGGATCGACGATGTTCCTGGGCTTGATGCTGGGGATCCTGTGCGATGCCAACACGATCATGGATCCGAAGGTGCTGCCGCTGCTTCTGCTGGGCATGCTGTCGCTGCTGCTGAGCGGCATCGGGGGGATCCTGGGCGGCTACGTGCTGTATTTCTTGAGCGGGGGGCGCGTGAATCCCGTCGTAGGCATCGCGGGGGTGAGCTGTGTGCCCACCACGGCCAAGGTCGCCCAGAAAGTGGTGTCACATGCCAATCCTCACGTGGTGATCATGCCGCAGGCGCTGGGCGCCAACATTTGCGGAGTGATCACCACCGCCATTATCGCGGGCGTGTTCTGCAGCCTGCTCGGAAAGTAACATGACGATGCCCTCGATGCGCTTATGAACCCCTGGACCGCGGCTTTCACAACCTATGCAGTCACGACGGTGGTTGCCTTGCTGATTGCGGGCGCGATTCGCGTGATGGCCTGGGCCGCCTCGAAGATCGGCGACCAGGAATCCCCGGCCGCCGACGCGGACCCAGCCGCCGCGACGGCGGCGCTCACCGACGAGCATGTGCGCATTGCCATCGCCATGGCCGCCATCCGCGCTCTCCGCCGATAACCCTCGATCAAACTCATGTCGCTCAAGAAAGTCCATTTCATGCTGACGGCGTTCCGGGACGGATTCCAGTCCGTGTACGGGGCGCGGGTGTTTTCCCGGGATTACCTGCCGGTGGTAGAGTTCGCCGCGCGGGAATGCGGCATCCAGCACTTCGAGGCCGGCGGCGGCGCGATGTTCCAATCGCCGTTCTTCTATTGCCGGGAGAACGCGTTCGACGTCATGGATGCCTTCCGGCAGGCAGCGGGGCCGGGGGCGGATTTGCAGACGCTGGCCCGGGGCATCAGCATGGTGGCTCTCAAGGCCCAACCGCGCGATGTCATCCGGCTGCATGCCCGGCTGTTCAAGAAGCACGGGATGACCACGATCCGCAATTTCGATGCCCTGAACGATGTCCAAAACCTGATCGAGAGCGGCAAGAGCATCAAGGAAGCGGGCCTCAACCATGAGGTGGCGGTGACGATGATGGAGCTGCCTCCGGGGTGCAGCGGGGCGCACGACGTGCCGTTTTACGAGGCCGTGCTCCGGCGGATTCTTGATGAGGGCGTGCCGTTCGACTCGGTGGCGTTCAAGGATGCGTCTGGGACGTCGTGCCCGCGCAAGGTCCACGACACCATCCTCATGGCCCGCGGGCTGCTGGGGGACAAGATCAAGCTCGTGTATCATTCGCACGACACAGCGGGGACGGGCTCGCTGACCTACCATGCAGCGATCGAGGCGGGCGCCGACCAGGTGGACCTGTCGATCGCACCGGTCTCGGGCGGCACCTGCCAGCCGGACCTGCTGACCTTGTGGCATGCCCTCCGCGGCACCGATTACACGCTCGATATCGACCTGGCCAGGATCATCCGCCTCGAGGAGATGCTGAAGCACGCCATGAAAGACTATTTCCTGCCGCCGGAGGCGACCCGGGTCGAGCCGTTGATCCCGCTGTTCCCGATGCCCGGCGGGGCATTGACCGCCAACACCCAGATGCTCCGCGACAACGGCTTGATGGATCGATATCCCGATGTCATCGCCGCGATGGGCGAAGCGGTGATGAAGGGCGGCTTTGGCACGTCGGTGACTCCGGTCTCCCAGTTCTATTTCCAGCAGGCCTTCAACAATGTCATGTTCGGCCCCTGGAAGAAGATCGCCGAGGGTTACGGTCGAATGGTTCTCGGGTATTTCGGCCGCACCCCGATCCCGGCCGATCCGGAGGTGGTGCGCCTGGCGAGCGAGGAGCTGAAGCTGCCGCCCACGACGGATCATCTGGCCATGCTCGAGCAGGACGCCAAGCGGGGCTTGGCCGCCGCCCGGGCCGCGCTCGAAAAGGAAGGGCTGCCCGTGACCGACGAGAACCTGTTCATCGTCGCGGCCTGCGAGGACAAGGGGGTGGGATTCCTCAAGGGCCACGGCGCGCTGGGCGTGCGGAAGAACCAGCCGGCGGCCGAAGCCGCCCCCGCCGAGCGCCCGGCGCCGGAGGGGCCGGCGTTCTATGAGGTGGTGGTCAACGACCGGGTGTTCAAGGTCGAGATCAACGACGACATGGCCCTGGTCAATGGCATGTCCTACCGCGTGGGGGTCAAGGAGGCGGCGGCCCCGCCGAAGGCGATCGGCTCGGGCCCCGGCACGCCCGTGACCAGCCAGCTGCCCGGTCTGGTCCTTCGGATCGAGAAGCAGGTCGGCGCCGCATTGAGCGCCGGCGATCGAATCCTGGTGCTCGAATCCATGAAGATGGAGACGGCCATCGTCTCGCCGGTGGCGGGCACGCTGGCAGCCTTGCATGTCCGCCAGGGCGAGCAGGTGCCCATCGGCAAGGTGCTGGCCGTGGTCCGCTGATCGCGGCGCGGCGCCTGGGGCGCAGCCCGGCCTCCCATGATCAATCCCGAAGAAACCGAGTTCGAGGCGCCCGAGACCGACGCCGACGCCGCACCCGACAACGGCGTGCGGCCGTGGCGGATCCACCACTTCAACGAGCTGGATTCGACCAACCGGTATGCGTCCGAACACATCGACGAGCTGGCAGACCGCGAGGCGATCGTGGCGGACTGCCAGACCGCCGGCTACGGCCGGCTGAAGCGCCACTGGCTCTCGGACCGGGGCGGCAACCTGTTCGCCTCTCTCGTCCTCAAGCCGGATCCGGAGGCGGAGATACTGACCCCGTGCCTGAACCTGACCCAATATCTGGCCATGGTCCTGTGCTGGACGCTCGAGGGCCACGGAGTGCATCCGGCGATCAAGTGGCCCAACGACGTGCTGGTGACGGATCGAAAGATCGCCGGGATCCTGGCTGAGACCGTGATCTGCGGCTTCGATCTGCGCGGCATGGTGCTCGGCCTGGGCGTGAACCTCAATCTGACCCTCGAGGATCTGGCCCGGATCGACCAGCCGGCGACGTCGCTCAACCTCGAAACGGGCCGGACGGTGGCGCCACTGGTTTTTTTCGATGGCCTGCTGCGCCGCTTTTTCGAGCAGTACCATTTGTTCCTCCAAAAAGGGTTCCCCATGATCCGCGCGGAGTATTTGCAGCGCTGTCCGCATCTGGGGCGGGAGGTGGATATCCAGCTGCCCGGCGGGCTGGTGCGCGGCCTGGCGACTGGCGTGGACGAGCATGGCGCGTTGCTGCTGGTGGACGAGGACGGCGTCCAGCGGATCATCCACCTGGGCGAGGTGTTTGCGGCGGATTGATTGGCGCGCCGCACACGGGGCATCGCAACCGCTCGAAAGCCTCGCCAGATCCGTTCGGTGGCCGGGGCAATCGGCGCCTTGATCCCGCCTTTTTCCGTGCGCTCCGATCGAGGGGGCGATAGGCTGGTTGCATGGCGCAGGAATACCGGAGCGTGCTGGATGCCATGATTCGTCATGTGAAGGACCGGCGGAGCCGGGGGGAGGTTTATGCTCCGATCACATCGGCCCAGTGGGCGGCGATTCTCCAGTCGCCTCCCGTGCGGCTTCGGAAATCCCCGCGTGCGGCGACCGCTCCGGACGTTCCGTGTTCATCGCCGGAATCGGCGGCCACAACGGCGGCGACGGATCCGCTGCCGGTCGAGGCAGGCTCGCCGATTGTGGATCTGCTGGCCGAGATCAAGGGTGCTTCGACAGTCGAGGAAGCGGCCGCGATCCTGGGGCGGGGGGTGGCGGGGTGCGCGCGGTGCCCGCATTTGGCCCGGACGCGCCGGAATGTGGTGTTGGGGGTGGGCGATCTTCATGCCGAGCTGATGTTCGTCGGGGAGGCGCCCGGAATGGAGGAGGACGAGCAGGGAGAGCCTTTCGTGGGCCGAGCGGGCCAATTGCTGACGCGGATCATCGAGACGATGGGGTTCACCCGCCAGACGGTGTATATCGCCAACGTGCTGAAGTGCCGTCCGGACACCCCCAGCCAGGCGACGGGAAACCGCAAGCCAACCGCCGATGAGATGCGGACATGCCTTCCGTATCTGCTGAGCCAGATCGACCTGATCCGGCCTCGAGTGCTGGTGGCGCTGGGGGCGACGGCGGTCGAGGGTCTGCTGGGGCAGGCGGTCATGATCACCCGGTTCCGAGGCCGGTTTCAGGATTTCCGGGGCATTCCCCTGATGCCGACCTATCATCCGTCGTACCTGTTGCGGAACCAATCGCTGGCGGTGAAGCGCCAGGTATGGGAGGACATGCTGCAGGTGCTCGAGAAGCTGGGCCGCCCCATATCGGCCCGGCAGCGCGGATACTTCCTGAAAAGCTCGTAGGAGCTGTGCAAATGCCGCTTTCGTTTTTCCGGGATTCGTGCTAACCGGAGGATCATGGCCGACGAATCGAACATTGGATTGTTGGGGGCGGGCCGGATGGCGCAGGCCCTGGCAGGAGGGCTGCTGAAGGCGGATCTGCGGAGGGCGGACCAGATTCTGGCCAGCGATCCCATCGAGGCGGCGCGGTCCGCTTTTGCCACGGCCACTCGAGTCAGGACCACGCCCGACAATATCGAGGTTGTCGATTTTGCGAGGACGCTGATCCTCTGCATCAAGCCCTCGCAGGTGTCCGGGCTCTTGAGCCAGATTGCGCCGGCGGTCGATTCGTCGCATTTGATCCTGTCGATTGCGGCGGGGGTCACGCTGGACCAGCTGGCCAGCCGGCTGCCGCCCCGCACCCGTCTGATCCGGGCGATGCCCAACACGCCCGCGATGGTCGGAGAAGGCGCGATCGCCTTCAGCCCGGGCCCGCACGCAACCGCCGCGGATGCCGACTTGGCTCGAGGGCTGTTTGGGGCGATTGGATGGGCCGGGGCAGTGCCGGAGGCGATGATGGATGCCGTCACGGGATTGAGCGGCAGCGGGCCGGCATTTGTGTTCCTGATGGCGGAGGCGCTGAGCGACGGGGGGGTGGCGAGCGGGCTGCCGCGGGACCTGGCGACGCGGCTGGCGGCCCAGACGCTGGCGGGGGCGGCTCGGATGATCCTGTCGACCGGCCAACACCCCGGCGCGTTGAAGGACATGGTCACCAGCCCGGGCGGCACCACCATCGAGGGGCTGCAGGTGCTCGAGCAGGCGGGTGTGCGGGGCGCGTTGATCGGGGCCGTCCGGGCCGCCGCCGACAAATCGCGGCGGATATCGGCTGGGCCGGCGTGACGGAGCAGTCTCAATTGATATTCCCATGGTCTTCCCTTCACCGACCGAGAAACAGGCGCGGATTTTCTGGCTATCGCTGACGGCATTGGCGATCGGGGTGCTGCTGGCGCTGCTGGGGCTGCTGGCCTACGGGGTAGGTCTGCTCATCAACCGGCTGTCGTCGGTGCTGCTGCCGCTGGCGATCGCGGCGATCCTGGCCTACCTGCTCGATCCGGTGGTCGATTTTCTCGACCGGCGGGGCATCTCGCGGCTGCGCGCCATCATTCTCGTCTTTCTGGTTGGCATCGGGCTGGTGTTCCTGACATTGATCACGGTGGTGCCCAAAATCGTCACTCAAAGCCAGGAGCTGATCCAGAAGCTTCCGGATTACACGCTGCAGCTCCGAGCGCGCATCCTGCAATGGGCGGATGAACCGCCGTGGGGCATCCATCTTCCCGCTCGGTTGATCGACTGGCTGGGCGGCACCAACAACCCCGCAAGCACGAACACGGCGTTTGCGGTCAGCCCATTGACGAACCTGTTGTCCACGAATTTCTTGACCCGGAGCGAACTGCCGCGGCTGACCAACATCGACCTGACCCTATCGCCGTCGACGGAGCCAATCGTGGTTCCGTTGGAGGCCCAGCCGGGGTGGCGGCCGGATTTTTCCCAGGATTTTGTGACTTGGGTGGCCCGGTCCGCGCCCGCCATGGGCGCCTGGTTCTTCAGCCAGCTGAGCAAGGTGGCGTCGGGGATCGGCCTCCTGATCGGCCTGGCGCTGGTGCCGATCTATCTCTTCTATTTCCTGCTCGAGAAGCAGCGGATCCAGCACAGCTGGGCGGATTACCTGCCCATTTACGAGTCCAAAGCCAAGGAGGAGCTGGTGTTCATCCTGCAGTCGATCAACACCTATCTGATCCTGTTTTTCCGGGGCCAGGTGCTGGTCGCTCTCTGCGACGGCATCATGCTGACCGTCGGTTTTCTGCTGATGGGGCTGAACTATGCGATCCTGATCGGTTTCGTGGCGGGATTGCTGACCCTGATCCCGTATCTGGGGGTGACGGTGAGCATCCTGCCCACGATCGCGCTCGCGGCGGTGCAATTTGGCGATTGGTGGCACCCGTTCCTGGTGATCGGCGTGTTCGCGCTGGTGCAAACCATCGAAGGCTATTTTGTCTATCCCAAGATCATGGGCGACCGGGTCGGGCTCCATCCTCTGACCATCATCGTGGCGGTCATGGTCGGCGTCACGCTGATGGGCGGCATCGTGGGCGGCCTGCTGGCGATCCCGCTGACGGCGGCCTTGCGGGTTCTCATGTTCCGGTATGTATGGAAGAAGCGGACGGGGGCAGGCCGGGGGCGGCGCAGCCAATCCGAGTCGGGAGACCCGTAGACGTGGAGCGTTTGATCCATCGAAGCCGCCTCGAAGCGCCGGCGGAAACGGTCTTCGAGTGGCACCGGCGGCGCGGCGCTTTCGATCGGTTGATCCCCCCGTGGGAAGCCATCCGGATCGACCAGCCTCCGATCCCCCTGGCGGAAGGCGCCCGCGCTGCTCTTCGGGTTCGGATCGGCCCCGTCTGGATTCGTTGGCTAGCCCGGATCACCAAGGTCGAGGAGGGGCGGGGCTTTGCAGATGCGCAGGAGCGCGGTCCGTTTGCCGCATGGGAGCACACGCATCGGTTCCTTGCCGACGGTCCGCGGGCTTGTTGGATCGAGGATGACATCCGGTATCGCCTGCCGGGGGGCGCCGCGGGGCGCTGGTTCGGAGGAGCTCGGGCGCGCGGGCGTCTCGAGCGATGGATGCGCTATCGACATGAAGTCTTGGCGCATGACGTGCCCTTGGCCTTCTCGGCAACCGCCGGGCGTCCGCTCCGGATCCTGCTGACCGGGGCGACGGGCATGGTCGGCAGGAACCTGTCCTGTTTTCTGAGCGCCTTGGGGCACCAGGTCTGGCCGCTGCGGCGCGATCCCAGCCACAGGAGCGCCCCTCCGCCCGCATGGGATCCGGATGGCGGTTGGATCGACCTGTCCGGGCTGCCGCCTTTGGACGCGGTCGTGCACCTCGCCGGGGAGAACATCTCGGGACGCTGGACAGCCGCCCGCATGGAACGGATCCGACGCAGCCGCATCGAAGGCACCCGGTTGCTGTGCGGAGCGATGGCCCAGCTCCCCGCGCGGCCGCGGGCGATGGTGATGGCATCCGGCCTGGGATTCTACGGCGATCGCGGGGACGAACCGATGTCCGAATCCAGCGAGCCGGGCCGGGGGTTTCTGGCCGAGCTCGCCCGCGATTGGGAGGCATCGGCCGATTCGGCTCGCGAGGCGGGGATCCGATTGGCGGCTCTGAGGTTGAGCATGGTGCTGTGGCCTGGGGGCGGGGCGCTGGAGCCGCTCTTGAGGCTGTTTCGGCTTGGGCTGGGGGGCCGTGTTGGCGCCGGGACCCAGTACTGGAGCTGGATCACGCTGACGGATCTGCTGGGGGTTGTGCACCATGTCCTGACCTCCGAGGCGCTCGAGGGGCCGGTGAATGTGGCCAGCCCTCAACCGGTGACGAACGCCGAGTTCACTCGAATCCTGGCGCGGGCGGTGGGGCGTCCGGCCATTTTTCGACAGCCGGCTGCGCTGATCCGGCTGGCGCTGGGCCAAATGGGGACCGAGCTGCTGTTGACGAGCACCCGGGCGGATCCGCGGCGTCTCGAGGAGAGCGGATTTCGTTTCGAGCATCGGACGCTCGAATCGGCTTTGGATCACCTGCTCGGCCTCAGGGCAGGCGGGCAATGATCCGGTAGTATCGACG
Organism: uncultured Verrucomicrobiota bacterium; assembly: GCA_964458325.1. Lineage (GTDB taxonomy): Bacteria > Verrucomicrobiota > Verrucomicrobiia > Limisphaerales > UBA1319 > JAGMXM01. Next base: position 23,056 of record CAYWIM010000040.1, read on the forward strand.
GTCGGCGCCCACGATGAACGGGTCGGAGACCACGATGGTCTGCGTCGCGCTCGAGGGCGCCATATGGAGGAGGTCAAGCCACGGACCGGCCGCAAGGTTGTCCGTGAACTGGACGGTGTAGGAGCGTCCGGCCACGGCAACGAAGCTCAGGATGAACCCGGCGGCGCTCGATCCGCTTTCGAGGAACCCGAGGCGGCTGAGGGGATTCCGCGGGTGGGTGCCGGCGAGGTATTCCTCGAGATTGGACATGCCATCGCCGTCGGGATCCAAGGGGGCATCGAGCGGGTCGAGGCGGTCGAAGCCGTAAGCGGTTTCCCATGAATCCGGCAGGCCATCCTGGTCGAGGTCAGCGCCGGGCGAATCGGGTACATTGGGAGCGGCGGGGCTGGGGTAGAGGGTGAAGAAGGCGAGGGTGTCGCTGCCGTCCGGCAGGCGGCCCTCGGAGACACCCGTGGTTTGAGCGGCGAACTCGATGGCATCGATCTGCCGGAGCTCGGCGCTGTAAAGGCCGATAAAATCGCCCTCCGCGCTCAACTTGAAGGCGACATGATCTGCGCCATTTTCAGGGTGATCGTCGGCCTGGAAGACGCGATAGGCGCTGGAGCCGACGCCGATGAACGAGAGCGGCGGGATGGTCGACTGATCGCGCCAGGAGGGATCATCGCTGAGATGAAGCCCACCGAGGGCGACGGGCCGCGGCTCGGGATTGTAGATCTCGAACCAGTCATCGCCCGCGGGGGGGCGGGCCATCCATTCGTTGATGCGAAGGCGGGCGGGATCGCCGAGCGCGGCGCCGATGTTGGCGCCGCCGGGCGTGGGTTGGGCAAGGGCCCAGCTCCCATCCGGCTCGATGCGACCGACCGACCAGCCGGGCAACTGGAGGCCGAACGTCAGGCTGTCGATCAACCGGCTCGCCTCGCCGGCAGACGCGAACAAATACACCGTCTCCCCCGAGACATTGAATCCGAACCCAAGATTGGAGGCCGAAGCAGGCAGTTGGGAGTCGGCGGCCAGAACGCGGTATTCGCCGGCTTCGAGCCACTCGTCCGAACCAAATACCCACTTGCGCGGGAAAACCGCGTCGTCGCTGAGGCTCATGTCCGAAAGCCAGACTCCGTTGGTGCCCGGATTATGCAGCTCGATCCAATCGGCGTCCGGCGGCTGGGCTGGCGACGCGCTGCCGCTCGATGCCACCAGCTCGCTGATCCGGACCCGCCCGGGTCCACCCGGCGCGGATGGATTCGATGGGAGGTTTGGATTGGAGAGGCCGGGGGAAGGGAAGTCGAACGCGATGAAACGGCCGCCGCCATCGGGGGATCGGCCCTGGGAGAGGTCGGGGCGCTGGGGCCCGTAGAACACGATATCGATGGGTTCCCCGGCGGGATCGAACAGGCCGATAACGCCTTGTTCCTCGGGCAATTCGGCCGGCCATGGGATGGCGGGCAGGTCGCCGGTTGGGCTCGAGGCCAGCAAGGCGGTTTGGCGGGGGCCGATAAAGCTCGCAGCGGGGATGGCCGGCTGCGATGGGCGCGCGACTTCCGATGGCAGGAGCTGGAGGCCGGCCAGGCTGACAGGCAGATCGGCCGGATTATAGAGCTCGATGAAATCGACCGCGTAAAGCGCCGCCGGCGCGGCGAGCCATTCATTGATGGTCAGTTGCGCGGGATCGCCCAGCGGCTGGGCAAGGTTGGGCGCGCCGAAGGTGGGTCGAGTCAGGCCCCACTGGCCGTTGGGCAGCCTTCCCAGCGAGCAATCCGCCAACTGGCGGCCGGACTGGATCGAGTCGAGCAGGGCGCCGCCCCTTGCGAGCGAATCGAAGAGGTAGAGGCCTTCCCCCATGCGATCGAGCTGGAATGGAAGACCGAGCGGTCCGGCAACGCCGCTGGCCTCGAGCACGAGAAATCCGTTGCCCGCCACCACGGTGCCGCTGGGGAATAGATGCCTCTGAGGCCATCCCGGATCGTCGGTCAGGCTCATGCCGCCCAGATCGATCGCGTCCGGCCCGAAATTGTGGATCTCGACAAGATCCGGTGTGCCGGCAAAGCCCGGGATGCCCGAGACGTTCCAGGCGAGGAGTTCGTTGAGCCGAAGGGTCGGCGCGCTTGCGGCAGGATCGACGATCCAGGAACGCGATGAAGTCGGCAGGGCGGGGTCCTGCCATTCCCCCGCAAAATTGAGTCCCAACACGCGGACCTGATTCGTCCCGGGAACAAGGCCATCGAGGACGATGGGCTCGGCGATGGACCGGGTTTCGCCATAATCGCCGGGATCGATCTTGAACCGGTAATGAGTGATCCCAGGCCCAGCGACCGCGAGCTGCGCTTGGGTTTGTGCCGTCCGGCCAGCAGGTTCGCCGGTGATGGCGGCTCCGGCCGGGACAAGCGCGCCGAGATCCAGCCCGTCCACAGCAGCGCCCAGAGCGGGCGAGTTCGGGCGAAGAGAAAAATCCAGCGCCGTCAGTCCGGTCTGGCCGGGCGAGGAGGGCGGCCGGGCAAAGGCTGGATCGATTTCAAAAACGCGGCTCTCGGCGAGCTGGTGGTCGGGCGCGGAAGTGATTGTGTCGCGGAGCGCCCACTGGCTCGAGCCGAAGATCGGATCGTCCACCACCAAGTTGGTGAAATTGGCGGCCGCGGGCCAGAGGATCGAGGCGCCGATCGATGCGCCCCGGCCCGGGATGACACCGGTGGACCGGCTTGAAGGCTCATCGAGCGACACGGCCGCCCGCCGGAGATAGGCTGCGGTGTGATGGGAGATTTCGACGAAGCTGCCCCCCAGGACCCGGGCCAGGAAATCGCAGTCGTAGGAAAGGTTGCGAACCATGACGACATGGGCCGGACTGCCGGCGCTCGCATCAGCCGATACCGCGCTGCCGAATTCGCCGGGATCGACCGATCCGAGCGCTCCCTGGAAGAAATTCGCATCGATAAACGCCCGCAGACCTCGGACATCCACCAGGCCGCCGCCGCTGCCGAGAAACGTGTTTTCCCGGATCACGAGGACGGGGCTCGAGGAAGAACCGCCAACAGCCAGGACCGCGTCATGGGGGCCCGACACGGCTCCGAACCAGTTGCCGGACAGAAGCGCAGCCCCCGGAACCGGCGGGTTCAGGATGCGGATCAGATCGCCACCGGCAGCCGGCGAGAATGAGCAGCCCTCGATCCGGAACTGGCTGCGCTCGAGATCGACATATGGAGGGACGCAGTTGGTGAAAACTGAATGAGCCAGATCGACCCGGGTTTCGAGGGCTCTCAAGACGGGCTGGCCGGCCCCCGCGCCGAGGAATTGGACATGAGAGAGCCGATGGGTCTGCGGTCCGGCCAGGAGCAATCCGGCCCAGTGACCCGCGGCTCCAGGCTCGAGCATGAATCGGATGGGACGGGCGGGCGTTCCTTCGGCCAGGAGCTGTCCTTGGACATCGATCCGGGCGCCGGGGCCCAGAGCGATCACGGCGCCAGGCTCGATCGTGAGCGAAACGCCGGGCGCGACCGTGACAGGGGCGGTCAGAACGATCGTTCCATCCGCGGGAGACCAGGTGGCAGGGGCGCTGAGGATCTGGGGAACCGGGTCCGCCGGGCCGGTCTCGCGCCAGACATCGAGAATGGCGCGATCGACTTCAGCGCCGGCGCCATCGAGGCACTGGATCTGGAGGCGATTCAGGCCGAGCGATAGCGGCCATGTGGGGGCGGACCATTGGGCTTGCCAAGCGGACCAGGGAACGGGCTGGCCGTTGATGAAGACCTGACGGCAGCGGGCAGCATGGGCGCGTCCGGAGAGGGGGACGGAGTCGAGCGAAGTGCGGTAGCCGCCGGGCTCGGGGGCCAGGCTGACCTGGACCGAGAGGGCCCGAGGGATCTGATTCGACAGAAAGGCGCGGCGATCGCTGGCAAAGCGGTTCATCGCATCGATCGATCCTCGCGGGGCAAAATGCCCGATCGCGCTCTCGACCAGCGATGTGAACGTGGCCGAGCTCATTGTCCGATCCATCAGCCGAAGCAATGCATCGTAATAGAGCGGGGCGAACGCGGGCGTCTGCATGAACCGGGCGACAATGGGATTGGCATGCGCACGGAACAGCCCTTCGTCGGCGCGTCCGGCCATGTCGCCCTGGCCGAGGATGGTATCGAGGTCGTAGGCCACGACGATGGCTCGAGGATCGCGCCGGCCAAAATAGAGGTGATAATCGTCGCCGAACCCGCGGCCGAGGTGGCCGTTGCCGAGACTGGTCTCCATGTTCACGGCGAAGGTCTCGAGGGCGAAATAACGCATCCAGAGCCGCGGGTTCAGGACCTGCTCGACTGCCGCGACATAGGATTCAGAGGGCGTGGTGTCGAGCGCGCGGGTCAGCTCGAACAGATCGGTCCAGTCATCCTCGCTGGCATTGGATTGCTTGAAATAGTGGAGCCGATAGGGATCGGCGTCGAGGCCGAGGAAGCCGAGGTTGGCGCCGGGCTCGTAGAACTTGAGGCAGCGGTAGAGGTTGCCGCCCGGATCGTCGGGGAAATGGCGATCGGAGAACTCCTCGTTGGTGACCTCGTTGGCCGCATAGTGACCGTAGGAGGGAGGGCCGATCGGCGTCGGATCCAAGCCGTTGACCCGGACGCGGACGGGGCGGGACTGCTGGGTAGGAAGCCCGGCGTGCTGGTAGAGAACGCTGCCGACGACCTGGATGTGCGGGTACTGCGAGTTGAGATTGATGCCGGTCACGCCTTTCCAGGGGCGGTCATTGGGAAAATTGATGCGAAAGCTTTGGGGCAGCTTCGAGTTGCTGCTGTTGCCGCGGTTGCGGATCCCGACGGCATAGTGCAGCTGGAGGCCTTGGCTGTCGCGGCTGACCCAGGCGCCATTGAACTGGGCATGGCTCCAGGACTGGAGGTCGATCCGAAACGGATAGGGCGGCTCCGGCCAGTTGCGATTGATCTGCTGGAGCTCGGCCCGATCGGCGGCGCGCAGGATCAGCCAGTAGAGAGGCTCGGATCCGGGCTCGATCTCGTCGATCACCTGATAGAGCGCGTTCTGCGATTGGACTGCCTGGTTGTCGTCATGGGCCGGAGCCGGCCAGGTGCGCCTCAAGGATTGGGCGTCCAGGGCTTCGATGTAGAACTCGATCACGGCGTGGTTCGTTTGCGCAGGCAGCCCGGCTCCGTACCGGCCGTCTCCGGGGGCGCCGTCCTCGTGCTGGCCGTCATCCGCCATCGGCACGACGGCGAACGCATCGTCGCCATCGCGCCGGCACCAAACCCTTGCGACCAGACCCGTCCGGGATTCGTCCAGGATCCGGGCGGTGACGTGGACGATATCCGTCGATCGAGGGAGGATGGGGACCTGGCTTGCTTCGAGAACGAACGGGGGTGAGTTGGTGGCGGCGACCGAGTTTGGCTGGCCGGGAGTGCCGAGAGGATTCGCGCTCGGCCGCCAGTTCTGGCCACAGGTGTTCGGCATGTGCAGGTTGACCAGCTCGAGCGAGCGGCCCCCGCCGTCCGCCGCCGAATACCACGTCCAACCCCGGTGGCCGCTGTCGACGACATCTCGAACCCGATCCGCCCAATCGCCGTCGTCAGCATACCGGATCCGGTTCACCGTGCGGCCGAAGGCATCGACGAGCGCCAGCGTGTTGGCTCGGTTGCTGAGCCGGCCGGTCCAGTTGCCCACGACGTTCGTGACGGACGGATTCCGCGTCCGGAAAACATCGACATCGGCCGCGACCACCAGATATCCGCTGCCGGGCAGCACGGCCGATGGAAAGACATAATCGATGCCGCCGGTCAGCCGCCACCCGCCAAGATCGACCGGGCTCGATCCGGCATTGTGCAGCTCGAGGAATTCATCGCGAATATCCTCCGAAGCCGGGTGGTACATCATTTCGCTGACCATGACGCCGGCGGAGGCTGGGGACCCGGACAGCACCCCCCCCAGAAGCCAGAAGCCGAGGACAAAGGCGAGATGGGATCGGCGATTTTTCACTTGATCAGACGGTAAAATCGGACGTCCGGGTCCTGGGCCAGCCGATGCGGGCTGACGGCGCCGCGCACGACATCCCAGGGACCGCCCGCAGCCGGGGCGGATTCGAGGGCGCAAGCCGGATCGGACCAGACGGCATCCAGACCCGCCGGCGCACGGAACAAATAGACTCGCGGCTGGTCCGCCGGGGATTCGCGAACGCAATAGATTGACGAGCAGCCGGTGATCGAGGCGCCGACGGGATCCATCAGCGCGATCTGGATCGCCTCCGCACCCGGAGGCCATGCGGGGAGCGGCATGAGTTGGATCGTGCGCCCAGGTTCGAACGCGGCCAAACCCCGCGCCAGTTCGCCGTGCGGAGCGCTTGCACGATATCCCACGGAGACCCGCTGGGTGGTGAAGCTGCTGAGGGCGATCGGGATCGCATCGGGCGCATCCTCGAGCCGATGCTGGCGCTGGCGCACGGCCAGACCGACACCGACGGCTGCGCCGGTTGGGTGCGGAAGGAATGGGGCAAGGCGGAAGCCGTCGGCGGCCGGGTTCCATGTCGGATTGTCCGGGTGAAACGGGTTGGCTGCGCTCAGGTAATTGCCGTGAATGTCCATCTGAAGGGCCCGATAGGTCCAGTCATTCCAGTTCATGCCCCATACATCCCTGTCGTTAAAGAGCAGATACGAATCCACAACGCGGAGGAATCCATTGAACTCGAATGCGTAATTATCGCCGAACCGGGCCCCGACGGAGTTGTTGGCGCAGAGGAGGCGCTCGGCGTGGACGAGGGGGCTGTTGGTCCCGTGGCTCCAGCCGGCTTCGATGGCCTGCCCGCAGTGGAGGACGACGGTATCGTACACCTCGGCCACGCGGCCGCCACCAGACCACGCCATGCCCTCGTGGAAGCAGGCCTCGAACCAGCAGTTCGAGACCAGGACCGAACCGGCATAGCCGGATCCGGCATCCAGGCCGTCGTCCTTGGCCCAGCCCAGTATGGAATCCCGTATTTCATGAGCGCCTTCCGTGAGATAAAGCGCGTCATTATCGTAATCGATGTACTGGTCCGAATCGAACGGGAACTCGATGAGAGCGGAACGGCGGACCGTGACGCCGCCGCCATTGCTGTATTCGCCGGTGGTGATGCAGCGCTGGACCAGGCAATGGTCGAGGGCCAGGTAGCCGCCGTACCCGTTGCCGGCCTGGCCCGGGTTGTCGACCAGGAAACAATCGGCGAGCGAGGCGCGCGCGCCGTGATGGACAATGAACACCGCCTGCTCCTGGCGATGGCTCAGCCCGAAGTGCGTCTGGAAATACGCCGGGTCGCCGCCGCCGCCGGTGATGATCGCGCCAGCGATCTCGATGCGAGCCGTATTGGTTTGGGCGATGAACCCGCCCCAAGGCTGACCGCGGACCGCGGGAAGAAACACCACCGGCTCGTCCAGGGTCCCGGAAACCACGAGCCGGCCGCTGACGGTGATGTTGGCCAATGGATCGAGGGCGACAATGCTGCCAGCCCCGACCTCCAACAACGCGTCCCGAGGAATATCGAGCGCGCCGATCACATGCAGCCGGGATTGGCTCGGCCAAACCGCGTCCCCTTCCACCGTTCCCTCGAGGTCAATCCATTCCGTGGCCGATTCGAGCTCGATGGATTTCTGGCGGCTGAGGGAGTGCAGCTGCGCGGATAGGGTGAGGGTTGCGGGCGCGCGATTGCCTGCCAGAGCGGCAGCAGCGAGTTGCGCCGATCCAAATCCACGCCGAAGCACCAGCGTCTGGCGGGCAGGAGCCGTGATTTGCACTTCCCCGTTGAGCCGGGCAGCGCGGCCGTCGTCGTGTTCGAGCAGGGCGATCACTGGCAGGTCATAACCCGCGGGAAACACGGCCGGCGCCACCAACCGAAGCTCGGACCCGGACAATTCTTCGGGGCTGGAAGGGATGACGGGCGGGGGCGTCCAGATCGGCAAACCGACCTCGGCGGCGCCGCGCCACTTGAAATACACGATGAAGGCCAAGAGCTGCTCTGCGATTTCGCCGTCCGCCAGACGCGTCCGGCGGACCCGAAGCTCGTGGTAGTTGTAATCGCCGACCTCGATCCAATCGCCGGCGGCGATAGGCTGCCCATCCAGCCTGCAATCATACGTGTAACCCGGCTCGATCGGCACGCGAAAGCGGACCGGATCGCCGTAGATCCCGCGGTTCTCGATCCCTTCGACCGGGATCGAGCCGATGGCAGCCGACACTGCCGCCACCGAGAGGAAAACTGCTGCAATCATTCGAGCGAGGAGGTTCACTAATCGAGGATAAGGATTCGGATGAACCGATGGGGCAGGCTCGAGCCGGGCAGGATCCAGGTCTCGGTGGTTGCCGTCGCCTTCCGGGCCGCAAGCAGCGTCGTCCATCGGCTGCCCAGGAGATCGTCGGTGGTCTCGATCCGGTAGGTATGGCCGGCCAGAGCGTCGAACGTGATGCTCAGCGCGCCATCCGGATCGCCCCTCGAATCCCGGATTCGGAATGGCTGCTCGGCGGCCAGATAACGGTTCGACTGGGCCGGCGTGAACGCCTCCATCCACACCAGACGCGGGCTTGCGTCCGGCCATCGGCCCTGGCTGATGTCCTCCGATTGACGGCCGAACTGGACCGTGTCGATCGCCCGGCCATCCGGATCGAACAACCCGATCGCTTCGCCGGCGGCCGAGAGCTTGAAGTCGGCATGCAGATCGCCGGCATGATGATTCTGCTCCGGCTCCCCGTCGGCCCACACCAGCCGGAAACCGCCTGGGCCAATCAATGTTCCCGCGGGCATTGGCCAGCGAGTGGGATCGTTCAAGTTGTCCGTCAGGTAACAACCGCTCAGATCGATCGTTGCATCGCTCGGATTGTACAGCTCCAGCCAATCCTCGAATTGGCCGTCCACCGGGTCCGGCCGCGCGCCGGCATTGTCGGCCATCCACTCATTGATCCGGATCGGCAGGGGCGGTTCGGAGAGGTGATTCAACTGCCCCGGAGTCGGATGAAAGAGCCACCGGCGTTCCCTGACGGAGCTGTCCCGCGGCAATCCGAAGCTATGGCCGGCAGAGCCGGCCGGATAGGAAAGGGCATCCACGATCACCGTGCTGCCGCTCTGCCCATCGGTTAGCCAAAGGATCCCGCCGCCGGACCGGGGCCGGAAGCTCGCATGCCATTCGGCTAACGTCGATTCTCCGGGCTCGGCATCGAGCCATACCACCGCCAGGCCCCCGGCGGGAACCGCAGCGCCAGCTGGGAACTGCCATCCGCCGGCTGGGCTGCCCGGATCGACCAGGTTCAGTGCCCCCAGGGCAACAGCGTTGGATCCTTGGTTGTGAATCTCGATCCACGGATCGTAATCCCCCCAGCGGTCGGCCATCCCGAAGAGGTTTTCAACCTGGATCTCATTCAGGCGGAGCGTTGGAAAAGGTGAAAGCGCCGCAAGCACCGAGTTGACTTGGCCGGGTGTGGCGGCTGCATCTGGAGGGGCTTCGCGGACCGCCCAATTGCCGGGCCGGTTGTTGTCCTGGGCGGCATCGCGCAGCTGCCAGGCCGCGGCCGGATCGAGGCCGGTCTCCGGCCAGGCGGCCACTCGGTCGTAGGTCACTTCGTCGACCACCAGCTTCTCGCCGGGCCAGATCCCCGGCCGGGTCAGAACCAGGGTATCACTCGATGGATCCAATCGCCGACCCAGCTCCCCGCCAACAGGCAGATCCTCCCCGTAACCTTGCCCGAAGAGATCCCGGTTCTCGACCCACAACACGAACTGGCCCGGCTCGATCACCGCGTCATCGGGGATCACGGCACCTGCCAGCTCCCAGCCGCTCAAGTCAATGGCTGCCGACTCCGAACGATTGTGGAGTTCGACATAGCCCCGCCCTTGGCCGGTCGGATCGGTCATGATCTCGTTGATGACCACTTGGCCCGGATCGGGCAACGAGCCCGCACGCACCACCGTCAGAGGCGAAGGCAAGCCCCCAATGGCAACCCCGCCGGCGCCCAGCGCAGCCAGGACGAACTGGTTGACGCCCGGCTCCAACTGGACCGACGCCGTCCAGTTGGTGATCGACGTCCAGGTGATCGGATGCCGCCGGCCATTGATCGTCAGGTCGGTCATGTCCAGTGGGCCGGACCCGATCAACGCGATCGTGTGCCCGGCCACCTCAATCCCGTCCTCGACAGGAAACTGGAGAGCGAAGGAGGCTCGAGCTGAATCGATCGATGCCTGGATGACCTGGCGGCGCTGATCGAGGTAGTTCGTGATGCCCGATGGGTATTCGGGTTCAAGCCCGGCGGAGCGGAAAGCGGCAAAGCGTTTTTCGATACCGGGCATGTGCCGGGCCGGATCGAGGGGGCCGCGAGCGGCTTCGGCAAGGAATCGCAGATACTGCCGGCGCAGGGACGGAATCCCCAGCATCCGCCGGAGAGCCGGATCGCCGAACTCGAACAGGTTGGCAGCGGGATCTTCGCCGAACGAGGCGTCCACATCCCAGATCAGGCATTTCCAGGGCCCGCCCGTTGGTTTGAAGATGTACAGGTTATGGCCGGTCCATTCGAGGTACCCGAACGAGTCGAAATTGCCGAGGGCATGTTGAATGGCCAGGGTGCGAAGCCATGAATCGAGATCGAGCGCGGTCTCGATCGCGGGAAGGAAAGCCGGGCTTGCAGCGGGAGAGTTGACGACGTCAATCAGCGCGAGGAGGTTGGCGTAGTCGGAAGCCAATCCGCCCGATCCGCGCCGTTGCCACGTCCACCGATACCAAGCCAGCTTCTTGTGGCCGCCCAAGGTCCGGATATCTTCGAGACTGGCCCCGGCAGGACTATATCGCACCAGTTGCGGCCCAAACTCGAACCACCACTGAACCTCGTGAAGGTCGCCGTCGGATGTGGCCGGGAACCACTCTTCCACCAGGTCCCCGCCTGGCTGTTGCACATCTTCGAGCAGCATGCCGCGGCGCACCCCGTTGACCCACATCGCCACATGCCGCCGGTGGCATGCAGGCAATCCCATCTCCCCAATCGCCCAATAGGCGGTGATCTCCTGCTGCAGCGTAGCATCGGAGCCGTAATTGCCTGGCCAGGTGATGCGCACGTCCGTCTCCCCCAGCCATGGCTCATCGGCGTTGAAATAGAGATTGTAATCGCAGTAATTACCCATGGGCGAGTCGTGGTAATTGGCCTTGACGGCGCTGCCAGCATAATGAGCGCCCACGTTGTAGGCGATCCGGCCTTCGCTCGAGACGAACGTGGCATCCAGAGGTTGGCGGCTCTGTTTCTCCCGCTGCCGCCAGCGCCCGAGCGTGGCTTGCGTAATCCACAGGTGATACCCGCCGAAGGGCCCCTCGTCCCGTGGATCCCCGAACCGGATCAGGCACTCGCTCCGAGGCGCTTCGGCCGGAAACCGGGCCGTCGCCGACTCTGCGTGCAGGTCCGACGCAACCAGATGAAACGCAGCCAGCATCCCGCTGGACTGGCCGGGGATGGTGGCCCAATACCAGCCGCCACCCCCCGCCCGCATCGGCACCCAATTCGACCGGGCCCCAGGATCCAGACGATAGACCAGCATCACCGACGATAAACCGTCCGGATCGTCCACCCGCGCCCAGACGGTCACCGCCGTTCCCGGCGGCGGGACCGGAGGATCGTGCCGGACATCGGTGATCGCGGGGGGCGCATTCGGGAGCCAGCGGCTGTTGGCTCGGCCCGGCGTTCCACCCCCCACACCCGGATGGGCGCGGCCCACCGCCTCGAGCCAGTTGCCCCGCAGGCGCAGCAGGATTTCCGAGGAACCCGCCAGCCACCGAACCCGCATCCGCAAGGTGGCGATCTCCCCGTGAGCCAGCGGACCGGAGAGCAGGCCGTGGACCTGGTTGGCTCCCGTGTCACCTCGGTCCGATGCCCGCACGTGCAGACACGCGCCGCCCCCCACACCCGAACCGCCCGCCAGCCCCGATCCATCGTGCGAACCCCGAAAACTCCAGGGCTCGATCCCCGATTCGAACCCGCCATTGATCACCCGGTTTTGCCCGTCCGGCCCGATCACCTCGATGTCATCCACCAGGCATTCTCCTGGACCCAACATCAGGACGTCCACCGCATTGGCTGGCGCCAGCCCATGATCCAGAATCCCCGTGTGCTCGATCGTGATCCAGCCGGACTTGGCCGACTCGTCGCTATCCATCCAGTGAGGCGACAGGGCGCCATCGGCGCGCGGATCGCTCAGCTCGAGGCTGCTCCCCAAGCCGTCGGCCCATCGGCTCGACCGGCTGGTGCTCGAATACTCGACAGCATCCATCACCGATTCCACGGTGATGGTGGAGCCCATGCCGGTCTCCGGCCCCGCAAAGGAGACCGGCCACACCAGCTCGATCCGCTCGCCATCGTTATCCAGGCGGCCGGTCCATGGGCCCCCGACATCGCCATCCCTCAGCCACGGATAAAGCTGTGTGAGACGGCCGGGATTGGCCCCAATCACCAGCCAGCCCCCGCCCTCGATACGGCTTCCGCTCGGAAAGGCGTAGTCGACAGCGCCCTGGAGACGCCAGCCTGCCAGCGAGATGGCCTCCGTGGTCCGGTTGTGCAGCTCGATGAACTCGTCATCCGGCCCGCCGGTGGATGGATGGAACATGATCTCGTTGATGACGACGGATGGCCGCTCGGGACGCGGATTCGGCTGGCCGGGGGAGATCCTGGCCAGCCGCCGGACGGTCGGACCCCCGTCCGGATGCCGCCCGTAAGCGGCGCCGGGAATGACATCGAACATGCCAACGGCATCCACCAGGCGCGATCCCTCGGGATCTTTCAGCAATATTGCGGCCCGGGGCGCCCCCGGCCCAAAGCCCAGCGCAGCCTCCCAGCACACCAGAAACCCGCCCGGCGCCAGGCTCGTTCCTTGCGGAAAAACATATCGATCGGCTGCGATCTCATCGGTCAGGACCAAACCGGACAGGTCGATCGATGCCCCGCTGGCATTGAACAGCTCGATGAAACCGGGCTCGCCCGCGCCAAACGCGTCACTGGATCGGAACTCGTTGATCCGGATCCCATCGAAAGAAGAGGTCCGCACGGGCTCGGCGGCGCCGGGCGAGCCGCCAAACGCCTCGCTCGAGGACCAGGCGCGCGGGTGGTTCTGGCCCAGCGAGGGCCGCGCCAGGACCAGCGAATGGCCCAGACCGGCCGCCTCCGGAGCCCCGGGCGGATCGCCCCGGTATTGGATCTCGAGCAGGACCGCGCCCTGGCGGTTGATCAGCCGGATCGCGCCCCCCTCGTCGGGCAGGGATCCGGCATACTGGCCGATCGGGGTTTGGCCGCACACGGCCTCGAGATCGGCCGCCGAGGCGGCCACGATCCCGTAGGATTTGGACTCCAGCCGCGTCCCTTCGGGAAAGGTGTAATCGATCGAGCCGGCCAGCCGAAATCCGCCGATCTCCTCCTCCCAGGCTTGCGAGTTGTAGATCTCGACGAACTCGAGATTGCGTCCGTCCGCCCGGATGGGCGGCCGGCACATAATCTCGGTGATCGCCAGCGGGGTTCGGCGGCTGCCCGGACCGGGCTTCTCGCGAAAATCCTCCGGCCGTTGGACAGGATACGATCCGGACTCTTTCTGGATGGGGACCCGAATGGGCTGGCTGGTTGTGTTCGGAGGAGAAACCGCATCGCGCAACTGGCGGATCACCAGGGTGGAATCCTGATCCGGCTCGGGCAGGGAGACGGTCAGCACGACGGTTCGACCGTCCGGCGCCAGTCGCGCCGACTGAACATGGCCCGAGGGCTCGAGGGCGTAGTTGCCGGCAAGGGCGGCGGGGAGGACGGCGACGGGCTCGCCGAACATCACGCGCACCTGGCGTCCCTCGATGCCGGCAATCGCCGCGAGAACCTCAGGGGCAACGGTGTCCGGAAGCACCTCGAGCGTGGCCGCCCGGCTGGCAATCGATCCAACCCCGTCCGCAGCCACGCAATGGAACCGGCTGCCTTGGTCTTCCTTGCGGACCGGGGACCACACCAGGATGGGCTGGGTAGCGCCGGGGATGGGCTCGTCGTTGCGATACCATTGGTAGCGCGCAGCGAAAGGCTGAAACAAGCCGATGCTGAAGGTCGCAGCCTCTCCCTCGAGGGCCGTCTGGTTCGACGGATGAGCGACGATCCACGGTTCGGTGGCGCCGTATGGTTTCAGACAATCGCTCGGGATGGGCTCCGGCCCGCTGCCCGAAGGATCCATCCAGCTCACGGCCAGATGCCCGCCCAACGTATCTTGGACATGGACGGCTTCGATGTAGTATTGCTGGCCGGCCGTCAGCCGAATGGAAGGCGAGGCTTGATTCTCTTCACCGCCCCACTCCTGGTAATCGGTCCGCAGGTTGACCTGGGCGATCGGAACCCCCGAGGCCGGAGTTTCGTCGGCGCCGAGGTAGAGGGTGCTCGAGCCTTCGCTCGCGATCCAGAAGCGATATGCCCCGGTTTGGGGCGGGATCAGCCACGCCCGCCAACGCGTTCCGTAATGAATCCCCGCGTCCGGCGGCATCGCGAACGTCGGCTCGATCGTCCGCAGCAGCGGGTGGTCCGGATAGGCAAAATGATTGGTCAATGCCGCAAGGGTCGCACCGACCGTATCAAGGTAGACCTCACGCAAAACCCCTCGAGCGGGAATGTCGGCCTTGGAGCCAGGCGTTCCGGTCGATGCGATTGCGGCCAGCAATCCCCCCATTCCGGCGACATAGCGGCACCAATCCCATAAACGTCGCCCGATGGCCGGTCTGGCCGCCAGACCGATAACAATCATACAGCCCGCGCGATGCCGGATGCGGACGCCACTCCCAGCGGTGGACGGGCGATCGCATTGATACCGCATCGGATTGGCGCAGAACAGCCTTTTTCATCGGCTCGCCCCCCCCCCCATTGACAGGAGGCTGGATTGGGCGATTTTGTCTGCATGAAAAATGCATGCCTCGCTCTGGCGGGTTGCGTGGGAATCGCCGCTGCCGCCCATGCCGCCTCACTCGATGAAATCCCTTTGCGCGATATCAATGGCCAGCCGACCTCGCTCAAGGCGTATCGGGGCAAGGCGCTTCTGATCGTCAATGTCGCCTCGAAATGCGGGCTGACGCCCCAGTACGAGGCGCTGCAGGCGCTCCACACGCGCTATCAGAAACAAGGGTTCACCGTGCTGGGATTCCCCTGCAACGATTTCGCCAACCAGGAGCCCGGGTCGCTCTCTGAAATCAAACAGTTCTGCTCGATCAACTACGATGTCACCTTCCCCCTGTTCGACAAGCTCCACGTGAAGGGCCCCGAGCAGCACCCCCTCTACGCCGCGCTCACGGGCAAGTCATCCCCATTCCCCGGCGACGTGAAGTGGAACTTCGGCAAATTCCTGATCGGGCGGGACGGGCGCATCCTCCGTCGGTTCGAGCCGGCCGTCAAACCCGATGCACCCGAAGTGATCGAAGCCATCGAGGCTGCGCTGGCAGCAAAGCCGCCCGCACCTAAAAACTGAGCCGGGGCCGGCTGAAGAGGGGATGGCCGGCCAGGCAAAAAGGCGGCTAATCAAATAAAAGGGTGGACACCGAGCGTTAGGGTCTGTGCAAAAATTACTTCCGAGTTTGGCGGGAGCGCCGCCGGGCCAGATGCGAGGCGCAAGGGAGGGAGTGTATCCCCTGCGATACTCGACCGACCGAGCCACGAAGCAGA
>CAYWIM010000041.1:0-38216 GCA_964458325.1 uncultured Verrucomicrobiota bacterium
CGGGCCAAATCGCTCCCAGCATACGTGACCGTATTTGTGAAATGGACCACTAAGCTGGCGGCCGCCGCGACTGACAGGAGAAGGTGTGACTGGCGAATCATGGGCAAGAGGGGGCAGGGGCTGTGAGCGGAAAGCCCTCCTGCTACAGCTGGCTTTCGCTCGAGCTGAACGTGTCTCCCTGGTTCAGGTCGCCTGTTTCGAAGCCGCGTCGGAACCATCGAACCCGCTGCTGCGAGGTGCCGTGCGTGAACGAGTCGGGCACGACATATCCCTGGGATTGTTTTTGGATACGGTCGTCACCGATAGCGGAGGCAGCGTTCAAGGCCTCCTCGAGGTCGCCGGATTCAAGCACCTGTTTGGCCTTTTGGGTATAGTGGGCCCAGACGCCTGCGAAGAAATCGGCCTGCAGCTCGAGGCGGACGGAGAGGCGGTTCATCTCTTCCTCGCTGACGCGGCCGCGGGCGCTGTCCACTTTATCCATGATCCCGAGCAATTTTTGGACGTGATGCCCGACCTCGTGCGCGATGACATAGGCCTGGGCGAAATCCCCGGGCGCTCCGAACCGTTTCTGGAGCTGCTCATAGAACCGCAGATCGATGTAGACCTTGTAATCGCCTGGGCAATAAAAGGGGCCGGTGGCCGCCGAGGCCATCCCGCAGGCGGAGCTGACCCGGTCGCTGAAGAGGACCAGCTTGGGCTCCTCATACGACCGGCCCATCCGGCTAAAGAGCTGGTTCCAGACGTCTTCGGTGTCGGCCAGGACGACTGCAACGAAACGGGACAGGGGATCGTTGGTGGCGATTGCGCTGGCCGATTCCTCGAGGCCGGCGTTTGGTCCCGTGGCCTGCTGCAGCAGGGCGGTCGGATCCCCGCCCAGAAGAAACGTGATGACTGCGACCACGACCAGGCCGATCCCGCCTCCTACCACCGGCATGCTCACTCTCCGGCGATCCTCGACATTCGAGCTCTCTCTGCGTCCTTCCCATTTCATATTTCACCGCCTTGCAGCATCGATCAATAGCGATTTGCTTCAGCATCCACTCAACCAGATCGGATCCCTGCTGGTCAAGAGCCAAGGTGGAGCGCGGTGAGCTTACGGCTTGCAAGGTAGGGCGCGCGCCGAGTGGTGAGCTTGCGGCCAACAAGGCGGCGTCCACGGAGTGGCCGCCCTACCACCCGAGAAGGGGATGCTGGCGACTTTCTCTGGCTGGGGCAGAGGAGGGCGGATATGCTAATGGGCATGAAGCAGCGGGTATTGATCGTGCCGGACAAGTTCAAGGGGACGCTGACGGCGGCGGAGGCGGCGGAGGCGATCGCCCGGGGCTGGTCTCGACGGCGGCCGGGGGACGTGCTCGATCTGCTGCCCATGAGCGATGGGGGCGATGGATTTGGCGACGCGATGCGGCGGTTGGCGAATGCCCGGCGCCGGGTGGTCTGGACCGTGGACGCCGCGCATCGTCGTTTGCGGAGCGCCTGGTGGTGGGAACCGAAGACGCGCACGGCGATCATCGAGTCGGCGAACTCGATCGGGCTGGCTCTGCTGCCGCGGGGCCGGTATCACCCGTTCGATTTGGACACCGCGGGATTGGCGGCGGTGCTATTGGCGGCGTCCAGAGCCGGTGCGCGAGAATGCCTGATCGGGATTGGGGGCAGCGCGACCAACGATGGCGGGTTTGGCACCGCCCGGGCGCTTGGATGGGTGTTCCTGGACGGAGCAGGGGGGAGACTGGATCGATGGACCGACCTGGGCCGATTGCGGCGAATCGAGCCTCCGGCGGAGGGGCTGAGATTCGATCGCGTCCGCGTGGCGGTGGATGTGCGGAACCGGCTGCTGGGGCCGGCGGGCTGCAGCCGGATCTACGGACCGCAGAAGGGGCTGCGTCCCGAGGATTATTCCCTGGCCGAGGCGAGCCTGGGCCAGCTGGCGCGGGTGGTTCGCCATCAATGGGGGATCGACATTGCCCGGGAGCCGGGCGCGGGCGCGGCGGGGGGATTGGGCTTTGGATTGCGGGCGTTTCTCGGGGCGCGGCTCGAGTCTGGATTCGATCTGTTCGCGCGGGAGGCGCGGTTGGGAAGGAGGCTGGAGCGGGTGGATCGGGTGATTACGGGCGAGGGATCGATCGATCGTTCGAGCGTGATGGGAAAGGGTGTAGGCGAGGTGGCGCGGCTGTGCGAGGAGTGCGGGAAGCCGTGGCTGGGGCTGGCGGGCCGGATCGAGGAGGGCATGGCTCGGAAGAGGATGTCGCGGGGATTCATGGCCATCGTGCCGGATTTGACTGACGAGAAGAACGCGATGGCGCGGGCGGATTACTGGCTGGAAAAACTGGCGGAGCGAGCGGCTGAATCGGTCGAGTCAAGAGGGGCAAGGCAGGCTTTGGGGCCCGCGAGACCGATGGGCGCGAAATCTCGGGCTAGAACACGCGCCGGGGCATTTCGAGGACGCTCGGCATAGGCTGAACGAAAGCGGGCTGGGGTGTGACGATGGCGGGGGAGAGGCTCGATTTGCCGAGGAACTTGACGTTGGGATCGTCGAGAGGAATGCGGTTGGGTGCGGTAGGGGTTTCGGGAGCGCCGAGGAGGTTTCTTGCGGTGGATCCGTACGTATTGGCGAGGTCGTTTAATCGCGGGCTGGTGACGGGCTGGAGCTCATCGCGGGTGGAATCGCGCAGGAGATTGATCGGGTCGCGAGCGCCGGCGGCGCCTGAGAACGAGCTGGAGGGGCGCAGGAGCTGCCGGATGCGATCATCGGGCTGCGCGAACTGAAGGGGCGATCGATCGAGCGGGCTGTCCCAGAGGCGTTTACTCGAGAGGGACAGGTCGCCCAAAGCGGAACGCGGGCCGGCTGCGCCGAGTGAGTTGGTATCGCTGGCCCGGCTGTAGACGGGCTCGGCGAACGGCTCGGTTCGGATCACATAGCTGGCGTTGGCATTGGGATCGGATTTGGAGGACGGATTGGGATCGTTTGCGCTCGAGTTGGGTTGGGCAGCACTGTTGGTTTTGGTTTCCCGATTCGAGTTGGTATTCGAGTTGGCTTGGACTGCGTTGGGATCGGATTGGATCAAGTAGCGCTCCATGACGCTCTTGGGCCGGCTGAGGGAGGAGTCGAAAGCGGATCCGGCGGTTTCGAGGCTGTTGGCGAAAGGGGAAGGTTCCATCTCGGGCGTGACGAAGATCCAGTTGCGCTTTCGATCGAGCATCTGCTGGAGCTTTTGGAGGTTGAGCCGGGTGGGAGGGGCGGACGGTGGGATAAAGAAAGGGGTGTTGGGGTCGATTCGATCGGGGCGGAGCTGGAGATTGAGATGATCGCCCTTGCCGGTTTCGGGGGCGGTGGGCATGACGTGCTTGGGCTCGGGTCTGGAGAACACGGCCCGATCGTCGGCGGCGGGTAGCCGGACGATTGTCAGCGCTGCGGCCATTGGGGCCAGGAGCCAGCAGCGGGCAGTGCAGAAGTGGAACCAACCACCCATCATTCTCACAATATAAGCGACCGGATGCATGCGGTCAAAACAGGAATCGACTGACGCGGCAGAATCGATGGCCGCGGCAGCCCCAAAATAAGAGACCCTCCTCGAGCGCTGGCGTTCAATCTTAGGGTCTGTATTAACCAAAGCGATAGGGTGGGGAGAGGCTGAACGAGTTGCGGAGGTGGCGGACTTGGGCGACTTGGCCATTGCGGAGGATGACCTCGACGATATCGAAGCGGAGCCGGACGGGTGGATTGCGCAATTCGCGCAGGTAATCGAGGGCGGCGCGGGAGAGGCGTTGGCGTTTGCGGGCATTGACGGCGGCGGCGGGGCGGGACCAGGCGCCCTGGGATCGGGTTTTGACCTCGACGACGACCAGGCAATCCTTTTCTCGGAAGACGAGGTCGAGCTCGCCTCGAGGGGATCGGTAATTGGCGATCAGGAATTCGAGCCCGGCACAGACGAGGTATTGGCGGGCGGCATCCTCGCCCAGGCGGCCGCGGCGGATGTGGACCGGCAAGTTGGGCGGAGCCCGCCACCTGCGCCACCAAGCTCTGATCGCCTCGATCATCCGTCAACGCCACAGTTCCAGCTGATCATTTCTCAGCGGGGCGAAATTGCGTCGATGGATTGGGCACGGTCCGTGGCGGGCGATGGCTTCGAGGTGGCGGGCGGTTCCATAGCCCTTATGCTGGGCGAATCCGTATTCGGGGTATAATCGATCGTAGGCCTCCATGAGGCGGTCCCGGGTGACTTTCGCGATGATGCTGGCGGCGGAGATCGAGAAGGCGAGTGCGTCGCCGCGGACGATGGGGGTGTGGGGTGCGGGCAATCCGTTGACGGGAAGCCCATCGACGAGGACATGGTCCGGGAGGGGATCGAGTTTGCGAACGGCCTCAGCCATGGCCTGGTGAGTGGCGCGCAGGATGTTGATGCGGGCGATGAGTTCGACGGATCCCTCCGCGGTGGCCCAGGCCAGATCCGAGGACTCGGTCAAGCAAGCGAACAGCCGATCCCGCTGGGCGGGCGTGAGCTTTTTGGAATCGTCGAGGGACGCCAGTTGAGAGGGCAGACCGTCGTGGATCCAGCGGACGGGCAGGACGGCGGCGGCGGCCAGGACGGGTCCGGCGAGCGGGCCGCGTCCGGCTTCATCGACGCCGGCGAGGCGGCGTGCGCCCTGGGCGAGGCATTGTCGCTCGAAAGCCCAGCGATCCACCGGCGGATCAGGCTTTGGGGGCGGGTTGGTTGGCGGGGTGGGCAGCCGAATGCGCGCGATCCCCTCTCTGGTGAGCGCTCTTTTCCTTGACGGCCGTGGCGCTCTTGCCGACGCGCTGGCGCAGGTAGGTGAGCTTGGCGCGGCGGACCTTGCCGCGGCGTTCGATCTCGACCTTGTCGATGCGGGGCGAGTGGACGGGAAAGACACGTTCCACGCCTTCGCCGTAGCTGATGCGGCGGACGGTGAAGGTCTCGTTGAGGCCGCGTCCCCGGTGAGCGATGACGACGCCGGCAAACACCTGGATGCGCTCCTTGTCGCCTTCGACGACTTTGGTATGGACTCGCACGGAGTCGCCGACGCTGAAGTCGAGCGGGTTTTTGCGGAATTGCTCCGCCTCGATTTTATCCAATAACGCTTGGCTCATAAATCAACTTTCACCTGTCTGCGGTTTTGCAACGACCGGGTCGGCGGCGTGGGCCAACAGATCGGGCCGCCGCCGCAGCGTGCGTTGCCGGGACTGCTCCCGGCGCCATTTTTCGATTTCGGCGTGGTGGCCGGAGAGCAGCACGTCGGGCACTCTCATGCCGCGGTATTCGGCGGGCCGGGTATATTGGGGGTACTCGAGCAAGCCTTCGGAGAACGACTCGTTTCCGGCGCTATTCTCGTCGCCCAATGCCCCGGGGATCAGCCGGGTGACCGCGTCGATCACCACCATGGCGGGCAAGGCCCCGCTAGTCAGCACGTAATCGCCGATCGAGATCTCGTCATCGATCAGCGCCTGGCAGACCCGTTCATCGATCCCTTCGTAGCTGGCGCAGATCAGCAGCAGGTGCGTGCTTTGGGCCAGCTGGCAGGCCATCGCCTGGCAAAAGGTCCGTCCCGTCGGCGCCAGCAGGATCACGCGCGTGCTTTCGCCGGCCAGGTGCTCGATCGCTTCGAACAGGGGTTCGGGTTTGAGCAGCATGCCCGGCCCTCCCCCGAACGGGCGATCGTCCACGGTCTTGTGGCGGTCATGGGTGAAATCCCGGAGATTATGGATCCGGATTTCGACCAGACCGGCCTGCCGGGCGCGCTGGACGATGCTTTCATCCAGAGGGCCGGCGAACATGCCGGGGAACAGGGTCAGCACGTCGATTTTCATACCACCGTCACCGGCGCGCCGGGCCCGACCATCCGCGACCTATTCCGCGGGGGGCGGGGGCTCGGTTTTCGCGGGCTGATCCTCGACGATCTCGACCGTGCAGCGCGCGCCTTTGCGGGCGCTGCCGACGACCAGGAGTGACCGGATGGAGTTGATGGTGGTCCCCTGGCGGCCGATCACCTTGGCGACATCCCGCGGATCCACCCGCAACTGAAAAACGGTCACTCCATTTCGATCGGCCGGCGAGATGGCGACTGCCTCCGGGTGATCGACCAGGTTTTTGACCACGTATTCGAGAAAATCCTGCATTTAGGCTCCGGGGGTGCGTTTCGCCGACTTGATAAAGCTGGCGACGGTATCGCTGGGCTGGGCGCCGCGCTCGACCCAATAGGCAGCTCGCTCGAGGTTGAGCGTGACCTTCTTGTCTTTGCGGCCGGGCAAATAGGTGCCGAGCTCCTCGATGAACCGGCCGTCGCGCGGGCTGCGACCATCCGTCACCACAATGCGAAACGCGGGGTCGTTCTTGGCCCCGATTCGTTTCAAGCGAATTCTGACCATAAGTTATACTCGCGATCTGCTCCTGTCGCCGCCGGGATCCGTGCCCGCCGCCACCGGGAGTCTTTTCTCTATCCAAAGGGCAGGGAAATTATAGCTGGTTGGCCCGGTTGGCAAGCCCCGATTTTTTCATGTGTTGCGGGCGGAGGCGTCCTTGGCTAGGTTCAACCGGCATATGACATTGACTGAACAAATATTAGCGAGGGCATCCGGCCGGGCGCGAGTCGAGGCGGGCGACAATATCTGGGTGAACGCCGACATTCTGATGACGCACGACGTGTGCGGTCCGGGGACGATCGGGGTGTTCCGCCGGGAGTTTGGCGCCCAGGCCCGGGTCTGGAACCGGCATGGAATCGTGATCATGCCCGACCACTATATTTTCACGGCGGATGCGAAGGCGAACCGGAACGTGGATCTGTTGCGGGAGTTCGCCCGCGAGCAGGATCTGCCCTATTTCTACGATGTGATTGACGATCCGCAGGGGCGGTGGACCTTCAATGCAGCGCTGGGGCCGAACCGGCGGCAGCATGGGCGGCGGTATGCGGGCGTGTGCCACACCGCGTTGCCCCAGAAGGGACACACCCGGCCCGGCGAGGTCCTGTTCGGGACGGATTCGCACACGTGCATGGCCGGCGCATTCAACGAGTTCGCGACCGGGATCGGCAACACGGACGCGGGGTTCGTGATGGGGACGGGCAAGCTGCTTGTGAAGGCGCCCGAGACGATGCATTTCCGCCTCGAAGGCAAGCTCGGGCCGGGCGTGATGGCCAAGGACATCATCCTGCACATCATTGGCGAGATCGGCTTTGACGGAGCGACGTATCGGGCGCTGCAATTCGACGGCCCCGGGGTGGCCGGCCTTTCGATGGACGACCGGATGACGATGGCCAACATGGCGATCGAGGCTGGGGGGAAGAACGGCATCTTCGAGTTCGACGCGCAGACGCGGGCGTATGTGGATGACCGCTGCCGTCGGAACGGGACGAAGGCGGAGTATCAGCCGGTGGAGCGGGATCGCGACGAGCGGTTTGTGCACGAGGCAACGGTCGAGCTGGACCGGCTCGAGCCGATCGTGGCATGCCATCCCAACCCCGGCCAGCGGAAGTTGGCCAAGGAATTGAGCGGCGTGAAGCTGGATCGCGCCTATGTGGGGTCGTGCACGGGGGGCAAGACGAGCGATTTCCTGGCGCTGGCGCGGGTGTTGCGGGGCCGGAAGGTCGTGATCGACACGTTCGGGGTGCCGGCGACGCCGGAGATCGTGCAAGATCTGCAAACCACCCGCTGGGGGGACAAGACCATCTGGCAGATCCTCGAGGATGCCGGGGTGCGGATGACCGAAAACGCGGGCTGCGCGGCATGCCTGGGCGGCCCGGTGGACACGTTCGGCCGGATGAACGAGCCCTTGAAGTGCATCAGCGCCACCAACCGGAATTTCCCGGGCCGGATGGGCCACCTGGAATCCCAGGTGTTTCTGGCATCGCCGGCCACGGTGGGCGCCAGCGCGCTGACCGGCCGGATCACCGATCCCCGCGAGTTTTGCTAGGCGGGTTGCGGCTCGAAGCCGGCCCAGGTGCAGACCGGATTGCGGTCGCCGTGGACATTGTCGACGCGGGCGACGGCGGGCCAGAACTTGGCGTTGCGGAGAGTGGGGACGGGGTAAGCCGCCTGCTCGCGGGTGTAAGGGCGATCCCAGCGGTTGGCGGAGACTGTTTCAGCCGGGTGGGGCGCCTGTTTGAGGGGGTTATGGACAGGATCGGCATTGCCATGTTCGACGGCGAGGATTTCGGCGTGGATGGCGATCATGGCGTCGCAGAACCGGTCCAGCTCGGGGAGGGATTCGGACTCGGTGGGCTCGATCATGAGCGTGCCGGGGACGGGCCAGGAGATGGTGGGGGCGTGGAACCCGTAATCCATGAGGCGCTTGGCGACGTCCTCGACCGTGACGGATTTGAACGAGCGGAGGTCGAGGATGCATTCGTGGGCGACCCAGCCTTGGGCGCCCTGGTAGAGGACGGGGAAGCAGGGGTTTAAGCGGCGGGCGATGTAATTGGCGTTGAGGATGGCGACTTGGGAGGCGCGCTGGAGGCCGGCAGCGCCCATGAGCGCGATATACATCCAGGTGATGGGGAGGATGCTGGCGCTGCCCCAGGGGGCGGCGGCGATGGCGCCGTTGGATCCGCCAGAGGTGTCGCGGATGACGGAGTGACCGGGGAGGAACGGGGCGAGGGAAGCGGTGGCGCAGATGGGGCCGACGCCGGGGCCGCCGCCGCCGTGGGGGATGGAGAATGTTTTGTGGAGGTTGAGGTGGCAGACGTCGGCGCCAAGGTCGGCGGGCCGGCAGAGGCCGACCTGGGCATTCATGTTGGCGCCGTCGAGGTAGACGAGGCCGCCGTGTTCATGGACGATCGAGCCGATTTCCCGGATGCGCTCCTCGAAGACGCCGTGGGTCGATGGGTAAGTGATCATGAGGGCGGCGAGGCGTCCGGCGCACTGGGCGGCTTTGCGGCGGAGGTCATCGACGTCGGTGTTGCCTTGGGGGTCGCAGGCGACCGGGACAACCTGGAAGCCGGCCATGGCGGCGCTGGCGGGGTTGGTGCCGTGGGCGGAGGCGGGGATGAGGCAGAGGTTGCGCTGGGGGTCGCCGCGATTTTCGTGGCAGCGGCGGATGACGGTGAGACCGGCGTATTCCCCCTGGGAACCGGCATTGGGCTGGAGGGAGACGGCGGGCAGGCCGGTGATTTCGCCGAGCCATCGTTCGAGGTCGGCGAACAGGGTGCGGTATCCGGCCGCTTGGGAGGCGGGGACAAAGGGGTGGAGCCGGGCGAATTCGGGCCAGGTGATGGGGAGCATCTCGGCGGCGGCGTTGAGCTTCATGGTGCAGGAGCCCAGGGGGATCATGGCCGTCGTCAGCGACAGGTCCCGGGATTCGAGGCGGCGGAGGTAGCGCATCAGCTCGGTCTCGGAACGATAGCGGTGGAAGACAGGATGGGTGAGGAATGGGGTGGTTCGGGCGAGCGAATCGGGGATCGCGCTGGCGGTGGGGGCGGTCGAGGGGGCGCCCGCCGAATCGGGGGCGCCGTTTGTTCGGAAGATTTGTTCGAGATCGGCAAGGTCGGCGGCGGTGGTGGTCTCGTCGAGGGTGATGCCGGCGGTCGAGTCGGGGAACCAGCGGAGGTTGACACGGCGGGCGGCGGCGGCTTCACGGACGTGGTCGGGCGAGCCGTTTTGGATCTGGAGGCGGAGCGTGTCGAAGAAGGCGGCATGGCAGAGGCGATGGCCGAGCCGCTGGAGGCTGGCGGCGAGCGTGCGGGTCAGGCCATGGATGCGCTCGGCGATGCGGCGGATGCCATCGGGGCCATGGTAGAGGGCGTAGGTGGCGGCGATAACGGCGAGCAGGACCTGGGCAGTGCAGATGTTGCTGGTGGCTTTTTCGCGGCGGATATGTTGTTCACGGGTCTGGAGGGCGAGCCGGAGGGCGGGCCGGCCGCGGGCGTCGCGGGAGACGCCGACGAGGCGTCCGGGCATGTGTCGTTTGAGTGAATCCCGGGTGGCGAAAAAGGCCGCATGCGGTCCGCCGTAACCGAGGGGAACGCCGAATCGCTGGGTGTTGCCGACGGCGATGTCGGCGCCCCATTCGCCGGGCGGGCGGAGGAGGGCGAGGCTGAGGAGGTCGGTGGCGGCGATGAGGCGGGCGCCGGACTGATGGGCTTGAGCGGCCAGAGGTGCGTAGTCGGGGAGGGCGCCGTCGGTGGCGGGGTATTGGACGAGGATGGCGAATGTGGCGGGATCGATGCCGGATGGGGGATGGGGTGAGATTTGGACCTGGATGCCCTGGGGGCGGGCGCGGGTTTGGATGACATCGATGGTTTGGGGGTGGCAATCGGCGGCGACGAGGAACCGGTGGGCATCGGGGCGGGGGCGGAGGTGATGGCACATGGTCATGGCTTCGGCGGCGGCGGTCGCCTCGTCCAGGAGGGAAGCATTGGCGATATCGAGGCCGGTGAGGTCGCAGATCATGGTCTGGAAGGTGAGGAGGGCCTCGAGGCGGCCTTGAGCGATCTCGGCCTGGTAGGGAGTGTAGGGCGTGTACCAGGCGGGGTTTTCGAGGATATGGCGCTGGATCACGGGCGGGGTCAGACAATCGGCGTAGCCCTGGCCCAGGTAGGATCGCCAGACCTGGTTCTGGGCGGCGATGGCATGGAGGCGCTCGAGGGCGGCCTGCTCGCTCCGGGGCGGCGGCAAGTCGAGGGGCTGGCGGCGCCGGATCGAGGATGGCACGGCGGCATCGGCCATGGCCTCGAGGCTCTCGATCCCGAGCCGGGAGAGCATGGTCTGGAGGTCGATGGGGCGCGGGCCGATGTGGCGATGGGCGAACTCGCTATCGAGCATGGGCAGGGCGGAGGGGATCGGCGCGCCATCGGGATGGATCCCCGCCGGAGTCGGGCGGGAGGCGCGGATCGTCGGGTTGGGCGTCGGAGCAGACGACATGCGGGCAAGGTAGGGAGGCGGGAGGGCAAATCAAGCGGGATTTTGCCGGAGGGCCAGGAGGGCGACGCGGGCGGCGTGTTCTTCAGCGGCCTTTTTGCTGCCGCCCACGCCTCGGCCCAGCTCGGCGCCCTGGTGATGGACGGTGCACTCGTAGACGCGCTGGTGGTCAGGGCCGGTGGTGGAGGCGACCGAGTAGACGGGAGGCTCGGCGGACCGGGATTGGAGGATCTCCTGGAGCTCGCCTTTGGGGTTGTCGAGGTTGGGAATGACCTTGGACTCGCCGAAGGCATTGTGGAACTGGTCGAGGATGAACTGCCGGACGACGGCGAATCCGCCATCGAGGAAGATCGCGCCGACCAAGGCTTCGAAGGCATCGGCGAGGGAGGAGGGGCGTTCGGCTCCGCCGTTGATCTGCTCGGCGCGGCTCAACGTGAGGAACCGGCCCAGCTCGAGGCGGCGGGCCTGGTCGGTGAGCGTCCGGCGGTTGACCATCCGCGCGCGGGCCTTGGTGAGAGCGCCTTCGTCGACGCCGGGGTACTTGTCGTAGAGCTCGCGTGAAATGACCAGCTGGAGGACGGAATCGCCCAGGAATTCGAGCCGCTGATTGCTGAGGACGGGCTGGGATTCGCCCGCGGTGGCGGATGGGTGCGTCAGGGCCAGACGGAGCAGGGCCGGGTTCCGGAACTCGTACTGCAAGCGGCGGGTCAGTTCCTCGATCATATCAGCAATCGGCGGGCGGTGCTGGGTTTGGAGGGATGGGCTCGGGGGCGGGATCGGGTTCGGCCACGAGAGGCGGCTTGTCGGGGGCGGCGGCGGCAATCTCGGAGGGAGCCGGGTCGAATCCGTGCTCGAGGAGGCGGGCGACGTCGCGCTGGACGGCCTCGAGCTCATTGATGTGGAGGTCGGGATCGCGGATGGTGAAGGTTTCGCCGGTGCGGGCGTGTTCGTAGACGAAGAGGCGCTGGCCGGCCTCGAAGCTCTGGGATTTGACTTTGAGGATGCGCTTGCGTTCGAGCATGACGGCCAAGATGAAGCCGACGGCGAGGTAGCGCGGATCCTGCCGTTCGATCAACTTGCGGAGGAGGGATTCGGCGGAATCCTTTTGGATGGGGTCGGGAGGGGCGGGGGCGGGGGCGTTGTAGGTTCCCTGCCAGAACGAGACGAACCCTTTGCGGTCGTGGGCGCCCTGGCCGAACTGGGATTCCCAGCAGGCGGGGCAGACATCGAGCCGTTCGAGATCGGTCCGGCGCAGGAGCAGGAGGGTGAAGTAGGGCTGCCGGTCGGTGAACCGGTGTGCGCACGACTGACAGAGATGCGATCGCGACTGTATGTTCCAATCCATGGCGGTCCAAAGACGATATGCTGGCCTTCTCGGGCGGCGGAATCGCTCGGGATATCCGGGTCATCGAATCGGAGTGCCTGCCGGTTCCAGAGCCGGCATGAATGTCGGCGCTCCGATCCGTTTCCAGACGCACGGATTGCACCCGTTATCCTCTGGGATACCGATGCCGAGAGAAAACGGGCATTGGATTAGCACAAGACATCCCGGAGGATCAATTCATTTATGGCGAATCGGGTGCGGGAATGGGCTGGCTTGGGGGCGCGGGCTCGTGGTAGATGCGAGGCATGAACTACCTGGTTACAGGCGGGGCGGGGTTTATCGGATCGCATGTCTGCGAGAGGCTGCTGCAGGAAGGGAATCGAGTGTGGGCATTGGACGATCTGAATCCGTTTTACGATCCGGCGCTGAAGCGGCGGAACGTGGCGGAGCTGCAGGGGTGCGGGAACGCATTCAGTTTTGCGCAGGGGGACATCACAGATCCGGCCATGGTGGAGTCGGTTTTCCGGGGAGCGAAATTTGACCAGGTGATCCATCTGGCGGCGCGGGCGGGGGTGCGGCCGAGCATCGAGGAGCCGGCGCTGTATCAGCGGGTGAACGTGGAAGGCACTGTGCACGTCCTGGAAGCCGCGCGGCGCCATGGCGTTCGGAAGCTGGTGATGGCGTCATCCTCGTCGGTGTATGGGGTGAACGCCAAGGTGCCGTTTGCGGAGTCGGATCCAGTGTTTCAGGCGATCTCGCCCTATGCGGCGAGCAAGCTGGCGACGGAGGCGCTGGGGCACGTCTATCACCACATCTACGGTCTGGACATCGCGATGCTGCGCTTTTTCACCGTGTATGGGCCGCGGCAGCGGCCGGATCTGGCGATTCAAAAGTTTGCGCGGCTGATCGCGGCCGGGCGGCCCATCCCGGTGTATGGGGATGGCTCATCGCGGAGGGACTACACTTACATCGACGACATCCTGCAGGGAGTGCTGGCCTGCACGCGGCAGGAGTTCGGTTTCGAGATCTTCAACCTGGGCGAGTCCCAGACGGTGAGTCTGGAGGAGTTGATCCATCTGCTCGAAGCGGCCATGGGGGAGCAGGCGCAGATCGATCGATTGCCGGCGCGGGCCGGGGATGTGCCGATCACGCATGCGGACATCGGCAAGGCGCGGGCGCGGCTCGGCTACGATCCGAAGGTCCGGATCCAGGACGGCATTCCGCGGTTCGTGCGCTGGTTTCGAGATCGGCAAGAGGAGACGGCGCCCAGAAATCCATAGCCTTTTCAGCCCGCGGGCTTTCCATCGCCTGTTTCCGGTTGCATTTGGGAAGAGCAGCTCCATGATGATTTCATGAAATCCTGGCTTGGATGGATGGCAATGGCGCTGTGTCTGAGTGTCCATGAGGCGGTTCCGGCTCCTCCAAATCTGATCTTCGTGTTGTCCGATGACCTGGCGCAGGGGGACGTGGGGTGCTATGGGCAGAAGCTGATCCAAACGCCGAATCTGGACCGGATGGCGGCGGAGGGCATGCGATTCACGCAGGCCTACTGCGGCACCACCGTGTGCGCGCCGTCCCGGGCGTCGCTGATCACAGGGCTGCACAGCGGTCATTGCCCCATCCGCGCAAACCGCGAGATCCAGCCGGAAGGGCAGATGCCGCTGCCGGCGGAAACGATCACGGTGGCCCAGCTGCTCAAGGGGGCGGGCTATGCGACCGCGTGCGTCGGCAAATGGGGCATGGGCATGTTCGACACAACCGGTAGCCCGCTGAAGAAGGGATTTGACCACTTTTTCGGCTACAATTGCCAACGCCATGCCCACTCCTATTTCCCGACCTACCTATATAGCGATGGCCAGCGGTTCGAGCTCCCCGGCAACGACGGCAAAGGCGTGGGCAAAATCTATGCGCAAGATCTGATTCAGAAGGACGCGCTCGATTGGGTGAGGGCGAACCGGTCGCGGCCGTTCTTCCTCTTTTACGCGATCACGCTGCCCCATGGCCGGCAGGAAATCGATGATGTCGGCATCTACGCGAAGGAGAAATGGACGCCGACGCAAAAGGCGTATGCGGCGCAGGTGACGCGGCTGGATCGGGACGTCGGGCAGCTGCTGGGATTGATCCAGGAGCTCGGTCTGGACGAGAAGACGCTCGTGATTGTCGCGGGCGACAACGGCTCTTCGTTCGGGCCGGAAACGCCGATGGGACGCCTCTTCGAGCAGGCATCGAATGGAATGCGGGGATTCAAGCGGCAGCTGTATGAAGGCGGGCTGCGGCAGGCGGCGATCGCGCGCTGGCCGGGCCGAGTGCCCGCGGGGCGCGTCTCCGGCCAGCCGTGGGCGTTCTGGGATTTTCTGCCGACCGCAGTCGAGCTGGCGGGCGGATCGATCCCGGCCGGATTCAAGCCCGACGGTCATTCCCTGGTGCGGATGCTCGAAGGCGGCCCTGCTCCCCGGCGGGAATATTTTTACTGGGAACTGCATGAGAGCGCCTCCCTCCAGGCGGTCCGGTTCGGCGACTGGAAGGCCGTGAAGAATGGGCCGTCGGCCCCGATCGAGCTCTATGACCTTGCGAACGACGCGGGCGAAATCCGCAACCTCGCCATCGAGAATCCCGAACAGGTGGCTCGGGCATCGTCTCTGATGTCCCAGGCGCATCAAGAGGATCCCCTTTGGCCGCTGCGCGACAGGCCCGGGCTTCGATCGAGGCCGGCCTCTGCCAGACCGGCGCAATGAGAGGCGCAAGGATTCACCCATTGAGGCGGACGGCAAACTTGTCGTGACGTTTGGCAAGGGACGAGTCATGCTGGCGGCATGAAACATGCCATGGCACGGTTTGCGTGGGCGGCCGGGATGGGGGCCGCCTTTCTTTCGTTCACTCTTGCTGGAGCGGAGCCGATGGCGCCGGGGGCGCGTCTGGCGATCGTCGGCGACTCGATCACCGAGCAGAAGATTTACACTCGATACATGGAGGCCTACCTGCTGGCGTGCGCCAGCCGGCTCGATGTCCGAGTCTTTCAGTATGGGTGGAGCGGGGAGACAGCGGGGGGATTCGCCGGCCGGCTCGAGAACGACCTGGCCGGATTCAACCCCACCGTGGCCACGACGTGCTATGGCATGAACGACGGCCAATACCGCCCTTACAGCGACGAGATCGGGCGGCCTTACGAGGCCAACATGCGCAAAGTGGCCGCCGGGCTCCAGAAGATCGGAGTGCAACGGGTTGTGCTCGGATCGCCCGGGGCCGTGGACACCCGATACTTCGTGAGACAGAACTTCGCGCCGTTATCTGGAGCGGAAGGCTACAACGCGAACCTCGCGGAGCTCCGCAACATCAACCGGCGGCTGGCATCGGAGCTTGGCCTGGTTTTTGCCGACGTGCATCAGCCGATGATCGATGCGATGGCCAAGGCCAAGGCCGCCTTGGGCAACGATTACGACGTGTGTGGCCGGGACGGTTTCCATCCGGGGCCCAACGGGCACCTGATCATGGCGTATGCATTTCTGCGGGCGCTTGGATGCGACGGCCAGATTGCGGATTTATCGCTCGATATGAAAGGCAAAGCCATCGGCTCGACCGGCCACCGGGTGGTGAGCGCCTCGGCCGGCCAGGCTACGTTCGAGAGCTTGCGCTATCCCTTCTGCCACGACGGAGACGCGAAATCGTCGAGCGGCACGCGGAGCATCGCGCCCTACATCCCCTTCGACGCCGAGCTGAACCGGTTCATGTTGAAAGTGAGCGGTCTGGAGGCGGCTCGGGCCCGGGTGACCTGGGGCGATGAGAGCCGCGAGTTCGCCCGCGCTCAACTCGAACGGGGTGTCAACCTGGCGGCCGAGTTCGGCTCGACGCCCTTCGACAGTGCTTTCCGGCGGGTGACGGAGGCGGTCAGCGCGAAACAGAGGTTCGAAACCACCATGATCAAGAGCCTGGTCACGCAATTCCGGCAGTTTTCCCGGGAAACCGAAAGCAGCCCCGATCTGGCCGAGGCATTTCGCGCGGTCCGGCAGCAGCTGCTGGTCCGGCAGGCGGAGCTCGACGCCGCGGTGCGCCGGGCCATTGTGCCGGTCGAGCATACGGTGAAGGTGGCGCCAATCCCTTGAGATAATCTTTTAGCCCGGTAGAACTGCCGGGGCGCGCTGGTGGGCAGCGGGAATTCGGCCCACAGATCGGTCAGGGTGATGTTGGGCCGCGGGGTCCAGGGTTGTATGCATTCCGTCACAAGTCCGCGACGCAGGCTGCGTGCCCCCACGCGGCGCGGCTGCAAACGCCGGGTCAGGGGACCCGGCCTACAAGGCGGCGGACAACCGCGTTGTAGACCGTGTGACCTCACGCGGTGAACTTGATGGTCTACGGTCGAGCGCCAAGCCGGGCCTGCCTGCGCCGTGGCAGGCAGGAGACCCGGCCAGAACCTTGCAGGCTCTTTGCCCTGCCTTTCGGTGGGCGGGCCTTGCGCGACAGGACTTCTAGCGTGGCGCGCCTCAGACCACTCACATATTTTGATCCATGATGTTTTTTGCATCATCGAATCCTTGGTTGCCGCGCCTCGATGGACGGCTGATTCCTCGGCTTTGCTAGTTGAAGGCATTCGATCAGTCTGTTACACAAGGCCTGTGAAACTGGACGACATCATGGGTGTATTTGTCGTCGACCGCGGACGAGGGGATCCAAGGCCGCTTTTCAACTCCCGCGGAAGACCTTTCCTTCGAGCGTTTTGCCAGGGCGCTCATCGGACACTTGGCCGCCTACGCCTGAATTCATGGACAAGACCGTTCATAGGCTGATCCACGGGGATGCGCGAGACCTCGGATTTCTAAGCGACAATTCCGTTCACCTCGTCGTCACGTCGCCCCCTTACTGGAATTTAAAACGCTACAATGAACACCCCGACCAACTGGGCCATATTCAGGATTACGAGGCGTTTCTGTTCGAGATCGAGAAGGTGTGGCGGCATGTTTACAGGATTCTGGTTCCTGGCGGCCGACTTGTATGCGTGGTGGGAGATGTCTGCGTGGCCCGGCGTGATTTTGGACGGCACCTCGTATTTCCGCTGCATGCCGACATCTGTGTTCTTTGCAGGCGGATCGGCTTTGACAATCTGAATCCGATCATTTGGCACAAGATCGCCAATGCTTCTTACGAGGTCGAAAATGGATCGAAATTTCTGGGAAAGCCGTACGAGCCTAACGCGATTAATCGGGATCGAAATCGACCCGGAGTATTGCCGGATGGCGGCTCGCTACCTCAAAGCAGAGACATCCGATCTATTCAGGATTGCCGAGCTGCGATTCGAGCAGGCCCCCACGGAGGCCGCCAGCCTTGTGAAGGAAGACCGTGGTCTTTACGACGTCAAACCCGCCAAGAAGAAACGGGACTAGCCGGAGCGTTCAAGCCCGCAACGCCGGGCCGAGTGGCCCCGGCTTTCATGGCGGCAAACGATGTCTGCACTACTTGCCGGGATTGGTTTCGGGGGCGATCTGGTGGGTCTGGCGGTATTGACGCGGGGTGCAGCCGCAGGATTTCTTGAAGACTTTATTGAAGCGGTTGATGGAGCCGAAGCCGGCATCGAGAGCGCAGTCGAGGACGGTGTTGTCGCTGGTGACGAGCAGGCCCTGGGCATGCGAGAGCCGGCACTGGGTGATGAAATCGACCAGGGTGATGCCGAACGTGCTGTGAAAGAGGGCCATGGCGTAATTGGGATGCAGCTTGACGGAGCGGCTGATGTCTTCGATTCGGATGTGCTGGGTATAATGGCGGGCGATGTAGGCGGCCATTTGTTCGGCTTTGCTCAACCCGCTGGCTCGGGAAGCCGGGCCGGGTTTTCGCATGGCGGCCGGTCCGGTTCCCGGATCGGGCAGGTCCATCGCCAACCGCAGCAGGCGAGCCTGCATCTCGAGGAGCGATGCGCGCTCGCGGTCGGGTTCCCCGCTGGATAGGTCCTTGGACCACTGTTCCATCGACGAAAGATCGGCGCCGTTCGGGTTTGGATTCGGATCGTTGACCAATTGGCCTTGCAGGACCGGATGCGTCAGGTTTTCCGGGAATCGGCATTGGAGGAACCAGACCAGGGGGAGCGTGGCGGCGTAGTACTCGGGGTTGTTTTCGCTGTCGATGACCTGGTGAGGAATCGCCGCCCAAAAAAGGAACAGTCGCCCGGCTTCAATGATGACCTTGTGACCGCCTAACAGGTAGATCAGAGATCCTGTTCGGAGCAGGTTCACCTCGATTTCGTTGTGCCGGTCAGGCCGAGTCATCCGCGTGGGTGTCCAGCGTTCGCAAGTGAACCCGTAAGGCATGAAATCGGGCCGCGCATGGTCGAATCGACGCATAATCTTAGGATAATGACAGATTCGGACACTGGCGAGTCATAAGCGATTCTCTTTCGAGCAAGCGTTGACGGAAGTGAGACAAGCAGAATTGATTTCAATAACGATAAAGCACGCATCGAGGATCATTTTTTATTGCCGAATTAGCTCGACAGTTCAAAAATCATTGCTACCTTAGAAAATGACTATAACTGGATGAGATTGCGGAAGACTTTATCTGTCGGAGCGACTAAGCTGTCGATCGTAAGCAAGGCAATTTTTACCATGATGCTGTCATTGGATTTGAACGGAAGGATCTGGAAGCAGGCTGCCGATGCGGCGGGCCGAACTCGGGGCAAATCGGATGGTTCGACTCGGTGGCGGAGGGTCGGCGGTTTCACCCTGATCGAGCTGTTGGTCGTCATTGCGATCATCGCGATATTGGCGGGCATGCTGCTGCCGGCGTTGGGCAGGGCCAAGCTCAAGGCCCAGGGATTGTTTTGCATGAACAATGCCAAGCAGTTGGGGCAAGCCCACATCATGTATGCGCTGGACAACAACGACATTGCGCTGGGGCCGCGGGTATCGAGCATTGCGCCGGCGTGGTGCGAAGGGTCCGTGGTGACGACGCCCGATGCGATCAACGAGGATCGCCTGGTGCAGAGCCCGACCTATCGGTATTTGTCCAACAAGAAGGTGTTTCACTGTCCCGCGGACCGGTCAGGGTTGAATTACAATGGGAAGATTGTGCTGCGCAATCGCAGCTATGCCATGAACGCCTTCATGGGGGACACGCAGACCTCGTGGGTGTTGGACCACAAGGCGGTGTACAAGACGGCGCCCAAGATGTCGTCCCTGACGCATCCGGGGCCCTCGGCGATTTACACCCTGCTCGACGAGCACGAGAACAGCATCAACGACTCGCACTTCTTCCCGTTCCTCGATCTGCGCCGGTATGATCGGCGGTGGCTGGACGCGCCTTCGGGGCGGCATGGGAACGCGGCGGGGTTCACCTTTGCGGACGGGCATTCGGAGATCAAGAAATTCAAGGACAGCGACTGCGCCACCGTGCGCGTAGCCGGGGGTGTGGTGATTCCGAACGATA
This sequence comes from uncultured Verrucomicrobiota bacterium, assembly GCA_964458325.1. GTDB lineage: Bacteria > Verrucomicrobiota > Verrucomicrobiia > Limisphaerales > UBA1319 > JAGMXM01. The sequence goes on from CAYWIM010000041.1 coordinate 19,593, forward strand.
TTTCCTGGATGCCGAACGCCGGGGTGAACGATCACGGGTGGTTTACCAACCACGTTGCGGCCTTCGTGGTCAGGTGATGTGGTTTTCTGGAATGGATTTGTGAGGGGCTGCGGCGATATGCCGTAGCCCCAGCTCGGTTGTCGAGAACGCGAAACTGAATCCCAATCAATCATGAAAAACTCCCACTTGCGGCGCGAGCGGTTTCTCGGCGCCGGTTATCGTTCGAGCTTGGCATTGGCAGCCTGCCTTTGGCTGGGGGCAGGGATGCTGGGCTTGTCTGTCCGGGGCGGCGCGCTGATCGATGTGCCGTTCGACGGCGACATGTGGGGCACCGCCGAGAACCGCGGTTACTCCGGCGGAACGGGGACATGGGTCCAGCAGAGCATTTACCCTGATTTCTCCGTCAATGTTCCGGTTGGGCCTTATGCGCCCGCGGGCAATATCTCGTCGATCGACTTTGGATCGATTGCAGCCGGCGATGGCGCCCGGGCGATCGATTTTCCGCCGGTGACAACGGCGCCGACGTCGGGGTTGCGCGCCTTCACCATTGCGGGCTGGATCAACCTCCAGAGCACCACCATAGGATCCGGGGGCAACCGGATCATCAGCAGTTTCGTGGGCGGGAACACAGGGACGCTTGGCAGCGACCGGCAGCGCGGGTTCGATCTGGTCCAGGTGGCCAACAGCACCGCCTCGGCCACCGGCGCCCGGCTGCGGATCGGTGTCAATGCCGCTCCCGACCAGGACGTGCAGGGGCCGTATAGCTCGAACAACAAGCTCACGGCGGTGGGCGATGGCTCGGCGCCGGCGAACAACTGGGTCTTCTTCGCGGTCACCTACGATGCTCGCACGGATGCCTCGAACGACGGGCAGGTGCGGTATTACTTCGGCAACGCCAACACCCTGGCCGCTCTGGATACCGGCGTCGGCTCGAGCGGGGTTCAGACCTACGATCGCGGGCCCATCGTGGATCCGGGCATCGGCTGCACCCTGGGCAATTTCACTTCCGCTTCCGGGCTGGCTACGGCGCGAAACGACACGGCCAACTCCCGGGTGCTGCGCGGGTTGTTGGACGAGATTCGGTTCTTCGACACGGCGCTCGATCTGGCGGCGATCCAGGCGGTGCAGCAGTCGAGCCCCTCCCCGCTGCCTCCCAAGATCTCCGACGTGGTTCCGGCGCCGAACACGCCCTTCCACCCGGCGGCCCAGGGCATTCAGTTTACGGCGACCTCGACGGCGCCGATTCCGGCCGAGGGGATCTCGGTGGTGTTGAACGGAACGGATATCAGCTCGCAACTGTCGGTCACGGGCGATCCGATGGCTCGGAACGTGTCATGGACGGGCCTCGAGGCGAACCGCCTGTATGACGCGAGCATTACGGTTTCCAACACGATGGGGGTTGCCTTGTTCCGGACGAAATTCCAGACCATGCTCGATTCGAACTACACCTTCGAGGCGGAGGATTGGAACTTCGATGGCGGCCAATACATCCTCAACCCGGTGGTGAGCTGGGTGGATCCGAACTCGTATGTGGACCGGGGGGGTGTGCTGGGTGTGCAGGGAGTGGATTTCAACGATCTGAACTCGGGCACGCGTCCGGGGACGGGCAGCACCGAATGGCGCCGGCCCGCGGGCGCCGGCTTGCCGCAGACGATTCGGACGGCGGATTTTATGCGCCAGAAGTATATCGACGCGATGATGGATGATTATCATGTGGTGAATGTGCTGGCCAACGAATGGCTGAACTACACGCGCTCATTTTCGGCCGGCAACTTCAAGATCTACCTGCGGGCGCAGAGCAGCGTGGCCCAGAGAGTGCAGCTGGATCGCGTGACGGGCAACATCACCCAGCCGGGGCAATCGACGGCGTTCCTCGGGATCTTCTATTTGCCGGCCGGCAACAGCGATTATCAGTTCGTACCCTTGCGGGATGCCTCCGGGCAGTTTGAGGTCACGGCTCAGCTATCGGGTCTGCAGACCCTTCGGCTGACGCCGATGAACGCGAACAACAACGTTTCCTTGAACTACGTCATGCTGGTTCCCGCGACCCAGGTGGCCCTGCCGCCCGCGGTGTCGATTACGGCGCCCGCGGACGGGACGGTTTCGACCGGGGGCGCGGTGACGGTGAGCGCGAGCGCGTCCGACTCGGACGGCCAGGTTGCGAAGGTCAAGTTCACAGCCACGCTGGGGTCGGTGTCGACCGTTATTGGCGAGATCACTAATGCGCCGTATAGCCTGAGCTGGACGCCGGCGGCCGACGGCACGTACACGCTGGTGGCCGAGGCCACCGACAACGCGGGCATGACCGCGCTATCGAGTGCGATTCAAGTGGTTGTCGATACGCATCCGCCGGCGGCGGTATTCGTCGGCAGCCTGGACGGGCAGATGGTGAAGATCGCCTTCACGGAAGCGGTGCGCCAGGCGGCTGCGGAGACGGCCTCGAATTACCAGGTGACATCCCATCCGGGGATCACGGTCAGCCAGGCCACGTTGCAGCCAGGCGGCACGGCGGTTGAGCTGCTGCTGTCGGCGCCGATCACCGGGCAATTCCAGCTGGCGATCAACAACCTCCAGGACATGGCCGGCAACGCGTTCCCCGCGGCGCCGATCACGGCCTACGTGTCGGCGCGACGCGGCGCGATCATCGATCTGCCGTTCAGCGAAGCGGCGGGGACCAGCACGCTCAACCTGGGGACCAGCGACGGCAGGGGCACCTTCGTGCAGAAGACCGGATTCCCGGCTTTCTCGGACAATGTTCCGGCGGGTCCATACGCGCCTCCTGCCAACCTCGCCTCCGTCGATTTCAACGTGATCGCAGTCACCAACGATGGCGGACGGGCGATCGACTTCCCGGCGGCGACGACCGCCCCGACGACCGGCCTTCGCGCGTTCACCATCAGCGGCTGGATCAATTTGCGGAGCACGACCATTGGCTCGGGCGGCAACCGGATCATCGGATGCTATCCTGGCGGCAGCGCTGCGACGCTGGGCTCAGGCCGGCAACGCGGGTTCGACATCGTCCAGGTCGCCAACAGTTCGGCCTCGCCCACCGGGGGGCGCCTTCGGATCGGCGTCAATGCCGCGCCCGACCAGGATGTCCAGGGCCCTTATAGCTCCGACAACGCCTTCACCGCTGCCGGAGACGGCACCGCCCCGGTCGATAACTGGGTCTTCTTCGCCGTCACCTACGATGCCAAGACCGATGCGATGACCGACGGCGAAGTCCGGTATTATTTCGGGAACGGCCAGAGCCCTGCCGCGCTCGATGTGGGCGTAGGGACCGACGGGGTCCAGATTTACGACCGCGGCGCCATCGTCGATCCCGGTCTCGGATGCACGGTCGGCAACTTCCTCACGGCGGTCGCGGCCCGCACGGACGGGGCGAACTCGCGCGTGCTGCGCGGTTTGATGGACGACCTGAAGTTCTTCCCATACGCCATGGCGCTTTCGGAGATTCAAACGATCCAGAAGGCTGCGCCGGAGGCGCCGCCTGCCGTGGCGATCAGCAGCCCGGCCGATGGGGCGGGTCTCCGGGTGGGGGAGAGCGCGACGATCGCGGCCGATGTGACGGATGCCGACAGCGGCATCGCGCAAGTCGAGTTTACGGCCACGTCGGGCGCTGGCAGCATCGCCCTTGGCACCGACACCACGGCGCCCTACACCGTGGTCTGGGCCAACCTGCCAGCCGGGACTTACTCGATTACCGCCAAGGCGACCGATACGACGGGCATCAGCACAGTGTCGGCGCCAGTCACCGTGTATGTGGACAGCACCCTGCCGACGGTGGTTTCCGTGGCCAGTCTGGATGGCGCTTCGATCCGGGTCTGGTTCGATGAACTGGTTCAGCCGGCCAGCGCGACTGCGCTTCCCAATTACAGGGTGGGCGATGGAACCGGAGTGGCCGTGACGGCTGCGACATTGCTGCCGGATGGTCAATCGGTGCGGCTCGATTTGTCGGGAGCGGCGCCCAGCGCATTCAACCTGTCGGTGACGGGGGTGAAGGACCTTGCGGGCAACGCGATTACGGATGTGAGCGTGCCAGGTGCGGTCTCTCTCCAGGGCCAGGCCTTGATCGAGCTGCCATTCAACGAGAATGCCGGCGCCACGACGGCCAACCTCGGCATCGCCGGAGGCGAGGGGACGTTCGTTCAGCAGAACGGGTTCCCGGCGTTTTCCGTCAACTTGCCCGAGGGCGACTTCGCGCCGCCCGGCAACGTCGCATCGCTGGATTTCGGAGCGATCGGTTCGGCGGACGGCAACCGGGCGGTGGATTTCCCGTCGGCGGTTGCGACGGCGACGACCGGTCTTCGTTCATTCACGGTGACCGGCTGGATCAACCTGCGGGACAACACGATTGGCCCTGGCGGCAACCGGATTATCACCACGTGGCCCAATGCGGCGGGCGGCGGAACTCGCAGCGGATTCGATCTGGTGGTGGTGGCGGATGGCCGGCTGCGCGCCGGCATCAACACCGCGCCGGATTATCCTGACAACACGGGTCCATACAGCGCCACGAGTGCGATCCCCATCAGCGCCGAAGTGCCGGCTGCGAACTGGACATTCTTCGCGTTCACGTACAACGATCCGACCGATGGGACTGGCGATGGCCAGGTCGGGTATTACTTCGGCAACGGGAGCACCCCGGCCGCGCTCGATTCGGTGGGGATGCAAACCTACGATCGCGGGGCCATCGTGAATGCGGGCGACCTGCTCGTTGTCGGCAATTTCACGCCGCCCGTTGCGGCCCGCACCGCCACCGGTGCGAGCTCGCGCGTCCTGCGCGGGTTGCTCGATGATGTCCGGTTCTTCCCGTTCGCGCTGACCTTGTCGGAGATCCAGGCAGCTCAGAAGGCCTCGAGTGGAGTCACGGCCCAGCCGGAGCTTGCGATCAAGGTCGAGAACGGCCAAGTCATCATCACCTGGGAAGGCGGCGGCACCCTCGAATCGGCAGACGCGCTGCCCGCCACGGAATGGACGCCGGTGGCTGGCGCCTCGAGCCCATACCCCGTGACTCCTGCCGGCACGAAGTTCTACCGGGTTCGGATTCCGTAGGATCGGTTTTCGAGTTCGGTGACAATTGCGCGAGGCCGGGCGATGGCGCCCGGCCTCGATCGTTGTGAGCTGCAAGGCAGGGCGGGCGTTCCGCGCGCGAGGGTTTGTTGGCGGAAAGCTATCGAACTGCATGCGGGGGAGGGCCTCCGTCTGCGCGAAGCGTCTTGGAGTGTGGCATTCCTCTGCCGCTATCCTGCGCCTGCCGTCACCCAAAGCGCCAGGGGTTGGCCAGCCTGTCGGCGGGCAGGCGCACTCCACGACGCTGGCGCGAATTCGGACACACGCCCTCGGCTGGATAGACCACTCCGCCGACATCCATCCCCTGGCCCCGCGCCGGCGGGGAGCGAAAAAGGGAGAGATGGGGAGGCGGGCCGATGAACATGCCCGCTTCCGACTGAACCGGTATCCGTTCCCGTTATCTCACACCGCCTATGCAAACGGGTTCACGACCGCCACGCCCGCCTTGACGAAGTCGCGCTCGTTGCGGGTGGCGACGGCCAGGCCGTGGGTCAGCGCGCTGGCCGCAATCAGGCTGTCCTTGATTGGCATGGCTTGGCCGGCGGCGCGCAGAGAGGCCAGAAGCTTGGCCCAACGCAGGCCGGTGGCCGCGTCCCACGCGAGGCAGGCGAGACGACTGACGACTTGTTCAAACCACGTTTCGAGCCGCTGCTGGCGTTTGCCCCTGGGCAGGAGCAGAATGCCGAGGTGGAGCTCGGCGAGGATGATCGGGTCCACGAACAGCTCCGATTCGTGGTGGCGCAGCCAGTCGAGCACGCGCGGGTTGGGCGCCGGCTTCGTTGGTTCGCTCAAGACGTTGGCATCTACAAGGAAGGGCACAACGTCTCCGTGGACTCGGATTCAATGGGAACGAACCAACCTTTTTCGGGACACGCCAGGAGCAAGTCGACCAGTCCTTTTTGCGAGCCAGTATTCTGTCGCACCAGCCGGTATTCACCATGGTCTAAGCGTTCGATGTCGAACTGCTGGCCAGCCTCGATGCCGTCCTGCCTGCGGAACTCCGCCGGCAGAACGATCTGGCCTTTGCTGGAAACGCGCGTCGTCATGACGTGTAAGATTCCGTCTTACCAGCGGAGTGTCAACCTCATTTCCGGACGATGAGCGAAGCCGCCGAATCCGATCCCGGCTCATGCGCTTTGTCGGGGCCGATCAAGTTAATATCCAATTAACCCGATAGGCAAGAGATCCGGGATTGCAGTAGTTGGACAGTATTGGCGCCCTGACATGCCGTTTGTTGCGCCTCCTGCCTGACGTCGGTGGCTGTGGATCATGGTTCCAATGCGCGCCAATTGTGGCATTCTTGCTGTCGATGAAACGGTGGTCTGGCAGATGGATTGGGCTCCTGATTGGCTGCTTGGGCTTGGCCATTCGGCCGATTTCCGGAGCCGACAATCCTGCGTTGCCGCGCGCGAAGGACACTCGGTTCAGCGTCAAACGGGGTTTTTACGATGCGCCATTCGCCGTGGTGATCTCATCCGACACGCCCGGCGCGAGCATCCGCTGCACCCTGGATGGGAGCGATCCGCGCACCTCGGCCCGGGTGCTGAGCGGCCCGTCCCCGTTCGAGGTCGCGATTGATCCCGCCGGCTATTATGGAGGGCGGCGGCCATGGATCACTCCTGGCGTCGTGCTCCGCGCCTGCGCAACGGCGTTAGGGCACAATCCCAGCAATGTCGATACCCAGTCCTATCTGTTCCTGGACCGTGTCAAAACCCAAGGCAACGTGGCGCCCGATGGTGACGACGTTTTCTGGGACACCGTCATGGATCCCCGTGTCGTGAACGACCCGCGATACGCCGCGGAGATCATCCCGGCGCTGAAGGCGATTCCCACAATGTCGATTGGGATGGATTGGGAGGATCTGTTTGGCTTGGGGGGGATTCACCGGGGCGACAACCTTGCCAATCACGCCCTCGAAAAGCCCTGCTCGATCGAGCTCATCTATCCGCCGGCGCCCGCCTTTGCGGGCCTGGCCGGATTTCAGGTGCGGGGTGGGATCAAGATCCAGGGTGGGGGAGGGCGGTGGGATCAAGGGCGGTATGATCCCAAGCAATCGTTCACGCTGATGTTTCAGCCTTTGTTTGGAGGGCCAGGCCGGCTCCGGTATCCTTTGTTCGAGGCGGCGCCTCTGAATCGGGAGTCGGACGCCGCCGAGTACAACCGGATCATTCTGCGGGCGGGCCACAACAAGAGCTGGCCCGGCCCGGGGCCGAACCTTCGTGAAACAGTCGTTTACACGCGCGACGAGTATTCCCGGGCGAGCCACCTGGCGCTGTCGGGAGAGGGCCAGGACGCTCATGGGACGTTCGTTCACCTCTACTTGAACGGCCTTTACTGGGGCCTCTACAATCCTGTCGAGCGTCCGGATCACGGCTTTCAATCCATTTATTTCGGTGGAGACGGGGAGCACTATGACAGCTACAAGCAGCGGAACGGGGATCCGAATGGCGACCGCACTCGACTGACCGCAGCCCAGGCCGTCCTGGCCAATCCGGCCTCGTCGTATGCGGCCATCCAAGAATACGTGGACACAGCCGCCTACATCGATTACCTGATCGTGACGTGGGCGAGCGGCGCGGCCGATGGCCCCCAATGGTACGGCGGGAACGCTCGGAACCCGGCGGGTCCGGTCCGGTTTTTCGTCTGGGATTACGAGGATTCCTACACCCCGTCCGGGACCGGCCGAGGGGGCGCAGGATACACCTATGTCGAGCCGCTTCTGTTCGCCTCCGCGAAGAAACACCCCGAGTTCAAAATGGAGCTGGCGGACCGGCTGTATCGGCACTGTTTCAACGACGGCGAGTTCACGGATGAGAAGAACGTGGACCGTTGGCTTGCGCTGGCGGGATTTATCGAAAGCGCAGTGATCGGCGAATCAGCCCGGTGGGGCGACCAAGGTCCGAGCAGCCGGAACACTCCGAACATTACCGGCTACCAGCCCCCGTTGAATCGTGACGATCATTGGCGTCCGGCCCGAGACCAGGTCGCCCGCATGCTCGTGGGCAACACCAGCCGGATGATCGCCGATCTGCGAAACCGCGGATATTATCCCAGCCTCAATGCTCGAGCACCGCTCTTCCTCGATGCGCAAAACATACCGATCACTGCCGACTGGATTTCGTTCACCAACTCCATCGAGGTTCGAATCGTCCGGGATGGCAGCACCGGCGTCATTTTCTTCACCGCCGACGGCCGCGATCCGCGGGCCGAAGGAGGCGCGCCGCAGGGCATCGAAGCGGGCAACGGAACCAATCTGATCCTGGTCGCCACGACCACCCTGAAGGCTCGCGTCCGATTTGGCTCGGAGTGGAGCCCTTTGCACGTGCTGTCGCTTCATGAGCCAAGGGCCGATGCTGCCGCGCTGGCGCAGCTCGAGATCTCGGAACTCATGTATCACCCGGCGGGGGCCGAGCTGGCCCGCGGCCGGCCGATCACTCGTTTCCGGGCCAACGCGGGCGGCGCCGACGAAGGCCGCGGCGTCATCCAGCTTGCGGCCAACGCTCCCGGAAATGGCTTCGGCTCCGGAGATCTGATCACCGTCGCCGGCGCCACCAATCCCGTCAACAACGGGACATTCACGATCGAACGGGTCTCGGGCCGCGACCTTTTTCTGGACCAGACGATTGCCGATGAGTGGCCGACCAACGCCGTGGCCGATCTGTTGCTGGACGGCGACCGGTACGAGTTTCTCGAGATCAAGAACAACGGCGCCGCGCCGGTGAACCTTTCCGGCGTGACCTTCACGAGCGGAATCCGCTGTGCGTTCGCCGAGGGGACGGTGCTCGAACCGGGCGGCTTTCGCCTGCTGGCGCCGGAGCGCAACAACCTGCGCGACCGCTATCCTCAGCTTGCGATCGCCGATCGCTACCAAGGCGCGTTGAACAATGGGGGCGAGATCCTGCGGCTCAGCGACCGGTTCGGGCGGGTTTTCCTCGAAGCCGCTTTCGATGACGGGGCGCCCTGGCCGGCGGCGGGCGACGGGGTGGGCCATTCCCTGGTGCCGGCCGGCGCCCCAGGGGCTCTCTCTCCGATGGATCCGGCCTTCTGGCGGGCCTCCGCCCAGCCGAACGGATCTCCCGGCTCGGACGATCCCGACCCAGCCATTCCGTGCATTCGCATCAACGAGATCCTGACTCATAGCGAGCCTCCGCAAACTGACGCCATCGAGTTCTTCAATCCCACGACCGAACCCATCGACATGGGCGGCTGGCACTTGACGGACGACCGGAGCCAGCCTCGACGATGGACGTTCCCCGGTGGCGCGATCATCCCTCCTGGCGGCTTCCTCGCGGTCTATCAGGGGCATTACCAGGGCGAGACGCTTCTGGTTGCGGAAGACGAATTCGGATCCGCGTTCGCCCTCGATGCGTTGGGCGAGGAGGTGTATTTGTTCTCGCCGACGCTTGGTTACAGCGATGGCATCGAGTTTTCGGCCGCTGCGAGTGGCGTCACTCTTGGGCGGCACATCCTCAGCACCGGCGAGGAGATTCTTGCGCCTCAATCGAGGCAGACCCTTGGCGGATCGAATGCGCCGCCAGCGGTGGGGCCCGTGGTCATCGCCGAGATCATGGACGATCCCCGCGGCGTCCCCTTCCTCGAACTGCTCAATCTTACGGGCGAAGTTGTGGCATTGTTCGATCCGAGTCATCCAACTCACACGTGGAGGCTCAACGGATTCGAGTTCGGCGCTGGCGTCACAGTGCCGGCCCGGGGAGTTCTCCTGCTGGCGCCCGCATCCGGTCCGGCACCGGAGGAATTCCGGCTGCTGCACCAGGTCCCCGTCGAAGTTCCGATCCTGGCATTTGGTGGAACGCTCGATCCCGAGGGGGGCGATCTGGTTCTCGAGCGTCCGGGCGATCCGGTGGCTTCCGGCGACGATGCGGGCCGCGTGCCTTACCTTGAAGCCGACCGGGTCAGGTATCGCCACGAGGCGCCGTGGCCGGACCTGGCGACGCTGGGGGGGCGTTCGCTCGAACGCGTTGTGCTCGAGGGGTGCGGCAGTGAACCGCTCCATTGGCAGGCCAGCGATGCCGTTCAGGGGACGCCAGGTCGGAGCCCGCAACCGCCGACCACGCCCATCCTTGCCACCGATCGGACATCCATTGTGGTCACCGCGTTCCTCGGCGCGGATGCGTTTCCGGAAGATTTCCAGGTCTGGAATGGAGGTGTGGGCACGCTTGCCTTTGTGGTCGAGAGCGCGTCGCCGCTGGTCGAGGTGACGCCCGCCAGCGGCGCCTCGACGGGCTCAGGCGACCGGCAGTTGATATTCATCGAGTTCCACACGGCCCAGTTAGCCCTGGGGACGCACACCGTTCGGATCGAGCTGCGCGACAGCGGATCAGGCGCGCCCAACGGCCCGCTGGGGATCGACCTCACGATCCATGTCGTCGCGCCTCCGGCCCCCGAGATCGGGCTGGATCCAGAAGCGCTCGATGTGCGGGCGCGCGCGGGTGCGACGAATGTATCCTCGACATTCCGAGTGTTCAACGCCGGGACGGGCATGCTCGATTATGAAGCCGCCAGCGATGTGGATTGGATGATCGTGACGCCGGGCCAGGGCTCTTCGGAAAACCGCCTGGACATTCGCTCCCATCGAGTCGATTTCCGGATCGAAGGTCTGGGTTCTGGAATCCACCGGGGGCGCATCCGGATCGCGGATCCCGCGGCGGGCTCGCCGACCGCAGCGGTCGACGTGACGCTGGATGTGGTCGATCGACGGCAGTTCATCGCCTTCAACGATCTGTCCTGGGCCGCCGGCCAGATGGATGATCGGATCACCGTCCATACGACCGCCGACGGCGGCGGCGGCGGAAGCGGCGGAGGCGAGCTGCTCGATTATGAAAGCGGCCTTCCGACGGGCATCCGTCTCGAGATCACCGGCGGTTTGTGGAACGGCGGCACGCATGCCACGCAGGGCCGGTCCGCGGATTCGGGCACCGACGCCGCTGCCGTGTTTGGGGGCAAGGTGGATGGGCAGGGGGTCCTGAGCTATGCGGCCACGGATCTCGTGCTGGCGTTGTCCGGACTCGATGGCAGCGCGCGGTACGAAGTCGTCTTGTTCGGGAATCGGGACAGCTATACCGATCGCTACACAACGGTCACGATCGAGGGGGCTGTTGCATTCACGAACCGTAGCACTTCGGGTGTTGCCATCTCCGGACCCGCGAGTGCAACCACAAGGGTTCGCAACGGCCAGAACAGCGCAGCGGGGCAGGTCGCGCGCTACGCCGATATTGTCCCCGGTCCGCAAGGCCGGATCCAGCTGCGCATTCCCGCTGCGGGAACCGCCGCCGAAACCCGCTATTACGTCAACGCGCTGATGCTTGCCTCAGCGCCGCCGCCCGCCGCATATCTTGGCATAGCGATCGTTGAGGGCGGCAAGGTTCGGATTTCGTGGGCTGGCTCCGGCCAGATCGAGCACGCCCCCGATCCGAATGGCCCATGGTCGCTGAGCGCCATGCAGGACAATCCCCAAGTCATCGAGCCCGGCCACGCACCTGCGTTTTATCGGATACGGCAATGACTGCTAATTCGATGAACAGCACACTCATCCGCGGTGCCCGGTTGCAGCCGGCGCGGTTCTGCGCGCCGCTGGCGGGCTACACACATAGCGCCTTTCGCCGGCTGGTGGCGGAGATGGGTGGGTGCGGGGCTTTTTGGACCGAGATGCTTGCCGCCCGGCAGGTGTTGAGCGAGGACTTTGGACGATCGCCTTGGCTGCGGTGGCGTCCCGTGGAAGGCATGGTGTTCCATCAGCTCATGGTGCGAGCGGACGATCCCATCGAGCAGGTGCTCGATCGCATGGGCCAGCAGGGGGTTGCGGCGGTCGATGTCAATCTGGCGTGCCACGCTCGAGAGATCCGATCCCGGAAATCGGGCAGCGCGCTCTTCGAGGATCTGGCTGCGCTCGAGAAGACCATCGGGCGGATGCGCCGTCATTGGCCGGGCGTCCTGACAGCCAAGATCCGCCTGGGCCGGCAGCGGCCGGATTGGGAGGAGCGGTTTGCCGAGCGGATGCGGATGTTGGCCGAATCGGGCATCGATGCGGTGATCCTGCATCCGCGGTTCTTCGAGGAAAAATTCAAACGGCGAGCGCGCCATGAGCTGATCCCATGGGCAGCATCGTTGACGCGGCTGCCGGTGATTGCGAACGGGGATCTGGCGGGACCGGACTCGGTCCGTCAGTGGGGGAGGCATCTGGAGCCGGCTGCCGGGATCATGATAGGGCGGATGGCGGTGGCGCGCCCGTGGCTGTTCGCGGCTTGGGATCAGGCGATCGAGGTCGAGCCGGCCGCCGTCTGGCGCCGGCTATACGATTACGTGCTTGAAGATTTCGAGCCGGCAGTCGCCCTGCGGCGCATCCAGATGTTCACAAAGTACTTTGCCGCCAATTTCCAGTTCGGGCATCGATTCCGGTGCGCGGTCGGAACGGCGCATTCGCTCGAGGAAGTGCGAGGGCGCGCCGAGGCATTTCTTGGGGCGCAGCCGGCCCTGGTGTCCGTGCCATCGGTTTGCGGGCTTTGAGGAGGAGGCGGTGTGCCTCTCCGGCACGCCGGTGGATAGCTCTCAGCGGACAATCGGCGCCCACGAACGGGTAGCTGTGATCGTCACTGAGGAGCAACTTGGGGATTGCCGGGGCGGTTGCGATCGTTATCCTGTCGGCAAGGCTGGCGATGGCCATTCTCATCGGTTTTGCACTCGGTGGTTCCGCATGCAAACGGTTGACATGCTCCGATTTGATTCGAGGGTGACAGCGACCGGGAACAGAGAGATCACCGAGCCTGCGGGCGCTGTGCAGCGGTCCGGCTGGCGGAAGGCGGCACGGCGGATGGCGTCCTGGGTGGGGTTGATGATTGGATTTGCGGCGACCGCTCCGGCCGCGGTCCCTCCCGGCTACACGGTTCGGAACTGGCAAACCGAGGATGGGTTGCCGCAGAATTCGGTGCGCTGTCTGGTGCAGACCCGCGACGGCTACCTGTGGCTGGGCACGTTCGATGGCCTGGTGCGATTCGACGGTGTGCGGTTCACCTCCTTCACCCTGGCCAGCGTCCCTGAACTGCGCTCGCACCAGATCAACGCTCTTTTTGAAGACGGTCACGGCACGTTGTGGATCGGCACCGAGATGGGCGGTCTGAGCTACTATCGGGAGGGACGGTTCGGCACCGTTGCCAAGGAGTCCGGTTTAGTCGCCGACAGCATCGACAGCTTGTCCGAAGATAGCGCCGGGACGCTATGGGTCGGATCTCCAGATGGGTTGTTCCGGAGCCAGGGAGATCGGTTCAGTATCCTGGCGATGCCGGAGGATTTCCCGGAGCGCGTTTACAATGCGAAGCCAGGAGCAAAGGAATTCTTGTGGCTATGGGGCGATGGGGGGTTGGTCCGGCTGCGGAACGGCATTTTCGAGCAAATCCAAGCCTGCACGAACGGGGTTACGGCCATCGAGGCGGACTCGAACGGGGGGGTGTGGTGCTGGGTCAGAGATATCGGCCTGTTCCAGGTCGATCAGAATGGATCGGCACGCCACATTGCCGGCGTCGACGGGGATTGGGTGAATTCGATTCTCTGCGCTCGAGACGGTGTCTTGTGGCTGGCGGATCGCTCGCGCGGTCTGATGCGATGGGAGGGAGGGCAAACCACCGTTTACACCACCGCCGATGGATTGGCGGCCAACGAGATATCGGTGGTCAGAGAAGATCGCGAAGGCAATCTGTGGGTTGGAACCAACGGCGGCGGGCTGCACCGCCTCCGCCATCGAATGGTGCAGGTCTATTCGACTCGGGATGGGCTGTCGAGCGACGACGTGATGAGCGTATCGGAAGGATCCGAGGGGCAGGTATGGATCGGCACGTTTGGCGGCGGGTTGAATCGGCTCGAAGGAGGCGTTTTCCGGCAGTATCGGTGGCCGAAGTGCGACAATGTGGTGGCGCTATGCCCGATCCCGGGCGGGCCGCTCTGGGTGGGCACTTACGCCCACGGCCTGGTCCGCTGGGAGGCGGAACAATTAAACAAGGATCCCAGCCCCTGCGGCCCCATCATTCGGGCCCTGTGCCGGGATCGCAAGGGCCGCCTCTGGGTTGGGTCGGGTCGGAACGGCCTGCATTGTCTGGATCAGGGCCGGTGGACGACCTGCTCGACTGCCGAAGGTCTGTCGCATCGCACTGTGACCTGCCTGATCGAGGATCGCGCGGGGCAGATATGGGTGGGCACACCGCAGGGATTGAATCGGCTTGCGGATGGCCGGTTGCAGCGCTTCGGACGCGACGACGGCCTCGCGGTCGAGGCGATCCATAGCCTGTTCGAAGACTCGGCGGGCACAGTGTGGGTGGGGACCTCCGGGGGCGGATTGGCGCGGTATCGGGACGGACGGTTCCGATGCATCACCACGCTCGATGGGCTGGCGAACGACGTGGTGGCGCAAATCCTCGAAGACGATCGCGGCTTTTTCTGGCTTGGCTCGAATGGGGGGATCATGCGGGTGCGTCGCCAGGAGCTGAACGATTGCGCGGACGGCCAGATTGCGGCGGTGCATTGCTATCGATACGGCCAGGCCGAAGGCTTGATGAAAGCCGAATGCACCGGCGGCTATCAACCCGCCTGCATGAAAGCCCGCGATGGCGCCCTGTGGTTCTGCACCGTGGGCGGTTTGGTGGTGGTGGATCCAGCGCGGATCCGCGAGAACAGATTGGCGCCGCCGGTCTATATCGAGCAGGTGGTGATGGACCGGGAAACCACCGATTTGCGCCGCTGGAACACCGCGGTTTCGACAGCCGCCGGTTCTTCTGGATCCATCCTTTCGCCGCCGCCCGTGGTCCGGGTTCCACCCCACACTCATCGTCTCGAGTTCCATTACACCGCCCTGACCTTCTCGGCGCCGGAATGGGCGCGGTTTCGCTACCGGCTCGAGGGGTGGGACGATGACTGGATCGAAGCCGGCACTCGGCGCGCCGCTTACTACACTCGAGTGCCGCCCGGCCGCTACCAGTTTCGCGTCGCCGCCTGCAACAATGACGGGGTCTGGAATCTGGCCGGCGCGGCGGTGGATGTCATCGTGCGGGCGCCATGGTATCGGACGGGGTGGGCCTACTTGGGGGGCGGATTGTTGGCTACGGGTTTGGTGGTGGGGTTTTACGAAGGGCGTCTCCATCGCCTGCGCCAGGCCCGCGCCCTCCAGGCCAACTTCTCGCGCCGCCTGATTGAATCCCAGGAGGCCGATCGCAAGCGCACCGCCAAGGAGCTGCATGACGGCCTGGGCCAGAATCTCATCCTGATCAAAAACCGCGCCGAATACGGCCTCCAGCGCCTCGAGCCGGCGCTGCCGGTGGCCGACCAGTTGCGGCAGATTTCCGAAGCCGCGGGCGCCGCCTTGAACGACTTGCGCGCGACGTCCCTGGCGCTGCACCCGTATGAGCTGGATCGCCTGGGGCTCACCCAGGCGATCGAGGCGATGGTGCAGCGGGCGGGCGAACCCTCGTCCACAAAATTCCTGACCGATTTGGACGATCTCGAGGGATTGCTCCCGCCGGAAACCCAGATCCAGCTCTACCGCATCCTGCAGGAAGGCGTGAACAATGTGCTCAAGCATGCCCGGGCCGCCGGGGCCATCCTCGAGCTCAAGCGCGAGCCTGGCAGAGTGCGCGCTACGCTTCTGGACGACGGCCGCGGGTTCGACCTCGAAGGGCTTTCGGTGCCGGGCCGGACCGGCTGGGGCCTGCAAGGCATCGCCGAGCGCGCCACGCTGATCGGCGGGAAGCTGCAGCTCCAATCCGCCCCCGGCCGCGGCACCCGCCTGGACGTGACCATTCCGTTGCCGCCCCACCCCGATGAATAATCCGATCACCATTTACATCGTGGACGACCACCCCCTGATCCGCCAGGGATTGCGGCAGGCGTTCGAAAGCGATCCGCGGCTGCGCGTGATGGGCGATGCCGGCGACGGCGCCACTGCGCTCGATCAGATCCGCGTTCTGCGGCCGGACGTGGCGGTGATCGACATCGAGATGCCGGGGCTGGATGGGCTCGAACTGATCCGCGCCCTGCAATCGTTGCGCCGTCCGGTGGCCGTTCTGGTGCTGAGCATGCACAAGGAAGAGCAGATGGTGAACGCCGCGCTCGATGCGGGCGTGAAGGGCTATGTCCTGAAAGAGAACGCGATTGCCGAGGCGGTCAATGCCGTCAAGGCGGTGGCGGCCGGAGAGACCTACCTTTGCGCGTCTATTTCCGGCTATTTGCTGCGCCGACGGCAGCGGGCCGAGGCGCTGCGATCGCGCCAGCCGGGCCTGGACCGGCTGACGCCCATGGAACGACGCGTCCTCAAGCTCATCGCCGAGAACCAAACCAGCCGCCAGATCGCCCTGCAGCTCTTTGTCAGCATCCGCACCATCGAAACCCACCGCGCCAACCTCTGCGCCAAGCTCGATCTGCACGGCAGCCATCCGCTGCTCCAATTTGCCCTCGAGCACAAGTCCGAGCTGTAGATTTCGTCATTCGCCATTGGCCATTCGGAACTCGGCTCCTGGTCTCCGTGGATCCACGGAGGCGAACATCCCAGCCCACCCCGAGGGCGAAATGCCAGGAGCCACCGATACCGCGCCGCCGCCTCGCCATCCAAAGTCGGGACGAATACCCGATCGTTCGTGAAGATATTGCTCATGGAAGACAACGCGGAAGTCCGGGAGCTCACGAAGTGCCTCTTGGGAGGGATGCAGGCGCAATTCATCGAGTGCGCCGACGGGCGCCAGGCGGCCGATGTGTTCCGCGAGCATCAGCCCGACTGGGTGCTGATGGACATCCAGATGCCGGGGATGGACGGCTTGGCCGCCACTCGATCGATCCGGCGGGATTTCCCCGAGGCGCGCGTCGTCATTGTGACCCAGTTTGACGGTCCGCTGCTGCGCGCGGCGGCCCGCGAGGCCGGCGCCAAAGCGTATATTCTCAAAGAGAACCTGCTCGAAGCCCGCGCGCTCATCGAAGCCGAAACCCGGTCCGAGCATCCGGAATCCCGATGAACTCCGAATGAATTCCACAATCCGAAATACCGCGGGAACGATCGCCCTGGCGCTGGCTGCGTGGCTGGCGGCCGGGTCGGCGGCCGCTCAGGTTCCCGGCATCCTCAGCCACCAGGGCAAGCTGACCGTCCACGGCACGAATTTCAATGGCACGGCCCAGTTCAAGTTCGCGCTGGTGAATGCGGCGGGCGACACCACGTGGTGGAGCCACGATGGGACTAGCGCGGGGGGCGGCGAACCGACTGGCGCGCCCGTACCGATCGAGGTCAAGGAGGGCGTGTTCTCGGTGAACCTCGGGGACATCTCGGCGCCGAACATGATGGTTCCCATCCCCGCCGGCGTGTTCCAACACGATTCGGTTTGGCTGCGCATCTGGGTCGATGACGGCGTGAACGGCTCGCAGCGGCTGGCGCCCGACCGGCGGATCACCGCCGCGGGCTACGCGTTGGCCGCAGGCAGCGTGCTGGCGCCCGCCGCGGCCGCCACGAACTTCACCGGCTTGCTGGCGGGAGACGTGACCGGCCCGCAGGCTGCCACTGTGGTCAGCAAGGTGGGCGGCGCCACCGCAGCCGAAATCGCCGCCGGCGCCAGCATTGCTAACGCGGCCACCGACGCGAACGCGCCCGGCACGATCGTCCGCCGGGATGCGATCGGCGGCAACTTCTCGGCCGGGACCATCACCGGCAAGTTTGTTGGCGATGGATCGGGTCTGACGAATTTATCCATCGCGTCGGGCGCGTTCCAGGCGCCGAGCGGGATCCTCATGGTTTCGTCGGTGGCGGATGATCCCATTTTGTTGAGCAATGGTTTCCGATCGGTCATGAGCGTCCCTGCGCCGGGGTGGGTGAATGGTTCGTCCGACAACGCTCCATCCGCCCGCGCGGGTCACTCCGCCGTCTGGAGCGGGCTCGAGATGGTGATCTGGGGCGGGACCGTCGGCGCCGGATCGTATGTCGATTCCGGGGGGATGTACCGCCCGCTGTCAGATACTTGGATTGTGATGAACGGTTCGGGAGCGCCTTCGCCACGGAGCGGGCACACGGCGGTATGGACCGGGAACGAAATGATTGTATGGGGCGGCGTCGGGAGCGACGGCTGTCTGAGGACCGGCGCGAAATTCGTTCCCCATACGCAGACCTGGGCGCATGTCACGACCAACGGTGCGCCTTCCCAACGCCAGGGTCATCATGCCGTGTGGACCGGCAGCCGGATGCTCGTGTGGGGCGGACGCAACAACAGCGGCTTGCTCCAGGATGGCGGGCTGTACAATCCGGCGTCGGACACGTGGACGTCGTTGGCGGCGATGAATCCGCCTGCGGCCCGATGGGGCGCTGCCGCGGTATGGGCGGGAGATCGGTTTATCGTGTGGGGCGGCGAGGGGGAAGGCGGGGAGCTCAATTCCGGGAGCCAGCTTCTCTTCTCGGGTGGTCTGCCCGCGTCCTGGATGGCGATGCCGCTGGCCAACGCGCCGACCGCCCGCAGCGGCCACACGGCTGTCTGGAACGGGATTGACATGATGGTCTGGGGCGGCCAGAACGGCGGCGCCCCG
>CAYWIM010000042.1:0-37751 GCA_964458325.1 uncultured Verrucomicrobiota bacterium
GATGGGCTTGGGATGGAGCACCTGTTTGCTCTTGCCCATTTGGCGGACGAACTCCTCGATCCCATCCCGGTAGAAAAACTTCTCGGTCTTGTTCTCGACCCGCTCATCGGTGAGCGTGATGACAAGGCCCGGATTCAGAAACGCCAGCTCCCGCAGCCGGTTGGCCAGCAGCTCGAACTTGAACTCCGTCGTCAGCGTGAAAATCGTCGCATCGGGTTTGAACGTGATCAGCGTGCCTGTCTGCCGCGATTTGCCGATCACGGCGAGCTTCTGGGTGGTGATCCCCTTGGCGAACTCCATCGAATACACCTTGCCGTCCCGGTAAACCTCGACCTTGAACCAATCGGAGAGGGCGTTGACGCATTTGGCCCCGACACCGTGGAGGCCGCCCGAGTATTTGTAGGCTCCCTGGCCGAACTTGCCGCCGGCGTGGAGATTGGTCAGCACCAGCTCGACCGCCGGCATCTGAAATTTCGGATGCATGTCCACGGGAATGCCGCGCCCGTCGTCCTTGACCGAGCACGATCCATCCACGTGAATCGCGACATCGACATTGCGGCAATACCCCGCCAGGTGCTCGTCGATCGAGTTGTCCAGCACCTCGAAAACGCAGTGGTGCAGACCCCGTTCGTCCGGGTCGCCGATGTACATCCCCGGCCGTTTCCGCACCGCCTCCAAACCCTCCAGCTTGTCGATTTTCGAGGCATCGTACTTGCTGGAAGGATCGATCGCACCACTCATATTTTCTTCCCTGTCCACGTCCGGGTCATCCTATGGAAAAAGCGTTCGGAACACAATCCATTTTTCGGGAAACTCCGGCTCGAAAATACCACGGATTGTGGCCTGGCCATGACGCTACCAAACCGATTGGGGTCCAGCCTGATCCCAACACCCAAGGTAAAAATAGGGTGACAGGTTCATAGTTTTGCCAGGGTTGGAGCCTGCCCAGGCGTCTCTCGAGTGACAAATAAGGTGACAGGTTCGTAATTCGCATTGCGCCTCAGGAACACTTCCGTTGAAGTACGACTGCCCCCGCTTGCCGCCGCCCAGTACGCTCGAGACCAATCCCGGGCCGAATCCCGGTTGCGCCCAGACCGTCCGCCAGCGCTCCCGCCCCCCGTTCCCGTGGCTTGCGAAATAACACCACTTCCAGATAAAGTGCGGACCTAACCTTGATAGTCGGGGCACAGGGCATGAACAAAACCGCCGGATTCTTCGTTCCGATTCTGGGCTGTCTGCTGGTCGCAGGACTTGAATCGCGGGCGGCAGTGGCGCACGTATCGCGGCATGGCAACGACGATGGTCCCGGCACCGCCGATCGCCCTTGGGCCACTCTCGAACGGGCTTGCGCCGCCGCACGCCTGACACCGCCTGGCAAGATGCAGACAACCTTGTTGATTTTATTCTTGGCGGTCAGCGCAAGCGTTTGGGCTGGGGATCCTGAACCTGCGTACCGCATCCAGACCGCGCACCCCCGGCTCCTGATTGAAGACGTGTCGGCGATGGCCCGGCGCTGCACCGGCCCGCTGGCCGATGATTACCGCGTCGTCAAGGAGCGCGCCGATGCCGCCGTGCAGCGAGGCAGCATCGGATTCATTGCCAATGGCTGGGCCGTTCCCGAAGACCTGATGAACTGCGGGCTGGCCTATCTGGTCGAACGCGACCTCGGCCGGGAAAGCCGCCGGTACGCGGATGTGATTATCAAGCAATGGGGCGAGGGCCGGATCATCTCCCGCCGCGAAGGCAGCCATTTCGGGTATCACGCGCTGGCATATGACTGGATCTACGATGCCCTGACGCCTGAACAGCGCCTGCTTTACGGAGACGCGCTCGGCTCATGGCTGAGGTTTTACACCGACAAGCCCGAGGTCATGCTCCGGTCTGGCCATTGGGAATACAACCAGACCTGGGGGCCCATCCACCTCAACATCATGAACTCGAGGGATGCCCTCACCCAAAAGCTCTTCATCGCGCTGGCGATCCGCGGCTCGGGGACGAGGTTCGAGGCCGATGCCGCATCGTTCCTCGACTCCTGGCATCGGCGCGTTCCCGCCGAGTGCCTGCCCGCATTCGACCGGATGGGCGGCGTATGGTCCGAATCATACGGCCACGGCGCATACGGCCCGGTCACGGTGATCCCGTACGCATTTCACGCCTGGCGCACCGCCACCGGCATCGATTATTTCCAGCAATTGAAGCCATGGGGCTATCCGGTCGAGGAACCCCGCTGGGTCGCTTACACGATGATGCCCCACAACGATCGCACCGCGTGGATCGATGATGGCGACGGCTCGAAGCCAGCCGCCTTCGCGCGTGCGGCGCCGATGCTCCGCGATGGCCTGTCCCGGTGGTTTTCTGACCGGGGCCGCGAATGGCTCGGGGAGCGCTGGCAGCGCGTCGCCTGCCTTGATTTCTCGATCCCCGCCACCCCGCCCGACACGCTCCCGCTGGCCTACCTGTTCCCGGGCGCCGGCCACGTCTATATGCGCAGCGCCTGGAACGATCCCAATGCGACGTGGGCGTTCTTCGGCTGCGGCCCTCAATACGCCGGCCATGCCCGCGACGACGAAGGCCATTTCCTCATCTGCAAGCGCGGCGCGCTGGTTTCGCGCCAGGGCGGTCAAGGCCACAACGACAGCGATCATTACGCGGGCGGCTCGATCATATTCAACATCGTGACCGTGTTCGATCCGGAGGAGAAGTTCCGGCGGACCCAGGGCAACGAAAACGACGGCGGGCTGCTGCGCCACGTTTACGAGAGCAGCGCGCTGCCGCGCGATCGAGGGCGGATCGTCGCCTTCGAGAATGGGCCCGAGTTCACCTACGCGGCGGCTGATATCACCGCCGGCTATCATCCCAACAAGGCGCGCGAGGTCACCCGGCAGTTCCTCTACCTCCGCGGCGAGCGCGAGTTCTTCGTGGTCCTGGATCGGGTCGAGGCGGCGCAGCCCGAGTTCCGGCGCCATTTTTTCCTCCACGTTCCCACCGAGCCAGCGCGGGAATCGAACCGCCTGGACTGGCTGAGCCTGCCCGAAGCGGATGGCGACAAAGCCGTGCTGTCGGAGGGGCGCTCGCGCATGTTTCTGACGACGGTTCTGCCCGCCCACGCGCAGACCGTGATCCGAGGCGGTCCCGGCCAGGAGGCCTGGGGCCATCCGCTCGAACCCACCGCCCAATACAACCACATGACCCCGGGCCGCAAACGGCCGCCCATCTGCCCTTGGCGAATCGAGGTGGGCGATCCCAATCCCGGAACCCGCACGTTGTTTCTGCATGTGTTCGAAATTGCCGATGAGATGGATCGGGAGCCCGCTAGCGTGCAGTTTGTGCCGCCCGCGGGCGTCGAGATCGGCAGACGCTGGCAAATCGAGCTCAACGCGACTGGACCCCTGGGTGGCCGCGTCGGCGGACGCAGCCTCGCCACCGCCGTCCGCACCGAGCCCCAGTATCTTTCCCATGGCCGATAGACGTGAAGCCCAAGGCCCCCAGCCCGCTGAGGCGGGGCGGCGCTCCCGCCAAAATCGGAAGTAATTTTTGCACAGACCCTTAGCTGGATAAAGAAAGGGCCGGGGCGGCGGCCGCCCCGGCCCTCAAATGCCAGGCCGATGCGATCGGCTACTCGAGCACCAGGATTCGGAGGAACCGGGTCTGGTTGTTCGTGCCGATGAAGGACGTTTCCAGGATGCCCTGGCCCTTGTCGGTCCATTGGATGTCGGACATCTGCGTCCAGACGGCCGGGCTCGTCAGGCTCTCCGTCTGCTCGACGGCATAGGTCTTCTGGACATAGGGCGTGGAAACCGTCAGGCGCCAGCTGTCGTCGCCGACGGGTTCGAGCGACTCGATCGTCAGCGGCTTGTACGTGGCCGTGAGCGGCTTGCCGGCTAAGCCGTTGACGTAGATGCCCTCGATCTCCTGCGCTCGGAGTGCCCGGTGCCAGATGCCCAGGTCATCCATGGGCCCGTTCATCAGCCGGATGATATCCAGGTTGGACTGGAAGTTGCCGATGATGACCGGGACGGAGTTGGGAGGACCGAGATACGCGGTGACCGGAGCGGCGAGGCTGGCGCCGTTACGGAAGAACTCGATGGTGTTGTTCTTCACGACCACGGCAACATGCTGCCATTCATTGGTGGTGATCACCGCGGGCGACGCATAGGAGGCCTTGTTCAGGCCGTAGAACAGGAGCGCCGCGCTGTTGTTGAAGCTCAGATCCCAATTGATGTCTTTCCTCACGATGCGGCTGAGTCCGCCCATGACGGACAAGGTGCGCGGGTTGACCCAGGCCGAGATGGTGAGCTGGTCGGTGATGCTCAGCTCGTCGCTGTGCGGCACGATGGCGAAGTCGTCTACGCCGTCGAAGTCATAGGCGCCGCCGACCATTCCGGCGATGCCGGGGACGATCGTGCCGTTCTGGAGCGCGCCATGGTGGCCGCGGCCGGTGGCGTCGTTGAAGGTCGTGCCCGAGGTTTCATCGAAGGGCCAATAGGCAACCAGGCCGGTCTCGGTCCCGAGGATAGGCTGGACCTCGACGATGACGGGCTGGCTGGTGGTTTCGCCCATCTCGTTCCGGATCTTCACGGTGTAGCTGCCCGCCTGGGCGACGGTGAGGTTGGCAAGGACCAGCCGGTTGGTGGCGGAATCCGGAACCGGCACGCCGTCGCGATACCATTCGTAAGTAACCGGGCGCTTGCCGGTCGCCAACACAACGAGCTCGGCTGTGCCGCCTTCGAGGCGGACCGCGGGCTCGGGCGCCAGCTCGACCACGGGCGGCCCGGAGGCGTCTTTGCCCGCGAGGGCCAGCACCTCGCCTTCAGTGAGGGGACGCGCCCAAAGGCCGAGCTCATCAATGAGCCCCTGATAAAGCCGGGGAGCGGCCAGGTCTTCGGTGTAGTTGCCGATGATGAGATTGTTCGTGTTGGCGGCGCCGATGCCGGCATTCAACGGCAACCCTGCCGGGAATCCGTTCGTGTAGAACTGGACCGTGCCAGCCTGGCGCACGGCAACGAAATGCTGCCATTGGTTCGTCGTCAGCGAGTTCTGCGGTGCATTGCCGCCTCCCGCCACGACAGTCGCGCGCACGTTGCCGGGATTGTCCGTCACGAACGCCTCGTATTGACCGGGTTTGCGGACGATGAATCCCTGTTGGTAGTTGAAATTCGGGTCTATAAGAACCGTGCCGTAGGTTTCCGGATTGATCCAGAACGCGAAGCTGGCATCGGAGCCGAGGGCGAGCGAATCGCTGTGAGGGACGATCACTCGGGCGCCGAATCCGTCGAACTTGAGCGCGCCACCTGCCTTGCCGGCGACCCAGGTCTGGGCCGGATCCCAGAAGTCAGTCAACTGGCCGTCGTTGTGGTTAGTCGTGCTGTCGTGTGCGATGAAATCGGAGGTCTCATCGAATTTCCAGAGCGCCTGGAGACCGGTCTCGATGCTGGTGATGGGGATCACGGTCAACAGGGCGGCTTCGCTCTCGGTCTCGCCGAGGTCGTTCTTGGCCTTCACCCGGTAGACGCCGGCATCCGATGCCTGCAGCCGGACCAGGCTCAAGGTGGCATTGGTCGCATTGGTGATCGCGACGCCGTCCTTGTACCAGGTGTAGGTGAACGGTTCCTGACCGCGGGTGACCACGCTGAAGGAGATGGATGTCCCGGCGTATTTGTCGGCGCCTTGCGGCTGGAGGATGAAGCTCGGCGGATTGGGCAGGTCGCGCCCGACCAGGTTGCGGATTTCGCGATCGCTCAAGGCGCGGTCCCAGATCCGGACATCGTCCATGGCGCCGTTGAAATGGCTGGTCGCGTCGTCCGACCCGATGCGCAGCGGCAGCTTGTCATCATCGATGGGTCCGCCCACGGTTTTGGTTCCGGTTAACTCGCCATCGAGATAGGCGCGCAGGACCTGGCCGTCGAACGTGCCCGCCAGGTGGTACCATCGGCCGGCCACGAGAGCCTGATTGATGGTGGCGGCGTTGTTGGTGCCACCGCGCTTCACGTTGACATTCATGCCGCCGATGCCAAGCGAGTTGGTTTGGCCGTTGCCCTGGAGCAGGAAGATGCAGTCGCCTTTTTCGAACATCCGATAGGTGTTGCCGCCCGTCGACAGCGCGACGGCGGAATTGAACCAGGTGGAGACCGAGAATCCCTGTGTCAGGTTGGCCCCGATCGAGGGCGCGTCGGGCACTTCGACGGTGTGGAGGATGCCGTCGAACGCCAATGCGCCATTCACTTGGCCGGTGACCCATTGGGTGTCGTCGCCCAGATAGTTGAGCAGCGTGCCATGATTGTTCTTGCCGGAGGAATCCATGGCGGTCAGGCCACTCTTCTCGTCGAACTTCCACCAAGCCTGGAGGCCGACGCTGATATCGGTGATGGCGATAACCGTGATGGTGGCGGGCTGGCTGGGGGTGTTGCCCGCCGAGTTCGACACGGTGACGGTGTAATTGCCGCCCTGGCTGGGCTGCAGGTTGGTCAGGACCAGCGTCGAATTCGTCGCGCCTTCGATTGCGGTCCCGGCGCGGAACCACTGGTAGGTGAACGGCGGCAGGCCCTGGTTCTTCACGCTCAGAGTGAAATCCCTCCCCGCATACGTGGATCCACCGGCGGGTTGTTGCACGATGACGGGCGGGCCGGTCACCACCCAGCCGGCCAGCTCCTGCACCTCGACCTGGCTGAGCGCCCGGTTGTAGATCCGGACCTCGTCGACTGCCCCGTCCAGGTAATTGGCGGCGGTGGCCTCGCGGCGGGCCAGGTTGACGGTGGTAAAGGGACGCGCCACGGCGTTGGTGGCCGCGGCCGCCTGCTCGCCATTGACGTAGAGCACGATGTTCGAGCTGGCGGCATCGACCGTGACGGCCACGTGATGCCACTCCTGCAACGTCAAGGGCGTGGGCGACAACAGAGTGACCAGCCCCTGGTTATGATTCCAGAGAACACGCGGCTGGAGCGCCTGGCCGCCGGTCCCAAACCCCATGCTGTGTCCCGCCTGGCCGGCAGGGACACCAACATACGCGGAGGACATGATCGCGCTGTAGTTCACGGCGGTTGTCAGGTTGACCCAGGCCGACCAAGTCGTCGAGGTGGTCTCGGGCAGGTTGGCAACCTCCAGGTAGTTGCTGACCGACAGGCTGAAACTGACGGCATTGCCGGTTTTGCCCGCAACCCAATGGCTGTATTCGTCCCAGCAATTGACCAGCGTGCCATGGCGGCCCTGGCCGGTGGCGTCGTTGGCGACCAGGCCCATGGTTTCGTCCATGGACCACCGAAGAACCAGCCCCTGGGAGATGTCCTGGGCCTGGGCGGGGGGCCCGGCCATGACCGCGGCCAGGAGGATCAATCCGCCCAGCCCCAAGCGGGCTGTTGCACCCGGACGGCGGGTGGATTGGGTGTAATGGATGGTAGTCATAATCGATGTTGGTTTGGGGGTCATTCAACAGGGGGCGGCCTGTGCCACCCAAGGCGTCACGTACAAAAATGAGATGATATTCGCTGCGGTTTGGCTGCTCACTCGAGGCGGCCGTGGAAGTAGACCAGCATCCCGCCCGAGCTCATGGTCATCTTGGCGCGCTGGACAAACTTCCGGCCTGGGACCCAGGAGACGTGGCCGTCCATGTAGCCCTCGTTGGACCCCTCCGGATTCTGCGCGGCCTTGTCGTAATGGTTGACGCCGCGCGTCAGGGGGTTCGGGTCGCCCGGCCGCAGCCAGGAGTTGTTGTATTTCCGGTTGATGTCCGACCACATGAGAATGTAATAGGGCCGGTCGGTGGTTTTCTGGGCGAAGATCGGCCGAGTCGGGATGGTCACGGTGTGGTAGGACTGGTTCTCGTAATTGGTTTCGCCCACGTAATACACATAGCCCAGAACGGCGCTGTCCTCGGAGGGCCATTTCCAGAAATCATCCCGGTTCCACGTGGGATTCGAGGGGCAGTAAAACTGGTCGCGCTTGACCTTGTATTGCTGGTGGATGATGTCGCGGAACTTGATTTTAACCCAGTGCGGATCGAGGTCACCGTCCCGAGCCAGGCGATCCTGGTTGTCATCGGCATACAGAATGGCGGCCAGGGTCAGCTGCTTGATCGCGTTGTTGCAGGAGACCCGCTTCGACCGCTCCCGCGCCCGGGTCAGGACCGGCAGCAGCATGCTCGCCAGGATGGCGATGATCGCGATAACCACCAGCAGCTCGATCAGGGTGAAGCCGCGGCGCCGGCCGCCGGCCGCGCCGGGGTTGCGCTCGATCCCCTCCAGACAACACCACCGGCTCCCGCCCACGTCAGCTAAAGACATATGCAATCCAGTTAAGGCTGTTCCGCTGTTCGTTGGCCAGCAGTTTACACCTCGCCCTTCCTCCAAAGCAAGCAAATCGTCGGCGGAATCAGCGGACCGGAGGTTTGGCTTCGGGATGGTCCGCCAGAATTCGGGAGAGGCGCGCGACGGTCCCCGGACGGGCGGCGGCGAGGTTCCTCGTCTCCCCAGGATCGTCCTCGTAATCGTAGAGCTCGTAATCCGCGGTCGAGGCGGGCGCGCCCGGCGCTTTCCACTCGACCAGGCGAAAGCGCTCGGTCCGGATGGCGCGGCCGATGACGGGCTGGCCGGCGCGATGGCGAGGGAAGGCGTGGCACGCGTGGTCGCGAACGCGCGCTCGAGGATCGCGGAGCACGGGCACGAGGCTCACCCCATCGAGCCGCTGCGGGACTCGAGGCCGGGGCAAACCCGCCAGCTCGACCAGCGTCGGATACAAGTCGACAGTCTCCGCCAGCTGGCGGGTGCTCGATCCGCCCGGGGCAATGCCTGGGGCGACGATCACCAGGGGAATGCGGTTGGCCTGCTCGTAATTGGTGTGCTTGGTCCACGCGCCGTTGTCGCCGAAATGCCAGCCGTTGTCGCCCCACAGGACGATGATCGTGTTCCGGCCCAGATCGAGGCGGTCGAGCTCGTCCAGCACGCGGCCCACCTGGGCGTCCATGAAGCTGGTCGCCGCGTAGTAGCCATGGATGAGCGCGCGCTGCAGGTCTTCAGTCAGGGGCGGCTTTTCGGGAATGGGCATGTATTGGTTCAGCTCGAGCACTGTTTTGCCCGCATAGGCTGGCGCGCCCTCCGGCGGCGTCGCGCGCTTCGCAAGCGGAAACGAGTTGCGATCGTGAAGATCCCAATACCTTCGGGGCGCGCAGAACGGGAGGTGAGGCTTCACGAAGCCAAGCACGAGAAAGAATGGCTGCTCCGGGTTTTCTCGCGCCGCGCGGAGGCGGCGGATGCCTTCGTCGGCAATCCGCCCGTCGGCGTATGCATTGTCGGGGACATCGGCGATCTCCCATGCCGCGCCGCGGGGGAGATCGCGGATGCGGTCGAGCTGCTGGTTGCTGAAGTAGGCTTCTTCGCGGGTGAGCTGGCCGCGGGCGGCGCTCTCGGGATCGAGGTACTCGACAACCTTGTCGGGCTGAAAAGGAACGCTCCAGGACGCCGGGTCATCGTGGTTGCCGTGCCCGATGTGAAACACCTTGCCGACGCCTTCGGTCCGCCACCCGTGGCGCAGGAAATACTGCAGCAGGGTGACGGCATCGGGGGCCGCCTTTCGGAAATGGGTCTCGAGGCTGTAAACGCCCAGCGTGGTCGAGCGGCTGCCGACCATCAGGTTGTTCCGGGAGGGGGCGCAGACCGCCTGGTTGCAGTAGGCCGCATCAAATCGCATGCCCCGGGCGGCCAGGCGATCCATGTGCGGGGTGCGGGCCCGAGGATCGCCGTAGCAGCCGAGAACGGGTTTGAGGTCGTCGACGCAGATCAGGAGAATGTTGGGGCGGTCCGCCGCCCGGGCAGCCGAGGCGCATGCCAGCGCCGCAGCCAGGACCAGCGTCAGCGTCATGCGGAATGGGAGGGCCATATTCATCGCGCTTTCTTCGTCCGCGGAGTCTGCATGAAGATCGGCCGGCTGGCAATGATTCGAGCGTGTTTGGACATTCCCTCGAAGATCGATGCCGTGATAGTCTGGACCCCATGAACTGGCGAATCGGTTGTTTGCTGGTGGCGCTGGGCGGCGCCGCCTCGGCGCCTGGGGCCCCATCGAATTCCCGGCCGGATCTGGTCGTCTTTCTGACGGACGATCAAAGCCAGGCCGATCTCACCCCGTATGGGAGCCGGGCCTTGCGCACCCCCAACATGCAGCGGCTGGCCGACGCCGGGCTGACGTTCACGGATGCCTACGTGGCGTCCCCGAGCTGCGCGCCGAGCCGGGCGGCGTTGCTCACCGGGCTGATGCCGGCGCGCAACGGCGCCGAAGCCAACCACAGCAAGCCTCGGCCCGAGCTGAAGAAATGGCCGGCATATTTTCAGGAGCTGGGCTACGAAGTCGTCGCCTTCGGCAAGGTGTCGCACTACCGCCACACGGCCGATTACGGATTCGATTCGTTTGCCCACGACACATTCCACGATCACGCCGCGATCCCGGCTGCGACGGCATTCCTCGAGAACCGTCCGTCGCCGAAAAAGCCGTTGTGCCTGATGGTCGGCAGCAACTGGCCGCACGTTCCGTGGCCGGAGTCGGACCTGGGGTACGACCCGGATGCGCTGCCGCTGCCCGCCGGCAGCATCGACACCCCGGAGACGCGGGCCTGGCGCGCCCGATATGCCGCCGCGGTGACCAAGGCCGACGACGACCTCGGGCGGATCATGGATGCCGCTCGATCGTGCCTGGGCGCCAGCACGCTGTTTCTTTTCTCGAGCGATCACGGCGCGCAGTGGCCCTTTGCCAAGTGGAACTGCTACGAGGCGGGCGTGCGCGTGCCGCTGATCGTCGCCTGGCCGGGCGTCGTGAAGCCCGGCGCGCGCACGTCCGCGATGGTCAGCTGGGTCGATTTTCTGCCCACGCTGATCGAGGCTGCCGGCGGCAAACCGCCGGCCGACCTCGATGGGCGATCGTTCCTCGATGTGCTCGAAGGCCGCCGATCCGAACACCGCGACCGCATATTCAGCGCCCACAGCGGGGATGGCCGCTGGAACGTCTATCCGATGCGCGCCGTGCGAGTGGGCCAATGGAAATACATCCGCAATCTCCACCCCGAGTTCGCGTTCACGACGCATATCGACTTGCCGGGCAACCTGGGCCAGCGGGCCTACTTCGCCTCCTGGGAGGCCGCCGCCCGCACCGATGCTCGAGCCGCTGCCATTGTCCATCGCTACCACGAGCGGCCCGCCGAGGAGCTCTTCGACCTCGAGAGCGACCCGGACGAACAGATCAATCTGGCATCCGATCCCACCCACGCCGCGCGGCTGAAGATTCTCCGGCGCGAGCTCGACGCCTGGATCCGGGCTCAGGGCGACGGCCTCCGCGTGTATGCCGAACCGCGCCGGCTGAGCGATCCCGGCAGCTATGGCCCCGGGGCGCCCTCGGGCAGCGAAGCGCCGGCGCCCAAGCCGGGCGCTACACGGCCTCGTTCAGCAGCTCGATCCCCTTGAAGCGGCAGAACCATTCTAATCCCAATTCTTGTCGATATAATCCTGGATGTTATCGTAAAGCTTTTTCATTTCCTCTTTGCCCTCTGCGACGGCCGGGGCCGGCATGCCAGCCCTGACGGCAATCGAGCCGCGCCATGCATGGCTCAATGTCTGGACGGGAAGGTCGATCAGGCTGGCGCCTTGGCTCCGGATGATGAGCCGATCGCCGGCGACGGCGCCCAGCCTGCGGCACGGCACGGAATGCCTGGCGGCGATCTGCTCGAGGCGGACGAGATCCTCGGGATCGACAGCGACCACGATCCGGGAAGGGGCCTCCCCGAACAGGATCTCGTCGATCCGCCCGCCCTCGCCGGCGATGCCATCGAGGTCGATCGTGGCCCCGCGCATTCCCTTGTGATTGCTGATGCAGGACTCCGCCACGCACACCCCAAGGCCGCCTTCCGATGCGTCGTGCGCGCTTTTCACCCATCCCGCCTCGATCGCCTCGAGGCAGGCCGCCTGCACCTGTTTCTCGAACTCGATGTCGATGCTCGGGTTGCCCTTCTTTTGCCCGTGGACCAGGCGCAGATACTCGCTCCCCGCCAAGCTGCCCAACGGACGGCCCAACACCACGATCGATTGCCCCTCCTTCTTGAAATCCTGCGTGACGCAATTCGCGGCGTCCCCGATCAATCCCACCATCCCGATCATCGGCGTCGGATCCACGGCGCCTTTGGGATTTTCGTTGTAGAAGCTGACGTTGCCGCTGACGACGGGGGTTCCGAGGGCGCGGCAGGCGGCGGAGATGCCTTCGATGCATTTCTGGAACTGCCAGTAGTTTTCGGGCTTCATGGGGTTGCCGAAATTGAGGCCGTCGGTGATCGCCAGCGGCCGGCCGCCGGAGCAGACGATGTTGCGGGCCGCCTCGGCCACGGCGAGCATGGCGCCCTGGTAGGGATTGAGGTAGCAGTAGCGGCCGTTGCAGTCCACGCTGATGGCCAGCGCCTTGCGCGTGCCCGGGACCCGGACGACCGCGGCGTCCGATCCCGGCCCCACCAGAACCGTGTCCTTATCCGGGCCGGTGAAGCTTCGATAGGCGGCCTCCTTGCTGGCAATCGTGGGCGAATCCAGGAGCGCGAGCAGCACGGCGTTCCAGTCGCGGGGCTGCGGAACCCGCTCGATCTCCAGTTTCTGTGCCTCCCGGAGATAGGCTGGCTCCTGGCTCGGACGATCGTAGAGCGGCGCGTTCTCCGTCAGCGCCTTCGCCGGGACCTCGGCTACGACCTTGCCGTTTGCCTTGATGCGGACCATGCCGTCGGCGGTCACGAATCCGATCCTGGCGACGGGCACCTTCCACTTGTTCAAGATCTCGATGGCTTCGTTCTCCTTCCCTTCCTTGAGGATCGCCAGCATCCGCTCCTGCGATTCGGAGAGAAGAATCTCGTAAGGCGTCATGTTCGCCTCGCGCTGGGGAATCCGGGCGACATCGAACTCGATCCCGGTGTTCCCTCGAGAGGCCGTCTCGCAGGTCGAGCAGATCAGCCCCGCGGCCCCCATGTCCTGCATCCCCGCGACAAACCCTTTTTCGATCAGCTCGAGGCAGGCCTCCCGCAGACGCCGCCCCAGCTCCGGATTGCCGATCGCCACCGCGCTGCTGGACGAGGAGGATTCCTCCGTGATCTCCTGGGAGGCAAAGCTGGCTCCGCCGACCCCGTCCCGCCCCGTGTCGCCCCCGATATAATAGACGGCTTTCCCCGCCCCAGCCGTGGTCCCCCGGACGATGTTCTTGTGATCGATGATCCCCACCACAAAGGCATTCACCAGGGGATTGCCCTCGTAGCTCTCGTCGAAATAGGTCTCGCCCCCCACCGCGTTGACCTCCGCCTTGTTGGCGTAATGCGCAAGCCCGCGGATCACCTCCCGGAACAAAAACTTCACCCGCTCGCTGTCGAGGCTGCCGAACCGAAGCGCACCCAGCACCGCCACCGGCCGGGCGCCCATGGTGAAGATGTCCCGCAGACATCCCCCGATCCCCGTCGCCGACGCCTCGAACGGCTCGACTGCGGAAGGATGGTTATGGGACTCGATCTTAAACGCCACGCCCTTCCCGTCCCCGATGTCCACGACGCCGGTGTTCTCTTCGCCGGCGCCCACCAGAACCTGCGCTCCTTTCGTCGGGAACAGCTTGAACAGCTTCCTCGAGTTCTTGTAGCTGCAGTGTTCGGACCACATCGCAGAAAACAGGCCGAGCTCCGTGGCATTGGGATCGCGCCCGAGCAGTTTCTGGATCAGGGCGAATTCCTCGCGGGTGAGCCCAAGCTTCTGCGCCAAGTCGGCGTCCGCCTTCACTTCATGGTTTGTCGTCATGGCCTATGCGATTGTTTCGGCTTCTTGCTGCTGCCCATTTCCTGGAACGGATGGGATGGGGAAGAGTCAGCTTTCCGGCATGCCCTGGCAAGCCTGAAGCGGGGGCGGAACAAAGGCTTTTCGTCCCCGGCGATTCGTTTCATACTGCCGGGGTGAAACAGACCGATTTGCGCGGCAGCGGAGCCTCATTTCTGATGGGCAAGAGGCTCGTTGCGGTTGGATGGCTTGTGGCGGCTGCGGTGTGCAGGTCAGGCGAGGCGGGCTCGAAGGCCCAGGAGCCCTCCCCTTGTGACGTCGTTATCTATGGCGCCACCCCCGGCGGCATCGCCGCTGCGATCCAGACGGCGCGCATGGGCAAGCGCGCGATCCTGATCGAGCCCAGCCGCCACGTGGGC
Source organism: uncultured Verrucomicrobiota bacterium (assembly GCA_964458325.1). Taxonomy (GTDB): domain Bacteria; phylum Verrucomicrobiota; class Verrucomicrobiia; order Limisphaerales; family UBA1319; genus JAGMXM01. The sequence continues at coordinate 14,180 of CAYWIM010000042.1, forward strand.
GGGCTGACGGCGGGCGGGCTGGGGGCAACCGACATTGGCAACAAGGGGGCGATCGGCGGCATCGCGCGCGAATTCTACGAACGCATTGCCCGGCATTACGCGACGGATGGCGCCTGGCGGCAGCAGACCCGCGCCGATTACCTCGGCACGGAACGGCGGAATCTGTCCCATGATCCCATCGCCGCGGCCCGGGGCGTCCAGGCGCAGTGGACCTTCGAGCCGCATGTGGCCGAGCAGGTCTTCCACGAACTCCTCCGCCAGGCCGGCATATCCGCCGTGTTCGGCGAGCGCCTGGACCTCCGCCGCGGTGTCGAGAAAGAGGGGCTGCGGATCACGGTGGTCCGCATGGAGAGCGGGAAACGATTCGCCGGCCGGATGTTCATCGACGCCACCTACGAGGGCGACCTGATGGCCAAGGCCGGCGTCCGCTACCACGTCGGACGCGAGGCCAACTCCGTGTACGGCGAGACGCTCAACGGGGTCCAGACCCGGCATGCCGTGTATCACCAGTTCACCCGGCGGGTGGATCCCTATGTGGTTCCCGGCGATCCGTCGAGCGGCTTGCTGCCGGGCATTCACGGCGGCCCGCCGGGCGAGGAGGGCTCCGGTGACCATCGCGTGCAAGCCTACAACTTCCGCCTTTGTCTCACCGATGCCCCCGAGAACCAGCGCCCCATTCTCGAGCCAGCCGGATATGACCCGCAACAGTACGAGCTTCTTCGCCGCTACATCGCAGCCGGCGTTTTCGACGCGCTCAAGCTCAACACCCCCATGCCCAATCGCAAGACCGACATCAACAACCACGGCGCGTTCTCGAGCGACTTCATCGGCGCCAATTACGAATACCCGGACGGCGACTATGCGACCCGCGACCGGATCTTCCGGCAGCACCGCGATTATCTGGCCGGGATGTGGTGGTTCCTGCAGAACGACCCCCGGCTCCCGAAGGAGGTCAGGGATGCGGCCGGCCGATGGGCGCTCTGCCGCGATGAGTTCGGCGACACCGGCGGATGGCCGCATCAGCTCTACGTCCGCGAAGCCCGCCGCATGATATCCGATTACGTCATGACCGAGCATCATTGCCGCGGGAAACAGATGGCGCCGGACTCTGTGGGCTTGGGCGCCTACGGCATGGACTCCCACAACGTGCAGCGCTACGTCAAGGACGGCGCCGCCATCAACGAAGGCGATGTCGAGGTGGGCGTGGCGTCCCCGTATCCCATCTCGTACCGGGCCATCGTGCCCGCCGCGGCCGAATGCGAGAACTTGCTCGTGCCCGTCTGCCTGTCCGCCTCGCATATCGCTTACGGCTCGATCCGGATGGAGCCCGTGTTCATGGTGCTCGGCCAGTCTGCCGCCACCGCAGCGAACATCGCGATCGACGAGGGCGCATCCGTCCAGCGGATCGGCTACCCGCAGCTTCGCGCCCGCCTCCTCGCAGACCAGCAGGTCCTGGATTGGAAGACTGCAAGACCTTAGGGTCTGTGCAAAAATAAATTCCGATTTTGCTGGAAGGGATTGGGCGGGCTGGCGAGGCTCGACGCTGTATCAAACGTTGGCAGACACCCTTCAACCGGATACGCGCTACACCCTCTCGCTGTACATCGGGAGCCGCCTGTCCGGTGGGACCACTCCCCCTGACTACTCAGTAACACTATATGCCGGCACCACGCAGCTCGGCTCGGTAATCCCAGTTGTGCCCGATCTCGGAAGATTTGTTCTGGTGAGCACGGTCTACAGCTCTCCCGGGTCGGTCCCCCCTGGCCAGAACCTTCGAATCGAAATCACCCGGCCAAATTGGGGCGATCTGAACTTCGATCTTGTCCAGTTGGACGCCACGCCGATCCCCGAACCTCAAAGCGTCCCTGTCCTCGTCGGCATGGTTTTGGCCGTATTCGGAGCTTGTCGCCGATTCAGGATTTGGATCGGCACGACTTGCGTATAGGGCGGCTCGCTCTGTTTGGGGTAGTGCCAGTATCGAGAGGGTGCTGGCACGGTTGATTTGCTGCTCGACTTGCAGTGTCGCCTGGTAGCGATCGCCTGCGACGTCTGGCACGGTCCCCACGGGTTGCCAGTCGGCTCCCGAATCCAAGACCAGAGTCGCTTCCAGCGCGGCGGCGGTTGGTTCGACCACGCGTGGAACTGCCGGACGGCGTACCGCGGCTACGTCTACTTGGACTACAAGCGCAACAACCTGGGCTTCCGGGCTGTTCTGCCCCCAGGTGAGGCGTGAGCTGCAAGTCGGAGCGGACCTGCCTACGCCGCCATGGCAGGCAGGGCCGGCTGGAGCAGGCTGGCGAGCGAGGGACGAGCGAGCCGTGCCTGAGGGGGCTAGGCAGAGCGGGCTTGGCCGGTTTCAGGACCTGCGGGTGCCGGACGCACCAGTGGATTGGGCAGCGCGGAGTGTATAGGACACGGGATGGCATTTGCGGTTAAAAAACTCACGCCGGAGTGTCAAAAACAGCTCGGCAGCAAGATCAGTGGACTGCATGGATCTGCAACCCATACTCCTGGAAGCCTGGGTGTGGCAAACCAAATGGTCAAGTGATCGGCATGCATCCCCGACTGGCAGAAGAAATCCGGGCGTGACGGATTTGGAGATTTTTACGACAGATGACGCCGGGGATCACATCAGCTCGTGGAGCCGCTTGAGGAATTGCGCCGGAGAAAGGACAGCCACGCCGAATGGCTTTTCGAGCGCGAGCAGATCATGGTCGTAGCTCACGATCGCCTCGGCGCGAGATCCCAGGGCGGTGGCCAGATAGGGATCGTCCCTCGGATCGCGTCTGCTATCAGTTGTCAATGATTGGCATCATGCCTCGCGAGGCAAGGGGAGGCGGCCCGGCAATGCGCAGAAGGATTACAGCCCGAGAAACCGCTGATCCTCGGCCCAGAGCCGCTCCAACTCCTCGGAGGCAGGCGGCCCGGCGATCTACGCCTCCATGACGACCTTCCACCCCGCCGCATCGGCAAGCGCCAGGACCGGGTCCTTGAGATCGCCGTAGAAGGTGACCCGATGCCAGCCCCAGGTGTCCCACATGGCAAACAGCTTCTCGAAGTCGCCCAGCGGCGCGACGCGAAGCTTGGTCCGGCAGGCGCGATCGTTGGAATCGTTCCCGACCGCCTTGCCCTGATGGAGCAGGATCTCCTTTCGTTTCGGCTCGAATTCGAGCGTGGTGGTCAGATAGCCCACCGGCAGGATTGACCGCAGCGATGCCCCTTGCCGATCCTCGGAATGGGTCAGGATCTCGTACGGATTCGCCTGGCCCGATGGCCCGAACACTTTGGTTGGCGCGACGCAGTGGGCGTAAACGATCTCGCGCTTCGCGGTGTCCATGACCGGATCGGATATATAGCCGGGCCGCCCTCGGCTCAAGGCGGAGATGGCCACCATGGCCGCGGCGGACCGGACGTCGCATTCGCACGCGCCCACCAGGCCGTCGTCCACCAGCTGGCAGAATCCCAGACACGGATAGGCGCTGATATGTTTGCCATAGAATCCGCCCAGGCAGTTGATCGTGATGCCGTTGGCCCCGTGTTTCTTCATCAGCGCCTTTTGGCCGAGGTACATGGCGGCTGATTTCTCGATCGTCTCGCGCGTGACCCCCTCGATCCGCCGCGCCCCTTTCTCCCACCGGTCCGCCCACGCGCGGACCTCGTCCGGGTCCGCCTTCAGCGCCAGATCGTTCAGCTCGGCGAATGGCAGATAGACGATCGGGATGCCCATGATCTCGATGGCCGGCCCCGGTTTCTGGTCCCGAATGGCCAGGATCTTCGATTCCTTGAGCCGGCTCATGCAATCCGGAATGGAAAGGCACCGGACCGGATCATCGGCGCAGGCCATGGCGCCCGGCGGCGGGGTGCGCCGCCGCCGCAGGCGCGCCGTCGCCGCGACGAATTCCGACACTGGCCGGCCCTGGCCGATCAGCTCGAAGCACTTCACCGCCTCGACCAGGTCCTGCAATTCCGACGAGGAGACAAAACCCGTGTTCGGCGACTGGCTCCGCAGCAGGGCCGCGTTGTATCGCAGAAAACCGCCCGTGCCTGCATACGTGAAATCGGCATAGAGAACCGGCTTGCCGGAGGCTGCAATCGTCTGCACCACGGCCGGCCAATTGTTCATCTGAAAGACGAGATACCCGTCCACATGGGCGGCCTGATCTCCCTGGAGTATCTTCTCGGCTTCCTCGGGCGTGCTGGCCATCGATGTGAGGAACTGGAAGGTCGGACACTGCCTGGCCAGCTCCGCCTCGAGGCTGTTCATGATCGGCACGAAATCGTGCCCGATATGCGGCCAGGTCGGCCGCGGCTGCTTCGCACCGAACAGGACATACACGACGCGAATGCGCGGCCGAGCCTCCGGAGCGGAGGCGCCAAACACCCGCGGCGCACTCCAGGCGCCCAGCGCCGCCGCGCATGCCGCGCTGCTCTTCGCAAGAAACGATCGCCGGCTTAACGGGCAGCATCCGCAAAGGGAAATCCCGCTCATCGCCGTGGTGGTTCGGTTCGTGGTCATGGCTGAGATTGGGTAGAACCGAGGCTCCCTGTCAAGCATGTCCAGGCCACCCGCGGAGCGTCTTGAGCGCGCCAGTCCTCTGCCGCTTTGGATGGAGGTTTCTGGGAAAGCACCAGAGGGCTCTGCTGAAGGCCGCGCTCCGGCAGGGCAAGTTCATGGAAAGCGGCCTGTTCCTTCTTGAACTGCTCAGGGGCCACGAACCGTAGCCGCCGACGTCAGGAGGCGGACCTGATCGATCACAGGCCATCCATGTGCTTGGGGCGCACCCGGACAGCGCCCAAGCCCGCAGCCGAGGACGGCTACGCTACGGTGGAAGCCGGGGCTCGACGGCTGGTTTCGCTGGCCGGCGCTGCGGGCTGCGCCCTGCACAGACCCTTACTTCACCCGGAAGAACTGCGTTCCGGCAGCCGTCGTCTGGTGCGGGCTCGTCGAGGTGACATTCGTCCATGGCCCATCCACCGCCGGCGCGGACTGCAGCGTCCCCGCGACGGGATCCCAACTGATGATCACGTCGTTGCCGGCCATCTGGATCTGGAGCGTTACCTCGACGGTCTCGGGCGGCGGATCCTGGGTGCGCGCCGTATATGCTTTGACGGGGCTGCCCTCGCCGTTGAGCAAGCAGGACACGCCCGCCGCATCCTTGACGGTCCACTCGACGCTTCCACCGCCCGTTCCCTGGTACCAGATCATCCGGAACGCATAGACGCCCGGCTTGGCCACCTGGAACTCGAATGGCGATTGCGGGTCCGCCGTGGTTGCCCCGCGGCCGCCATCATGAACTCCCAGCTCGAGCGTCCGATCCGCTGCCAGCCGCCCCGCCGTCAGCCGGAAGCCATCGTCGCTGTTCACTCCCATCCGATACACCCCGGCCTCTGCGAACTCGAGATACACTACGATCTCCATCGACACCATGGTCGTATGCGTCAGGCTCGAGATGAGCCCGGCCGAAGCCAGCCCCTGATCCGGGAATCCCGTGTCGGCCCGGAACACGCCTGCATTCCCGTTTTCATCGATGTTGAAGTTGATTACGGGGAATACTCCCGCGCCCGAGAACACCGACGCCGGTGTGGGAGGCGTGCCCAACTGGGCCTCGGCGCGCTCGGTGCCATTGGTCAACGCTGCCGCGGCGTCGGCCTGCTCCGTGCGCACCCGGAACCCGGCATTCGTCCCTGAGCCCAGCGGCGCCGCCCATGCCTCCGGGAGAATCACCATGGAGCGGAACGACCATTCGTATGGCGACGGCAGCCCGTTCCATTCTAAATGCACGGTCTGCATTCCTCCGCTTGTCAATGTCCCGAGAGGGAATGTGACCAGGGTCTGATTGCCTTGGGGCGTGATCTGCGGCGCGACGGCCGTCCCATTCACGCGCAGGACGATGGATTGGGCATCCACAGCGGTCTGCCCGTTGGCCAGCGTGACCGTCACGGGGGCGCCCGACACCACGTTGACGGCCCCTGGTTCAGGATCGACGCTCATAACCCGCGGCTTCACCGACAGGGCCAGTCCGGCCTGGTAATGAGCCGTCACCTGGGCGGGCGTCAGCGCTGCATTGTACAGCGACACATCATCCATCACGCCATCGAAATAGGCCAAGTTCCCCGAGACGCCCGTATGGATCATCACGTTGCCGCGCCCGATCTGGATGTCGCCCGTGTGGTTGTACAGCAACCCCACGCCCCCGATCCGGCCCGCTTCCTGCCCATTCACGTACAGGACCAAATTGCCTGTCCGGAATTCGTCGCCGTCCATCACGGCCACGACGTGATAGACTGGGCCGGCCTGGACGGGATACGCCACATAGAGCGCGTTCTCGGGCGCGGTGCTGCTCACGCCCCAGGGCACGCCCACGCCGCTGCCATCGGTATCGATGTTGTTGTGCGCATCGAAAACGAGGAGCGCCTCGTTCGGATTCGCATTGGTCGGCGCCCGGTATAGATAGAGGCTCAACGCCCGGTTGCCGCCGCCCTCCTCATACAATCCCGTCGCCGCGTTCAATCCCGTCGCATTCGTGTCCGGGAACGAGGCCGCTCGGAACCACAGCTCGATCGACTTCTTGCTCCACGGGCCGGCCTTTGCGTTCAGATCCGATCCATCCGGGAAGCTGATCGACTGGCTCGAGGCCGAGCGGAAGCTGGAAGCTGCGTTATCCGGCGTGTTGGCCACCAGGCTCAGCGCGCCCAACCCAACTCCATTCAGATAGGTCCCGGCGGTGTCGGAATCCGATCCCGTCGCTTCGCTGAGCGCCGCGGCGCCCGCCAGCTCCCCGAACCGCCAATACCGCACCGGATTGTCCAGGAGCACATGATCGGCGTAAGTGGGCGCCTCCGCCTGGAAGCTCACGTTGGCCGTCAATGGATTCCCCATGATCGACACGTCCTTCACCCCATTGATGTTCAGAGTGTAGCTCGTTCCGGCGGTCAAGGGCGCCACGGTCAGCCGCACCGTCATGCCGTCCAGGCTCAAGATCGCATCCAGTGCCGCAGTGCCGTTGATCCTGTAATTGTTCGGATTGCCCGCCGATGCCGCATCGATTTTTTCGTCGAACCCGATCGTGATCTGGTTCACGGCGCCCCCGACTCCCCGCACCGAGAGGACCTTGGGCGCTTCCGCATCGAGCGTCCCCCCCGCCAGCGCCGTTTCATAATGCCGCGATATCCGTTCGGCGCTCAGCGCCGAGTTGTAGTAGGCGACCTCATCAATCACCCCATCGAAATACCCCAGCGTGCCTGTCTGTGCCGTGTGAATCCGAACGGTGCCCCGGCCGATCTGGACATCGTCGGTGTGGTTATACAGCTGGCCGATCCCGTTGGTGCGTCCCACCTCGATCCCGTTCACATACAGGATCAATTGGCCGTTCAACCCTGTGTTGTCGCCGTCCATCACTCCCACCACATGATACAGCTTTCCGACCTGGACCGGATGCGCCACGTATTTCGCCAAGTCAGGCAAGTTCGCCGCCACACCCCACGGCGCTCCGGCGCCATCGCTGGCGTTGTTGTGGCCGCCGAAAATCAAGGTGCCAACGAGCGGATCGGTGTTGGTCGGGTCCTGCCAGATATAAAGCCCCAATCCGCGCGTGCTTCCGCCCTGCTCGAACAATCCCTTGGTGGCTGCCGCGCGCCCTGTCGCCCCGAGGGGCGGCACGGCCGAGGCGCGAAACCACAGCTCGATCGTCTTCTTCGCCCACGGCCCCGCGTTGATATTGATGTCGTCGCCATTCGGCACGGTGATGACCTGGCTCGCGCTCGAGCTGAATCCGGCCGCCGTGTTGTTGGTCGCGCTCGGCACCAGGGTCGTCTGCCCCAAGGTCACCCCCCCCGTGTAGGTGCCGTCAATATCCGTGTCCACTCCCGCGACCTCGCTGTGCGCCACCGTGCCGCTGGATTCCCCCAACCGCCAATATCGCGCCGGTTGGTCGGCCAAGACCTGCTCCTCATAGGTCACGCTCGCTGCGAACGCGATATTGGTGCTCAGCGTGTTCCCCGCCACCGCGAGGTCCTTGAGCCCGTTGATCGCCAGGGTGTAATCGCCATCCTCCAACACGCCCGTCCGCAAGATCACGTTGGTGCCTCCGGCTGCCAGTTGGACCGACGTCACCGCCACACTCCCAGCCGTGCCTGTGATCTGGTAGGCCGCCGGGTTCGTTGCCGAAGCCGCTTCGATGCCTTCGTTGAACTGGAGATGGACTTGGTTGATGCCGCCGCTGATTCCCCGTATCTCGACGACTTGCGGCGGGGCGACGTCCGTCACCACGCTCAATGTGACCGTATCGCTGGTCAGCCGCGCATAGGTCCCGTCGAGGTTGAACGTCTCGACCTTGAACGCCGCTCCGTGATCCGCAATATGCGCCTGGATTGTATAGCTTGCCGCCGTTGCCCCTGCGATCGGCTGGCCGTCTCGATACCACTGATACCCCACTGCCGACCGGTAGGATCCCGTCACCGCGATGCCAAAGGTGACGCTGCTCAGTTCGTCGGCCACCGCGTTGGCCGGCTGCTGCGAAATGGTCAGCGCCCCCGTCATCGCCGCCGCAAAATCGCGCGGATCCGCCCCCGCGGCCAGCTGCGCGATTTGCGCGGCGGTCAACGCCGTGCGGTAGATGGCCACGTCATCCACCAGCCCATTGAAAAACAGCGGCGTGGTCGAGGTGCCCTGCAGGCCCGCTCCCATCCACACGGGACGAGCATCCGGCCCGGTGACATCGGTGTCGATGGCCTGGGCCGTCGCTCCCGATTGCAGATCCAGCACCCCGTCCACATAGTGCAGGATGTCGCGGGCGTTCGGCGCGTCCAGCTCGGGCAGCAACGACACCACATGACGCCAGACATTGTTGGTGATCGGCTGGGTCCCCAGCCCGTTGCCGCCCTGGACCTCCGTCCGCAGCGTCCCCGTCGCCGGCTCGATCCGCACATGGTACTTGTGCCCATCCACCCTCGAGTCTCCCCAGCTCACGATCCGATGGTTGTTTGTGTCCGCGGTCTTCACCCAAAACGACACCGTGCGGGCCAGCTTGCCTTCCACGCCCGGACAGGTTGTCAGCACATACGAATCCATTCCATTGAACGCCATCGCATAGGGATTGGCCCGCGCACCCAGGGCCGGCTTGTCGGTGGTGAAGACTGCCCCCCCGTAAATTTCGCCGTCCTGCTTGGCCACCAGGTCCTTGACGGTGGTTCCTGATGCATCGTTGAAATCCCAGTAGGCATCCAGCGTGTTCTGGAATCGCACGAGCGCCTGGCTGCCCGGTGCGATCGTGTTGCCGGCTGCACTGGGATCCTTCACATTGCTCACCGTGAGCGTCAGCGGCGCGCTCGTGAATTCTCCCACATCGAACAGGACCTCGCGATCCGACAGCATGCGGATCGTTTGGACTGCCAGGGTCTGGCCTGTAAACTGGTAGTGGGCGGCATTAGTGGCCGAACCTGGATCCACGGCTTCCGAATAGGTGACAATGATCCCATGGGGCGAGGCGGAGCCTCGAGCCAGCACCAGGCTGGGCGCCACCACATCCGCCTCGACCGTCAACCCGCCGGGCGGCGACGTCACCGTCGACCCGTTCCCATCTGTGATCCGGAGCGAATAGGCCTTGCCATTGTCCGCCAACCGAGCCTGGGTTGCATACCACGCATTGGTCGCCGCCGCGATCGGCGTCGTCCCCTGCAGCCATTGATATGTTGCCGGCTGTTTCGCAAACGCCACGACTTGAAATACAACCGGCGTGCCCTCCATGACGTAAAAATTGGGCGGCGGGACTGTCACTTCGATGGTCGACGCCTCCTGGCTCAAATCGAACGAACTGCCATAGGGCGCCAACACATAGCCCGGAATCGTCTCGCGCACTCCGTCCGGCCGTTCCCATGCGACCTGGATGAACGATCCCCCCGAGCCCTCCTTGTGCAGCAGCTCGACGAAATATTTCTTCCCCGCCTCCATGGTCACCTGACCGCTCCGGTCCTCGAGCCGCGCGGCCGTGTAAATGTCCCCGCTCGTATACCCCGACTCGAAGGCGATCAGCCGGGCCGGATCCCGAAACGCGAACACTTGGTGATCGGCGCCCCAATACAATTCGGCGTTGTCGTCCGAGCCCAAGAAGATCGTGTAAGCCCCCGTCAGCGGCGCCTCGACGTAACCGCGCGTCAGACTCCCAAAATTGTTCAGTCCGTCGTCGCTGTTGACGCCTCCCTGGACGTTCCAGAAGGATTCCGTCAGCAATTCGGACGATGCCCCCCCGGTCCGCGCGAAATCCGGGGCGGCGATCAGGTCGGCGATCGTGTTGCCGGCTATTCCGAGCCCGTTGTTGTTGTAAAATGCCCGGCGCAGCGCTCCCCCCTCCGACGTGACGGTCCCCAGGCCAACGACCAACGCGAACATCCACAAGGTTTTTTGAGGTCTCATATGCGGTCTCCGCAGGCTGGTTGACGGTTATTCGATGCCGCCGATGCTCGACGAGAATCCCCTCTGCGCCACCAGTACAGCACCACAGGCAAGGGATCGCTGCAATCGGGCTGATTAGTCTGATCTGATCCTAGCCTTTTCCCCATCGCCTGGCAAACGATTTCAGCGAGTGCGCGAGACAAATTCCTGCGGTGCAGGATGCGAGCCCGATCATCGGCGTGTTCGGGCACCCCCGTTGGTTCCCCATGGCGGAGATCCTATTCCGTTTTGCCCATGGCGCGCATTTTGTGGCATAAGGATGTGAACCTTTTGGCCCCTGCCACTGACATATAGGCATGAAGATGGATTGGCCATGCGCCAGGCAAAATCGAAAAGGCAGCCAATGAGACCTGGCCCCAGGCTGTTCGCCGGCCTGGCAGCCAGCGGTCCGGTGTGAACGAACCGAACCGGCATGGTCTCCGATGTTCACAACGAAAATGAATGCGGCTCAAAGCGTAGGATCAGTGCAAACATCAGTTCCGATCTCGCCGGAGCAGTGCTCGGACGATTGGCTGGTGGTCCAGTGCCAGGCGCGCGAGGAGGACGCCTTCCGCGAGCTCGTGCGTCGTTGGGAGCCTCGGCTCTACTACTACCTGCGGCGGCTCCTCGAAGACGAATCGGCCGTATGGGATGTCCTGCAAAACACCTGGCTGGCTGTGTTCCGGCATGTGTCAAGGCTGGAGGACGTGCGCAAGTTCCGCAGTTGGGTCTATCGAATTGCGCATGACCAAGCCGTGACCTGGCTGCAAAAGGAAAAACGATACGTGTGCCAACCGAACGAGCAAATCGAGCCGATGGTGAACCACGAGGAGTGGGTTTTGGCTCCCACCGACGATGGAGCGATCATGCACCAGGCGCTGCAGAGATTGCCGCCACACTGCCGGGAGGTTTTGACGCTGTTCTACCTGGAGGATTTTACGTCGCGGCAGATTGCCGAAATCGTTGGCTTACCGGAAGGCACCATTAAATCCCGGCTGCATAACGCCCGGAAAGACCTGGCGGCGGCCCTGAAGGAGGTTGGCTATGAAAGATGAAGATCGACTTAGCAAGCTACGCGACGCCTTGCTGGCGCAGGATTCGCCTTCACCGGCTCGCGCACTGGCGCACCAGGAAATCCTGTTCACTAAGATCCGCCGGCGGCTGCAAATCCAAAAGGGGCTGGTGGGGACCGTTTATATTGGGATTTTCGTCCTTGCCTTTGGGTTCTTCTTGCAGGCGGGTCGCGCTCGGGATGCCGCCGCAGCCGTTTGGTGGGGGGCGGGCTCGATGCATCTCCTGCTCTGGTTCCTGGTGTTTTTCCTCTGGCACGTGGAGGGGTTGATCGGCCGCCTCCTGCCATCGGCCTGCCGGGCGGGGCACACTCGAGGCGAGCGGCGGGCGATCTTCATTGCCGCTCTGGCGGTCTGCGCCTTGAGCACCGCCTTTCTAGGGCGGGCTGCCTTCGTGCATGATTCGTTGAAAGCAACGCAAGCCTCGAGCTACATCTTGTGGGCCCCGCTGTTTTTCCTTTTCTGGTATCCCTTTGGAATCGCCACCGCCGTGGCCCGGCTCTGGCTCAAATTCCGGGAGCTCGAGCTGCAGCCATCGAGCTCCGAGGAGGCCGGCAGCACTCCTCCAGCCGAAAAACCGTCCTTGCCGGATCGTTAACCAGGCAAACCGCTTGCGATGAGTTCATTTCCGCCTTGCGATTGGGTCTTTGAGAACAAGGTCGAACAAGAACTGGCACGCGGCCAACTCCGAGTCGAACGAGCGAATACCTCTTTTCTGACCGCGCTCGCTGTAGTAAACGTCCCAACGCCCGTTCGCTTCTTGGCTAAGGACATAGCGCTCGTTTGGAAGGCCGCCGTCGAGCCAATACGCTTCAGGGCGAACGCCGGCCTGCTCCAACTTGGCTTTCAGTTCGGCTTTCTTCATGGCGTCACAGGCTCTATGAAACCTCGCTTTAAAAGCACGCTGATAGAAACGGGCAGCTCGTATTGCGTGCCATAGCCGGGCTGGCCAAACCACGGCTGAACGCCGCCGGCCTTCACTTCGATTGGCTTGACGACTCGATACGCGTTGAAAGGCAAGTTTTCTGTTCCTGGCCGCAGCGCACGCGCTTCGACTGAAGTGCCGGCAGGCGAGACGAATCTACCGCCTCCGAACCCATAGCGGTCAACGACTTCTCCTGGCATCAGGTACTTCCTTTCAACTGTTCCTTCGATGAAGCCGCTGTTACCCGGCCACGGGGAGCGAGCCGGCAAAAGGCTCGTTTTCTTCTTTGGCGCATTATGCGCATGATGGACAAGCTGGCGAGCGCTTTTCAGCGTGGTTTTGACCGTCCTTCCCACAACTCCGCCCGCCGCGCTCCAACGAATCGAATCGAGCGCTTCTTCCCGTAGCTGCTCCCCAAACCGCCAGAGGACCCGATGCCCCTCGCACAGGATGAGATCGTGCTCACGCTGGAGCTGCCTGTCATACCGGCAGGCGTCGATCACCCGGTATGGACCAGAAGCGCCCGGCTCGGGCCATAAACCAGCGTCGCACTCCGCCCCATTCGCTCGCCCATTGCCCGCCCACCCCAACGATCCCGGAGCGATGGCCGGGCGGAAGGGCTGCTCCCGTCGATCCGCCCACTGGCCGTTGCCGCCCACCGACAGCCCCAACACCGCTGCGATCAGCATCCACCGCCCATGCCATCCCCTGATCCTTTTCATGCATTCTCCCCTCACTCACCCTTCGCCTGCCGGCCATCCACCATGCCGGATCTCACGCGGTTTCGCACCTTCGATAGGAGCAGATCCCGTTCCAATGTTAAGGCAACGACCCAGTGGGGATGCCTTCGAGGGGCGGTGGCTGCGGGCGAATGGAATCGTGGTTGGGCAAATACGCGCGGAAGAGGGTTTGAAAGAGCTTGCCGTGATTGGGAACTTTCAGGTGAAGAAGTTCGTGGACAATGACGTATTCGCGAACGCCTTCGGATTGCTCGAGCAAGTCGGCATTGAAAGAGACGGTGCCTCGGGTCGAGCAGGATGCCCACTTGCGGCGCATCGGCTGGATGCGGACCTGGCGGGGTTTGACGCGCAGGCGGGCGGCCCATTGGGCGACCTGGGCACGGAAAGCGACTGCATCGCAAGCGGCCTTCGACTCCCGCCTCCTTCCCTGTTCCTGCTCGAGCCAGGCAGGGGGGGAGAAAGATGGAGGCTCCTGGCGTCGGCTGCTACGGGGTTGGGCCGGCTTCATCGGGTGCAAACTTTGATAAGGCGGTCGGCGATTTCGACCATCTTTTTGCCCTGGGCTACGGGGAGCAGCACCTTGTAGAGTTCCGCCTTCAACTGGCGCCGCTCGTCGGAATTCGAGGCGAAATCAGGGAAACGGCGGAAGGGCTCGGCGAGAGCGATGGCCAGTTTCTTCGTGCCTTTGTAAATGTAGCGCTTCAACTCCCAGAAGAGGGCGAAGGTGGCGTCGTCGAGGCCGCTGTCCTTTTTTACCGCCTCGGCTTCGATGGCTTCCCTGGCGAGCAGCTCCAACTGCTGGCGCGCGGCTTCGGAGGAAAGGTGACGCTCGCCGTAATCCTCGCGGATGGCTTGGGCGCGCTCGCCGATGGAGATCAGGTAGGGAGCAACGGCGCCTTTTTCGATGACAGTGGCCTGGATGCTTTTCATCAAATTGATGACCTTGGTGTTGTCCGAGGAGTGGCTGTCACGGAGTTTGTCCATCATCTTTGCGTCGATGATGACGGGCTTGCTGAGTTGGGCCAGCCCGGCCAAGCCGGCTTCTTTGCGGATCAGCTCTTCCGTCTTCCTGGCCACGTCACCCAGGAACGTGGTCTTGGCGCCGTAGGCATTGCGGACAACCTCGTAGAGGGCGGCCAGCTTGCGGTAGTCGTCCACGTAATCGCGCAGCGCCGGGTCCGGGGAGAGGATTTCGTAGAGCTGCTCGATTTCCTTGAAGAACTTGTAGAACTCCTCGCGCTTCTTCTTGTCCTCGAAGGCGTCCATGGCCTTTTCGACGGCCTTGTCGTTCATCTTGCCGCTGGCGAACGCGAGGTAGCCGTTGGCCGGGCCGGACATGCGGCGGACGAAATCCGCGAACAGGACATCGAGGTTCTCGACAACGCCGGACACGTCTTTGGAGTCGAATTTCAGGGCCTTCTTGAGCTTGCCCAGCACGCCCACGAAATCCACGATGAGGCCGCACGGCTTGCGGCGCTCGCCGCCGTCGGCATTTTGCTCCTCGAACGGGCGGTTCACGCGGGCGATGGCCTGCAGCAGAACATGGTCCCGCATGGGCTTGTCCAGATACATGCAATACAGGACCGGCGCGTCGTAGCCTGTGAGCAGCTTGTCCGTGACAATAAGGATGTGGGGGGCCTGGCCGGGCTTGGGAAAATTATGCCGCGCGGTTTTCTCGTCGCGCTCGCTCAACTGGTGCTTGGCTACCAGGGGCAGCTTCTCTGGATCGTTGTGGACCGAGACGTAAACGGGCGCGGACCATTCCGGCGGCAGGTGCTTGTCGAGTTCCTGCTTGTAGAGGGCGCACGCCTCGCGGTCCACGCCGACTAGGAACGCCTTGTAGCCGAGCGGATGGACCTTGGACTCGAAGTGCTCCGCGACGAACTTGGCAACGGCGCGGACACGCTCCCTGGATTTCAGGAAGGTCTTCAGCTTGACGGCGCGGTCGAGCACCCGGTTCAAGTCCTCGACATCGGCGATTCCCTCGGCCTCGGCGATCTTAAGAAACTCGTCTTCCAGCAGCTCATCTGGCAGGCAGATTTCGTTCGGCGCGTGGGTGTAACGGAGCGGGAGGGTGGTTCCATCCTCGATCGACTCAGCGATGGAATACTTGTCCAAGTATCCCTGTTCGTCCTCCTTGCCGAAAATCTTGAACGTGCCCTTGCCGTACGCGGTGAGGTCAATGGGCGTGCCGGTGAAGCCGATGAGCGTGGCGTTGGGCAGCGCCGCCATGAGGTAGTTGCCGAGGTCGCCGCCGGTGGAGCGGTGCGCCTCGTCAATGAGGACGAACAGGTTCTTGCGGATGCAGAGGTTTTTGTCCGCGCTCTCGAACTTGTGGATCATGGTGACGATGAGGCCGCGGAAGTCGGCCTGCAGGAGTTCGGCGAGGCGGGCTTTGGCGTCGGCGCGCTCAATCTTGATGTCCCTGGTCTGCATCTCGCCCAGCAGGCGCTCGACCCAGCCCATCAACTGGCCCTCGAGCTCATTGCGGTCGATGACGAGCAAGACCGTGGCCTTGCCGAAAACCCCCTGGCTCTCGAGGATGAGCCGGGCGGCCGTGATCATGGTGAAGGTCTTGCCTGATCCCTGGGTGTGCCACACCAGGCCGGCCCTCTTGGTGTCATCCGCGGAGCGCTCCAACACCTTGCGAGCGGCGCGCGTCTGGTGCTGCCGCAGCACGGTCTTCCGAAGCTCGTCGTCCTTCACGTAAAACAGAATCCAGTCCTTCAGCATGCCGAGGATGCGGCGCGGCTCGAAGAACGCCTTGACCTTGGCTTCGTAGTTGGCCATGTCCTGGTGTTTCCACGCGAAGATGTTCTTGCGGTCGAGATTCCAGGTGACGCCGTAAAAGAACTCGAGAACATGTGTGAAGTCGAACACCTGCGCCGCCGTGACCATCTCGGGCGTTTCCTTGTGGTAGCGGCGGATTTGGATGAGGGCATCCTCCATCGCGTTGTGTTTTTTGGCGCTCTTGCATTCGACCACGGCGATGGGGATGCCGTTGATCAGGAACATGTCGTCCGCCCGGTTGGTGCTGCTGCCGTTGTTGTATTGCCATTCCTCGGTGACGTGGAAGGCGTTCCGGCCCGGTTCCTTGAAGTCAACCAGAGCAATGTTGCGATGGCGCTTCTCCGCCTCGACATAGACGGATCGCTCGCCGCGGAGCCAAGCCAGGATTTCCGAGTTGCCCTCGATGTTGTTTCGCACGGATTCGAGACGGTGAGTGATGTCGTCCGCCAGTTCAGCCGTGACGACACCTGGATTCAGCTCCTGCAGCTTGTTCTTCAAAAGGTCGTAGAAAAACAGGCCAGACTCGCCACGCCGGCGCGTGGTGGCGTCCTCTTTGGGTACGATGGCCCAGCCGGCCTGGCCGGCGTAGCGGGTGAGCGGTTGCTGAACGGTGACGGATTCGGTTCCGAGGTTTGCGGGCATGCTTCAGAGAGGCTGAAGGTCGAAAGGTAAGGGGTGACCACGAAAGATGCGACAGACGCGCCGTGGCCAATGATGGGCCTTTACAATGGAGCTGGACAGGCGTACATTGACCGCAATCCAGGTTGCTGGAGTTGGATCGCCCGCATGGGCGAGCGTGAGAAAGCCCCGAGGAGGGGCTTTTTCATTTAGGGAAAAGGACTTTGCCATAGCCTTCAATCCTGCCGTCGCAGAGGTTGCGATTGAACTTGGTTGCGATTATGGGCATGAGACGCGCGGCGAAAGGGGCCGGAGGCTCGGCAGCGTGGCCCTCGTCCCGCAGAATGGCCTGCCGCACCGGATGGCCGAGCAGATCGGCCAACTGCAAGCCCGCGATGTTGGCGGACTTGCTCTTGACCTTGAGCTGCCTGGTGGTGAGCGCCTGCTGGAAGATGGCGGCTGACGACCTCCAAACGCCCTGCCCATGAACGCGGGAATAGGAATCCATCAGGAGGCGGTCCTCCCTGCCGCCCCGGCTTTCGGCCATGACATCGCCGACGCGGTTGATATGGTTCAGAAAACCACAGTAGCGCTGCAGCATGAAGCCCATCGCCAAGTGGTAAGGGTGTGCCGAGGCGTCCCCGTGCTTTTGGCGGAGAGCCCACTTGTCAATCACGACAGCCATGATGTTGAATTGCGCGCTATGGATGACGTCCAGCAAGGCATCGTCGAAGGCCTGCGCTTTGGCCGGATCCTGCAGATGTGTGAAGGGGCCGCGCCGGTTGATAATGTCCTCGCGGTGCAGTATCGGTGGATCGTCAGGATGGTGTGCGATGTGGGCCTTCTTGAAAGCCTCAAGTCTTGCGTGAAACACCATGTATTCCGGATTGCGAAACCAGCAGCCTAACAGGCAGAGAAAGCGGTGGCTGGGCTTGTCGAGGCAGTTGAAAACATGATCGCCGGACTCGTCCAGGTAGAGCCGATAGCGCTCCTCGAAGGTGGATGGGCGGTTGGCAGACAAGACGGGGCCGGTGCTCATCGGAGGATTTCGCTGGTGTCAATGTCGAGGCGGTTCACGCGGATTTGGGCAGTCATGAGCTGGTCGAGGAGGGTCTGGAACAGGTCGCCCAGCACCGCACGCTTGCGCTCGTGCAGACAGATCTTGCGGTCAATCGTTTGCAGGATGGCGGCAATTTCGCGCTGCTCGTCGAGCGGTGGCACCGGTATCGGCCAGGGATTCAGAAACTGGATGTTTATGTTCTTCTGCGTTCCTTTTGGAGCCTTCCTGTCCATCTCAGGCTGCTGTGTCTGGAAGTAGTATTCAAGAAACCATGTATCCAGTTCTTCGGCGGGCGTGATGCCGACGATACTGTCAGGGCAAGCACTGTCGAAATCGAGAACGCCTGTAAAGCCGATGTTCGCGGCTATGGTGATGAGAATTGTGCCGCGCGGGAAGATTCGACTGATAGCTACCCCTTCATCGTTCAACGTTTGGGTGAACTGGCGAATCCAACCTTGGGAGCGAACAACGTCTCCCGTTTGGACGAATGGTGTCTTGCCGCCATAGAAGCGCGGTTCGTTTCGTGGTCGGTGCACGAACCGGCCTCGCTCAATCTTGGCGACTGCTGAAAGGTGGTAGATGGGCCATCGCTTGGGACAAAGGCCAAAATCGCTTTCCTTCTCCCCCTCAGCGTGAATACCTTTTGTGAAAAATTGGCGCATGGCGGACTGCTTGAGTTCGCGGGCGGCGGCGGCGAGCTTTTCCTCGACTTCGATGGCGCGCTGAATCTTCCAGAGAACGGCGGCGATTTTGTCTTGCTCCTGACGAGGGGGCGCGGGCATAGGGAATTCGCGAACTGCGTTCTCCGGGACCCGTTGGCGACCAGTGGAACCTTCCATTTTTCCAGCCAGCGCGGCCCGAACCTCTGGATGGAGGAGATAAAAGAATAGAAAGCGGGGGTTGGCATCTGATCGCACGGCTTGGAGGGGGATAATTTCCGTGGATGCTATCCCGAACGCTGCCGGAATATTGTCGGCCAGCGCTTGTTTTCCGTTCTCGAAGGAGGGGGTGATTTTGGACAATAGCACGTCGCCTTTCTCGAAATATGTCCCGCTGGTAATCTCGCTTGGGTGCCGCAACTCGAACAGAACCGGTTCACGACCTTTCATCGGCACGGATTCCATGGCGACGAAAGGGATAGTGGCGGATTCAGTCAGAATTCGGTTTTTCGGTTTCTTGGTGATCCGGTAACGACTTGCGATCGGCTGCCATACCCAATCGGCCGGGAGTTTGTATTCGAGTAGTCGCATGGTCAGTTTGGGATTTTGCGAAGGATTTTGGACAGATCGGCGGCTAGACTGGCGCCCTGGACTTCGAGTTCATGAATCTCCTTCAAGATTGTCCCAACTGGCCGGTATGTAACGGTTACACCCTCGGAAATGAAACGCGACGGGGAGAGGTTGAAGTCGTTCTTGCCGGCTCCATCCGCGGTGATGGCCTTGACAAAGCCATCCACATCCTGCCCCGCATTGTAGGCCTCGGCGATTTTCCGGATGTTGTCCGTGGGGATGAAATTCTTGGGCTGGCCTTTCTTGAACTCGGCACTTGCGTTGAGGAGCGTGATTAAGCCGCGGCGGTCCTTGGGCTTGTTCTTTCGCAAGACGATGATGATCCCGGCGGCGGTGGTGTTGTAGAACAGGTTGTCCGGGAGCAGAATCACGCCGTCAATGAAGTCGTGCTCGACGAACCACTTGCGGATGTTCCGCTCCTTGTCTTCATTCTTGCTGCCGCTGCCGCGTGTGACGGCGCCGGTGTCGAGCACCACCGCCGCCCGCCCGTTGTCTTTCAAAATGGCAAGCGTGTGCTGCAGCCAGGCCCAGTCGCCTTTGCCGCTGGTGGCGCCGCCCTGGGACTCGAACCGGTCGAACGGGTCCTTTTCGAACATGCTCTCATCGAACGGTTGGTTCCACATCGGATTGGCCACCACGATGTCGAACTTCTTCAGGCGGGTGTCGGACTCGCGGAACTTGGGGTTCGTCATCGAGTTGCCGCGGACGATTTCGCCTTCCATGTCGTGGATGACCATGTTCATCCGGGCGATGGCGTAACTCGAGCCGGTCAGTTCCTGGCCGTAGAGCCTGAGCGGGCGCGAGACTTTGCGCTCGGCCTGGATGAGGGCGAGCTCGCACTTGATGAGGAGGCCAGCGGATCCGCAAGCGTAGTCGCAGACCTCCTCGCCCTGCCGTGGGCGGACGATGTACGCCATCAGCCATCCAACTTCCTGAGGCGTGAAAAACTCGCCCGCGCTTTGGCCCTGGCTTTCCGCAAATTTTCTCAGCAGGTATTCGTAGGCCCGGCCCAGGAAATCGGGCTCGACGTCGCACAAGCCCAGGCGGTAGCGCGGATCAGAGAGCGTCTCGATGACGCCGGAAAGGGCTTGGTCGCTGATTTCGCGCTCGCCATGCGGGGCGGCGTTGTAGTCAACGATGTCAATGACGCCCGCCAGCTTCTCGGCGTTGGCCTTGGCGATGGCGCGGACGGTCATGGTGAGCTGCTCGCCCAACGTCTTGGGGATTTTGTCCTTGGGCCACGTGAACGACTCCCGGCGGTTCACGACCAGCCAGCGACATTCCGGCGGCAGGTAAAACCGGACAAGGGAATGGTCAGCTTCCAGGACGCCGGTGGCGGTCTCGTGGTCGCCGTAGGTTTCAGTGAGACGCTTCACTTCGTCGTCAAACACATCCGAGAGCCGCTTGATAAAGATGAGCGGCAAAATGTAGTCCTTGAACTTGGGCGCGTCCTTCTCGCCGCGAATCGAACAGGCGGCATCCCACAGCATCTGCTCCATGGATTTGTGGCTGAGGACGGCGCTGCGGGCCGTGCCACGTTTGCGGCGGCGCGGCAGGTTTTCGGTAGCGACCTCATGCGCGTCGCGCAGAACGAGGGGGTCGCCGCCGGCCTCTTCAATCAGTTTGCTGATGGCGTCCCGGGCTGTGCCCTGGGGCTGGGCCTTGCCGTTCTCCCACCGATTAACGGTGGCGAACGAAACATTGAGGCGGGCGGCGAGTTCCTCCTGGCTGAGATGGAGCTTGGCACGAAGGTCGCGAACGGTGGCAGCCATGTCGTCCGATGCAGGCATGGCTGCAATGTATGTTATGACAAACAGAGCGTCAAGAGGCTATGCTGTTGGTCGGCCGGGCAGCGATAAAACTCTTCGAATCGATTTAGTGTGGATGCTCCTGCGCGGCGTGCCGCTGCAACAGGCTGGTGATGTCCCCGTTGAGGGGGATGCCCTCTGCCCACGCCAGCGGAGTCAGTCTCGCGGAATCCTGGATGGTGACGTCGGCGCCTTTCTCGAGCAAAACCATCACGACGTCTTTCTGCCTCCACCGGGCGGCCCAATGCAGCGGGGTTTTGCCCTCGGAATCCCGGGCGTTGACCTTTGCGCCGGCCGCAATCAGCAGCTTGGCGACCTCGCCGTTCGCCCGACAATGGAGGGGGGTGCGGCCTGCCCGGTCGCAGGCGTTGACCGTTGCGCCCTTGCCAATCAGGAGTTGGACCACTCTCGTGCTGCCTGCGGATGCTGCTTGATGCAAAGGGGTCCGGCCTTGTCTGTCCTCGGTTTGGGTCTTTGCTTTGCGCGCGATCAGGAGTTCCGCCAGGCGGTCGTTGCCGCTCGACGCGGCAAGCGCCAGGGGCGTTTGACCGTCTTTGTCCACGCCATTGATCTCTGCGCCCTTCGCCAAGAGGAATCTCACCATACGAGCCCGCCCGTCGATGATGGCAACATGCAGTGGCGTCTCGCCGGCGGCGTTGGTGGCATTCACTTTCGCTCCTTTGGCAATTAGCAGTTCAGCCACAGGCGGGTGTCCCTCGGCAGCCGCCGTATGCAGCGGAGTGCCGCCGTCATTCCTTCGCGCGTCGACATCCGCCCCGCTGGAAATCAGCACTTCGGCGACTGCAATCCCCCTCTCCGCGCGGGCGGCTTCGTGAAGAGGCGTCCAGCCAAAATCCTGTCGAGCGTTCATATCGGCGCCTTTCTCGATCAACTGGGCTGCGAGGCGCGGCAATTCGTAGTAGGCCGCCCGATGGAGCGGCGTCCAGCCCTTCTCCTCTTTGGCATGGACATCCGCGCCTTGGGAAACCAGGAACAGCGCGACCTCCTCGTGCTGGTGTTTCGCCGCCACGTGCAGCGGCATGCCCTCCGAGGAGGGCGCGTTGATATCCGCCCCATGGGTGATGAGGAATTCGATTATGATCGTGTGGCCGGCCATGGCCGCCCAATGCAGAGGCGCAAAACCAAGCGCGTCCCTAGCGTTGACATTTGCGCCCCGCTCGAGCTGCCGCCGGAGTTGGAAAGGATCTCCCTCGCGGGCGGCCTTGTGGAGGAGATCGGGCGCGGTCTCCGAGGGACCATCCGGCTCTTCCCCGCGCGCCTGGACGGCTTCGCGTTGAGGCCCGGTGGCGGGAGGGTTCTGAGCAGCTCCGGGCGTCTGGCCCTGTCCCAACAGGGCGATCGTGATGATAGCAATCAGTGATTTTTTCATAGCAGATGAAGCAGTGCCGCACCCCGTTCCAAGACCGCCTGCGAAATGCCCAGGGCGCGCTTCAGTTGCAGATCGCGTTCCAGCAGGTTCTTTTCTTCCATCAGCTTCGCCGCCATTCGGGGCCGGAGGCGGTTCCAGAACACCAGGCCGTTCGCTGGAAACGGGTAGTCGCTGCCGTGCACCATCCGGTCCAGCACGCCGGCATCCCTGAGCATCTCGGGCAGGTTGCGCCAACGCAGCATGCTCGCCATCACGGAATTGTCGCAATAGAGGTTGGCATGCCGCTGGATCAATTGGCCGAAGTTCCCAAAGTACCTCTCCCGGTCATAGAACTGCCCCGTGCCGGCATGCGCGGCGATGACCGTGCATCCTTCTTCGAGGGCCAGCTCGAGCTTGATCGGATCGGCGTTGTGAAGACCCACACTTTCGGCCGCGTGCTCGTTCCCCGTGTGGACCATCAGGATCACGCGGCGGTCGCGGCAAAGCCGATAGAACGCTTTCAGGCAAGGCTTGTTGGGATCCGCATCCATGGTGGGCGGATGAATTTTCACCATGCGAGCGCCCAGGTCGGCGCAGCGAGCGAGCTCTTCCATGGCATCGCTGCGATACGGATTGATCGAAACGCACGGGATGAACAGGTCCGGGTATCGTCGCACCACCTTGAACAGGTAGTTGTTCGACACCAGCAATGAAGTGGTTCGGTTCCGGTCGACCGCCCCCTGGGCGTTGATCCGGCCATCCCAGGCCTGGAGCACCACCCGGTGCAGGGACGAATGCCGGACCGCGGCCACGAGACGCTGCACGTAGGCTTCATCCAGGTCATCGGCGTGGTCGAGATCCAGCAGGCGCAGGAGGTATGCGTGGGTCCAATGCGCCCGCTGGGCGGGCGAGATCCAGCAGCCGTTCTTCTCCAGCACACCAAATAGATGAACGTGCATGTCGACGACGGGACGGCTGGATTCGAGCTTCGGGTAGTCCGCGGGGCGCCACAGCGGCGCGGTCATGCCCGCCGCCCCGGCGGCCCCGAGACTCGCGATGAATTGGCGCCGGCTGACGTTCATGAGGTTCTCCTGGCAAGGCCCACTTCAGACCGGATGCAAGTCGGACAGGGCGGTTTTGCCACAGCCCGCTTTTTCCGATGGCTCCGGGAGATCGACTGGACCGGGCGCGTCCGATGGATACGACCTGAAACCTCGTGAGAAGAGCGGGCAAGTGAAATGGTTGACCGCATATACCGCGGCAATCTGAGCCAGGCAGGCAAGCGTTGCCGCCGCGATGGCGAATGGGAATAGGCCATGGAACGGAGGCATCAATCCCCACACGGAGGCCGTGAAAAGGACCGCGATTGTCGTCGGCACGCCCAAAGTAAGCAACCAGAACAACAACGGCGCAAACACCCCGAATTGCGCCAAAAGTTTTGTTACCCGGGAGGGGATTGAAAGAGCTGCAAAAG
>CAYWIM010000043.1:0-36942 GCA_964458325.1 uncultured Verrucomicrobiota bacterium
GGTCTGGCCGGCGCCCACCACCTGACCGACCTCGGCCAGGCGCCGCGCCACCATGCCGTCCTGGTTGGCGCGCAGCACCGCGTAGCCGGCCTGGTTGGCGACCACGTCGTACTCGGCACGGATCTGTTTGAGCCGCGCCTGGCCGATGTTCATCTGGGCCTGCGGCCCCACCTCGCTGAACGGCCCCATCTTGAGGATCGATTCGTAAAGCTGCACCGTCTTTTCCATCGACGAGAAAAACGGGATGTGCCCGTAAAAGATCCGGAACCGCTGGCCGCCTAAAAACCGGTTCGCAATCTCGAATTGCCGCCGCAGCACCTCCTGGTAATCGACCTCCTTCGGATACTTCTCGACGAGCTGCTGGTAGGCCTTGAACGCCTTCTCATCCCGCTTCTGCGCCTCGTAGGACCGGCCGGCCAGGTACTGCGCCCGAGGCGCATAATCGGAAAACGGCCAGCGGGACACCACCCGCCGAGCCGCCCGGAGCGCCAGCCGGTAATCCGGCTTTGTGAAGGCCTTCTCCGCAACGTCGAGCTGATCCTTCGCGCGCGTGCGGGCCCATTGCTCCCCTCCCACGGATTCGTAGATCCAGCCCTCTCCCGGCCGATAAATCAGCGGGGCCGGACAGGAACATACCAGGGCGAACAGCACTCCGGCCGCCAGCGCCCAGCGAAGGCTCACGCATCTCATAGGCCTGACCGTATCGAACCGCTCCCGCCGCGTCAAGGCGCCGGGGCGCGGCCGAGCCCCCAACAGGAGCGCCGACGATATCGGGTTCACTTCGCCGGGGATCCAGGTTACAGTGGACCTGTGCCGACTCAGCTATCGATCGTGGTGCCGCTCTTCGACGAAGCCGACAACGTCCAGCGCCTCGCCTCGGAGATCCATGCCGCTTTCCACCCCGAACCGATCGAATACGAGATCGTCCTTGTCGACGACGGCAGCCGCGACCGGACGTGGGACGCCATCCAGCACGCCCATCGGGCCGATCGCCGGATTCGCGGGCTCTGCCTCAGCCGGCAATCGGGCCAAAGCGCCGCCCTCTGGATCGGGCTTCATGCCGCCCGCGGCAGCATCCTCGCCACCCTCGATGGCGATCTCCAGAACGATCCCGCCGACCTCCCGCGCCTGCTCCGCGAACTGCCCGGCTATGACCTTGTGCAGGGCGTCCGCGCCCGCCGACAAGACACATGGCTGCGGCGCGTCTCCTCCCGCATTGCCGCCCAGGCGCGTCGGATGGTCTTGGGCGCCCACTTCCGCGACACCGGCTGTGCCGTCCGAGTGCTCCCCCGATCCACGTTGTCCCTGGTGTTCGGGTTCAACGGGCTCCACCGGTTCTTCCCCATCCTCGTCCAGGGCGGGGGCGGACAGGTCCGCGAATCCATGGTCAACCACCGGCCTCGAGTCGCGGGCCGCTCCAAATACGGCGTCTGGAACCGGCTCGGCCGCGGCCTCTTCGACCTCGTCGCTATGGCCTGGTACCAGCGGCGCCGATTCCCCAAAGTCGCCGTGACCGAGGCGGATTCGGGCGCTTGACAGTTGCACCAAGCCAGCCCATGGGGCCCGTTGTGCCAAAAGTGACGGTTACCCGGGACGGCCGCCACCCCCCAACAAATGCGCTTGCCTTCAACGCGCCAATGGGTAACTTAATCCCGGTCGTTCGGACGATTGCTTGCGTGCGCGCTTAGCTCAGTGGAAGAGCATTACCTTCACACGGTAGGGGTCGCAGGTTCAAGCCCTGCAGCGCGCACCATCTTTTTTCCCCTTCAAAACCTCCTGTGTATGAAGAGATGCCCATGCTGCGGACGCCAATATGAGGATGGCGAGACCAGTTCCTCATCGGATAACCACGAGCTCGTTGCGATAGACACCGCAGCGCCTGCCGGATCACCCGAATTGGCGATGACCGCTTCACCACCCCCTGAGTCTCGGCTTGGCGCCAAGAGCAATTCCACCAGCGTTCAGGATCCCACATGCGGCGATTCCACGAAGCCAGCCGCGCAACCCATCCAACCGCTGCGCATCACGACGCTTTCAGCCCTTGCGCTGCATGCCTTGGGTCTGGCGGCGGCCTTTCGCATCGGATTCATTGTTGGAGGAGGAGCGCTCGCCGAGAAGGAGCCGGTTGCAGCCATTGTGAAGATGCTGGTCACCATCGCCGTGATTGGCGCCGCCGCATTCTGGCTCCTGGGTGTGCTCGTTGGAACGATCCACGGGATCCGCTCGTGCCTGCATTGGCCCCGCCGGATCGCGCTGCTCGGCATTCTGTCATGCGCTTGCCTCTATGTATACTGCATCATTCACGCAGACTCGAATCCATATGGAGGCGGCGATCAACTGAGAAAACGCCAGGCGCTGGAGGCTTCGATTCGGGAGGTTGTCGCTCTCGGAAACAAGCGGCCGCAGCTGGAGCCGGATCAAGCCCTGTTGGCCTACCAGGATCTGGCATCCGCCAAAGTCATACTGATTGAGGGCAGCGGCGAGTATTCCGACCTGAACTACAGGCTTCCCTTGCGTCGCCGGGCAAAAGACCTCACGGAAGCAGAAGCAATCGTCTGGATCCCTATAATTTCAGAGCAGCAGGGCCATCAGCAATGCACTGCCCACTTTCTCTGGAAGAAAGACGGCCGCTTTCACGATGGGAAGGTGATTCGCGAAGGAACTCCTGATACGCGGGAGTGGGCTGGGATGCGAAGGAAGTTGGTGGTTCGACGAGTTGGAGCACCCGACGTTTACCGGCATGAGCCGTACTATGTCACCACAGAATCTGGGGAAACAGCGGTTTCAGCGGCTCATCGGGAACTGGCCATCTTTCCGCTGCCAGAGCAGGAAAGGCTGGAGGGCTGGGTCCCCGAAAAGTACTTCTTTCGCAGGTTTATTCTGTTTCAGTCAGAAGACGACTGGTACAGATATGTTCTCGAGAAGACCAAAGAAGATAGATATTGGCTGTTCGAAAAGTATTCATGAGACGGCATCACAAAGCAGGCATCACCAACGGGACGACGTGAAGTCAAAAGGGCCGAATCCAGACACAGTTGACCCACGAGGCGAAGGGGATGAAATGGTTGCACAGCTCAACCGCTATCCGTCAGATGATCCAGCGCCTGGCAGCATGTCTTTCGCGGGAAGAGCCGTTGCGGCGCGTTGCCTCTGAAGGACACGGATCGCCGGCGGTTGCGCGATGGGCGGCGGTAAACCCGTCGCGGTCGGCCAAGGAATGTTTTGGCAGCCAGCCAGGGCTCGGGGCGGAGATGCAGGCCAATTTATCAATTATTTGGATGGCCGACCCCATCGCCTTTCACAGCAGTGCCAGAAGGTTGCATGGATCGCTGGCCATTAAACCGCACGGTGACCCCCCGAGTGTCAAAACGCATGTTGACCCGCCGCTCCAGCGGTGAAGGCTCGCCAAGTTGCCACGGTTCGTGGCAGGCTCTTGCCTATGACGATTGCCGAAATCCAACGCGCATTGGCGGACATCGCCGCCGAGACGGATCCCGCGCCGAAGCATTTCAAGCTCGCCAGCCTCGTCTCCGCCGTCTTTCGCGAACGGGGCGTTGAACTCGTGGTCGTGGGCGGTTCCGCCATCGAGTTCTACACCGAGGGCGGCTACGTCTCGGGCGATCTCGATCTATGTCTGGTTTCCCCGCCCCGGCTTGACATCCGAACCCGTCAGGAGTTGATGGGGCGGTTGGGAGCCAGTGGCGGGCCGCGAAGCTGGCAGGTTGCGGGTCACTTCGTCGACATTCTCGGTGAAGTGGAGACGCAGGCGCGCACACCTTTCGATGAACTCGAGGCTCCCTACGGACTGGTGCGCCTGGTTAGTCCCGAGGACTTGCTGGTCGAACGAGTCCTGATTTCCGTGTATCCGCAACGTTATGAACCCGCCGACCAATGTGCCCGCAAGCTGATCGCGGTCACGCTCTCCGGCCATGTGGAAATGAACTGGCGGGAAGTGCGCCGTCTTGCGGAGAGCCCGGAATACCGTATTTTGCCCGTGTTGGAAACAGTGGTTGGCGAAGTCGCGCATGAACTCGGAAAACCAAATCCCTATCATTCCTAAGGGCCGCCCCATCAGTTGGAAGGACTGGCTCAGAGGCCGCCGCGCCCGGCGCGAGACGGGCAACCGCGTGGCCCCGGAAATCATCCGCCGCCCCCGCGGTTCCAGCGATCCACGCCTGCGAAAGCTCTTCAACGGTGAGCGCGGACTGCCGTTCAAGAAGCCGGAGGAACTGTGAGCAGGCATGACGCGCCGTGGGACCGGCGATGCCTTGCGCTCCCTCGGCAGTCCATCGGTGCTGGTGATCGACGAGGCGCAACGTTTGCCGAAGGTCTGCCATATCCCTCGCCGGGCGCAGGATCACATGGCATGAAAGCCGGTTTGACAACGGCGAAATCCCTGTCCGAATAACTCCGAAATACGCACATTGGATGGAGTTGAATGGACGGTCTGACCCGTCGACATCCGATTGCCTTGCCACCGGTGGCGCGTCAGGCCGCCGGCGCCGGCCCGGGGGGCGATCCGGCGGCCATCTGGGCGATCAGCCGCTCGTTGAGATCCCGGGCGGCGTTGACCCCGCTGGAGCGCAGCTTGACCTGGAGGGCGGCGACCTCGACCAGCCGCGCCAGGTTCCGGCCCGGGCGAACGGGCAGGACCACGTGCGGGACCGAGACGCCCAGGATCCGAACCTGTTCCTGATCCATGCCCAGGCGATCCACATCCATCACATCCTCCCACTGCCGCAAGGTGACGACCAGATCGACTTGCTTCTCCGGCCGAATGCTCTTGATCCCGAACATGGCGGCGACGTTGATGATCCCGATGCCCCGCACCTCCATCATGTTCTGTGTCAATGGCGGGCTGCTGCCCATCAGCTGCTCCCCCTCGAGCACGGTCAGACGCGTGATATCATCGGAAATGAGGCTGTACCCGCGCTCGATCAGCTCGAGCACGCACTCGCTCTTGCCGATGCCGCTCTCGCCCCGGATGATCACCCCCACGCCGTGGATGTCGACCATGCTGCCCATCTCGGTGCCATGGGGGGCGAACATCGCCTCGAGGGCGAGCGTGGCGAGATTGATGAATTTCATCGTGATGAGCGGGCACTTGAACACCGGCACCTGGGCTTTCTCGGCCTGTCCGAGCAAGGCCTGGTCGGGATTGATCCGGCGGCACACCACCACGCACGGAATCCGATAGGCGAACAGCTCCGCATACCGGCGCTCCCGCTGCTCGCTCGACAGCGACTTGAGAAACGTGGCCTCGGCGCTGCCGATCACCTGAATGCGCTTGCTCGCGAAATAGCGGGTGAATCCCGCCAGCGCCAGCCCGGGCCGGTTGATCGTGGGCTCCCGGATGAACCGCTTCAGCCCCGGGCTCGCCGCCAGCAGCTCGAGCCCCAGCTTGGCCGAATGCTCCCGATAAAACCGCTCGACGGTGACAATGTCGCGTTGCATGTGCGATGGGCCTGCTAGAGGTTGAAATCCGGTCCGAGATAGATTTCCCGCGCCTGGGGATCGTTGACCAGATATTCGGCGGGACCGGCGCACACGACCCGGCCGCGATGGATCAGGTAGGCTCGATCCACCAGCTTGAGCGTCTCCCGCACGTTATGGTCCGTGATGAGGATCCCCAGACCGCGCTCCTTGAGCCGCCGCACGATCTTCTGCACCTCATACACCGCAATCGGATCGATCCCGCTGAACGGCTCGTCCAGCATCAGCAACCGCGGGTTGGTCACCAGCGCGCGTGTCACCTCGAGCCTGCGCTTCTCCCCTCCGCTGAGCGTGTAGGCGCGGTGCTTGGCCAGACCCGTCAGGTCCAGCTCCTCCAGCAGGTACTGCAGCCGCACCCGACGCTCCGCCGACGGCATCCGGCAGGTCTCGAGGATGGCCAGAATGTTCTGCTCGACCGTCAGCTTGCGAAACACCGACGGCTCCTGGGTGAGATACCCAACGCCCAGCCGCGCCCGGCGATGCATCGGCAGCCGAGTGATGTCGCGCCCTCCAAAAAGAACCCGCCCCTCATCGGACCGGACCAGGCCCACGACCAGGTTGAACGTGGTGGTCTTTCCCGCCCCGTTCGGCCCCAGCAGCCCCACAATCTCCCCTGCCCCTACCCGGATCGACACGCCATCCACCACCCGCCGGCCTCGAAATGTCTTCGCCAAGTGGTCTGTCTCCAGCAAGACAGGCGGCTGGTCCGGCCCGGGACTCGCGGAGGCGGCAACAGGGGGGAGATCCTTCCCCGGAGGAGCGGTGCTGGCATCGGTGTTCATGGCAGATCAGCGATCGGCGCCAGACGCTTCGACGATCTGGCGTCCGGAATGGCCGGGAGAATTGACCGGCCCTCGGCATTGCCCTTCCAGCCTCCCCGGGAGCGCACCGTGCCGAGCGTCCGGTCGAACACCAGCACGGGCGCCCGGAGCGCGAAGGAGGCCATCTCCAACACCGCGTCCCCCTCCAGCTCGATCTCATTGCTGGCGGCTTCGTACATCGCCCGGCGCCCCCGGCCAACCAGTTCCCCACTGGATGTTTGAACGTGAAACACCACATTGCCTTCCGCCTCGAGCCGCGCCAGGACGCCCCCCGGCGCCTCGAGCGCCATCCGGTCGCAGCTCAATCGCCGAAACGAAGCTTTCGGCGCGCCCTCGAGACTCTCGCCGGGCTCGACCAGGACTCCGCCATCGGCGGTCACCCGCTCGATCTGCTTGCGCGCGGCATCCAGCTGCACGGTCAATTGTTGGCAGCGCAGGGCGCCCTGCAAATCCTTCCCGCCCCGCTCGCGGGCCGTGACTGGCCCCGCGAACACCACCTGGTTCGACGCGAACCGATATCGATCCGATTCGAGCTCGAGCCGCCGGGCCGCCGCCGCCCCTCGATCGGAGACGTTCGTGGCGCCGGGAAACGTCAGCAGCGCGCCCAGGTTGGTCGAGACGGGCAGCACCAGCCGCGCATGGCCGATCGCCTCGATCTCGCGGCTCTGCCGGTTCATCTCGAGACGATCGGCGCTGCCCTCGTTCATTCCCTGCCGCCAGGCCGGCTGGCCCGTCCATACCGCCCGGCCATCGGCCGCGGTGTAATGAACCCGGTCGGCGCTCACGCCCCGGTCATCCTGAGACAGCGCCACCGATTGCTCCAGGGTCAGCTCCCGCAGCTGCCCCGCCGCGTCCGTGGTCACCGTCAATAATCCGCACTGGGCGGCCACGGGCGATTCCTGCGCCGATTCGTCTCGAATCCGGACATCCCTGCGAAACACTGCGCGGTTGGTATGCGACTCGATCTCCTCGGCCTCGACAGTCAGGAACGAGGCCGGCGATTCGGCAGCCGATCCGGCAGCCGGCGGCACCGAGGCAGCCGCGGAGGTCCCCAGCCGGGGCAGAAGGAAGCTGGGCTGCGCCAGGTCATCGCGCGGCATCCGCATCTGCGCCTTGCCCGTTGCGATCAGAATGCGGTTCCGGCGATCGAACCGGACCCGGTCGGCCCGCCCCTCGTTTTGCCCGCGCCGCCAGACGGGGCTGCCCGTCAAGTCGATCCATTCCCTGCCCTCCTCGAATCGGTATTCGGCGCGCTGGGCGGTCACCACGCTCCCATCCTGCCGGTTCCGCGCCACCACGTTCGTTTCCGCGGTGATCCGCGTGGGCGCCTGGCCCGACTCGGGCAGCTGGACGATCAGCCGGCCGCATTCGACCTCGACCTGCGGATCCTGGGCGCGCACGTTGCCCTCGTAGGTCACCTGGCTTAAACTATCCCAATACTCGAATCGATCCGCCACGACCTCGATCGGCTGCGCTTCCCGGATCACGGTTCGCACCCGATTGGAGACGGCCAGGCTGGCGTTCGTCTGCCGCCAGAGAAATCCCTCGCCGGACAGCGAAAGCCGCCCGTCGCCGTTGACCATCTCGAGCGCGCCCGTCGAGCTCGCGGTCCGCGTCTGCGGATCGTACACGCACTCCGACGCCCGCACCACCACGTTGGTGCGCCCATCCGCCTGAAAGGTCATCAGGGTCAGCCCTTGGCGGATGGCGGCGACGCCGTTCCGATCCAGCACCGCCTCCGCGCCCGCCAGCAGCGATCGCAACCGATTCGTCCCCCCCGACATCCCCGTGTGGTAATCTGCAATCTTGAATCCCTTGATCGGCCGCTGGGCGGCCTGGGCGTCCCACGAAACCAAGCCGGCCAACAAAAGCACCCAAGCCAGCCCCCCGCGCCAGCCACGGCGGCCATTTGCCTTTGCGTTCCGGTTCATTGTGGACTTACGATGCTCCGTATATCAGCCGATTCGATGCGTGTAAATGGACGTCATGCGCGATGCGCCAAGCCCACCGCCGATGGAATATCCGGCAGCCCCATCTCGCTCAACCGCGCCTGCAGGCCCCGAACGATCCCCCGCACCAGCCCCGGGCCCTCATACACCAATCCCGTATACACCTGCAACAGACAAGCGCCGGCCGCAATTTTCTCCCACGCATCCGCCGCATCGAAGATGCCGCCCACACCTACGATCGGCAGCCGGCCCTGCGTCTGGCGATAGAGATGCCCGATGACCTCCGTGCTCCGCTTTCGCAAAGGACGCCCGCTCAACCCCCCGGTCTCGGCATACACTCGCGACCGATCCAGGGCGCCCTCCGGACGTTCGATCGTCGTGTTCGTCGCCACCAGGCCCGCCAAGGCGCGCGGCCCCGCCAGCTGCAGGATCTCGTCCAAGGCCGCAAACGACAGATCCGGCGCCACCTTCACCAGCAGCGGCTTCGGCCGTCCCGCCGCCAGGGCCGCGCACCGGCCATTCACCTCCTGCAAGGCCGCCAATATCTCGTCCAGGGCCTCCCGTTCCTGCAGATCCCGCAAATGAGGCGTGTTCGGCGAACTCACGTTCACCACGAAAAAGTCGGCGTGCGGCCAGAGACACTCGAGCGACCGCGCATAATCGGCCGGCGCCTGATCGAGCGGCGCCACCTTGCTCTTTCCCAGGTTGATCCCCACCGGATGGCGCGGCCACGCCCCCGCCGCCCGCCAGCAGGCCAACGCCTCCGCCACCGCTGCCGCCCCCTCGTTGTTGAATCCCATCCGGTTGATGATCGCCTCGTCGGGTATAATCCGAAACAGGCGGGGAGGAGGATTCCCCGGCTGAGGTTGGGCGGTGACCGCCCCCAGCTCGCAATGGCCAAATCCCAGCGCCTCCCACGCCGGCAGCGCCTCCCCCTCCTTGTCCATCCCCGCCGCCAGCCCGATCGGATTGGGGAACCTCAGGCCCCAGACCGTCACCGGCAATTCCGGGGCCTCGAAGAACGTGCCCAGCGCCTCGCGCATCAGGAAATGCCGCCCCACCCACCTCAGCATGTCCAAGGTAAAACGATGAATATGCTCCGGATCCTGCGCGAAAAGCACCGGCCGCACGTAATGGCGATAGAACCAATTCACCCCGCCATGTTAAACGCCATCCCGCCCCTCGGGAAAGCAGGATCCGATCACTTGATCCCCCCCAGCCGCTCCCGCCAGATGTGATAGAGACGCCGTGTGGCCTCGACATCCCTCAAGCAATAGTCGGCAATCTCGCGATACCGGCCGGCGGCTATCAGATCGTTGATGTCCACCCCGCTGATCCCCTGGCTCTTGGGCGATTCGATCCCGAACGCCTTGCAGTAGAAATCCAGATTGAACCGCCGGGCCGCCCCCTCTCGCCCGCTCACTCCGTAGAAAGTGAGCTGCTCGGCTATATCGCAGTGCGGCTCGGTCTGATACCGGTAGCCCAGCCAATCCTTGCGCGAAATCCCAACGCCCAATACCGCCGAGCGAAGATAAAGGAACGGAACGTCGAAACCCCGCCCGTTGAATGTCACGATCGTGTCGTAATGCCTGGCCACATCCCAAAATGCCGTCAGCAGCTCGGCCTCGTCCATGCAGGGCACGAACTCGACCGGCCCCGCCTCCCCCGGGTCAACCTCGTAATCCTCCGCAAAAAAAAGTACCTGCCCCCGGGCGGTCTCCGCGTTCACCATGGCCACGCACACCACACGAGCTGTGAATGGCCACAAGTTGAACTGCGCCCGGATCTCCCGGCGCCGGACCTCGCGATCCGGCCCCTCGGGGATCCGCGCCGCTTCCCGGAACAAGTACTCGAGCTGTGCCTCGTCAAACCCCCCCTCCGGAAGGGCCGAGGTCTCGATGTCAAATACCAGCTTGGCCATGGCTGCAACAGGATGCGGTCCCGGCTTTCTTCGCGCAGGACCGTCATCCCGGCAAGCCGTGACCTGACTGGTTCAGGTTATTTCTTCTTCGCCGGTTTCTTGGCCGGTTTCTTAGCGGCAGCTTTCTTTTTAGCAGGCACTTCAATTCACCTCCCTTCATCGTCAAGTGCGATTGAATCCGTTTCTGACATGCGGCTGTGTCGTTGAATAATTTCTTAACTACGAATTCATTTTCCACTTGTCAAAGAAATTGTGCGTGCTTCCAAAAATAATCGCGGCCCGAGTCATCCTTCTCATCCTTCTCATCCTTCTCATCCTTCCATCACCTCGCCCGTCCCTTCCATTCGGAGCGCGCCCGCTCGAGCGCCTCGGCATTGCCGATGTCCATCACCGTCCCCCGGATGACATGGGCCCACATCGGCACCCGCCCGCACAGCGATGCCAGCAGATGGCCGGGCGCGTCGGGCGAGCCGCCCGCCGCCAGATGCTCCGCCACCAGCGGCAGCACCCGCGCAGGCAACAGATACAGCGGCGGCACTGCCCAACAGGATCGAGGCTCGGAAGGCTTCTCCGCAAACTCGAGCACCCTCCCCTCGCCGCTCACCACTGCGATCCCCGTCCGCCGGCGCGCTTCCAGGTCCCTGAGCTCCCTCACGCAGATCCAAACATCGGGCCGCGACCGGAACGCGCCCGCCAGATCCGCCAGCGAGAACCGCAGCAGATTGTCCGCCGCGCAGACGAACAGATCTTCCGACAGCCCCCGGGCCTCGATCGCCAGCTCGAGATCGCCGATCGCGCCCCGCCGCGTCTCGTTGTCCGTCGTCTCGTCGTCCAACAGATCGATCGCCAGCCGGCCTCGATACCCGTCCCGCCACATCGAGAACTGCCCGGCAAAACGATGGTTCGTCACCAGATGGGCCATCCTCACCTCCGGAATCTCCTCGATCGATTCCACCAGCCAGTCGAGGATCGTCCGCCCACCGACCTCGAGCAGCGGTTTGGGCCGGTCTCGAGTCGCCGGATACAGCCGGGTCGCATACCCCGCGGCAAGGATCACGGCGCGCATACCCAGGACAATCCGTCCGCCGGTTCCACCGCCGCCGCCGCCCACTGCTCCGCCAGCTCCGGATGACGTTTCACGTAGGCCTCTCGCGCCACCGCGATGGCATCCTCCGCCCGCTCGCGCCGCGCCAGGGCGATGCAGCAGCCCCGAAAACCGGCTCCGCTGAACCTGGCCCCCATCACCCCCGGAGCCCCCGCCAGAATCTCATACAAGTCGATCAGCGGCGGAGAGCCGCACTCGTAGTGCTCGATCGAGCTGCGCCCCGATTCCGTCATCAGGCTCCCGAACCGCTCGAGATCGCCCGCTGCCCATGCGCGAATGCCGGCCGCCACACGCCGCATCTCGCTGAAGAAGTGGGCCGCGCGCCGAGCCGGCGCGCCGGCCAGAAGCCCGCGGTGCCTCTCATACTCCTCCGCCGTGATCCGGCCCAGGACCGCCGCCCCGCCCGGATGCCCCGACGCCTCGAGCAGGATCCGCGCCCCCGCCTCGCACTCGGCCACCCGATCGTTATAC
Source organism: uncultured Verrucomicrobiota bacterium (assembly GCA_964458325.1). Classification (GTDB taxonomy): domain Bacteria; phylum Verrucomicrobiota; class Verrucomicrobiia; order Limisphaerales; family UBA1319; genus JAGMXM01. Next base: position 11,761 of record CAYWIM010000043.1, read on the forward strand.
CCCGTCGTGACCAGGGATTGCCGCAGACCGGAAAAGGCCAGCAGAAACAGCGGCCTCGAACAGTTCGCGGGCTGCGAGATCCGCCGAATCCCCGGCGGCAACCCGTCCCCATCCACACCCCTTTCCTCCGATCCAAAGGCACGGCAATCGATCACCGTCAGCTCGTCGGATCGCGAAACCAGGATCGACGCCGGATCCAGGATGCCGTTGTGCAAATCCAAATAGCCGTTCTCGATCTGCTGGTCCAGCCGGATGGCTTCCGACGCCGTGAGCGCCCATCCATTGACCTCCGCCAGCGCGTGCAGATACGCCAGCCCGACCGCCGCCGACGAGCTCAGCCCTCCTTCGCCCCATGACCCCGTGATCCAGCCCCGAATCCCTCGCTCGAGAGGCCCCTTCGCCCCGATCAATGCTGCCGCCGCCCCTCGGGCGTAGTTGCCCCAGTCGCCTCTCCGCCGACCCGCGATGGGCGCATCCAGACGGAATCGGACCTGGCCGGCATAGGCCTCGCTCCGCAGCCATACCTCCGGACCGTCCGCCGGCTCATACGCCAGATGCACCGCCGGCTCGATCGCCAGCGCGGTCACCGTCCCCCATTGGTGATCGATGTGCGCTCCCAAAGGGCAAATCCGATACGGGGCGCGCACGACCCGCACCGGTCCTTTCACCAGCCCGAACGCCGCCCGCAACCGTTCCGCCCACATGGCCGTCGAGCCTATACATGGCCCCTCCGTGCGTCAGTCAAAAACAAACGAGCCGCCGGCGCGCGAAACGGCAGCCCCCTGCCTCCATCGATCGCGCCATTCGGGGCGCCGCGATCCATGGTCATCCGCGTTGACAGGCGCTGGCAGGCTCCATAGGCTCTGGCCTCGCACACGCGGAACCGAACTGGACCATTATGGCAATCCATCGATTCATCCTCCTGCTTTTGCTCGTTGCGTTCTTTCCCGGCCCCGCCCTCTCTGCCGCGGACAGGCCCAACATCGTCGTGTTTCTCGTGGACGACATGGGCGTGATGGACACTTCGGCGCCATTTCTCACGGACGAATCCGGCAAGCCGAAGCGCTACCCGCTCAACGATTTTTACCGCACGCCGAACATGGAGCGATTGGCCGCGCGCGGGATTCGCTTCAGCCAGTTCTGCGCCATGAGCGTCTGCTCGCCCACCCGCGTCGCGATCATGACCGGGCAGAACGCGGCTCGGCATCGCACCACCAACTGGATCAATCCGGACAAGAACAACGCGGGTCCGCAAGGCCCGCCCGACTGGAACTGGCGCGGCCTCAAGAGGGGCGACGCGACCCTCGCCGGCCTGCTGCGCAGCGCCGGCTATCGAACCATCCATGTGGGCAAGGGCCACTTCGGGCCGCGCAACACCGAGGGGGCCGACCCGCGCAACCTCGGCTTTGACATCAACGTGGGCGGGGCATCCATCGGGGCGCCCGGCAGCTACTACGGCCAGCGGAACTACGGCCTCAGCACCCAGCGCAGCCAGGCCGCCGTGCCGCATCTCGAGAAATACCATGGGACGGAGACGTTCCTCACCGAAGCGCTGACCCTCGAGGCCAACGCCCGAGTGAGCGACGCCGTGAAGGCTGGCCAACCGTTCTTCCTCTATTTCGCCCACTATGCCGTGCACGCGCCGTTCGAGTCCGATCCGCGTTTCGCCGCGCATTACGCGGGTTCGGGCAAGCCGCCCTCGGCGCAGGCCTTCGCCACGTTGATCGAGGGGATGGACAAGTCGCTGGGCGACCTGCTCGACCATCTCGACAAGCTCGGCGTGGCGGAGAGCACGCTCGTTTTCTTCCTCGGCGACAACGGCTCCGACGCCCCGCTCGGACATCCGCATGAGGTCGCCTGCGCCGCGCCGCTGCGGGGGAAGAAAGGCGCCCATTACGAAGGCGGAGTGCGCGTGCCGTTCATCGCCGCGTGGGCTCGCGCCCGCGCAGCCGATCCGCGCCAGAAACGGCTGCCGATTCCCGCGGGCGCGCTCCAGGGCCAGCAGGCTGCCGTCCAGGATCTGTTCCCGACGATCCTCTCGATCGCCGGGTCGAAAGCGCCGCCCGGCCACATGGTGGACGGGCTGAATCTCGAGGTCTTGCTGCGAGGCGATCCGGACCGCGGCCGCCCGGAGAGGTTCCTCATGCACTATCCGCACGCACCGCACCGGAGCGAGTACTGGACCAGCTACCGCGATGGCGGCTGGAAAGTCATTTACCACTACTTCCCCTCGGTGGCGTCCGAGGGCTCGCACTACCAGCTCTTCAACCTCGAAGCCGACCCGTTCGAGCAGACCAACCTCGCCGCCTCGAATCCCGCCGAGCTCCGCCGGATGATGGCCGGCCTGATCGCCGCGCTCGAGGCGCACCAGGCTGTCTATCCCGTCGACAAGGGGGGCGCGCCCCTGAAGCCGAAGCGGCCTTGACCCTCATGAACCTCCCCCTCTCCCGGCCTTCGGCCGCCCTCTCCCCCGCGCTCCGCAGGAAAGAGGGCAGGAAGAGGGGGCGTTGCGCGGTTTATGGATTCAGGGCGCGAACCTTGGCTCGGGGAGTTTTCCGATGAAACAGAAACTGATCTTGTTCCTTTCGTTGTGGGTGGCTTGTCACGGGCCATCCGCGGCGGAGCCGGCTCCGCATATCCTGTTTGTGATGGCAGATGACATGGGCTGGGGGCAGACCGGCTACCGGGGACATCCCGTGCTCCGAACGCCGAACCTGGACGCGATGGCGGCCAGCGGCCTGCGCTTCGATCGATTCTATGCCGGCGGGCCCGTCTGTTCGCCCACGCGCGCGTCCGTCCTCACGGGGCGCTCCCACGATCGCGCGGGGGTGCTCAGCCACGGCTACGCGCTCCGCCTCCAGGAAAAGACCATCGCGCAGGCGCTCCGGGCCGCCGGCTACGTCACCGGCCACTTCGGCAAATGGCATCTCAACGGCCACAAGGGGCCGGGGGCGCCGATTTTTGCCGGCGACCCCCGCAATCCGGGCGCGTTCGGCTTCGACGAGTGGGTGTCGGTCTCGAACTTCTACGACGTCGATCCGGTCATGAGCCGCGGGGGCCGATTCGAGGAGTTCAAGGGTGACTCCTCGGAGATCGCGGTGGCCGAGGCGGTGAAGTTCCTCGAGAAACATCGCGCCGGCGGCCGGCCGATGTTCGCTCTCGTCTGGTTTGGGACGCCGCACAGCCCGTTCAAAGCGCTCGAGCCGGACAAGGCCCCGTTCGGCGGCCTCACGGCGGCGTCCGCCAACCACCACGGCGAGCTCGTGGCGATGGACCGAAGCATCGGGACATTGCGCAATAAGCTCCGCGATCTTGGCATCGCGCGAAACACGCTCCTGGTTTTTTGCAGCGACAACGGCGGCCTGCCGGAGATCGAGCCCGACACCGTGGGCGGCCTGCGCGGCAACAAGGGGAGCGTCTTCGAGGGCGGCATTCGTGTGCCGGGCATCATCGAGTGGCCCGCCGTCATCCAGCCGCGCGTCACCTGTTACCCGGCATGCGTGATGGACCTGTTCCCCACCGTGGCGGACATCCTCGGCCTGCCGGACAGTGTGATGGTCAAGCCGATAGACGGCCGCAGCCTCAAGCCCCTGTTCGCTCGCGAGCTCGGCGAGCGCCGCCAGCCCATCGGCTTCCGCTACCAGAACAAGCGGGCGCTGGTGGACGACCGTTACAAGCTGCTCACCGACAATCTGGCTCGAGGCCAGTTCCAGCTCTACGATCTGATCGCCGATCCAAGAGAAACTCGCGACCTGAGCATCGACCTGCCCGAGGTGGCATCGCGCATGCGCAAGCAGCTGCTCGATTGGAACGGATCGGCGGACGCGAGCTTCGCCGGAAAGGATTATCCCGAAGGCAGAGTCACGCCGCCCGATCCGGCATCGGTGTTTTGGTTCGAGACGCCTGCCTACCAGCCATGGCTCGAGCAGTGGAAGGATCGCTGGGAGTACAGGAGCTACATCGAGCGCGCGCTGGGCCAGCCCAAGCCCGCCGCCCGGAAGAGGGCGGCCCAGTGACCCAGCGCCTGCACGATGCCAATCGCCGCGCAGGGCGTGCAGCCCCCTATCGCCACTATGAAACAATCATTCGCGTTCATGAAACAGCGCGCCCTTGCGTGTGCTTCCGTGACGGTCCTTTTGGCAGCCCTTGCTGCCTGGCAATCGCCTGCCGCGAATTTCGCCGACGGCGCCGCCGCCCCTCATCGCGGCGTGTGGCAGAAGGAGTTGATCCTCGAGGATCCGCGCGGCAATCCGTTCTTCGATATCGAGCTTCGTTTCATCTTCACCTTGCCGGATGGGAAGGAGATCCAGGCGGAAGGATTCCACCGCGGCGGCAACCGCTGGGCGGGGCGGGCTTATTGCGGGCAGGCTGGCCTGTGGAAATGGCGCACCGTGTCCAATCGCCCCGCGCTCGATGGACAGAGCGGCCGGTTCGACGTCGTGCCGTCCGCGCTGCCGGGCAAGCTCCGCCAACACCCGCGCGATCCGCGCCAGTTTGCCTACGAGAACGGGGAGTGGTTCCTCCACCTGGGCGACACCGGCTACCGCTATGTGACCGACACCGAACCGCTTTGGCGGCAATATATCGACGAGGCCGCCGAGGCGGGGTTCAGCAAGATCCGCACGTGGTTCTGCCGCGGCCGCAGCGATGTCGCCGCCCTGTTCGCCAAAGACCGGGAAGGGCTGGACCTGGCCTACTGGGATGAAATCGAGCGGCGTCTGATCTATGCGCTCGAGCGGCACCCACAGATTCAGTTCCAGCTGATCCCCTACGGCGAAGACACAGCGGAATTGCGCCGCTATGGCGAAGGCGAGCGCGCGTCGCGCCTTGTGGCCCGCTACGCCCAGGCCCGGTTCTCCGCCTTCCCGAACGTGCAGTGGTGCATCTCGAATGATACCATCATCACGCCTGAACCCGGCCGCCGCAACGCCGATCCAGCCACCATCGACCGGATCGGATGCGACATGCGGGCGCGCGAGCCCTGGGGCACGCTCATCTCGAACCACCAGGCCCGTTTCCGCGGCTACTCGTTCGTGGACGCCGCGTGGTCGGACATCATCACCCTCGAAGACCGCGACCAGGTGGCCGGGGCGATCCTTCTGCAGTACCGCGCGCTGGGGAGCGATCCGGTGGTGCTCGACGAAGACCGCTACGGCAACTACATCTCGCCCAAGCACGATCGATACTTCTTCCGGCGCCTGATGTGGGCCAGCCTCCTGAGCGGCGGGCACGCGACCTACGGCGGCATGAACACCTACGAGCCGTTCGCGGGCCCGGACAAGCTGCAAGGCGTCCAGGGCTATTTGACGGCCGTGCGCGATGGCCGCCTCGACGATGGCGCAGCCGATTTCCGCCACATCCGGCGCTTCTTTGCCGAGGCGGGTCTGACGCTCGCCGGCCTGGAGCCGAACGATCCCATGGCTGGCAGCGACGGGCACAGCGTGAAGGTCATTGCCGGCCCCCGCACCATCATTGCGTATCTCCAGAACCCGGATTCGCGCGCGCCCGAAAGCGCCAACGTGGCGGAGGCGACCGCCGCCTGCCGTCTGCACCTGCCATCGGGCGCCTGGCGCATTCGCTGGTTCGATCCGCGCACCGGCCAATGGGGTCCGAATCCCGAGCCCATCGAGGTTTCCGGCGGCTACACCCGCGATTTCCGATCGCCGTTCCCGGGCGATGCGGTGCTGCTACTGAGCCTGCCCGATCGCGGCTGAAGCTGCCTGCTCGTTTTCCGTCACGATCGGGCGGAACCAACCCTGCGGCGCGGCCCTCGCGCGCACACGCGGCCCGTCCTATCGACCGGAAGCCGGCGGGCAATCTCGATGGCCTACCGCGCGCCGAAAAAGGTCGTGACCGATCCCGCCGGCGCAGTGTAGCGCAGCGAGCCGCGCCGGAGCCGATGCGCGCCCGCGGCTTCGTACTTCTCGGTGGCCGATGTGCGCCATGCATCGAATGTCGCGCTGCCGCTGCCCTGGACCTGCACGGCCAGCGGCCTGGCTTCGCTGCTGGTGTTGATGACGACGAACGCGTCCGGATGCTTCGTGCCCTTGCGGGCGAAGCCGATGAGCTGCACGGCCGGATCGGAGGTCGCGACGGATGCGACCGCCATGCCCGGCTGGCCGGCCCGGCTGACCTGCTTGAAAAAGAAATAGCCCGGCTGGATCGACCCCCTGCCCTCCGCGTCCACATTGAATGCGGTGCCCGGATTCGGATCTCCGCCGATCCAATCTCCCAGCCGCTGGATCGCCGCCCAAGGAATCACGGCGTTGACCTTCACATCGTAGATCTGGACGCGAATGCTATCGACAAACCGCGCGTCCATTCGGCTCCAGCTCATCGATGTGGTCCATGCGCGCAGCTCGGGCCGCCGGGCGCGCAGCAACGCCACCCCTTCGCTCCACGTGGGGAGCGGCTTGGCGCCAAACCCATGGCTGGTGATTAGCCCCAGGTTCTCGAGGGCGATCGGATCGTTCGCGATGGCCGCCGCGTAGCCGCCCACGGTGAAGATGTTCCAGTTCGAGGTCTCGCCCGGCGTGATGCCAACGTCCCGCATGCCTTGTTCATCGAGCATGCCGCGCATGAACCGGATGAAATCCACCACCTGGTTTGTCGGCCAGTGCATGTTGTGGTCGTGATTGGGGGCGCCGCCGCTCCGGCCATCCGCAGGCCAACGGTTTCGAGCTTCCCCTTCGTTGTGCAGCGATACGTACTTGACGGGCAGGCCCTCGACGTCCCGCAAGTATTTCGCCCACGATATCAGGTACTCGGCGCACTCGAGCTTCTCGGCCGGATCGAGATCCCGCCCGCGCACGAATTTCTGGCGGGTCATCCATGGCGCCGGGCCGTAGATGGTCACGATGATTTCCAGGTTGCCGCCCCAGGCCCGAGTGCGGGCCAGGCCCTCCCGGGCAAAATCGCGCATCCATTTCGTTGTCGTCGTGTGGTCGAAGCCGGCGAGATGGATCGCCCGCGGATCGTCGTTGTCGTTGCCTTCCTTCTTGTAGCCTTCGTGGAAGGGATCGAGGAACATCTTGATGACGCCCGGCTTCAAGCCAGCCTCGCCGAAAACCTGGTCGAGGATCTCGCTTCGCTCGGCTTCGGTCATCAGGCTGAAGCCGCCGTAGTCCTGCGGTTTGGATCGATAGTCGCGCGTCTGGGCTGTCTCGACGTAGTTGACGCCGAAACCATCCCAGATTTGCAGGGTGCGCCCGAAGTCCACTTCGCCCTGGACAAGAGCCGGCTCGGCCGCCTGGACGGCGACAGGGAGGATCGCTCCCAGCCCAGCCAGGGCGACCCAGGCGGCCAGGAGTCTGCAGGGCCGCCCCAACGCCCCCGGCTGTCTCGGGGTGGCATGGCTTGGTGGATGGAATGTGGTGCTGTTTTTCATAGGGATGGCCTGGGGGGATTCCGATCGGAAAGGGGATGCTCGATGCGCCGGGCCAGCGCATCGTTGGTGAATATCCGGGTTTGGATGTTCGTGGCCAGCGGGATGGCCGCGGGCGAACGGCCGTCGAGGATGGCCAGGGCGGTTTGGGCGGCCCACTCGCCCTGCTCGCGCGCGACCTTCGTCACGCCCAGGACACAGTACGGCATCATGAAATCGTCGCATCTGATGACCGGCTTGCGGATGTGTTCGTGCACCCAAGCGACGGCTGCGTCCCTGTCCCAATCGCGAATCGCCCCGTTGGTCGGCAGATAGATGAGGTCGGCGCCGGCATTGGCTTGCACGAAAGCGGTCTTCCACGCGGCGAAGTCGCTCACCAGGCGGTAGCTCGGCTCCAGCCCGAGCCGCCGGTAGAGCGGATCGAGCAGCTCCCGATTGCTGCGCTCGGAGGTCGAGTCCTCGGAGAGCACAACCAGCTTCCGGATCGACGGATGCCGGCGTCGCACGGCGCCGATAGCCTGGTCGATCGGCACAACCTCGATCATCCCTGTGACGTTGGCGGTCGGCAGCCCATACTGCGTGCAAGACCAGTTCACACCGCAGAACACGACCGGCAGGCCGCCCTGTTTCAAATGCGGCGCCACGACGTATTTCACCGCATCGTCGTCCGAGGCGATGAGGATGTTGGGATCGAATTCCTGAATGGCGTTCAGGGCGGCGGCGGCGTTGGATCGGATGGCATCGGCACCCGGCTGGCGTTTGCTGTCCAGGAAATGCACGCGCAGGTCGGCGCGGTTCGTCAGCGTCTCCCGGATCCCCTGCATGATGTCGTCGCTCGATCCATAGCCGGCGTGGTAGGAGTTGAGATGGAAGACGCGGGGGAGTTCGGCGCCGGAGAGGGGGGCGGCTGGAAGGAGCAGCGCCAGGAGCCACTGGAATCCCAAGGCCCGGAGCATCGAGCCGCAGCCCGCGGATTCGTCATCGTGTATCGCCATCATTTCCATGCGCTGAACGCTCGGGAGATCTCCTTTTGGTTTTTGGGGCTGATGGGGTCCTGCGAGTCGATCTGCCATTGGAACAGTTGCAGGCGCAGGTCATCGAGGGTTTTTCGATGGGCGGGCCGCGATGCGAGGTTGGTCTCCTCCCGCGGATCGGCGCGCAGGTCGTAGAGCTCCTCGAAGCCGCCCGCATACCAGATGTATTTCCATTCCCGGGTGCGGAGCATCTTCGAGTACTCTCCGGGCACGTTGTAGGGCGCGGTGAACCGCAGCGGATGCCCGGGCACAGTCTGCGCCTCGCGCCAGGCCTCGAGGAACGATTCCGTGTCGCGGTAGGGATTGCGCATCCAGGGATAGCAGATCTCGCCGTGGATCGCCGGCTTGTGCCGGCTCGTTTCACCCCGCAGCAAGGGGGCGAACGACCGGCCTTGAACGCCATAGGGCGCCTCGAGCCCGCACAGCTCATACAGCGTGGGCGCCACGTCCACCTCCTCGACCAGCGTGTCCGCGACGGCCCGCGGCGCGAGGCGTCCCGGCCACGAGATCAAAAACGGCACGCGCATCAGGACATCGGGCATGACCAGATCCTTCTTGCACATGCCGTAGTCGAAACCGAAATCGCCGTGGTCGCTGGTGAAGACGACGATCGTGCGGCCGCGCAGGCCGCGCGCGTCGAGCGCATCGAGGATGGCCCCGACGTTTTCGTCGACCCAGGAGATCATGCTGAAATAGACGGCCAGGTAGCGGCGCCGGTCGGTATCGCTCGCCTCGATGGATCGCTGGACCGCCTGCTTGATCCTGTAGCGCGGGGCCCGGTCGTCGAGCACGCCCGGCTGGACAGCCGGGAGCTGAATTCGGTCCAGCGGGTATTGCGCCTCGAACTTGCGCGGGGCGATGTGCGGCACGTGGGGCTCGATGAAGGACACGCAGAGGAAGAATGGCTGCTGGGCAGGCGCCTGATCGAGAAACTCGATGGCCCGGGCGCGGTTCACGTAGGCGTCGGACAGCTTCTCGTCCAGGTCGTACCAGGCGGATGAGGCCCACGAGCCCGCCGTGCGAAGGCGCTCGCTGCGTTCCTTGGCAAACGCCTTGAATGCGGCGCGCTCGCCCACCGGCCGCTCCCACTCATGCCCGGCCACGAAATCGAAGTTGGCGAACTCGTTGGTCTCGAGCAGATGGTTCTTGCCGACGTAGCCGAGCCGATAGCCAGCCTGCTTGAACACCTTGAACAGATGCGGCTCGAACGCCGCCAGCCGGGCATCGTTCTCGAGCACGCCGTGGGAGTGGCCATAGCGTCCGGTGAACAGGCTGCAGCGCGAGGGCACGCAGACCGGCGCGGCGGTGAAATAGCCATGCAGGTCTGCGCCGCCCCGGGCCAGCCGGTCCAGGTGAGGCGTCCGGGCCTGCCCGCCATGCGCGGACATGCCGTCGAACCGCTGCTGGTCGGTCATCAGAAACAGCACGTTCGGGCGGGCCGATCCTCCCGGCGAGGCTCCGATCTCCCGGCTGGCGGCCTGAGCAGCAAGGGCCATGCAATCCGTCAACAGGGCGGCGGCGGCCGCGAGGATGAACCAAGGGAGAATCATGGCGTTTTTCGTTTCTGCTGCTGGGCTTTTTTCCAGGCCGGCACGGGCGTTGGGGGCGCATCCTTTTCCTCGAGGACGAGCGCGCGCAGGGCGGCGAGATCCAGGAGCCGATCAGTCAACGAGCACATAGAAAGCATCCTCCGGCAGGCGAACCGACAGGATTCCTCCATCGGTTGTCGCTTCCAGCTTGCGGATGGGCATGAGATTCGCATCGAGCGCTCGAGCGCGCTCGAGCGCGGGATTCTTGAGCCGGACTTGCGCGTCGGCCTTCTCGATCTCCCATCTGCTCCCGCCAGTATCCAGAATGCGGAACCCACTGACCATGGTGTCGGCGGCCTTGAAACGCGCCGGGCGCGCCGCCCAACCGGCGGGACGGCAGGTGGTGCCGGCCTGGATCAGGACTTTTTTCGAATCGCTAAGGGGCCGGTCATCGAGCGCAATAACGATGATGGCAGCGTAGGGGTTCGCGCAGGCAATCCGAACATCCGCGAGCTGCGCCGGACCGGCTTTTCCGAGGAACCCGGCGGCGGCCTGGACCTTGGGGGCGTTGACCGTGTATAGCCCCTGGCCGAAATCGGTGGTCAGCTCGCCGGTCGCACTGCGCACGATCTTCCGGTTGCGATCGATGAAGGCGGCCAGGTCTGCGGACCGCGTCCGGGCGGGATCGCCCCCATAGTTCACATGGACCGGCCCGACCAGGAACGCGAGCGGATCCACGGCGCCCTGGAACGAGGCGTTTTCGGGCTTGTCTCCCATGTCGCGATTGGGATCGTAGGCGCGGCCTTCGGCGATGAGAGGCGTCTTCCGATCCCATAGATCCTGCAGAGACCGCTGCTCGACGACGACCGGAGCGGCCGGCTTGACATAGGATTTACGGTACATCAGGGCGGCCGCAGGGAACTGGCCCAGGAGCATGGGCGTGGCGTAGGTCCACTTGTTCAGCGGCGCCTGCCATTCGGGCGCGCCATTGGCGAACCAGAAGAACGTGTCGACACCCGTCAGGCTGCACTGGGCGGCGACCATCAGGGGGCCTTCGCTCTGATACAGCATGGGGGGAACCCACAGGCTCTCAGGGATCATGAATGGATGCCCCACCACCTGCTTGACATTGAACGGCAGCGACTCGGGCTCGAGCGTGCCCGAGGGATTCGAGAAGTACTGGTGCGGCAGGATCTGCCAGCCGACGTTGAGGCCCTTGTGCTGGCCGTCGAAATAATGGTTCTTGCCGATGACCTCGTTGGCGGTGTAGCTCCAGCGCTCGGCGTCCTCGGTCAGCTCGTCCACCGACTTCCAGTTGCCCGCGTTGACGAGCTGGCGCGCGCCCAGATCTTCCCGGAGGAACCGGGCAACTTCCCGGTTCCAATCGAACATGGTCTCCGCCATGAACTGAAGCTGGTCGGCGAGGCGCTGCTCGCGTCCCGGGGCGCCGCCTTTGAGCTCGCGGGCGGCGGCGGTGAACTCCCAGACGATGAACAGGCCGGGGATCCCTTCGGCGGCATTGTCGTCGGGATGCGCATAGTTCTTCCAGGCGCGGAGTGCGGCGGCATAGCTGCCATGCTTGCGGGCCACCCATCGGGCGTATTGCCGGCGCAGGACCATCAGCGGTTCGCCGGCCACGCGCTGCATGGTGTAGAAGAGCATGCTGTCCTCGTTCTGGATCTGGATGACCGCCACCGCGGGGTCGTCCTTGAGGGGGATGCCATTGTAGGGATTGGGCGTGGTGTACAGCGTTCGGATCCAGCCTTTGTAAGCCTCCTGCACCTTGGGATAGAAGAAGACCAGGGCGGACAGGTTGGCGTTGTCGGGAATGCCCCACGGGGGGAGCACCTCCGTGTGCGATCCCCAGTAAGGCGACAAGATCGTGTAGATGCCCGCCTGTTTCATGGCGGCAACCAGCTTGAAGGCCTCGTCCAGCTCCTTCGCATTGATGTCGGAAAGCGAGGGCGCGGGAGCCGCCTGGCCTTCGGGGGCACGCCGGGGAGGGATCGGCGGAAGGTGCCCGTGCCAGCGGACGATGTTCACGCCGCGCTTGGCGAGGAATTGCGCGTGGCGCACCAGCTCCTCGAAACTCAGGTTGCGCTGGTTGTAATCGCTGCCGCCCCAGAACCGAATGGGCTGGCCATCGCCGCGGACGAAATCCATTCCGTCGGCGCTGCATCGGATAAAGCCATGTTCGCCAGCCACCTTCTCGTTGAGGAAACGCAGATCCAGCAGGGCGTCGGCCGAGAGCGGATCGGGCGCGGGCTGGAACTCCCAGGCCTGGCCCGGCTCGAACCGGATCACCTCCGGCCAGTTCTCGCCCGGGCGAAACTTGGCGTGCGGTTGGAAGGGCTCGTCGGCGAGGACGAGGCAATCCACCGCATTCCACATCTTCTCGGCTTTGCTGGCGCCGTCGCTGCCCAGCAGGAATTCGATCTTGTGCTCGCCGGCCGGCAAGCTGTGCGTTCCGAGATGAATCCAGGCCAGGGCGCGAAAGCCGGTCGAGCCATCGAGCGACACCGGCCGATGGTCCACCACGCGCGCGGCGGGCTCCGGTGGAGCCACGGCCGGAGCGCCCTTGCGCTTGCGCTCGACATCGCGGACGACTCGCTCCCATTGGTCGCGGGCAGCCTTGTCCTCGGCTGCCATGGCTTTCGCGTCCACGGGAGTCCAATGGGTGGAATCGAGCCGAAAGGCGAGCCCGGTGGCGCGGTCGTTGGCGCGGACCCACAAGGCGTACTGGCCCGAGCTGGCCAGCCGCACCTTGTAGCCAACCACGCCCGCCGGATTCCCATTCTCCGAAAAGCTCGAAATCCAGGCGCCACCGGACAGCTCATCGGGGTCCGCCTCGTCCAGGCCGGCATTGGGATAGACTCTCTGGAATGACGCCGACTCCCCTTCAATCCAGTGCAAGGCGGCAAAGGCCGGCCCGGCGCACGCCGCCATCAGGCCGGCCAGAAGAAGAGGGAGCGTTCTCCGGACCACGATTCGCGGTTTGCACTCCTGAACCGCAGAATGCCGCCTCTCCCTGCCCTCTGCCCCGCGGTGGGCGGGCGAGAGGGCGGCCGAAGGCCGGAAGAGATGCGGTTCATGGGGATCGATCGGTGGCATCATGGCTAACACGCGGACGATCGTTTCATTTCACTCGACCTTTTGGAAGTGCAAGTTCCGCAGCCCGGCGCTGGTGGAGGCATTCTGGAGATGAATACGAACCGTGAGCCGGCCATCCGAGACGGGCACGGTCAGCGCAGATGTCCATTGCAGCTGGCCGGAAGCCAGCTCGTAGCTGCCGGCATCCTCGCCCTCGAATTCCACTCGCTGCGCGGTGGCGCTGTAGGCGTCGCCGACCTCGGCGCTAACGAGGTATTTTCCGTTTTCGACCCGAACTTCGAAATCGTACCAATCGTTGGGATTGGTGGCGGGAGAGCCGGTCTGGGTGTGAATGACCTTGCGCAGCTGGGCGCTCTGGTTGGCCTGCCCCGAGGGCTGGCGGAAATCCACCTTGCCGGCCGCGCACCAGTCGCCCAGCAGCCAGCCGTAGCCGATGGTGTCCGTGTAGGCGTGCAGCCGCCGGCGGCCCTCGCAGAGATAGTAAATCTCGGCGAATCGGAACTGGCCCGATGTGATCGGCGGAGCCACCGGATCGAGCGAGCCATGCCACAATTCGTAGAGCTGGGGGAATGTGTTGAGCAGATAGCGATACCGGCCGGCGTAGTCGGGCGCCGGCCCCTTGGCGACCACCGAGAAGTGCAGATGACCCCATTGCCAGTCGCCCCAGATGAAGCCCAGCAGCTGGCCGCGGGTCACGGTGTCCCCGGTCTGAATCCGCAGCTTGGCCACATTCAGATGCTGGTAGACATAGTAGATCCCCGGCTGCGCGGCGCTCTCGATCAGGAGACACGCTTCATTCGTGCTGCTCGTGGGCGTCGCCCACCGGATCGTGCCGTCCTCGACGGCCTGCAAACCGTGCAGCTCCTGTCCGCGGGCGGCATGCATATTCAAGTCGGTGCCCTCGTGCGAGCGCGTCGGCAACAGGTAGGCGAACATCCCGCTGTCCTCATCCATCGTCCAGACATAGCCGTCTTCCCGGCTGATCGGGAACGTGAACCGCACCGGATCGAGCAGCGGCCGGGCGGGATCGGAAAGGCAGAGCAATGCATCACGAGCGGTGAGCGCATGGATCAGAGGATAGTCCGCATCCGTAGTCAGCCGGGCCACCGGCTGGGTATCGGCAACAAACAGGCGAATGCCGTTGACGATCGCAGGCCGATCGCGCCGGGCCACGCGCAGCCGCGCCTGGACGCCGTCCACGGCCACCGCGGCATAATCGTTCGTGATGGCCAGGAGCTCGACCTCTTTGCCCATGAACTGGTGGCGCTGGCCCACGGCGAAATCGACGTAGGCGGCGTTGCCCCACACGATCGGGGCGGCGGCCGCCGAGGGCGGCGCCAGCCGGAAGAACTCGTTGCTGGCGCCCATCGGCAGAGTGACCGATTTGCGGCCGTGGGCCACGCCAGGCTCCATCTCGACTCGGGTCCAGGTGCTGGTCTGGGTCACAACAGACGTGCGCTGGAGCTCGACGTCATCCGGCTGTGCCGGCCAGCTCAGGAGCACATCGCTATCCCCGGGCTGGATCTCGAGGCGGAACGGCGGGGCGTCCCGCGTGAACAATTCGAGGACTTCGCTGGGCGACAGTGCGCGGTCATAGACTCGCACGTCATCGAGCAAGCCGCCGTAAAACCGGGTGGCGTTCAGGTCCTGGCGGCCGCCGATGAAGAGATCGCCGGCCGGCTGGATCCCGTCCCCGCCGTTCGGCGTCGTGCCGCAGGGTTGTCCGTCCATGTAAAGCGTGCCGCCCGAGCCCGGAGCCACCGTCAGGGTGCAGAGGTGCCAGGCATCATCGTTGTACGGACCGGAGGTTGTCAGGATCGGATTCTGGGCCGTGTCGTTGCTGTCGCGGATGGTGACGAGCATCTGGTTCCGATCCGGCGCGCTGGCGGCGGAAGACTCGCCCAGATAAATGTTCACGCTATGGGCCGTGTTATAGGCCGCGTGGCTGAAAATGTATTGGAAACCGTTGCCATCGAGCTCGGCCGCGCGGAACCAGAAGGAGACGGTGAAAGCCGTGCCGTAGTCGAAATCGGGCGCCCGCAGATGATCGTTCACCTCATCCAGCACCAGCGCATTGGAGACGATTCCACTCGCCCAGACCGGGCCGTTCACCAGGATCGCATCGTGCCCGTTGCCGCTTGCGTCGGCCGCGGTCGTGCCGGCGCCGTCGTCCAAGGTCCAATGGGCGATAGGATCGGGCCGGAGCGGAGTGACCCACAGGACGGCATTGCTGCTGGTGGCGCTGGAAAACAGATTGCTGACTGTGACCGCAAACAGCGTCCCATCCATATCCATCGTGACCGAGGCAGGAGCGCCTGTCACCGTGCCGTGATGGCCGCCCACGCCGTCGCTGGCGCTGCCTTCGAATGTGTAGTGGGCCACCAGCTCCGCCGATGCCCGCGACGCGAACCCGAGCAGGACGCACGCAAGCAGCACCATCGCCGAGCAGGGAATGCGAAATCCAGAGGCGCGCATCGGCAGATGCCCCCTTCGTCCTGATCCGCTTTGAGACCATGAACCGCAGCCGCCGACATAGAGAGGCGGATGGACATGAGCAACCCGCCTCGCGGCCTCGGCGGCTGCCTCAGGCAGGTTCATGGATCGCGGATGGTTTTTCGCTGTGAATTCGGATTCGTTCATCGGAAGTGGTCGGTGGGGAGGTTTTGTTTGGTGCTGGCGCCGAAAAGAAAAACTGTGGCTGTTCAGGCGCCGAAACCGCACATCCACGCGAATGGACGCGAATGCCGCCAACGCGCCAGGAATGCACAGCCCGGTTCTTTTCTCATTTGCGTGTATTGGCGTTCATTTGCGGTTGGCCTAAACAGGTAAGAAAAATCAGCTCGTGTGTCAGCCGCGGGCAGGCGCTTCGTGCGCCCGCCCGCGGGGATGTGTTCAGGGCCCGCGATCACTTGCGCAGGCGGAAGAACGCGTTGGCGGTGCCGAGGGGCAGGGTCACCACGCTGCGGCCATCCTGGGCGACGGGAGATTCCGCGACCTGAGCCCACGAAGCGTCATTGGCCAGCGAACCGGCGGACTCAAGCTGGAATCCAGCGGCGCTCTCGGGCCACGAGATCCGAATGCTGCCGCCCGCAAGCTCGATCTCCAGCGCCGGCGCGGGAACGGGTTCGCGTCCGACGGCCCAATTCACCGCGGCTTCGAACAACGCATACACATTGGGTGTATAGGGGGCAGTGGTGGCCGTGTTGGATGAGTAGACGAACATGCCGACCCGGCGGGCCGGCGCGGCCATGCCGACCATCTGTGCGCCGGCATCATAGGCAAAGATGGTGTAATGCTCCGGATGATCCACCATGGTCGCGACCAGGATCGCTCCCGCGCCGACCGTCCGGCCGTAGCATCCGCTGGTGGGGGTCACGTAGACGGGGACATCGCCCGACAAGCCCGCCGCCAGGGGATGCGCAGCGTTGATGATCGTGATGTTCGTCTGCAGGTTGATGTAGGTGAAGATGCCGAAGTCATTCGTGGTGACGGTGCCGGTCAGCGCCATGTCATCGAAAATGAAGGACTCATTCGCGATGACGGGCTTGGCCAGGTCGCGGAAGGCGTTCCCGACGTTGCCGGAGCTGATGGACTCGCTCACGATGATGAGGTCGTAGTCGTTCGTGGTGGCATGGTCCCGCAGGGCGGGGATGCCGGACGCGCTCGTGGCGGCCCGGGTGGTGACGGTATTTCCGAGGGACGCCAGGTGGTCGCGGACCGCGATATCTGACACGCTGGGCGTGGCGGTATTGACGACGAAGAGAATCCACAAGGGCTCGGGCGGCGTGCCCACGACAATGTTCACGGGCGCCGACCCGGTCTGAAGCCCGTCGTTGTCCCTGGCCACGGCAGCCAGCGAGTACCGGCCTTCGGCCACGGAGGGCCAGACGATTTCGAACGGCGCGGCGGCGTCCTCTCCGATCCAGATCGTTCCTCTCGAGGATGTGGCGTAGAACTGGACGTTGGTCACGCTGCCGTTGGCATCCTGCGCCTGGCATTGGATCGAGATATTGGCGCCAGCGGGGAAGGCCGCATCGGGCGCCGGGCTGGCGATCCGCACCGTGGGCGGCGTGCGATTAACCCCCCAGTTGACGGCCGCCTCGAACAAGTGGCGCCCTTCGGGGGTGAAGCTGGCGGCGGCCATATCGAGCATGAACAGAGCCACCCGCCGGGCCGGCGCCGACGTTCCATCCGACAGCTGCGCGCCCGTTTCGTAGCCGAAGATGACGGACTTGGCGGGATCATCCACCAGGTGCGCAATCGCAATCGCGTTTGGATTCGGGCTGACATCGCCCCACATGAACGTTTCGGGAGCCGTGACGACTGCGTGCGGGCCGGCCGCCAGGCCGGCAGCCAGCGGATGGCCGGCATTGGCGATCACAAGCTGGGTCTGCGCGTTCGTCGTCCCATACACCACGTTCGCCTCGAGCCCGCACATGCCCATGTCGTCCAGGATGAAGGGCTCCCAGGTGATGACGGGAACGGTCGCATCATGGAACTTGGCGAGGACGTCGCCCGAGCTGATGGTCCCGGAAATCAGCACCAGGAGCTTATCCTCAGCGTCTGCGGAAGACGAGGCGGAAGCCAGCTTGGTGGCCACCTCGATGCCCATGCTGTGGAGGATGTTGCTGACCGCCGCGTCGCCCGACCCCAGCGTCAGGTTGTTCACGACGAACAGGGCCGGCTTGGGCGGCGCGCCCACGGTGATCGCCACGGACGGCGAGTTCATGGTCAGGCCGTCGTTGTCGGTGGCGACCGCCATCAGGATGTATTTGCCTTCGGGCGCCTGGCTCCAGGCAAACGCATATGGCGGGGCGGTGTCCTGCCCGAGCCACTGATTGGTGGCAGCGCTTTGGGCATAGAAATCGACGCTTGCGATGCTGCCGCCTGCGTCCTGGGCCTGGGCCTGGATCGAGATGCTGGCGTTGGCCGCAAAGGTCGCGCCAGCTTGCGGGCTGGTGATGGCCGCGGTCGGAGCCACCAGCAAAGACGGCTCCAGGGCCCAGGTCACCGCGGCATCCAGGAGCGTGTAGGCATCCATCGCATACGGCACCTCGACGGCCTGCGTCGCGAAACCGAACAGGAAAAAGCCCACGCGCCGGGCCGGCGCGCTCAAGCCCACCATCGGGGCGCCGGCGTCATAGGCGAAGATGGCGCAATTGGTCGGGGCGTTCATGGCGGTAGCCACGCGGATGGCGCCGCTGCCCAGTGTGCGTCCCCAGCCCGCGGTGAGGTTAGTGCTGTAGACGGTGACCGGGCCGGACAATCCAGCCGCGAGGGCATGAACCGAGTTCGTGACTTCAATCTGGGTCTGCAGCGTGGTCTGGCCGGAATCGCCCGCCGCAGCGCCCGTCATGGCCATGTCGTCGTAGAGGGCCCACTCCATCACGATCACCGGCTTGCCGAGGTATCGGAAGGCATCCCCGACGCTGGCGGAGGAGATGGACTCGCTGACGATCACCAGGTCGTATTGGTTGGTCGTGGCCGCATCTCGGAGCTTGGCCCGCCCGATGTAGCTGGTGTCGGTGGCCGCGTAGTAGGTGACGCTGTGGCCCAATGCGAAGGCCAGGCGCGCCGCGATCGCGGCGTCTCCGGGATTGGCGGGATCGGCGCTGACAACGAAGAGGATGTTCGCGGCTCGCGCGGGCAGCGCGATCCACAAGGCCAGCAGCAGCATTCCGGCGATCCTGGCCGGCCAGGCACGGCAAAGCCCCGCGAAGCCGGGGCGATCGATCCGTCGAGTTTTTGGAGTGTTCATCATGTCCAGTGAGTTAGGGGTTATGGGTCTGTGCAGAAAAATCGGCATGTCTCGATCGGCTCGATCCGGGGGCTTCATGGCTTGCCCCAGTCGGTCAGGGTCATGAGGTCCGCCTTCATTGAACCGGCATGGCCGTCAAAGTAAAGCAGATTGACGGCTTTGCCATGGCGGTCTTCGGCGATCCGCCGCTCGGCGTTCAAGGCCTTGGTGATCGGGTTGTAAGGCAGGTGGTTCATGCTCCACACGTCCCAGAGGGCCGCGCCGCCGGAGTTGCCCAGGTCGGTGAGAATGGGGCGGGACGCCGTCGAGGAGTTGTCCGCAAAATAGATCGTCTCGATCGGCTTTCTGATCGACGACAGCTTGGTCGCCTCGCGCTCCTCGGAGCCGACGTAATCGGCGGGGCCGGTGAATTTCCATGCGTTGATGACGTAGCAGAGGGCCTGGGTTTTGTTGGGGTAGCTGGGGCAGAGGAAGACCTTCGTTTTGGCGGACGAGGCGGCCGAGGCGCTGGCCGACCCCAGGTAAGGGGCGAAGCATTGCCACCAGATCACCCGGTCGCCGCGCGGCACATAGTCGTTGTTGTCGCCGGCATACATGAGCGCCGCGGTGCCGAACTGCCTGAGGTTGCTCATGCACTTGGTTTTTTGGGCCTTGGCCTTGGCGCTGGACAAGGCGGGCAACAGCATCGAGGCCAGGATGGCGATGATGGCGATGACCACCAGCAGCTCGATCAGGGTGAAGGCGACGGCGCCGGGCGCCGGCAGGATTCGTTTCGTGTTCATAGGGCGATCGGTGAAGTGTGCTCGATGGGGGAGGGCCAGCGGCGGGCTGCGCGGGACGATGCCCCGACCGCCTGCGGCCGTGGCGCATTCTCGTCCTGGCTCGCTGGATGCCGGATCTGGAGAGGCATGATCATGATGGCAGAAGGGCGTGGAAGAGAAGCACGCCGGCCAGCCCGACAACCGCGACGATGCTCTCCATCACCGTCCAAATCTGAAACGTCTCCTTGATGCTGACGTTGTAGTATTCCTTGAACATCCAGAACCCGATGTCGTTGAAGTGGGAGAACATCAGGCTGCCGGCGGTGGTGGACAGGACCATCAGCTCGGGGCGCACGCCGCTCTGGGAGACGAGCGGAAGCACCACGCCGGCTGCGGTGATGGCTGCGACGGTCGCCGATCCCAGCGCCAGGCGCAGGACCGCCGCCGTGCCCCATGCCAGCACGATGGGCGACCACTCGAGGGTCTCGGCAATGGCCTTGATCGATTCGCCCGTGCCGCTGTCGAGCAGGACCTGCTTGAACGCCCCGCCGCCGGCGATGATGAAGAGCACCATCGCGATGCTGCCGACCGCGGCGCCCATGCCTTTCATGACGTCCTCCATCGGGCGGCCCCGGCGCCGGCCCAGCGCGACGATCCCCACCAGCACCGCCGTGCCCAGGGCGACGTTCGGATCGCTGAAGAAGGCGACCAGCCGGGCGGCCGAGCCGCTGGGCTTCCAGACCATTGTCACGACCGCCCCCATCAGCATCAGCAGCACCGGGATCAGCATCGTGAGCAGGCTCACGCCGATGCCCGGCAGCTCCTCCCGCTTGAACTGGCGCTCCGTGAAAAGCTCCGGAGGCGGCTGGTTTCGCAGATGACGGAAAAACCGCGCGAGAAATGGACCCGCGAGAAACGTCGCCGGCCCCGCCAGCGCCAGCCCGTAGAGCAGGGTGAGGTTCGGATCCGCCCCGTAAAGCTGCGCGATGGCTGTGGGCGCCGGGTGCGGCGGCAGGTAGCCATGGGTGACCGACAGCGCCGAGGAAAGCGGGATGCCCAGCATCATCAGCGGTTTCCTGGTCACGACCGAAAACGTGTAGATGAGGGGGATCAGCGTAAGAAAGCTGGCGTTGTAAATCATCGGCAGGCCGACCAGGAAGCCGGTGATCATCACCGACAGCTGGATGCGCTTTTCGCCAAAGAGATCCGTGAGCCAATAGGTGATGGTGTGGGCGGCGCCGCTCTCCTCGATCAGTTTGCCGAGCATCGCGCCGAAGGCGAGGATGAGCGCCAGGCCGCCCATCGTGTCGCCGATGCCCGCGAGCATGGATTTGAGGGTGGCATCGGGGGCGAGCCCATTGAGCAGCCCGACGGCCAGCGAGGCCAGCAGCAGGGCGAGAAAGGCGTTGAGCTTCAGCCATACGATGAGCGCGAGCAGGAGGACGATGCCCAGGCCCAGGATCAAAAGGCTCCCGGCAACGGTGTGCCCAACGGCATGCGCCCCCAGCCCCAGAAAGAAGTTGAAATTCACCCCCGCGATCACCGCCAGCACCAGAACCAGGCCGAAGATCACGTGGAGAGGCTTCATGGAGAGGATGGCGAGCCGGCAATGTCCATGCGTGACCTCCGTCCCGTCTTTCGGGGTTTGACGATTTCAGGAGCCATTGGGCCCTCCGTGAATCTCGAGCAGGCGCCGATAGCCCGCGGCGGCGAACTCGGCGAAATTGCGCCCCAGGAAATTGCGGGCGGCGTCGGGCGTGAAAAGGCCGGGGTGCGCCCGCACTCGAGCGTCGCCGTGGCGGCTCGACTCCCGAAGGCTGTCGAGCATGGCGCGGGCGCCGCCGAAGTTCCAGCTCATCCGGCCATAGGGCGCGTCGCTGCCGCAGAACAGGTTTCGGCAGAACGGCTCGCCGGCGAGCTGGTAGGTGATGAGGTCGCTCTCGATGTGGGTGTCGCGCTTGGCGCTGAGGACGAATCGGATGTTGGGCTGGCGCAGACCCAGCTCGCGCGCGCGCCGGTAGAGATCGTCGGCCTCGATGTAGCCCGCGCCGCCGCCGCCCATGTGGATGGCCAGGATCGGGCAGCCGGGATGCGAGGCCGCCACGCGCTCGAGCCCTTCCGCGGGCGTGAACGGGGTGTCCGCCCCGAAGTGAAACGCGGGGATGGCGCCCAGCTGGGCGATGCGCTCGAGCAGGATCCGAACCGGCTCGCTGTCGATCGGGAACCGGTTCTGCGCCGGGTTGATCTTCACGAAAAGGAAGCCGAACTCGCCGACGAGCACGTCCACCAGATCGAGCGCCCGGTCCAGGCCGAGCGCCTTGGGATCGGTCCAGCCCGCCGGGACGAACTTGTCCGGATGCCGGCGCGCCGATTCCGCAATGTAACGGTTGGCGGCCAGCAGGGCGTCGAAATCCCGGCGCGGATCGCCGGCGTACGTCGTGGCGGCGGGGTTCTGCCAGATCAGCGCCATGTCCACACACGCCGATCCCATCTCGGCGAGGATCTCCTCCGCCGAGACCGGCCGGCCATGGTAGTAGTTAGGGGAGGCATCGTAGCGGCGGCGCAGCTCGCCGTTGAGCCGGGCCATGTCGGTGGCGTGCACATCGGCATCGATCGTCAACCGCGATCCGTTCGCCTCGAGGAAACCTGCGAGCCGGCGGTTTTGAGCGATCACATCAGCGTTCATAAAGAGGAGGCGTCCCGGTGGATGAGCCGATCACGAAGGGCCGTGTCCAGCCTGTCCCTTGCCGCCCGGATGATCTTGTCATGCGTCACTCGAGGTGGCCGGATGGCTATCGTTCAGAGTTCCCGGCGAAGAAGGTTGTCACGGAGCTGCCCGGAGCTTCGTAGATCAGCACCCCGTTCTTCAGCCCGAACTCGCCCGCGCGGGCATAGCTCTCCTTCGAGTCGTCGGTGGTTCGGTAGGCAGCGAACGATTTCGCGCCCGTTCCTTGGACGGTCACGGCCACCTTCTTGTTCTTGCCGATGTTGATGAGGACGAACGCATCGGGGTTTTTCGTGCCGTTGGCAGCGAAGGCGATGAGGGCGATCTCGGACTCCATGGCCGAGGTGCGGGCAACGGCCATGCCCGGCTGCCCGGCCCGCGCGAGCTGCTTGTACATGTAGTAGCCCCGCTTGATCTCCCAGGTCCCGTCCTCGCGAACGGTGAAGGCCGATCCGGGATTCGGGTCGCCGCCGACCCATTTGGCGGGGCGCTGGATGCCGGCCCACGGGATGATGCCGTTGACCTTGGCGGTGTAGATGTTGCCGTGGTACTCCTTGATGTTCTGGGCGTTCATCCCGCCCCAGCTCGTCGAGGTCACCCACGCATGAAGGTCGGGACGCCTCTCGCGCAGCTTGTCGATGCCAGCGCTCTTGTGCTCGCCGAACCACCGGCCATAGCTGCCGTTGTAGAAGCCATGCGACGTGATCAGCCCCAGCTTGCGCAGCGCCTCGGCATCGTCAGCGATGGCGTCTGCGTAGCCCCAGGTGTCGAACCGGTACCAGTTGGTCGGCTCCCCCGGCGTCACGCTCACCTCGGGCAGCCCGGCGGCCTTCAGCTCGTCCGCCACGAGCTTGATGAACTCGACGACCTGTTCGGGCGGCCAGAACATGTTGTAGTCATGGCTGGCGCGATCGGTCAGCCCGGCCTGCGTCCACCGAAACCAGTCTTCGCCCTCGTTGTGCAGGGAGACGTATCGGAGCGGCAGCCCCTCCTTCTCCCGGAGAAATTTCGCCCACCCGACGAGGTAGAGCGCCAGGTCGCGCCGGTGAGCGGGATCGAGGTCGCGGCCGCGCATGACCTTCTGCCGGGTCATGTAGGCCGGGGGGCCGTAGAGCGTCGTGATGATCGCCAGGTCGCGGCCGCCCGAGCGGGTTTTCTTGAGACCTTCCCGGGCAAAGGTGCGCAGGTGCTGCGTGGTGGTCTCGTGGTCGTAAGCGCCGCCCGGCTCGGTCTGATGAAACGGGTCGTAGAACATCTTCAGCAAGCCGACCTTCAGGCCGTCTTCGCCGAAGACCAGCTCCACGATCTTCTGCTGGTCGGCCTCGCGGAGCAGGCTGAACCCGCCATATTCCTGCGGGTCCTGCCGAAAGTCGCGCGTCTGGCAGGTTTCGACATAATTGAAACCGAAGCCGTCCCAGGCCTGCAGCTTCTTGGCGAAGTCCACCTGGGCGCGGATGGCGGTGAAGCCCAGCGCCTGGCCGGCCGCGCGAGGCGCCGGGGCCAAGGCCAGGGCGGCCAGAAGAACGGGCAATGGCCATCGGAACGCGGGGCCTCCCGGGAAGGCCAGCGGACGATTCGTTGCGTGGGCGGGATGGATAAGCAGATGGTTCATGGCTGGGTTTTTTGGTTGAGGTTGGATGGGCGAGGGGCTCGACGATGCGGCGCGGGGCGGGCGGGCCGGAGCGTGGCCACGGACTGCCGCCGGACCAGCTCGCAGGGCAGCTGGATGGCCATCGGCTGGGCTGTGGCCGGGCGCTCGATCTGCTCGAGCAGCATGTCCACCGCCATGCGCCCCATCTCCTGGATCGGCTGCCGGACGGTCGTGATCGGCTGGCAGAAGAACTCGGCGTGCGGCACCTCGTCGAAGCCGACCAGCGAGATGTCCTTCGGCACGGACAGCCCGTGATCCCGCAAGGCGCGCAATGCCTCGAGCGTGACCAGATGGCTCAGCGCAAATATTGCGCTGGGACGAGGCTTCATCTCGAGAAGCCGCTTGACCTCGAGGTAGCCATTGTGCTGGCCGAACTGGCTGCCCAGGACCAGCGCGTCGTCCACGCTCAACCCGTGCGCCCGATGCGCCTCCCGGTAGCCCCGAACCCGCTCCTCGTTGATCCAGGCATGCGGCAGCCGCTGGATGCAGCCGATCCGCCGGTGGCCGTGATCGATCAGGTACTCGGTCGCCCGGTAGGCTGCATGGTAGTTGTCCACGCTGACACAGTGGCAGACGATATCCGGCAGCACGCGGTCGAGCAGCACCACCGGCAGCTTGCGCTGGCTCAGCTCGCGGACGTGCTGCCAATCCTTGCCGACCGGCAGAAGCAGCAGGCCGTCAATCTCCCGCGCCGCGAGCTGGTCCATGAGCTTGCGCTCGGAGGCCGTGTCCTCGAGGCTGTCGCATACCAGCACATCGAACCCAGCCTGCCGCGCGCACTCGATGATCTTCCGCGCCAGCTGGGCCAGGAAGAAGTGCGAGAGATCGGGAACGATCAGGCCCAGCGTGCGGGACCGGAGGGCCGCCGGCTTGTAGAACCTCCGGTTCATGGAATAGCCCAGGGCCCGCGCCGCCTTCAGGACCGCCTGCTCCGTTTCCGGAGGGATCCGGAACCGGGTGCTCTGCCCGCTGAGGACCCGCGAGGCCGTGGCCTCCGAGATCCCGGCCTGCCTGGCGACCGCCTGGAGCGTAACCCGGCTCATCGCGAGGTCAATCCTTGACCAAACTTGCGCATATTTTGCGCATTTGTAGCGTGCCTGAGGCCGGTGTCAACTCGATTCCACAGCGCACGGCGGCCCGCGGGCGCAGGACAGAATTCTTTGGCGCTTAGGGTCTCCCCTCCGCGGCAGTGGAGGGGAGGGCCGGGGAGAGGCGGGCGTTGGAACAAT